>JBNLGQ010000013.1:0-46093 GCA_050306135.1 Gammaproteobacteria bacterium
AGATGTGATTCGCTGATTGCACAATTGATTACCGTCATAACGGATCAGGATATTTGCAATGAAAGTTCACAGGATGAGATGGAGCTGTCACTAAAAGAGCTCATCGAGCAGGCTGAAAATTATGCTTTTATAAAATTATGCAACCTGGAAGACTCTGGTTGGGATCTACATCAAAAAGAGCCTAATTTAGCTGAGCAAATATATACAGCTCCGACTTCACAGTCGTTTAATGTTCGTGGTGCGAAAAAAGTATATCGAACAGAATACGGCAAGGGTCATACAAATAAATCCATCAACTACCCAAAGCCCAAGCTCGATACAGGCCCATTTTAGATAAAAGATAGCTATGTATTACATACTCGAAAGCCAACAGCATATTCTAGTTGGTATGATTTCATACCAAAATGCCGGTTGGGGAATGCATTTTACCAGGGGTAACAAGCTCGACACCGATTTTACTGAGGGGCCCATATACGTTGAACTCGAATCTAATAATGATGCTTTGCCTGATTATTTTGAATTGACAGGAACACCAATAATCAGCGAAAAATTTGTTCAACAACTTAAAACCTTACCTCTGGACAACTATCAACTGTTTCCAGTGATTGTAAAAATGCCAGATCAACAAATTATGGGGCATTACATACTCAATGTGGTGGGGCGCATCAGTGGCATTGATGTAGATGCTAGCGACACCAAGATGTTTAAAACAAAAATCATGCGAATGAATAAACTGGTCCTGAAAGATGATTTCTCAAAAGACCTGGCTTTTTTTCGTGTTCACGAATATCCGCTGGCAATTTTTATCTCAGAACAAGTCAAACAAGGGCTGGAAGCCGGCTCATTAACGGGAATGCTGATTAACCAGGCCGATGGTTGGAGTGATAAACATCGATTTTAGGCTATCTTAACCCGTAACCAAGAGTTGTAGGTTGAAAAAGGAGGAACGACGCCTTCCAACTTTGGTTTGCATTCAATCTTGCCAAGGTGCCTGAGTAGACCTCAGGGTCAGGTTTTGTTTTTTGCCTTCAGGGATAACAAAAGGTACTCAGGGCCTGAGTTTGAATCTTGATTCTGCTTAATGGGTCAGGGCAAATAAAATATTACAAAGACCCAGTGCTAACCAATACTTCAAATTGTTGCCTGCATAATCTCTATAATGACCGAATACTTTCATTCAAAGCTTTTAGTCTTTTAGAGATTTCAAGCTTTGCTTTAAATCTCTTGTTTTTTTCTACCCCCTTCAAGCCCGCGGCAAAAGTGCGGCCAAATCGGGGTCAAATGACAGGGGCAGAAATTTGCTCCTGCAATTTCTGCATTTACCACATCCATGTAGCTTATGTCATTTGAGGGACAGTCGCGTCGGGAACGCGTCTGTCCCGACCGCGATTTGGCCGTGCTTTTGACGACAAAAATGTCTGGAACATTTTTGAACGCACATCGTGCGGCCCGAAGGGTGAAGGGCAGGATGCCCGGAATACATAAGGGCTTGTGCGGGGCGGCATTTTTTGGTTACTTTTTGCTGCTGTAGGCAAAAAGTGACTCGCACGCCTATTAGAAAGACACTACGAAGCAAGGAAGGCAAAGGCGTGTGAAACAGATTACGGAAAGTTAATACCACCTCGCAACGATAAACTTAAACCACCTATACTTCAGGTCTGACAGATATGCATTCCCACGCGGAGCATGGGAACGAGGAATTAGGAACAACTTAATTCCATAAAGACTTATTGCGAGACTCTTAGTTTATGTTTAAAAGCCGTAGCAGACGGTGTAGAGTTAAGTTCACAGGAGGGGATTCTGAAAACCGCAGGCGCTGGTTTTGCTCAGCTTCTTTACTATAATCGCTTCTTGACAGGAAAGAAATCTCAAGCTCTAAGTAGAAAGAGGATATCATTGATTTAGATCAGAGCTTATTTAAGAAAGCTAAGTAAATTGTTAATCCATAGGTTCTCTAGCTGAGAACTTATAGCCTTTTTATTATTCTGTTATGCCTGGTGAAACACGCAACAGCTGCAGTTTTATCGATATACCCGTATTAGGGAGTAAATATAAAATGAATAAGCTTTATCAAAATAAACTGATCTCCCTGGCACTGATACTCGCGATTTATGCAATTTCAGGAATAAGCACTTCAGCGGGTATAGCCGCCCCGGCAACACCTTCAATTTCAACTCCCAGTACCCTGAAAAAACCGAAGGTCATCAGCGTCTGGACGCATAATTTACAAGGTAGTGTAGAAGGCGATGCGCTTGTGGCAAGCATCAAGGAGTTTGAGCAGGATCAGAAGGATTACAAAATACAACTGTTTCAGATAGCGGGGGAACTTTATACTAACAGGGTCGCAGGCAGCGCCCCGTCGGGTGGCCTGCCCTGTGTATTAGAATTTGATGGCCCCTATCTATATAACTTTGCCTGGCCGGGCTACCTGCAACCGATAGACCGATTTGTGTCCGCCGAGTTAAAAGCAGATTTTTTACCCTCTATTACAGCCCAGGGAAGCTATAACGGAAAACTTTATAGCCTTGCTCAATTTGACTCTGGTATGGCGATCTATGGTAACCGTAGCTATCTGGAAAAGGCCGGGGTGCGCATCCCCACCTTTGATACGCCCTGGGACCTGAACGAATTTGAACAGGCTTTGGAAAAATTGACCGCGCTACCAGAGGTGGAATATGCACTTGATCTTAAAATTAACTACGGTCGCGGAGAGTTTTATACCTATGGATTTTCGCCTATCCTGCAATCGTTTGGTGGAGACTTAATTGACCGACAGAGCTACCAGAAAGCCAGCAGGGTTCTGGATGGATTGCAGTCGGTTGATGCGATGCAGCATTTCCAGAGCTGGATACAAAAAGGCTGGGTTAGTAAACATGCTGACTCAGATGATATATTTTCTGCATCTAAAAAAGCCGCCCTCTCCTGGGTAGGACACTGGATGTACTTACCATATGCCAGTAGTTTGAAGGAAGATCTGGTTCTACTGCCTATGCCTGATTTTGGGCATGGACCAAAGACTGGTATGGGTTCATGGAGCTGGGGAATATCCAGCAATTGCCCGGACCCGGCCGGTGCCTGGAGCTTTATTGAATATCTGATTTCCCCGAAAGAAATCCTGCGCATGTCAGATGCCAATGGTGCAGTACCTGCCCGTCAGTCCGCCCTGGCGCAATCAAAGTTGTATAAAAAGAACGGCCCCTTGCATCTGTTCGTGCAGCAGCTACAAAGCGACCGCGCTGTACCTCGTCCGATTACCCCAGCGTATGCCGTGATCTCCAGCGCCTTTGCCGAAGCTGTAGACAATATTATTTATGGAGCAGATGTCAAAACAGAGCTAACCCGGGCCGCACAGATAATTGATCAGGATATTCGTGACCATAGCGGCTATCCGTTACAATAAGTCGAAGTGAATTTGTTGGGCAGCACTGTGAAAGTATCAGGTATTAAACTTAAATTACTCCAGGTCTTTGCTCTGGTACTCATCATTATTACCGCGTTAAATGTTGGTCTGGAAATCTACCTGACTAATCAACAAAGCAAGCGGGAGGCTTTTAGTGGTCTGGTACGGCAAGCGGCCCTGCTGGAAAAAGATTTGCAGCAGGATCTGGCCAATCTACGATCAATCGCGCAAAAGGAAACGGCTGGAGTTGCTAATTTGAGTGACCTAAGCACGCTGTATGCTCAAACCCTCCAGATGTCCGATGCAGAGCAGGCAGCTAACCTTGAACGATCATTTGGCTTTAATAAAACGATTTCAATAAACCGCTTGCAGGTGGTATTGCGCTCGGCTGGTTTTTCCAGCATCGCTGTATATCTGAATAATGAGCTTAGTCATTATGTAACAAAAACCGAAGCTGGCATGAGTGTGCTTAGGAATAATCAAAAGGCACTGATCAGGACTACTCAAAACTCAGCCGAGGACTTGAATTTGAATAATTGGCCCAACTGGGCCCAGGGCGATATTTCTCAACTAATCTCTCCCACTATCTTGCCGACAGATCAGCAAACGATCAGTTTTGACTTTTCAGCAGACCAGATGGTGATGCAAATTATTATTCCAGTTCAGGCAATAACTCATGAGGTTATGAGACAAATTGAAACTGCAGGTTCTCCTGTAGGAATCCTGGTAGAACATCTGGCCATCGCCAGGCCTGAAACGCTTCATGGGAATCTGATGGGACAAAAAAAGCCACAAGTGATCGGAGCCTTTGTATTTAAGAAAGCCTTTGATCGAGCATTTCTGGAACAGCTATCCCTGAAAACCGGGTTTCTACCCGCTCTGTATTCACCAGATGGGCTGCATCAAATCCAGACAGTGGATATAAAGATGAAGCCGGAAGAACTAACGCAGTGGGTACAGCAGGATAATATGAAACCAGGCCCTGATCATCTACTGCAACAACACACTCTAATTCTAGATCAGGAAACCTATTATCAAGCCATGGCTGTGTTGCGCTATGATGATGAAGCTCGGCTGATCATCGGCTTTGCTCAGTCAGGGGCGAGTGCAGCTCAGAAAGTGAAAGAAACCGTCATCGGGCTAATTGCCCTGGCATTTCTCGTTATAATCGTTGTCGGGATATCTGGCTATGTACTGTTAGATCGTCTGGTCAATCCGATTGTGACCTTAACAGACAGCGTTTCACGCATTGGTCTTAATACCCAGATTAATAGTTCCACAGAGAAAGATACACCTATAGTCTCGGATAAGCTGATAGAGATTGATCTTAAAGCCAGTGATGAAGTGGGACAACTCGCCGCCGCCTTCAATATCATGATCAGGCAACTGCGACACTCCTTTGAAAACCTGGAACGGCGCGTCATTGAACGCACCAGCGAGATAGAAATTGCGCGCGAAAAAGCCGAGGCTGCCAACCAGGCCAAGAGTATGTTCCTGGCCAATATGAGTCACGAGTTGCGTACGCCACTAAATGCTATCCTGGGCTTCTCTTCCATGCTGCAGCATGAACCCGAGCTGGCCGAAGAGCAGCTCGAAAAACTAGACATCATCAACCGTAGTGGCCAACATCTGCTGAATATCATCAACGACGTGCTCGAGATCGCAAGAATCGAATCGGGGCGTATTGAGATCAGAATCGCTCCACTCGACCTCGGCGCCCTGATCCGCGAAGTCACCGATTTGATGAAGTTGCGCGCAGACCAGAAGGGCCTGTGGCTGGTACTGGATCAGTCATCCGAGTTTCCACGTTACATCATGGGGGACGAGGTACGTATACGCCAGATTCTGGTCAATCTCATCGGCAATGCGATGAAATTTACCCGTCAGGGTGGCATATCCCTACGCTTCACTGTCAAGGAAAACAGTAAGCAGCATCTGCTGATAGAGGTAGAAGATACGGGTCCTGGTATCAGCGAAGAGGATCAGAAGCTTATCTTCAAGCCCTTTATCCAGGTCAGTTCACCAGACGTACGTGAGGGCACCGGGCTGGGTCTGGCGATTACACGCCAGTTCGTGGAGATGATGGGTGGAGGCATAGCGGTTAAAAGTACCCTTGGCAAGGGTTCCATATTCAGCGTTGATCTACCGGTGGAACTAGTAGACGAAGCGACTATCGAATCCATGATTCCGGCAACCAATACCGGTAAAGTCAAAGGACTAGCCCCTGGGCAACCCGAATACCGCATCCTGATCGTCGAAGATCAGCGCGAAAATCAGTTGCTACTTGCGCGCCTGATGAAATCCGTCGGTCTGCAGGTACAGATTGCCGAGAATGGTGAACAGGGCATACAGTTGTTCAAAAGCTGGCAACCGCATTTTATCTGGATGGATCAACGCATGCCCGTGATGGATGGGTTAGAAGCCACGCGACGGATTCGTGAACTGCCGGAAGGCTGTGATGTAAAGATTGTTGCAGTTACGGCTTCGGCATTCAGGGAGCAGGAGCAGGAAATGCGCGATGCGGGGATAGACGACTACATAAGAAAACCCTTTGACATCAATGAGATCTATCAGAGCCTGGAAAAACAGCTGGGATTGACATGGGAATACGCTGAGATGAACAGCGAACCCGATGCACAACTGGTCGCACCGTCCAGTGAACGGCTGCATGAGATAAATCAGTTAGCCGAACAGGGACAGATCTTTGAAATACAGGAGTTGGCTTCTCACCTGGAGACAGAGAATGAAGCTTACATTCCATTTGCCCAACAACTACAGAAACTGGCCAAAAGATTTGATATGGAGCGGATAAGAGCGTTTATACAACCGTTTTTGGAGTGACCGAGAAGGAAATGTTATCTACGGATTGGACTCAACAATAAATGCCCAGGATTCGATACCAGGGCTAACTCTCAAAATAATCACTCACAGAACTTCTACGAAATCCAACTATGTCCACTCAAGCTGAATTCCGCAATTGGACACGATGAAGTGCAGGTTTGTGGTGGTGTAAATCAGTCTTGCGAATGATTGACGATCCATAGACATTGGTAAGGCTGTAATTCCATAATAGCTCGAAGATCATCTATGTGCTGCCCAGATATCAAATCTATCCAGCTTTGTGTTTCCACCAGATTGATACTACTGAGCTGCAGTTGTTTCATTTCAGAACTTATATTGTAGATACAGAAAATACTTTGCTCACGTTTACGACTCTGGCGCCAATATGCAAAAATACCTTCACCCAGATGCAGCGTATATTGCGTCGCGTTGGGATGAAACGCAGTATGCTTGATACGTATCGCTATCAATTCTTTCAAACGACTCATCACAATTGAGTGATGCGAGTTCTTATCCTCAAGTAGTGCATTCAGTTCTTCACAGTCCCATACATGTCGATTGATTGCGCGGTTATTACCGGAGGTTTCCATACGGTGTAAATCGTTTTCGGTAGCCAGTAGACTGTGAATATAGAATGCCGGTATACCTTCAAGACCCAGCATGATGGCATGTGCGCAGATAAAGCGTTCAATCTGCCATTCATCCTTACCATCAATGGTGCCGCTTAAGGCATCGAACAGGCTTATATTGACTTCATAGGCCCGTACTTCATCCTTTGAAAGGTTACGCCAGGATATGCGACCACCAAAGGCCTGCATGGTATCGGTAATCTGTCGAATTTCTTCATCCGATAAAATCCCTTCTACCGGACGCAGACCAATACCATCGTGTGATGCCACAAAATTAAGGTAGGTGGTGCCATCCTGAGCCGGTGGCATACTCATCAACCAGTTATTTAGATAATAATTATTGCCACTGATCAAACCATGCAGCAATAAAGGAGGCAGAGCAAAATTATAGATTACATGGGCTTCGTTAGCATTACCAAAATAAGCCAGATTTTCACGATTGGGAATATTGGTTTCGGTAATAATAATCGCACGTGGATTACGATATTCGATCAGGGTACGCAGTAGACGAACCATTTCATGCGTCTGTGGCAGATTAAGACAGTTGCTGCCGACCTCTTTCCATAGAAATGCCACGGCATCAAAGCGAAATATCTGCACGCCCCGGTTCAGGTAATAATCGATAATACTGACCATTTCCTTGAGTAACTCGTGATTGGCAAAATTCAGGTCTACCTGATCGTGACTGAAGGTACACCAGACATGCTTCACACCATCGCTCGTCTCTACTTCTCGCAGCAGGTCATTGGTACGTGGGCGTATCACCTCTGACAGGTCGGTTTCCGGGTCTACCGTAATAAAAAAATCCTTCTCGGGTTCAACCCCCTGTTTAAAGCGCTCAAACCATTCACTGCGAGAACTACAGTGATTGATAACCAGATCGGCCATTAACTTGAAATTAACAGCAATTCTTTCGATATCGATCCAGCCCCCTAGCGTGTCATTAACCTGTTTGTAGTTGATGACAGAAAAGCCATCATCTGAGCTCCAGGGATAAAACGGCAGTATATGAATAGCATTGATGACACCTGAAAAATTGCTTTCAAAAAATCTTCTTAGCGTTTTCAGCGGTTTCTCACCTTGTTTTACGAAGGTATCGCCATAGGTAATGGCGATTACATCAGATTGATTCCAGTTATTTTCATGAGGCCTGGGCTTTTTACAGATAACATCCAGCCCCATAATCTGGATTAACTGACGTGCAAGCTGCTGGTTGTTGTTATCTGGATAGATAAAATCCAGATGAGTTAATACCTTTTCACGCAGCTCGGAATTCTTCTTTTTCATACTCGTTACTTATACAGCTCATGGTCTTTATCCACTGCTTCCAGCAATTGTTCAAAGATATCGGGGATAGCACTGGCTACTCGGTTCCAGTGCGGTACAAAGGGCTGTTCCATCGGTTTATTAAGGAAAACATGCCCTGCTTTCATTATATTTTCAGCAAATAACTCAACCATTTTTTCTTCGGCATGGGTGTCAAAATCTAAGCCATTCATGGTCGCATCACTGTGGTAGCTATCGATCAGATCCAGCGCAACCCGGTAGTAAGTGGCCTTTAAACTACGGAAAATTCCTTTATTGAAGACATGGCCATCGGTAGCCAGCTTACGGAATAAGGCCTTGGAAATATCAATCGACATCTTGGATAGTCCGCCTTCATCATTATCCTCGGACACTTCCTGATGTTTATGATCGTAGATGTCTGCAATCTCTACCTGACAGATACGACGGGTTGAGTAATTGCGCGCCATTTCCAGTAATACACCCACCTCTAATCCCCAGTCACTGGGAATACGTAGACTACTCATGACATCTTTACGCATGGAAAACTCACCTGCCAGCGGATAGCGAAAGCTGTCCATAAATGTCAGATACTCCTGATGCCCCAGGTTATTCTGCAATGCGCGAATCAATGGCGTAACCAGCAGACGTGATACGCGCCCACCTAAATGATTATTAGCAACGCGCGAGTAATAGCCCTTGGAAAACTGGTAGGAGAAACCCGGGTTAGCCACTGGATAGATCAAACGTGCCAGCATTGATCTATCGTAAGTGACAATATCGCAATCGTGTAATGCAATCGCCTCACTTTTGGCCGATGCCAGCATATACCCCATGCAGTACCATACGTTACGTCCTTTACCCAACTGATTGGGTGAAAGCCCTTCTTTTTGCAGGATGTCATCTATCTTTTTCAGATTAGGGCCATCGTTCCATAGAATCTGATGATCCTGAGGCAGACGATCAAAGTACTGGATGGCATGTTTGTATTCAGCTTCGCTGGCTCGATCCAGCCCAATGACTACCTGACTCAGGTATGGCACCTTTTCCAGTTCATCAACTATATTCGCCAGTGCCGGGCGTTCCAGCTCAGAATATAGCGCTGGTAGAATTAGCCCCATAGGACGCTTGCGAGAAAACTGTATCAGATCTTTTTCAATATCTTCGACGGGTCTTTTTACGATGTTATGCAGGGTAGTTACTCTGCCACTTTGAAAACTATCAGCCATAATTTTTTCCTGTTTGCATTTCTTTTTCTATTAATTCAAGCGCCAATTGCACGCCTTCATTCCATCCCTGTGGTGCCTGCTGCTGTGTTCGGATCAATTCATTAGTAGATGGTTTAAGATTTTCGCTGGAAGGCGAATTCACCACGACTGCGATATCCGATTGAGTCAGCATAGCCGTATCATTGGGGCTATCACCCAATGCAATAACACCATACCGAGCTTTATTCTCAGCCTCATAAAACTGTTTTAAGCGTTGCGATGCCAGCCCCTTATCGGTTTTACCTAACAGATGTAAAAATCGACCTCCTTTAAGCGTTGCAAAACCATGCTGCCTGGCTAACTCAGAAAATTCCTGCTCCTGCTCTACATTGTCAAAACTTAATGGAATGGAGTACTGACGATTCTGTGCCTCTGCAGCTTGTTGTGGATTGAGTCCGGTCAGTTGTATGGCTTCGTCTACGCTACAGCTGCTGAAATCGATAGCCGCTGGCTTGTGCTGTGATAAAAAAGCCGCCAGAGTGACGATAGACTCACCCAGAACAATCACCTGATATCCAGCAAAGCTATTATCAACCCACTGCCCTTTAAGCACAGTATCTGAGAAATACCCCTGCGGAATGAATATCGCCGAACCATTTTCTACAATAGATGGATGCTTAATGTTTAATTTGCCTATCCAGCTTTTCAGCTCCGCAAAGGTCTTGCTGGTATTTAATATCAGCGGTATTTGCTGTTGCTCTAATTCAGCCAACTGCGCTAATACTGCTTCATAACTGTAATCGTGATGGTTAAGAATAGTGCCATCCATATCGCTGATAATTAACAGTTGATCGATCATTTTATACTGCCCCCAACTATCTGCATGTATGCAATTCTATGATCATCATCTATCGTTAAAATAATATCCGCAGTATCTGGTAATTCCTTGAGACATGAGCGGGTGATACGTTCATAGTGCTGTATAAAACGCCTTAACTGCTGCTGATCCATCACGCCCTGACGGGATTCACCGGCACTTTTCTTAAGCTTATGTTCCTGCAGTCCTCGCCACTCATAAACTTTTTCAAAAGAGGGAATTTGCATAAAAATCAGCATGTCAGCCTTTGAAAACAGGTTTACGTGATATTCATGTAACTGTTGATTCACATATTTACGCCACACCGCTTGTGGGTCTTCCAGTTTTTCCAGATCATTTATTGGATCAAGCAGTTGTTGATCGCTTTGCGGGGGCGCATGATTACACCAGCCTTCAAATAGAATCACATCCACCGGGCTTTTTATGATCGGCCAAAGCGCTTCATCTGCTCGATCATCGATAGACTTATCGAATACAGGAATCCGGCAAGGTAACTGGGGGCTGCAGTCTTTTAATCGTTGCAGGGTTGTTTGCGCTAATCCAATGTCGTGAGTACCAGGCACACCACGTGTCTCAAACAGTGGGTGTATCTTTTGTGCCAGTTGCTGACGTTGTGCACGTGTCAGATAAAAGTCATCTATCGAAACCACAGCACTACTCAAATTAAAATGATGCTGCAGGATAAGCTTTAAGAAAACCGTCATGGTCGATTTACCGGATCCCTGCGAGCCATTGATACTGATGAGCATGCTCTTATCCCGCAACTTCGCCTGCGCCGAAATATGTCTGGCAAGCGGTAGCAGGTAATCTTCAACGCTTTGCATAAACGTATCTGGCAGATCAAATTGCTTGATTTGCTGTTGAAGTTGCTGAGTTAATGAATCCGATAAAGACAAAGAATCACCTGTTGTTAATACATGCATACCATCATGCGTATTTTCACCCGTATTTCCATTCTGATACTTATCATCTGAATCCCATCAAGCAAATCGCACCAAAATAGTGCCTCATTTATCAGAAGTCATAGCTTACACACGCAACGCACCACAATGATGCGTTTATCCAGATTAGTTAATCTATTAATCCCATAGAAAAATACTACAAGCAGAGCGATGGTTTGCCCTTTCGCCCCCCTCACAAACCCAGTAAAATCCCCCCAGCTTTTAACCCAGTCAAAACCAAAGATGGATGCCCTCAAGCAAAGCCAAAATATCAACACACCGTTAATTCAGGTAGAAAACCTGACTCGTGTCTATGGCAATACCATAGCGGTCAATCAGGTAAGTTTCACTCTGAATAAGGGTGAGGTACTTGGCTTTCTGGGCCCTAATGGTGCGGGTAAGTCAACCTGTATGCAGATGATCACAGGCAGTCTGGCGGCCAATTCCGGTCAAATCAGCATCAATGGTTATGATCTTATTGATCATCCAATTGAAGCCAAATCCTGCCTCGGTTATCTGCCGGAGAACCCGCCAGTGTATCGAGAGCTGACCGTAGATGAATATCTGATCTATTGCGCAAAGCTGCATCGTATTCCAGCTGGCCAGATCAAATCAGCTCTGCAACAGGCCAAGGCCCATTGCGCTCTGGAAGACGTCAGCAGACGCCTGATCGGCAACCTTTCCAAGGGCTTTCAGCAACGTGTGGGGATTGCGCAGGCCATTATCCACCAACCGCTGGTCGTCATTCTGGATGAGCCTACCGTTGGACTGGATCCAATACAGATTCGTGAAATTCGCAGCCTGATCAAATCTCTCAGGCAGGAGCACAGCGTTATTTTATCCACCCATATTCTGCCAGAGGTTCAGGCTACCTGTGACCGGGTACAGATCATCCGCCGTGGTGAAATGATTTATAACGCCTCTATTGAAGAATTGAATCAGCGTGGTAGCAGCAATCAGTTAAAGGTTGCTTTCAAGCAGCCACCTGATGAACAGGCCCTGCTAGCGCTGCAGGGCGTAACCACTGTTAACAGCATTGACGCCCAACGATACCAGATACAGTTTGAAACTACTGAATTTGCCCAGTCGCTGGTTGAAGCCTCGGTGAAACAGCAATGGGGATTGTTTGAATTGATCCCGGAACATACTTCACTGGAACAGATATTCGTTGAACTGACCACCGCTGAAGCCCCTGCAACACAAGCTGAAGAGGTAACCAGCGCATGATATTCACCATTGCCAAACGCGAATTTACCAGCATGTTTCTGTCACCGCTGGCGTGGATTATTCTGGCCGTGATACAGGCCATTCTGGGTTATATGTTTCTGGCGCAAATCGAAAACTATTTCACCCTGCAACCTCAGTTCATGCGTCTTGAGAATGTACCCGGTGTCACCGATGTCGTCGTCTCGCCCATGTTCTCACTGGCTGCCATCATCCTGCTGATGATTATGCCGTTGATTACCATGCGCAGCCTGGCAGAAGAGAAAAAGAATAAAACCATTAACCTGCTGTTTTCCGCACCCATCTCAATCACCCAGATGGTGCTCGGGAAATACCTTGGGCTGATCTTTTTTATACTGATACTTACCTGTCTGCTGATGCTTATGCCACTATCCCTATTGCTCGGTACACAGCTCGATCTCGGTAAACTGTTGTCCATCTTTATCGGCATGCTGTTATTGCTTGGCAGCTTTGCAGCCATTGGGCTGTATCTTTCCAGCCTTACCGAGAACCAGACCATTGCTGCAGTCAGCACCTTTGGCGCCCTGTTAATGCTGTGGATCATCGACTGGGTGACTGACAGCCTGGATCAGGGACAGTCGGTTATCGCTTACCTGTCTCTGCTCAAGCATCACCAGCCTTTACTGGCAGGGGTATTCAATACCAGCGATGTCAGCTACTACCTGTTGATTATTCTGCTGTTCCTCGGTTTAACCATTCGCCGACTGGATGGCGACCGCCTGCAACACTAGATGCCAAGCAATGAAACTGAATAACAAAACTCGCCTCCAGCTCCGTATCCAGTCCAGCCTGTTCATAATTTTATTTATTGGCCTTGTAGGCACCCTCGCCTGGTTGTCTACTCAGTATAGTTTTTCAATCGACCTTACAGCCAGCCAGTCAAATAGTCTGTCGCTGCCGACCCAAAGGTTGTTAAAGGGTATCCAGCACCCCGTCAAAATCACTGCCTTTGTATCACCGGCGAATAACATTAAAGACAGCATAGATGCAATTTTTAATCGTTATCATGACCTCCAGCCACTCATTGAGTACAGCAGCGTTAACCCTGATTTTGTACCCGATCAATTACGTGACCTCAATATTCAACGCGATGGAGAAGTTGTTATTGAGGTGAATGGCCGACAGGAAAATTTACAACAGATTACCGAATCAAGCATTACCAATGCGCTCGCCAGACTGACTCGTGAAGCTGAGCGTTGGGTGATGTTTATCGAAGGACATGGTGAGCGCGATGCCTACGGCGCAGCCAATTATGACCTGCAACTGTTTGGTTCCAGACTGGCAGAAAAAGGATTTGAAATTCAACCTGTCAACCTGATGCAAAGCACTACCGTCCCCGACAATACCGACATACTGGTAATCGCCGATGCAGCAACTGCTCTACTGCCGGGTGAGATTGACATGATCAAACACTATGTGGAGGCCGGAGGCAATCTGTTATGGCTGGCAGATATCTCACAGGATGATTCACTGGATACACTGGCCGAACAACTGGAACTGGAATTTCTGCCTGGCGTCATTGTCGATCCCAGAACTCAAGTTCTGGGACTTTCACGGGTAGATTTTGCTCTGGTGGCCGACTATCCGCGCCATGCAATTACCAATCAGCTGAAAGCTCTGACCCTTTTTCCACGAGCACAGGCCATGCAGTTTCATGGAGAACAAAGCGACTGGCAGGCTGTTCCACTGTTGGCAACCCAGGCTCGTAGCTGGAATGAAGTGGGCGAACTCAAAGGCCAGATAACACAGGGTGACCAGAACGCAGAAGTCGCTGGCCCGTTAAATCTGGGCTACAGCCTGGAACGTAGTGTGCAAAAGGAGGATGGCAGTCTGCAAACACAGCGCGTAGTTGTAGTTGGTGATGCCGATTTTCTATCCAATCAGTATCTGGGTAATGGCAGTAATCTGGACCTTGGCCTTAACCTGTTTAACTGGCTAAGTCATGATGATAATTTGATTGCCATTTCTCCACGCAGCGCAACAGATACCAAACTGGAATTATCCAGTAACAGCCAGCTATTCATTGCACTCACATTTTTACTATTGCTGCCAATAGCCCTGCTGGCTGCAGGCATTCGTATCTGGCTTGTACGCAGGAAGAGGTAATCTTAAGGAGCCTCCAAACAAGCCATGAACCATTATCTTGACACCAAAACCAGGCACTTCAGCGTTGCGAAGCTTCGCAATAGTGTACTATTACCTGCGTTTAGTGCCTTGAATTGGCTGATTTTGATTGCCAATCTATTTGGCCCAGACTTATTCAGAGGCTCCTTGAATGTTAAGCAGACGTTGGTTAATTAATTATTTTTTATTAGTTCTGATTATTGTCTTCACCTGGATCGGACATAAGTATCCGATTACCGAAGATCAGAAATTTGATCGAGATGCGATTACTAGACTAAAGCCACAACAGGTCAAGAGCATTCGTATTGAAACTGCGGATGGCAGCATTCAGTTAGAGAAAAACGAAAATCGCTGGTTTATCACCACGCCTTTCCAATGGTTTGCCGATAATATAGCTGTTGAACGCATAGCCAGTCTGGTGAGTACCAAATACCATTCCAAACTACCCAACAATGAGATCGATATCTCAACACTGGGCCTGAGCATTCCAAAGGCCGTAGTCACGCTTAACCAGAAACCGATTTACTTTGGCACCACCAACCAGATTGGCAGTCGCCGATATCTGATGATCGACTCTACCGTTTACCTGGTTGATGATATTCATTATGCATTTATCAGTAATGGCAGCAGTGGCCTGGTAGATAAGCGACTGCTTCCCACTGGCTCCGGACTCAAATCATTGCAATTTCCTGATTTCACCCTGAACCGTGAAGCCTCTGGCTGGGTAAGCAATAAGCCTTCTCAGAATTCAGACCGAATCCAGGCTGTTATTAAAAACTGGCAAAGTCTGCAGGCATCGTCTGTCGAGACCTATAACACGGGCCTGACACCATTAAAGAAAATTATCGCTGAATTTGATCATGCCCAAAGCAAAGAATTCTTCCTGCTCTCTATCCAGCCAGAAATCATCATTGCCCGGCCCGATTTGAATTTGCAATACCATTTTCCGGAACATCTGTACTATGAATTATTATCGCTGGATAAGGCACCAGCTAACTAACGCTGGGAGAGCGCAGGCCTGTCACTCGCTTTCATTATATCTGAGCAGTAAACATGCCTGAGCTACCTGAAGTTGAAACCACAATGCGCGGTATAGAGCCATATCTAACTGGTCATAGCATCCGTAAAATCATTATTAATCAGCCCAGATTACGCTGGCCAATCCCTGCGGAGATCACTCTGCTTGAAGGTGCAAATATCCTCAAGCTACAACGCCGTGCAAAATACCTGTTAATGTCAACTGACAAAGGCCATTTGATATGGCACCTGGGCATGTCAGGCAGTATGCGTATACTGCCCAGGAAGATGCCACACAATGCACACGAGCACGTAATTGTATGCCTGGACAATGATAACTCTTTGCGTTTTAGAGATCCGCGTCGCTTTGGAGCATTATTACTAACGTATGAAGACCCCATGCAACATAAGCTGTTATCAGCTCTTGGCCCAGAGCCGCTAAGTGATGATTTTAATGCCGAATATCTGTATCAGAATTCTCGTAAACGCAAAACTGCGATCAAAAACTTAATCATGGATAGTCATATCGTCGTAGGTGTAGGGAATATCTATGCCTGTGAGAGTTTATTTAGCTGTGCAATAAACCCCAAAACGGCGGCACTGCGAATTTCTAAACAACGCATACAGCTACTGGTAGATGCGATTAAAGTAATCCTGCAACAGGCTATAAAACAGGGTGGTACCACATTGCAGGATTTTACCCAGGCAGACGGAAAGCCAGGTTATTTCGCGCAATCACTACAGGTTTACGGGCGCGAAAATCAAAACTGTGTTAACTGCTCAAACCCTATCAAGCGTATTACTCAGGGACAACGCTCAACATTCTATTGCACTCATTGCCAAAAATAGGCGCGAGAAAAGATACATCGATGGAAATGGTTCACTAAACAGTGGGTTAACCTCTAACGCGAGCGGTTAACTTCTGAATCGAGGTTAAAGCCTTCTGAAACCTGATGGTAATCGGGTATCCTTTGACTTCCCTCAACTAAGCCCTTAAAAAGTCGGACTATACTTAAAAATCGCGTTTCTACTTTTCATACGTCAGGGGGCAGTAATGAATAAAAAATCAAAAACGAAAATCATAGGGAAAAAACGTTATGAAGAAGAACTATTCCGCTTGCAACTTGAGCTGGTAAAACTTCAGGCATGGATTGCTCACAAGGGCCTGAGAGTCGTCGTTCTCTTCGAAGGACGAGATGCAGCCGGTAAAGGCGGTGTCATCAAACGAATTCAACAACATCTTAACCCTCGTGTCTGTCGAGTAGTTGCATTGCCTGCACCCACTGAGCGCGAAAAAAGCCAGTGGTATTTTCAACGCTATGTTCCTCATTTACCTGCCGCTGGTGAAATGGTGTTATTTGACCGCAGCTGGTATAACCGTGCCGGAGTTGAAAAGGTAATGGAATTCTGTACGGATGAAGAGTATCAGGAGTTCTTGCGCTCCTGTCCCGAGTTTGAACGTATGTTGGTACGCTCGGGTATCATACTGATTAAATACTGGTTCTCTGTTTCAGACGAAGAGCAGGAGCACCGGTTTCAGTCACGTATCAAGGAACCACATAAACGCTGGAAACTGAGTCCTATGGATCTGCAATCGCGTATAAAATGGGTAGAGTACTCGAAAGCCAAAGACCAGATGTTCGCGCATACCGACATCAAACAGGCACCCTGGTACGTTGTTGAGTCTGATATCAAAAAGCATGCAAGAATCAATTGTATTGCCCATTTACTAAGCCAAATTCCTTATAAGGATCTCACTCCTGAACCCATAAAATTGCCCAAGCGAGAAGAAGGCATTGGCTATGTAAGACCTCCTATGTCTGATCAAACCTTCGTACCAGATATCTGCACACCTGAAGAAGACTGAGGAGATATTAGCAACGTCCACATCGGCTTTGAATAACAGCAAACATAGTTTTTATGGCCTGATTTTTAATAAAAGTAGATTATAAGTAATGAGGGGAGTATGAGCGAACTAGATAGCAATAATCCAGACGGTGAAAATGAAGCAAAACTACAGCAGTTAGTAGATGACGACTCTGAGCTGAATGAAACCGAAATCATGAAACGGGAGCGTAAAAAAGCCTACCGAAAGTTTCAGCAGGAAGAAGAATTAAAACCCCTGCAGGCTGAACTGATCAAGATGCAACAACATCTTGAAAGGACCAAAAAACGCATGATCATCCTGTTTGAAGGTCGTGATGCAGCTGGCAAGGGTGGCACCATTCGACGTGTAACCCGATACATGAATGAAAAACACTATCGCGTGGTAGCCCTGGGCAAACCAACGGAGTACGAAAAAACAGAGTGGTTTTTTCAGAAATATGTTCGTCAGTTTCCACGCGGCGGAGAAGTCGTTTTATTTGACCGTAGCTGGTACAACCGGGCCATGGTGGAGCCAGTATTCGGCTTTTGTAGCGACGAGGAATACAAGAACTTTAATCGTGGTGTGAGTGGCTTTGAAAAAGACCTGATTCGTCAGGGCACCATTCTCGTTAAACTGTATTTCAGTGTCACCAAAGACGAGCAGGAGCGACGATTTGAGCGACGTAAATCAGACCCCTTAAGACAATGGAAATTGTCTGAGGTGGATGTTCAGGCACAGGAAAGATGGGACGATTTCACCAATGTAAAGTATCAAATGCTGAAAAAAACCCATACCACGCATGCACCCTGGAAAATCATCCGCTCAAACGATAAGCATCTGGCTCGTCTGAATGCAATGAAAGTCATCCTGAATTCAGTACCCTATGATCATGGTGATAGCAGCATAGACTTTGTACCTGATTCAAATATCGTGATATCTGGCTCGCGTGAACTGGAAATGATGGAAGCCCAGTTGTTACGCAGTGGTAAGTTTCTAGCTTAAGGCAGCTCTGATCAATTATGTTATGTCCCTGCGGGACCTGATGCATGCAGGTTCAAGGCGCATTGCGTAGAGAATGATTGCTCCCTTTTCAAGGAATGTAAAGCTACCTCATTTTGCTCTCGCTCCTCATCTATATCCGTATAGGCGACGCCGAAGCTGTGCTTCAGGCCTCGCCCTACGGGTCTTCAGACCTCTGAGATAATCAGGATTCCGCTAAAAATTCACTGGCTATTCTGTACTGATCATTCACTTCTTTTTTAGCCAGCTCCTCAGTATTTGTGAACGAAGGGTAGTCACCATCATGATTAATACTGCCGCAGGTTCTTGCCATCTGACAATACATGCTCACTCTTTGCGCCAGATCATGTGTAGGTGCTTCCGGGTAGGTCGGCGCAAGACAGGCTATACAGGCTTTGGTAATAAAATGTTCAGTTTGTTTTGCCCAGTCAAGTTCAGCCATAGTTGAGTTGGGGTGTGTGCGCATATAACTGGCATGTGCTGATTGATAAGCTTCGTGTAATTCCTCAGCTGATGCATCACTTTTAGCCGCAATAGATTGCGCTTGAATGATGTGTTTATCATTGGTCAGGTCAAGAACGTTAGCTATAAAGCGAGCACCTAGCAGTCGCTGCTTCTGAAGCGATAGAGATTCAAGGGCTTTTCTAAAACCCTCATTCGAATTAATTTTTAGCATAACTTGTGCTCCTTGGTTGAGGTATTGATGAGACAACAAGGTTGAAATGCTGTGACCAGTAATCTCATTTAAGGAAGCTCTGAATAATGCATCCATGCATTATTCAGAGCGAGAAAAACGAAAAATGCGATTTCTGCTTTTCTCTCAAAATCAAAGACTTGCAGTCATTAATTTTGGCGGCAAATCCCTGTGTCGCAGGAACCTCTGCAATCATCAGAGATTCCTTAAATATTTTGATTACCCGGTAAATAAAACCTAACCAGAATGCAGTATCATGTAAGATATTCAATATAATACAATCAGTAATGCAGAGATTGATCTGCATCAACTATTGTGAATACACGAGAACAAAAAGAGAGCCAATATTGATTAATCTAATTACAGCACATTCTTTCTAAGAAGTAATTTACAGGGGTTACCACGAAGGACCACTCTACTTTCCTGTGTGTTTCAAAAGGCTCATAACAACCACTATTACATCGTCATTACCCAGCTTGACTGGGTAATCCAGTACGATGACAGGGTATTCGAGAGCGGCTGGATTACCGGATCAAGTCCGGTAATGACGAGCATTTATATTTAAGACTCCGTTTAACTATTGCTTCTGAACAGCTAGCCACTATTGGCCGTTTCCAGGTACAACTCAACCATTCCGGACTGTAGTGCGGAGAACCATGGGAACGAGAAAAAATAAGATAACCACGAAGGCCACTAAGAAGATATCAAATAATATAGTCTCTGTGCCCTCTGTGTTCCCTGTGGTTTAAAAATAATCCTTACGGCCCGCACAACCAAACCGCAGCACCTGCAAGCCACCATAGGAAACATCAAGAACAACCAAAAAACCTTCGTGATCTTCGTGTCCTCGGCAACTGCTCCTGCGTTGCCCTACTTACGGGCATCCTGCCCTAATTCGTGGTTCATTCTTTTGCGGCATAAAATTAACCACGAAAATCAGGAACGAGAACGAACCTTGTCTTCGCCTGCGCACCTGCCTATTAAGCACGGCCTCATGTTTCCTGCGCGACAGAGCTGTGCTTACGGAGCAGAATCTCTGTGGTAAAAAATGGTTCTAAATATCAAAAAGCACGTAATATGGATAACCTTTTCTCCCGCAAGACCCCATCCGCTATACCGCAATAGCTGTGATAGCCCTGCTATAATTCACATTTTGAATACGATACGTGCATAAAACCATCAACCAGCATGACTTAAAACAGATACTCGAGCCCTATTTTTTTGACGACTGGACGGTTGAAGAAGTCGCGCAGTGTATTCTGTCGCAACAGCCTCAATGGCAGCAATATGTACTTAACTGGGTCACCAATATTGCTCAAACCCAGCCAGAACTTGCCTACCAGTTTGCATTAAGGGCGGAAAAAGCATTATCAGTCATTGGCCAGCACGGTACTGAAGAGTGGCTGCAATCCGCCCTCGATAGCTACTTTTCATCGGGCCTGTATCCAGCCATGCAAATCATCAGGAACCTGCCGCCATTTATTGAGCAATACCAACGTATGCAAAAAGGTACCGTACTCGATAAGGTAAAAACTGTACTGGAAAATTTCCTGCACGGATTGAATGGGCGTCAACTCAAAATTCAGCCGCATGATGAGTTTTACACCGATACCGAAACACTTTATCTGCCTGAGGTTATCTGTGAATCCAAAGATCAGAAAACCAATTTCACCATCTACAAGGCGATGGCAGTGCATCAATGGGCTCAAACCTGGTACGGCACCTGGCGTATTGACCTGTCTGCTGCTCTATCTGAGTACCCCAACCCCGAGCAGGCGCTGCAAAGATTTCATCAACTGGAAACCCTGCGACTGGATGCCTGCATACAACGTGATTTCCCTGGCCTGTATAGACAAATGCAAGGTCTACTGGAGGTAACACCCGATAAACTTTTTCCTGAAAAACTCATAACCCAGCTATCAAGCACCGATGCAGATGCCAGCCTTTGCGTACAACTGATTTCTGAATGTAATGAGTTTGATGCCTACACTCCGGTTTACCAGGGCACACTAAAACCCGATATGGTTGAATCGGTCCGTGCAGCACGGCGTATAAAAGAAAAGAAACTGTTTCAGTTACTGCTCGCAAAATCGGCAGACGAGTTGGGAAAGCAACCTCCCCATGATGCTGATGATGAAGATTTTGAGGACATCCAGCCTCAGGAGAACGGGCCCAAATTCAACAAATATGAAATACCGGATACGGATCTGGATCAGGGTGTGAGCTATGAACTGGAACTGGATGGCGTTAATGTACCCCTGAACAATGAAATAAGCAGCCTGATTGATTCGATCATTCAGGATAATGGTGAGTTGCCCGATGACTACCTGCAGGCGGCAGGACCCGGAGCCTATCATGCATGGCAGGCTCAACAGCAAATAGAAGCCGATCCGGATGCAGTGTGGAAAGGCACATACCATGAAGACGGCGCTTTCCTCTACGATGAATGGGATTGCACTCGCCAGGCTCATCGCAAAAACTGGTGCGCATTAAGAGAAAAGGAAATCAAGCCTGACCATAGCAGTAACTTTGTATCTGATACTCTGAACAAATATAAGGGCCTGAGTCAGTCCCTGCGCAGGACCTTTGAAGCCATGCGCGATGAAAACCGGGTATTAAAAAAACAGCCAGACGGTGAAAATCTTGATATTGACGCTCTGGTTAACTCTCTCGCTGATGTTCGCAGTGGTATGGAGTTATCTTCTCGAATTTATACCAAAGCGCATCGAGCAGAACGTAATATCGCAGTGATATTCATGATTGATATGAGCGGATCTACTAAAGGCTGGATTAATACTGCACAACGTGAAGCACTTATCCTGTTATGCGAAGCCCTGCAATCGTTAGGTGACCGTTATGCTATCTATGGTTTTTCAGGGATGACTCGCAAACGTTGTGAGCTCTACCGGATCAAATCTTTCGAAGACCGATATAATGCAGAGATCAAGGCACGTATAGCTGCCATTGAACCGCAAGATTACACGCGTATGGGTGTCACAATACGCCATCTTACTCATCTGTTCAGTGAGGTGCAGGCTCGAACCAGGCTGTTGATCACCCTGTCCGATGGAAAACCCGACGATTACGATAGCTATCACGGAGAGTATGGTATCGAGGATACCCGCATGGCATTATTCGAAGCACGTCTGCAAGGCGTACATCCTTTCTGTATCACTATCGACGAAGAGGCACGTGATTACCTGCCGCATATGTATGGGCATGCAAACTATGTAGTGATTGATGATATTAGAAAACTACCTTACAAGGTGTCGGATATTTACCGCAAACTGACCAGTTAATCCTTTTCAAGGCATTTTTTACAGTTTAAGAATTGTCCAATACGATCTTCGCGAGTATTGGTACTGAGCACCCATTCCCTGTTCTGCCAGGGAGGATTATGTCTTACATGACGCTTGTGGCCGCACTCCAGCTCTGCTACCCAGTCATTCAGTTCATCAAGGTGAAAACCAGTGATGCGTCGCAAAGGTAGCAGGGCCAGAGGCAAGGGAGATTATTTCCCGGTGAGTCGATGATATTTTTCCATCAACTCTTCCTGAGTTTCTTCATGAGCGGGATCATGAGGTATGCAATCTACGGGACATACTTCAACGCATTGTGAGGTTTCATAATGTCCAACGCATTCAGTACATTTATCCGGATCAATGATATAAATATCATCTCCCGGTGTGATTGCCTCATTAGGGCACTCTGGTTCACATACATCACAGTTAATACATTCTTCAGTGATCATTAAAGCCATGGTTTACTCCGTAGTTAAGTCTAATTTATCTTTTAATCGCTGATGTATTTCAGGGTGTATAAACTCCGACACATCACCTTTCAAGCGAGCAATCTCGCGCACCAGACTGGAAGACACAAAGGCAAACTTCTCAGCCGCAGTTAAAAATACCGTTTCTATACCAGGTGCCAATGAGCGATTCATACCTGCTAATTGCACCTCAAACTCAAAATCAGAGATCGCACGCAATCCGCGTATTATGATCTGAGATTCACATTCTTTTGCAAAATCGATCAATAATCCAGAAAATGGTTTTATCGTGATTCGATTTTCACCCTTATATACTGTTTCTAGCATATCGATTCGCTCTTGCAGCGTAAAAAAAGGCTGCTTCTGCGGATTATCCGCCACCCCAATCACGACTTCATTGAACATTTTCAATGCACGAAAACCGATATCCGTATGACCACAGGTTACCGGGTCAAAGGTGCCAGGATATATTGCTATCTTCGAATCACTCACACTAATCGCCAATTCAAAAGAGGTGGAATTCTAGCGACTTAGCCGCCATTGCGCTATAGCGTACTCAACCTGACCTGCATTTTTTTGCTTAATCCAGGTCAAATTTTCATGATTTAACTGTATTTTCTGCGTCTTTGGCCATTCCAGATACAGCAAACAGCCATCATTCATAAGATCGTGTTTTATTAACAACCCCATGATAGCCTCGCGCAATTCAGGGTGCGCATAAGGCGGATCGATGAATACCAGATCATACTTTTGTTGCGTATTTTCCAGATATTGCAGTATATCAGTACATTCAACTGACACATTTTCAGCTTTCAAACGCTGATATTGCTGTATCAAATGCGCCGCAGCCATGCGATCAAGCTCCACCATTGTTACCTGAGACGCTGAGCGTGAAGCGGCTTCCAGACCCAGACCACCTGCTCCGGCACAGCAATCCAGTACATTAGCACCACGGATATCACCTGATAACCAGTTAAAAAGCGTTTCCCTGATGCGATCAGGTGTAGGTCTAAGCCCTTCCCTATCCAGAACCGGTATACGGCTTCCACGCCAGTGACCTGCAATGATACGGATTGAGGTTAACCCCCTTTTTTTTGGTGTGCGTTTTATGACTGTTCACCCACAATAATTCGCGTCATCCTGGCAGGATCAACTCTGCGTTGAAAAGCATCTTTGATACTTTCAACCGTTACCGCATTCACTCGATCATTAAAGCTATCCAGATACTCCAGAGGCAAATCGTAAAATCCAATCACCGCAAGATACTCGACTATCTTTTTATTACTGTCGATCTTAAGCGGAAAACTGCCGGTGATATTGTTCTTCGCGTGCTCCAGCTCTTTTTCATCCGGCCCGTTTTTGATGAAGTCCTCGAGCAGAGAGTCGAGCAACTCAACCGCCTGCTCTTCATTCTCGGTACTGGTTTGCAGAGACATTTCAAACGGCCCATTGCTTTCCATTGGCATGAAATAACTGTACACGCTATAAACGAGCCCTCGATCTTCTCGAATTTCCTGCATCAGACGTGAACTGAAGCCACTCCCACCCAGGATATGATTACCAACATACAGCGCGAAATAATCAGGGTCCTGGCGCGTTAAAGCAGGCATCCCCTGCTGGATATGAGTCTGTGACGCTTTAAATGGAACTCTAATGGTTGCCACCTTTTTCTGCTCGGGCGGTAGAATAGCGGGAATTTCCTCTGCTGCTTTGCCTGGCTTTAGATATTTCGTCAATAATTCGGCAAACTGTTTTGCCTGTTGCAGGGTAAAGTCGCCCACTATCGCTAGTGTTGCGTTATTGGCAACATAATACTGCGCATGAAAATCTTTTAAATCCTGCTGTGTTATGGCTCGCAGCGTTGCTTCTGTACCCTGAGACCCCAGCTGGTAAGGATGCCCCTGATACACATGCTCAAAAAAAGCATCACTCACGACACTTCCAATATTTTTTTTGCGTTCAGCCAGACCAATCAACATAGCCTGGCGATCACGCTCAATAGCATCCTGCGGGAATGATGGCAACGCTATAATACGTGCAAACAGATCTGATATTTTATCCAGCATAGTCGGGTCTGATAAACTCCTCAGACTCACATACCCCATATCACGTAAGGAGTCATGTCCCAGCTGAGCACCCGTGGATTCAAAGGTTTCAGCGATATCTTCAGAACTATAATCACCGCTACCGTCTACCAGCAAGGCATTAACCAGACGAGAAACGCCCGATAAATCACCATCACGAGAGCTACCGGCCTTGAACGTCACTCTGACATCTATCATCGGTAAATCATGATTTTCAACGAATAAAACCCTGGCTCCGTTTTGGGTGTTCCAGCTTTTAATATCCAGCGCCAGCGCCTGTGGCGCTGAAAAAATAAACAGATTGGTTAAGATAAAACTGATCAATAGATTGGTTTTCATTTTTCTGTAGCTTCCTTCTCTGGCCAAAGGGTGGCAACGGTCAATTGCGTGCTGTCAAAATACTTCTTTGCAACTCGCTGAATATCTTCAGCCTTCACTTTTCGAATGTTCTCTACATATTGATCAAGCAATCTCCAGTCATAACCCGCACTATCCAGCATGCCTACCTGCATACCCAGATAGAACATGGAGTCCCGCTCATAAACCTTACCTGCTATCACCTGCGCCTTGACTCGATCCAGTTCCTGAGCTGTGACCGGGGTATTTTTAAGATCACTAATTTCTTTCTGGAATGCCTGCTCCAGTTGCTCTGGTGACACCCCCTTGTTTGGCGTGCCTGCAAACAGAAACAAGCCAGCCAGTCGATCAAACTGGTCGTAAGAAGTGCCTGCCTCTACGGCCAGCTCTTCACCGCGTAATATATTCCTGGCTACTCTGGCACTATTTCCACCATCCAGAATGCCACTTAATACATCCAGCGCATAAGCATCAGATGGGTACTTCAGGTCTTTCAGCACTGGCGCCTTATAACCCATTATCAGATAAGGAGTTGAGGTTTGACCATACATAGTGATACGTCTTTCACCTTCCTGTTTGACTTCCATGCGAGGCTTGGGTGGTTTGATATTAGAAGGCTTAATATGGCCAAAGTATTTTTCCACCAGCGCTATCGTTTTCTCGCTATCAACATCGCCCACTATAACCAGTGTTGCATTATTAGGCGCATACCATTGTTTATACCAGTTGGCAGCATCCTGCATATCCAGATTATCCAGATCCCCCATCCAGCCTATGGTAGGTATGCGTACGGGGCTATTCAGAAATGCTGTGGCATAAAACTGTTCAAACAGTTTTGATTTGGGTTGGTTATCTACACGTCCTCGGCGCTCTTCCTGCACCACCGCCACTTCTTTTTTATACTCTTCCGGAAGAAAAATGACATTGCGCATGCGATCAGCTTCCAGCTTAAGACAGATTTCCAGCCGGTCACTGGCGATACGTTGAAAATAGGCCGTATAATCGCGAGAGGTAAATGCATTCTCGCTGCCACCATTACTGGCAATTATCTCCGAGAACTCTCCTGGCTTCAGGGTTTTGGTTCCTTTGAACATCATATGTTCCAAAACATGAGATACTCCGGTGATTCCATCATGCTCATAGGTGGATCCAATTCTGTACCAGATCTGAGAAACCACAACAGGCGCACGGTGGTCTTCCCGAACAATCAGTTTCAGCCCATTATCCAGCTTGTGTTCTACCGTTTTGGCGTGCACAGGCAACAGCGTAAAACAGCACATTGCAAAAAGTAGAATTTTTTTCATAGTCTATTACCAATCATTTTTAACCTCGGGCGGGGTTTCTGTTAGCATAATGCCTCCGCGTTCCTATGACACAGTAATTTATGTTCGGTTTCAAAAAAAACAATCCTGCCAAAACTGGTAAGGAAACAGTTCAACCTGAAAAAAAGCAGGGTCTTTTCGCCAGTCTGAAAAGCAAACTGGGTAAAACACGCTCTAACCTGACCTCTGGTATCGCTGATATATTCCTTGGTAAAAAGCGTATTGATGACGACCTGATGGAGCAACTGGAAGATCAGTTGTTGATGTCAGACGTAGGTATGGAAGCCACCCAGCAGATTATTCAAAAGATCACCGTATCTTTAGGTCGTAACGAAATCACTGATGATAATGCGGTATTCAAAGCCCTGGATCAGGCTATGCAGGAGATACTGGAAGTCAGCAATCACCCTTTGCGTATCAATCCGGAGCACAAGCCTTTTGTCATCTTAATGACGGGGATTAATGGTGCGGGCAAGACCACCACCATAGGCAAGCTGGCGCAGAAATTCAGCGACCAGGGACTGAACGTGATGCTGGCGGCAGGCGATACCTTCCGTGCTGCGGCAGTTGAGCAACTACAGAGCTGGGGACAGCGCTTGAATATACCGGTTATCAGCCAGGGCAGCGGTGCTGATGCTGCATCTGTCATCTATGATGCATTGCAGGCAGCCCAGTCTCGTGGCATTGATGTTCTGATAGCAGATACCGCCGGACGTCTGCATACTCAGGATAATTTGATGAACGAACTGGAAAAAATCAAACGAGTGATGGGCAAGCTTGACCCAAGCGCACCACACGAAACCTTGCTGGTACTGGATTCTGGTACGGGTCAGAATGCATTATCACAGGCTAAAAGCTTTAATGATGCGATTGGTATTGATGGCATTGTGCTGACTAAACTGGATGGTACCGCTAAAGGTGGTATCGTATTCAGTATTGCTGAAAAAATGAAATTACCAATCCGCTTTATAGGTGTGGGAGAGACAGCGGCCGATTTGCGTGAATTTAATGCCGACGAATTCACCAAAGCACTTTTAGCCAGAGAACAATAAAGGTTAAAATAACCCTAAATTTGATATCGTAATTACAGACTTAATGATTCATTTCCACAATGTCACAAAGCGTTATCCTGGCGGATATGAAGCATTAAGCAATGTTTCACTCAATCTGGAAGCGGGCCAGATGGCTTTTCTTACCGGTCATTCCGGTGCTGGGAAAAGTACGCTACTAAAGATCATCTCACTGATTGAGAAACCCACACGTGGCCAGGCGATACTGAATCAGATCAATCTTAATACGCTACCGCGTAAACGCATACCCTACATCAGACGACATATTGGCTTTATCTTTCAGGATCACCAACTGCTGTTTGATCGCCCTGTATTCGATAATGTTGCTTTGCCACTGATCATTCAGGGATACCGCCCCCAGGAAATTGCCAAACGAACCCGTGCCGCTCTGGACAAGGTCGGCCTGTTGAACAAGGAAAAATCCATGCCCATAACCCTCTCAGGGGGTGAACAACAACGTGTTGGCATCGCGCGCGCGGTAGTACACAAACCCATGCTGCTACTGGCCGACGAGCCTACCGGAAATCTGGACCCGGTATTATCTCGTGAGATTATGCAGATTTTTGTCGATTTCCATCAGGTTGGTGTTAGCGTTCTGGTAGCCAGCCATGATCTGAATTTAATCGAAGAATTACAGAAACCTGTAGTTACCCTGAATCAAGGTTCCATCATCCATAACGATCTGGAGGATGATAGCTATGCCTAAGAATCGTCACCAGAGTAACCCTGCCTTTATTAACCGCACTTTTGCCTGGCTGCTGCATCATTTACAGTCTCTGGTGTTCAGTCTCGGCAAAATTTACCGCAGTCCAAGCTCAACCCTGATGACTGTGACCGTGATTGGGATTACGCTGACCCTGCCAGGCGGCTTTTACCTGTTTCTGAAAAATATTGATAATATCGCAGGTGATTTTCGATCAACCACACAGATCACCCTGTATCTGGAACTGCACGTTACTACGCAGCAAGCCAGAGATTTTAGTGCCCAATTGAGTAAAGAGCCACAAATCGCGGACACCCTTTTTATCTCCAGAGATGATGCACTACAACAGTTTAAGCAGTCTTCTGGGTTTGGCGAGAGCATCGATCAGCTGGAAGAGAACCCTCTCCCTCATAGCATTATTGTGCAGCCCATTCACGATATAGACACCTTTAGCATTAAAACCCTGCTGGCAAAGCTGCAGGCATATCCAGAGGTGGATATCGCCAAACTAGATACCGAATGGCTAGAGCGTTTATACACTTTAATCGACCTGGCCAAACGTATCGTTATCATCATAAGCTTGCTTTTCAGTTTTGCTGTGCTACTTATCATAGGCAACACGATTCGACTGGACATACAGAATCGTTATCAGGAAATTGTTGTGACCAAGTTAATCGGTGCTACGGATTCCTTTATCCGTCGTCCTTTTCTGTATGGAGGCGTATGGTATGGTCTACTTGGAGGTCTGCTTTCATGGATACTGGTAGAGCTTAGTGCAATTGCATTATCCGGCCCCTTCAACCACCTGAACCTGTTATATCAATCTGAATTTAGCTTAATGACTTTTAGCTTTACCGACTTTATGCTACTGATTAGCAGTAGTACGCTTCTGGGACTAGGTGGCTCATGGATTGCTGTTGCCCGGCATTTAAACGAAATAGAACCAAAATAATATGCTCTCAAAACAACGTCTGCTTATCGTCGACTCATCGGACTCAGCCCGTACTATTCTGTTTAAGGAATTACTCAGTAGCATGCCAGACATCGATATCATTGCCTGTGGCACAGCTAAGGAGGCGCTAACCGCCTGTAAACGCTTTGAATTTGAAATCATCACCACGGGGCTTTCATTGCCGGATATGGAAGGACAGCAACTGATATCAGAGATTCGAAAGCTATTCAAAAATAAGGACACCCCCATTTTCGTGGTTTCGGGTGATACCCCCACCCATATAGTTAACCCAGATGACGATGAAGCAAATACGATAACTGCCTATTTTGATAAGGCTGAAGGTCATAAAGCGCTGGTTGATTTTATCTGTAGCTTTCTCAACAAAGATAACACCCTTAATGCCAAAGTCCTGTATGTAGATAAGAGCGCAACCTCTTCGGCTATCACCACATCTATTCTGCATAAAAACAACTTTGATTATCTGCATCTGGAAGATGGTGAGAATGCGCTAAATGAATTACGCATGGACTTCAGCAACAATAACAAATGCACCTATGATATTTTAATTACCGACCTGTTACTGGATAGAAAAATGTCCGGGTTTGAACTCATTCAAAACATTCGAAATGAACTCAAATACGATTATCTAACCCTGCCCGTACTACTGATGACAGTGGAACCCTCAGGCGATGAACAAACCGATTTTACTGGCATATTCGGAGCAGGAACCAATGACTTCATTACCAAGCCAATAACCGAAGAAAACCTGCTTTCTCGTCTAATCAACCTCGTTAATATCAAGCGCCAGCATGAAGCGATAAATTTCTAATACCTGCATAAGCAATTTCCGTGAAACCCATGTGTTGATCGGTAAAGAATCTAATGCGTTTCGCTTAAATTTAGGTACTATATCCAGTATCTTCTTTTTCAACACTGATAATTAAGGACACCAAGTATGTTCGACCACCTAAACGCTTTGCCCGATGACCCTATCCTTGGACTCATGGCTGCTTACCGAAAAGACCCCCGTGAACAGAAAATTGATCTGGGTGTTGGCGTTTACATGGATGATCAGGGACGAACACCCGTAATGCAGGCAGTACAGAAAGCTGAAAACCGTCTGATAGAAATAGAATCCAGCAAAACTTACCAGGGTATTGCTGGTGACCCTGAATACAACCAAAGAGTTATCGATTTATTACTGAGTAGTGAGCACAATGCCGTTACCTCTGGTCGTGTTTGCAGTATTCAGACACCAGGCGGTTCAGGTGGATTACGTATTGCTGCTGAAGTTATTTGTCGTGCCAATCCAGATGCAAAGTTATGGGTAGGCACACCAACCTGGCCTAACCATATTCCTTTACTGGGTAGTGCTGGTTTCAAGATCGAGGAATACCCCTATTACGACCTTGAGTTAAAACAGATCAATTTTGACAGCATGTTAGATACACTAAAAAAGGTACCTGCTGGTGATATCGTTTTACTGCATGGATGTTGCCATAACCCAACCGGCGCCGATCTCAGTCATGCTCAATGGCAAATTTTGACTGATCTTGCACTGGAGAAAGGCTTCATTCCTTTTATCGATATAGCCTATCAGGGGCTGGGCGACGGTGTAGATGAAGATGCCTACGGGCTTCGTCTCATGGCTGCCAAACTTCCCGAAGTGATTATAGCCTCATCCTGCTCGAAGAATTTTGGCCTTTATCGCGAACGTACTGGCTCGGCCACTTTTGTATGTAATACTGCACAACAGGCTCCTATTGTTCTCAGCCAGGCCATGGCTGTCGCACGCCAGACCTATTCCATGCCCCCTGCCCACGGCGCATTGCTTGTATCAATCATCCTGGGAGATGAAGATTTGCGCGCAAACTGGATGAATGAAGTGGGTGAAGTAAGGCAACGCATTCAGAATATGCGCACCCTGTTAACAGACAATATTCAGAATAATGCAGCAGGCATGGATTTTAGCCATATCCTACAACAAAAAGGTATGTTTTCCTTTCTGGGTATCACTGCCGATCAGCTAACCAGCTTACGCAATGATTTTGGCATCTATATCGTTGGTTCTACGCGAATTAACCTGGCTGGTATTAACTCGACCAACATTGGTTACCTGTCTGAATCAATATTGAAAGTACTGTCTCGTTAGAAACACAGCCCATTAAAGTACCAGAGCTATGGCATAAAGGACCAGCACCTGTTAATTAACACTGCTGGAGACCTTTTTTCTTCCAGCAAGGCCGGAGGAGCGACTTGTAGCCGTTCTACTAAGCGACCTATGTCCATGGAAGGACCAAACGACAACTACCTTGAGCAATTTAGCCAAAGCTTCGTCTCTTACATTTTCCAGCATACAACGGGGCACCAGGGCCACACAGCCTGATCACGATATCGCACGGTTGAAGCGTGCTGCTGATTACTGAGTAAATATTGGGAAGGCAAATCTAGCAGAAAAAGCAAAGCATGTAGTTACCTGCCGCCTTATGGTTCCAGTAATAAACGTAGCATACCGCGCAGCTGGCTTTTCAGGAGGGACCTCTCATCCTCGCTTAATTCTTCCATCATATGACCTTCCATAACAGAAATAATCTCATCGCACTTGCCAAGTAACTCCTTACCTGATTCGGTGAGGCTGATTTGTATGATACGTTTATGTGTCTTATCCGGCTCACGCTTGATCCACCCCTTTACTTCCATAGACTTAATCAATTCGTTTGCTGCCTGCGGTGAAACCATTGTACGATCAGCCAGCTGAGCGTTTGACATATTGCCTCGTGCACTAAAAACAGAAAGCGCAGTATACTGGCTAACAGTCACACCCAGAGGGGAGAGAGCCGTTCGAATCTGTCGATAAAGACCTCTTTCCAGTCGGCCGATTATATAGGCGACCCCCATTGGTCTCGACGGTTGCTGCTGTTTTGTTTTTTCCAATTCGTTAACTGAAATCCTGCTTTGCGTCATTCTGATTATCCTTCCCACTCAGTAGATTGAAACATGTGAACATTCACCCTGTTGATGGAAACATTGTCGCACAAAAAAACAATTATATAACAATCGATACCTGTGATAAGAACTACTATCCAGATATGAGAGCAGATTTTTAAAATCTGAAAACAACAGGGGCTGATCATGTCAGCCCCTGTCTTTTCCATATTAAAACAGCATTTTTAATACTTGAAGCGAAAACCCACCATGATTCCAGTCTGGCTTTCACCTGCGGCAGGCCCAGTATCTTTACCTGGTGATAAGGCGTACTTAGCTTTATCGCTATTGCTTATGCTTCCCACCTGAGCATACCAGTCAATTCCTTTATCCAGATTATAGAGTGCTCGCACAACTAGCAATGTAGCATCTGTTTCATTGTCGTCGTTAGTTATGCTATAAACACCGGCATTGATTGTGGTTTTATCGCTGAATTTATGTTTTGCTGACACATAAATCGTATCTGATTTAATATTTCTAGCTGAAGTATCTACCTTTCTATTTAGTAAACCAAGACCAATTGTTGTATCACCCATTGCATAGTATCCAGACAGAGTTAGTCTCTGATCAGTATCACCAGAATCAGCCATAGATACAGGTGCAGCTCCATCGAAGAAAAACGCAGTTGCACCAGTACCACCATTCTGTCTATCTATACCAGCAGATATGCCAAAACCGTCTCCCTTGTATTTTAGTGATGCTGCGAACTGCCGACAGGCTGAAGAGTCGTCCGCCTGAGTATCTTCACCAGCACAGGTACCTGAAGCCGGGACCGCTCCTGTTGTATCACGACCAAATGAATAAGCAACGGCGGCAGATAAACCACTATCGTATCTATCACTCCATGAAACCGAATTATCCATACGTGCATTCGGCAGGTAAGCATCCAACGATCCTAAAGCGTAGATATTCGGACCCATTAAATCTCCTGTAGCAAACAGGAAAGGCGAGTATTGACGACCTATGGTAAAGCGACCCGCTGGTGTCTGAAGCCCCATATTAAGTTGACGCCCGAAAATACGGCCACCCTGCCTGAGCGTACCATCATCTGGACTTGCACCTAGCTCCATGACGGCAAATGCCTGATAACCATCGCCGACATCCTTGCTTACCTTAACGCCAAGTCTTGATGCCATAGTTCCAGTGATGCCAGGTATGCGTGTTACACTATCTTTTCCTGCACCCACATTCGTAAGATGCTCAATACCCGTATCCAGATTTCCATATAACTTTATGGTTGCATCATCAGCAACAGCCTGACCGGATAAGGTCAACATTGCCAACGCACTTACCATACCCAGAGACAACCCCTTTGATGCCGTTTTTAAACGTGCAAGTTCCTCTCTATTTTTAATATTCATTAATCAATTCCTCAAATTTTATTTTTGTGAGATTTTTAACCCATGTAATTTACCAGCGATAGAAACCGACCTTAGCTATAGCGCTAGATACTAGCCGGTTTATTATCAACCCAATACCAAGTAGCTTGATACTATGCGGATGCTAATCTGCTTTTAACTTTTATGCAAGTTTCTGTTTTTAATTAAACTCGAGTAATTCAGATAAATATTTATTAATTTTTAATTATCGCCGCTTTCAATATGATTTATATCCAACACCGTGGCTTTATAATCCATTTTTATAACCTGATCACTATATTAATATTTCTTAATATTCAATAACTTATAAAACAATAATTATTTTAACTATTGTTTTATCTATTTATTAATAATTTTAATCACCTGCTATACCTTAGCTGATTAAAAAGATCACTTTTAATATAACTAACAAGTATTAAGCACATTGTTATAATGTTATAACTACCCTCAACACTCTATCAACCCAAACTTCATTGGATACGTTTTAAACTTTATTGATATTCTTCAAATCAAAGCAGGTCAGATAGCTTGAAAGCCCTTTTCGCTATCTATAAGTTGGGCTTACTTATTAGAAATTAACGCCATTTAGCTGTTTAAATCTGCTCACAGATCACAACTTTTTTGACTCGGGTTGAACTCATGCTGATATGTATGTTCTAATACTTAGCACTCAATTTAGCAGAGTGCTAAACATTAATTGAGAGGACACTATGGGTACACAATTAGCAATGACAATGAATACTTTACCGGTGTTAAAGGGGACGCCTTCCAGTCTGGAAGCATATATCTCTGCAACGCATAGTATTCCTATACTCACAGCTGAGCAAGAGTACGAACTCGCTGAGAAGTTACAGGAAACTGGTGATATTTCTGCCGCTCAGAGCCTTGTTTTACCCCATTTGCGCTTTGTTATCAAAATAGCCAATAACTATGCAGGCTACGGTCTGGCGCTTGCTGACCTGATCCAGGAAGGTAATATTGGACTGATGAAAGCGGTTAAAAGATTCGACCCTACTGTTGGTGTGCGTCTGGTTTCATTTGCAGTGCACTGGATCAAGGCTGAAATCCATGAATTTATTCTAAAAAACTGGCGCATTGTTAAGGTTGCTACTACCAAGGCTCAGCGTAAACTTTTCTTTAAGCTACGTAGCCAGAAAAAGCGTCTGGGCTGGTTCAAGCATGAAGAAGTACTAGATGTAGCTAATACCCTGGGCGTTACCCCGGAAAATGTGCTTGAGATGGAAAACCGACTGAATAATCAGGATATGGCTTTCGATTTAAACATCGACGACGACGAAGATCACGCTTATGCGTCACCTGCACTCACCCTGGCTTCACCTGCCCCTACTCCAGAACTATTACTGGAACATAAAGACAGTGAGCAGAACAACACTGACCAGCTCATGCAGGCATTAGAAGAGCTTGATGACAGAAGTCGCGATATTGTCAGTCGTCGCTGGCTGCATGATACCAAAGCCACATTGCACGAACTGGCTGATGAGTACGGAGTCTCTGCTGAGCGCATTCGTCAGATCGAAGCTAACGCATTTAAACGTATCAAATCCAGCTTCCAGTAACACCTTAGCCCTACTACAGATTCCGCTAATGATTTATCATTAGCGGAATTTTTTTACCTTCCCTGTGGGGCTCATTTGAAATCTTTCTATCTAGACCAGTTTACCCCTGCACAAATAAGTATTTCCAAAGGATGGTTTTTCCTCGGCATCTTTTCATTACTCGCTTCAGGTATCTTTTCCCTATTGCTGGTGCTTTCCCGCACCCCTGCAATATCTGACTTTATCCCCTGGATAGACTTCTTTCATACAGCACTTGTGGTGCATGTCGATCTGTCGGTTTTAATATGGTTTATTTCCTTTACCGCGATCTTCTGGAGCCTTAGTAATCAGAGACCAGCTCAACTCCTTGACAGGAGTGCTCTGCTGCTAGCTCTGGCAGGCACCCTGATGATCGTAATAACACCTTTTTCAGGACAGGCTCACCCAATCATTAATAATTATATTCCGGTTTTGAATGATCACCTGTTCCTGTCAGGACTAATCATTGTTGGTGTGGGGATGACTATCATTTCTATACGATCTTTAGTATTTAATAAATTACCGGACCTGACAACTACACAGGGAGTTATCAAATTCGCAATTTTGTTAAGCGTTGTTACGCTGATTATTACCCTGTTAGCTCAACTTTATTCTTATATCGAATTACCGAAGACAGGAAATGAACATTCCTACTACGAATATCTCTTCTGGGGCAGCGGACACACACTTCAATTTTCACATACTATTTTGTTGCTGGTTTCATGGCTCTGGTTAAGCAGTGCAGCCGGCAATAGCTACCCATTGAAAAATGAACACTACATCGCATTATTTCTATTATGCTTTTTACCCGTACTGATAACCCCTGTCATCTATTTCAGTTTTCCAGTTTTATCACCCGAGCACCGCATTAACTTTACCGAATTGATGCGTTTCGGTGGGCTGGCCAGTCTACCGCTTGGAATTTTAATCGCATTTAAGATATTTAACTGGCAGTCGCTAAGCCCGGAACAAAAGCCATTAAGAATTGCATTTGTCAGTTCTGTTGTACTGTTCGCCAGTGGAGGCGTACTGGGTTTTATGATTAAAGGCGTTAATGTAGTGATTCCCGCGCACTACCATGGATCGATTGTAGGCGTGACTCTGGCCTTTATGGGCATGTCTTATCTACTATTACCGATCTTTGGTTACCGGGCTCCAGTTGGCAAATGGGCGAATGCTCAGCCCATTATTTATGCTACTGGTCAGATGATGCATATCATTGGTCTGGCATGGTCTGGCGGCTATGGCGTACAACGCAAAACCGCTGGTGCCGCACAGGGACTGGACACTCTGGCACGAAAGGCGGGCATGGGCCTGATGGGGTTAGGAGGTCTGATCGCAATTATCGGTGGTATAGTTTTTCTGGTGATCGTATTACGCTCTATCTATAAAAAATAGGCCCGAATAACTTCTCTAAGATAATGATCGCTAATTAATATCGCAAACAAAGCACTCAGATAAAAAATGGAATAAGCAAAAGTCTTCATTGCATATTCATCTGACTCACAGTAATAAAGCTTGATGGCGTAATAGATAAACCCGAGTCCAAGTCCAACTGCACCCGCAAGATAGAGATAACTGCTCATATGCGTCAGGAAAGGTAACAGGGTGACCACCAGTAACATCAGGGTATACAGCACGATATGCAGCTTGGTGAAAGCAATACCATGCGTGACCGGTAACATAGGCACTCCAGCTGCCTTATATTCATCACGACGTTTGATAGCTAAAGCCCAGAAATGTGGCGGCGTCCAGATGAAGATAATCAAAAACAGTAACAGGGCATCAACAGTCAACTCATTGGTAACTGCTGTCCAGCCTAATACAGGTGGTGCTGCACCAGCAGCCCCGCCCAGCACAATATTATGCGGTGTAGAGTGCTTCAAAAACATGGTATACACCACCGCATAACCGTTCAATGCAATAAAAGTCAGTACAGCTGTCATCACATTAACGAAGGCTATTAACACCACCATGGATAGTACACCCAGGCTGATGGCAAAAATCAATGCAGATCGAGAACTGACATTCCCCTGAGGTAAAGGGCGATTACGGGTACGCGCCATAATGACATCGATTCGTTGATCTACCCAATGATTGATAGCAGCACCAGAAGCAGCACCAAGACCAATACCCAATAAGCCAAAAAATAGCGTATCTATAGGTACCATAGCTGGGCTGGATAGCAGCATTCCTGCTGCGGCAGTAAACAGAATCAGGTAAACCACCTTGGGTTTACACAAACGATAATAATCCCGTATATGTGGTAAATACTGGGTAGTTTCTTTAACCTTGTTTAATATCATAATCTGCCTCTAGGCCATTCAGCCAATTCTGGAGATAGTTAACAATCTTTTCACATCTTTCAGTACTAATTCAGGGTCGGGCTGCGAGTCATACTCCATCATAAAATTCCCCATCGGATCGATTAGCATTATTTTTCTAAAGGTATTACCGGAAGCATCCTGCATTGTCGAATAGAAATCTGACTTCGACTCACTGTTAATAGTCGCCACATCCATGCCTTCATAGTCCAGTAAAAGCTTCTGTAAATCATCCGTCAGTAACTCCTTCTTATCCAGCACCAGCAGGCGATTAATCCGGTAACGATCTTCTGCCATTGCTTTTCTAATCTGGCGCATAAAATAAATATTCTTTTGACAGTCTTCGCTACACACTCCATCAAGAATATAAACCATCAGCCATTTCTTTCGATAATCAGTGATTGGCTTTTGAGTGCCGTCGAACAGAGTCAAACCGATATTATTCACTTCTTTAACAGGTGAAATAAGATCCCCATAATTGGTTGTACCGGCCTGTGGTAGACGATCTTGATACTGGTAATACAACGTACCGCCTATATAGGGAAAACCGCATAAGGCGATTAATATCCATAACGGCATGTAGTTTGTCTTCTTTACCTGTTCAGTCATTTATTTCAGCTTTCTTTACATTAAATTTTAAAAATAATCCCAGCGTCGCCAGAGCAAAAGCAGCCCAGTGAATCGCATAGCCTATATGCATACCGATCTTTGCTTCATATTCCGGCCAGTCTCTTTGTAACAACGTATCGATTTGCGTTGTTAACTGAAATTCTATCGGATAGAAATCAAGGCCGGTTTGTTGACGTAAGCTGTCAAAATCAAAATAAGCCCATAAGTTATCCAGCTCTATGTTTGGCTTATCCGTACCAGAGGTTACCACCGGTTTAGATCGAGGATCGGCTATCACACCCTCAATCGATATAACATTACTGCTCAACTGATACGGTGGTAACTGCAGGCGGTTATATAATTTATTCATCCAGCCCATATTCACCAGTAATACCCGGCTGTCATTTTCAATCCTGAAAGGACAATACACATACAGTCCAGGCTTACCCTTAAAAATCACATTCTCGACGAAAAAGCATTGTTCATTTAAAAAGCTACCTTTAGCTGTCGCTTTATAATGGCGATGCTGCAGCAACTGCTGATCGCTCTCATTCGCCTGGATGTGCAATGGCTTACCCGCATTAGCCTGGGCTATTAAATCCTGCACATGCTGTTTTTCATAAACCCGGTTCACTTGCCAGATTGATAGAGCTGTAAAAACCGCAAAAAACACCAATGTCAAAAAGATCATCAGTGGATTAAACCTCAACTGGTATTTCATATTCACTCGCTTTAACTTGTTTTACCTACATTATGTTAAAATGAGCGGCTTATAAATACCCGCACAGGATCCCATGTTTAAGATACTAATCATCATCAACCTAATCCTGATTCTGATCAGTTTATTTAGTGGCGTCATTTTCCTTGCCAAGGATAACGGCAAATCAAACAGGATTGTAAAATCTCTAACTATCCGTGTTGCTCTGTCTATTTGCCTGATAGCCCTCCTGCTCATCGGTTATTACACAGGGAACCTGCAGCCAAATAACTTCTAAATCAAAACTGACGAATTGCCCTGATCAACCTCAGACAATTCGTCATAAGTTATAGCCTGTTTTATAACCAGTACACAAAGAAGTACAAACCGATCCATACCACGTCCACAAAATGCCAATACCAGGCAACTGCTTCAAAAGCAAAGTGATTTTCTTCGGTAAAATGATTCTTTATCGAACGAATCGTTATCACGAACAGCATGATAGTTCCTATCGTTACATGCAGGCCATGAAAGCCAGTCAACATGTAAAACATTGACCCATAAATACCTGAGGTCAGTCTTAAATTCATTTCAGTGTAAGCATGGGCATACTCATAGGCCTGCAAACTAAAGAACAATAAGCCCAAAGCCACAGTCAGAATAAGTCCCAACACCAGCTGTTTCTTACTATCTTTCTTAAGCCCCCAGTGAGCCCAGGTCAGTGTGCCACCAGAAGAAAGCAGGATAATGGTGTTCCAAAGTGGTATACCGCCGGCACCCATAGCCTCTTTTGCAGGGGTATAATTGGTTGCATCAGGTAAATTTATTAGCGGCCAGGCAGCCTGAAAACCATCCCATAATAAATTGGATTTACCCAGCTGCCCTTCTCCACCTAGATAGGGTACAGCGACATTACGCAGATAATATAAACAACCAAAAAAAGTCAGAAAGAAGAAAACCTCAGAGGTGATAAACCAGAACATACCATGTCGAAAAGAGGTACTAACCTGTGGGCCATAACTGCCTTTCAGATTCTCATCAATGACAGCACCAAACCAGCCAAAGAAGATGTAGGCAACCATCAACAGACCAGCCACAATAATAGTCGAGCCCGCACCTATATCATTAATAAACAGGATAAAGCCAAACAGTAAAACAAATACCCCGGTCGCCGAAATTATCGGCCAGCGACTTGGCTCTGGAATAAAATAACTGTCGTTAGTTGTCATATCTTTCCCCTGGTGTGAGTAGTTTTCTTTATATTAAATCTTAGAGCGATCAGTATTCATAAACGTATAAGACAAAGTGATTGTTTTATATTGCTCTGGTAACTGTCTATCTACAATAAATTGCAGGTTCATATCCTGACTTTCCCCCGGCCCCAGGGTTTGTGTGTCAAAACAAAAACACTGTATCTTGTTAAAAAATTCGGTAGCCTGCCAGGGTGTAATCCCGGGTATCGCCTGCACCTTGATAGTTTTATCTGACATATTCGTCGCCCGGTAGCTGATATTATGTATCTCTCCAGGATGGACTTTTAATTTCTTTGCTGGCCGTTCTATTTTCCATGGCAGGTTTTCATTAATTGTCGAATCGAACTCAACCGTCACCAGTCGATTATTATCGACCTGAGCCATAACCATTTCTGCCTTATTTCCGGCCGTAGCTATGCCATTAATGCCCGATACAGAACATAGCATGTTATAAAGGGGTACGAGCGCAAAACCGAAGCCAAACATACCTATGCCGAAGGCCCCCAACAGCCAGGATGTTTTTTTACCCTTCTGCTTATCTTCAATATTCATTGAGGTACAGCAATTCCTGTGTAATAAATCAAAGGTACCAGAATACCGGTCAATGCAATTGCAGTTAAAATTGCCGCAACAATCAGGTTATTGCGTCGTAAACGTTTTTCTTCGGCTGTCATTTCTTTTTTTGCCATAACATTATCTGAAATCTAGCGAGTAGCCTGAACAGGACTACTCGCAGATTATGATTACTATTTTACCGTTGGAGGTGTACTAAAACTGTGAAAAGGTGGTGGAGACGATAACGTCCATTCCAGGCCTGTAGTTCCAATCTGAGAACCTTCCCAGGGCTTATCAGGTGCCTTTTCTCCACCTTTAACAGTTTTGATAATTATGTACAGGAACAGCAGGTGAGAAAGACCGAACAACATACCGCCAACACTGGATATAAAATTGAAATCAACAAACTGCGGGCTGTAATCAACAATACGACGAGGCATACCAGCCAGGCCAGCAAAATGCTGAGGGAAGAAGGTCAGATTAAACGACAGAGTTGTCCACCAGAAGAAAATCTTCCCCAGTTTCTCGTCGTACATATGACCAGTCCACTTGGGCAACCAGTAAAAAACTGCCGCATACAGGCCGAATACCGAGCCCGGTATCAGCGCATAGTGGAAGTGGGCGACCACAAAGTATGAGTCATGATATTGCAGATCAGCAGGCACTACCGCCAGCATAACTCCAGTTACACCCGCAAATGAGAACATCAAAATTATCGCAATACCGAACAGCATCGGAGTTTCGAAAGTCATCGCCCCGCGCCACATGGTAAAGATGAAACTCATCAACATCATACCTACAGGTATGGATATGAGAATAGTGCCAATCATAAAATAGGTCGTCGCCGTCAGTGACATCCCCACTGTGTACTGGTGATGCGCCCATACCACCATACCCAGAGCAGTCAGCATTGCCATAAACCAGACCAGTGGCTTATAAGCGAATAGGGGTTTGCGGGAAAAGGTTGGAATAATCAGCCCCAGAACACCGATAGAAGGTAATAACAATACATAAACTTCAGGGTGCCCAAAGAACCAGAACAGATGCTGGAACAGCACAGGATCACCGCCACCTGCTGCATCAAAGAATGAAGTGCCAAAGTGACGATCAAACAAAAGCATGGTTACTGCACCCGCTAGAACAGGCATAATCATAATCAGCAACAAGCCAGTAAATAACCAGGACCATACAAACAGTGGCAGCTTAAACCAGGTCATACCGGGTGCACGCATATTAACGATGGTAGTCACAATATTAATCGCCGCCATGATGGATGAAATCCCCAGCAGATGGACAGTAAAGATCAGGAAGTCCATGCCTATCCCAGTTTGCACTGATAATGGTGGATACAAAGTCCAACCGGTGTTAATCGGTGTGCCGGCTCCAGGAAAAAAGGAAACCACAAACGACAGTACCAGCATGATAGCGGCCATCGGCAATAACCAGAAACTCAGGTTATTCATACGTGGTAACGCCATATCAGGCGCTCCGATCATCATCGGAATCATCCAGTTAGCCATCCCTGCACCAGCAGGCATAACCATACCAAATACCATAATCAGTGCATGATTGGTCAGCAGATTGTTATACACATCAGGCTGAACGATCTGAATACCAGGCATAAAAAGTTCCATACGCAGTATCATTGCGCTCGCACCACCCAGAAACAGCATGACCAGCGCAAAGATCAGGTACATCGTACCTATATCTTTATGGTTTGTACTGAACAGCCAGCGACCTATGCCCGAAGGCGCGTGATCATGATGATCATCGTGTGTAGTAGCTTCACTCATCATTTATCTCCCAGTTATCTAATTTTATCGAGCCGCTTTAACGTCAGCGGGTTGCACGGCATCGCCGGTATCGTTACCCCAGGCATTTCGCTCATAAGTAATAATTGATGCCAGCTCAAGATCATTAAGCTGTGCGCCCCAGGCCGCCATAGCAGTTCCTGCAACACCCTTAAGAACAGTATCCAAATGCTTGGCAACGTCACCAGTAGCAACAGGGCTACCTTTCAGGGCTGGGAATACACCAGGTATACCCAGGCCTGTTGGCATATGACAGGCAGAACAGGTAGTGTTATAGAGGCTTTCACCGCGTTGATACAACTCATCTTTAGTCCAGGTTTTATCGGCAGAAGCTTCAGCAGCAGCTGCAGCGGCCGCCACTTTCATTCCCTGCTTCCAGTCGTCAAACTTTTCAGGGCTGACTACCTCTACCACGATAGGCATAAATGCATGCCCCGTCCCGCAGTTCTCAGCACATTGACCTCGGAAGACACCTTCTGTATCTATGTAAGCCCAGGTTTCATTGATATAACCTGGTATCGAATCTTTTTTATAGGCCAGAGCAGGTACCCACCATGCATGTAATACATCAGTAGCTGTATGTAGAAAACGAATTCTTTGATGACTTGGAAGCACCAGGCGATTATCAACATCCCTTAAATAATGTTCATCATCAACCGTTAGCTCTCTTTTTAAATTGCTGACGAGCTTGATATCGTCATCCATATATTCGTAAGTCCACTTCCATTGCGACCCGGTAACCTTCACAGTCACCGCAGCCTCATCATAGGACTCGACGTTGGCAAGAGTTTTGGAAGCGGGCCCAGCTATACTGAAATCGATTCCCAGAACAATTGCGGGGACCAGCACCCACGACCAACGACCGAACCAGGTATGATTAAATTCCTGATCAGCCTCATACCCGGCAGATTTGCGAAATTTGATCAGCGCATAAATAATGATCCCGGTTACGAGAATCATGATGACAGTAGCTACGGTAGACGTCAGCGTATGTAAGTCGAAGATCTCGCGCGCCATAGTGGACGCTGGTGCTGGCAGGTTATACTCGCGAGCTGCACTTGCTGGTAGTGAAAAAAACATGGATACAATCAGCAACCATCTTCCTTTGAAGACTTTTACTAGCTGAGTCATCTAGATACTCCCCCGGTTATTGTTAAACTTGTTCTGTGTTCTTACCGCTTATTTTAAAATCCGCGGCATTGATTGTTTTATTGCTATAGATAGCTCTTCTCTTTCCTGGTTGGTTAAACAGGTGCCTATCTCAACCTGTTCACCATGCGATCTTATAAGTAGCCTGCTTGGATACCAGTCATTCGGATCCAGCTTAAGATTCACCTGGACCCAGTGTGGATTGAAACGCCAGGAACGACGCACATTCACACCATCCTGTGTAATCAAAAAGCTATCTCTGGAGAGTTGTACTGTTTCGCGATAACGGCTGGCTCTTTCATACAACCAGAACCCAGCTGCCAGAAAGCCAATCTCGAGAACCGCAAACGGTAATATCACCCATGCTCCCAGTAGCACAAACCTAATAGCTATCAGGAAAACGCCCAATCCAATCAATGCAACAAAAAAGACCATTCCTTTTGCCGTCATCGATCTGTTGGGTCTTATTAAAAATTCGCAGCGATTATCATCAACGTCTGCGTGTTCAAGAATCATAAAAAAGCCCCATTACTGGAAACAATCGGTATGTTCCTGAAACTAATTTCAACATTACACCATTGAAAAAGTCATGAGTCTAATGACGACTCTGACTTATATCAAGCTAAAAATTCCTTCTGTGCCGAGGCTTAATAATATAAACACTATAAATTCACCTTGTTTTTACGTGGTTATTTATTTTTATTAGATAAAACCATGATTTATCAAGAAAACAAGGCCATGAAGCTATTACAAATATATGTTTTTATGCCACTACTCATGGCGCACATAGAGATAAAAAGAAGGGTAAAAATACCGTGATGAATGAATTAATTGGGAAAAATAAAGGAAAGCCCTTTTACAACCAGCTCAGATTACCGGCTAGATATTTATTGAAAGGCGGTCTTATTAGAACCAGGCGTGCCCATATACGATTTCATAAGTAGCCTGATAACGACCATTATCAAATGCAACCTGCTCATAGGCCTGTTGTAAGCGCTTAAGTTTGGCCGGTGTCATCAGCCCCCGGCTACGATTACGATCAGCATTGGTTGCACCTATACCTTTTAAATCTCGCATCAAATCCGGGAACTTGTCGTATTCAAGGGTGATTTCTTCCATATCTACCACAGGTTGCGATAACCCCGCCGCTAACATGGCATCCCCCACATCATGCATATCCATAAACTGATGTACACGCGGCGCGGGATCGATCAGCATCCAGCTTTCACGTAACTCCCTCAGGGTATTAGCACCCAGCGTGGTAAACAGGATCACCCCCCCAGAGCGACCGACACGCTTCAACTCCTTAAAGGTAGCATCCAGATCATTACTCCACTGCAAGGCCAGACTGGAGAAAACCATATCCACCGTTTCAGCCTTGAATGGAAGCGCTTCCATATCTGCATTTAACAGGTGCTTGCGCTCAAATAGCCCGAAATTTTTACGCGCATGCAACAGCATCGCATGCGCCATATCCAGCGCCACAACCTGAGCACTACGATACTTTTTATTCAACGGTTTGATAGCCTGTCCAGTGCCGCAACCCAGATCGATAATCCACTCTGGCTTAAGCTTGAAGTATTCCAGCCTTTCCAGTAAACGCTTGAGCACCTCGGCCTGTAATACCGCACACTTATCGTAATCGGCAGCGCCCCGGTTAAATGATTTCTTAACCGCTATTTTGTCCAGACGAGGAGGATTGAGTAAATTCACGTAATAAATCTGCAAATTGCTGTGGATGAGAAACAAACGGCACATGCGCCGAATGGGGGAAGCATTCTACACGAATCGCCGAATTAACCCGATGTATTTGTTCTAACAAGCTTATAGGAACCAGCGTATCTCGCCTGCCCAGTACTAGCATGACCGGCTGCTGCAAATGGCTTATGGGTTCACGTGCATCGTGAGTTAGCAAAAGATCCATTCCCTTGCCAAGCGCTTCAGGACGCGGCTCACCACCTTCGTGCAGCAAACTGGTTACCTGTCGAATCAGCTGACGCGCCTGATCTGCCCCATGCAGCTGCAAGCCTACAAAGCGTTTTATTGTTGACTTCCAGTCTCCTGATAACGAAGTTGCAAACTCATCAAACACCTGGCGCGGTACGGCGGCAGGCCAATCCTGCTGCTGCACAAAGCGCGGATTGGACGCCACCAGTAATAAATGACTAAATCTTTCCGGATAGCGATGCGCCAGCTCAGTTGCGTACAAGCCCCCCATAGACCACCCTAACAGAATGGCATCGGGCAGACTCTCCGCCAGCACATCAACCTGCCGATCAAAGTCCAGATCAACCAACCCAGAGCGCCCATGCCCGGGCAAATCGACACACCA
>JBNLGQ010000014.1:0-4734 GCA_050306135.1 Gammaproteobacteria bacterium
ATACATCCAGCGCTATCCGGGCGATGAATTCAATCAATGAATATATTTTGCATTCCTGGTTTATGCCGCTATTCATCGGCTCGACGATTATTGCTCTTTTACTTATTATCTTTAGCCTGATGAACTGGACAGGTTCAACCAATGTCCCGATGTTAATGGCGGGTATCATCTACCTGGTCGGGATGTTTCTGTGTACAGCGGTTTTTAACGTGCCTCTTAACAATGAGCTTGCGCAAATAACGCCAGACAGTCCTAATGCATATCAGATCTGGAATGATTATTTGAAAAACTGGACTAAATGGAACCACCTCAGAACCCTGAGTTCATTACTGTCCAGTATTATTTTCATCTGGCTAATAGCACTCCGTTAAAAAACCTGTTATGAATGATAAAACATGAGTACAGCACCGACTAAAGCGGGTAGGGTATCTTTTTGGGATACCCGCTTTTTTAAGTTTTTTTCAATCTACAATTCCGGCTTACGGGTTATCGATCACCCTGTTCGAGTGCAGAGCTTAATGAGTTAGAAAAGGCTGTGGGTGTATCGAGCATACTAAAATGTCCAGCATCGGGCAGTGCTACGAATGTTGACTCTGGTACCAATTTGGCAAATCTTCGTCCTTCCGAAATATCGACCCAGCGATCCTCTTCACCCCATAGCGTGGTCAGAGGAACCGCAATCCCAGGATAAAGTGACTCCAATTGTGTTGTGTACTCGTAGTCGTATTGGCCAACCTGGCGGTAGTATGCTTTTTGACCCTGATTGCTCAACCAGGGTGCAACGAGCTCGTTGAGGGTGTCTTCGCAGAGAATCCGCGACATGGCTGTTTTCAGGTGGGCTTTGATCACTGCTTCATGCACGTATTTGGGCACTGCGGCAAATGTACTTTCGTGCTCTGCTACATGTCGAGAAAATGCTGTGCCCCAGGGGGACAACACTACGCCGTCAGCAATGATGATGCTTTTGGCCTTAACACCTTCGACCAGATGCGCGCCCAGTACGCTGGCGGCGCCAAAATCGTGCCCCACTAAATGAGGTCGCTCCAGTTTAAGGTGGTCGACAAATGCGGCTACCGTCTGTGCAAACGCGCGTAAGCGCACGTCCTGGTCGTCGAATTTATCCGAGGCGCCGTAGCCGGGCAGATCCAGAAAATGCAGCGTATAGCGGTCTTGCAATTGCTTGATAACTGAGTGCCAGATGATGCTGCTTGTCGGTGTGCCGTGGCATAAAACTACGGCCGGACCATTGCCGACGGAGCTGTAACGGGTGTTGCCGTGGGGGGATAAGAAATGTTGATCAAGTTGAAAATTTGTCATGATTGGTTTCTCTGTCTGTTTGTATATGTATTAAAATACGAGTTCAGATTTAGAGAAAGTGATAGTTTGTCAATTTAGTATGACAAAAATTCATGCTGCATAACTGAGCTTTATAAGCTGAATCCATCCACCAGGAGACACTATGCCCATTCCTCCACTGCAAAACCTGATTGCCTTTGTTCGCACCGTTGAAAGCGGGCGCTTGCGCTCTGCAGCAGAATCTTTGAATGTCACTGAATCAGCGGTCAGTCATCAACTGACCCGGTTGGAGGCTGCTTTGAATATTCGGCTGTTAGAGCGCGGAGTTCAGGGGGTGAACCTGACGGGTGCCGGTAGAGTTTTCTACGAGCAAATTCAGCCTGCGCTTGATGATATCGATCGGGCCGTTCGTAATGTCCGGGGCAAAAGCCATAATAGAGTTACCGTGACAATGCCGCAGTCTTTTGCGGCGATGTGGTTAGCGCCGCGTTTGCACCGTGTTGTTGAAGAAAATCCCGCCATTGAAATCGAGATATTGCCTACGCAACGGGTGTGTGATTTACGGCGTGAGGGTATCGACTTTGGTATCAGAACAGATCAGGAACCCGTGCAATGCGAAACAAGTACGGTATTGATTCAAGAAGAGATGTCTCCAGTTTGTACTCCTGGTAACGCAGAGAAAATAAAAAAATTGGGTTGGCAAAGGTTTATCGATGAAGAGGGTGTTTTACTAAATCAATTGCACAGCGACGAATGGAGTCTATGGGCAAAGCAATACGACATGGCGCTGCCCGGCAAAAAAGCCTGCCGGAGCTTGTCATCGTTTGACCTGGTCACCAACGCCGTTGCTACTGGTTTGAGTGTTGCCATGGGGCGCACACCGTTGATCGATACTTATCTGGCCAACGGCTTTCTGGTTCAGCCTTTTCCTGAATACACCGTTAAGTCTTCTTACTACCACATTGTCAGCGCGTATAAACCGCCGTTACGAGGGGCGCAGCATAAATTTTATGAATGGCTCATGGCGGAGATGGAACGTAGATGATGATAAACGTTATGTATCTTATTTAGTACTTGATCAACGCTCTGATAGCAAAACGAGCTGGCTGAGTATGTGTATAGAACAGGCGCGAGATAGCAAGGTCGTTTCCGCAAATAAGATCGGCGAGCCTGAAGTGAAGTTGGGTCAGAGGAGCCCAGCGATTTTTTGTTGTCGAGCTCTTGCCGGGTCGGACCTAAGTAAACGATTGTTTTAAATCATATTTCATCCAAAAACAATAGTTTATTCAGGCTTAAACTGCCCTTTTCACTATCAAAATCAACACTGTAAAGCGATGGCGTTTCTTGAAGAACATGCATTTCATCTATAGCAGTTTTTTTTCTTTTACCTGCCCTGTACCCAAGCAAGGCATGCACTTCATCAACGAAGATTTTATTGCCTACTGCCACCAAGCATTCAAAATTTTAGCAAGAATTATTTCATGTGGCAGCGGTGGGTTATGTGCCAGATATAACCCGATATAAAATATCGATTAGCTCGGGGCTTGATCTTTTTCCTTATAGTTTGTTTTTTCCCTGTCAAATGGGCCTTTTAAGGCTTAAATCATGGTGTTCTATGGACAATAAGTATATAGAATCAATGAGTTAATTAGGTTCGACCCGAATGGGCTAAATGGGGCTAGTCGTAGGTCGGATAAGCAAAGCGCCATCCGACATGAACAACACAGGCACCTTGGTAAACTCAAATGCAAATCAATGTTGGAAGGCGTCGTTCCTCCTTTTCCAACCTACAATTCCGAGTTACGGGTTGTCATTAATTGGATTGTCTATTGCAAGAAGAACAACATTTCTGCGCCATATTCGATCTTCCAGAAATTGTAGGACTTGAATAAGCTGATCATTTGCGGTGCCTGACAGCTGCTCTTCCAAGCATTGATACAAAGGTAGTTCCGGATTGTATATCCTTCCTCTTTCTTGAGCATTCGGCTGAAGTTCAAGCAATCTTTCCAATCTTATTTCAGGCTTATTTGAATTCAGAGCCTCAACCGTTTTCTTTATTTCGGAATTCAAATTTAATCCTTAAGTGTGGTGTTGTAACGCAGAGCTAACCTGCGAGCGGTGCGTCAGCACCGAGAGTCGGGTTGAGCGACGTGTTATGCGCGCTATTGTAGCTGCACGGATAATGGAGCGGCATCCTTGTAACCATTGTTGAGTCCCTGGTAAAACGTGACTACGACCAAGTCTTTTGCCTCATCCCAACTGAAGGTCTGGGGGCTACCAATATAGCCTTGCGTTACTTCAGTAATACCCTCTGTCTTGGTATTAACGAGAAGCAATTTACCGGTCGGGCCATCCTGAAGAACTGCATATCGTTTTGATGGTGATATCGAAAAGTCTCCATGGCCACACTGACAGAGTTGTCGTTCGTGGAAATAGATGAACGAAAAGTGGCCAACTCCTTCCCAATGTTCCGGCGGATTTACTATCTCGCGATGCACTAGCCGGAGTTCTGCACCTAGGCTTTCGGTACTCTCCGATAGTACCTGACCTATTTTCCACGTTGACGGGGCAGCGTTGTGGTCTGCGCAACTAGCGACAAACAGCAGCATGAAAATGACTAGATATTTCATATTAATGCATAACAGTAGGAATCAGCCTTAAGTTGAGTCATATCGTGCAAGGGTAAATTCCGGCTGATTTCCTGTTATTTCGTATTATTTCCCTTTAAATCGTTGGTTTAGATAGAATCTGGCTTAGGTTTCCCTGGGTTTAGGTTTGTGAAAAAGGCTCAACTTGCCTCATATACTCAAAACATTATCCCAATTAAATAAACTGGTAAGGTTTGTTTATTTGTTATATTTCAGTGAGTTATGTCAATGCTAAACGGTCTACAGTGTTTAACAGCGCTGTAATATTAACTCAATTTTCCTGGATATTGGAACAAAAGCTTGCACTCTTGTCCGTCTATTAACGGGGTGGACCTGGAATTATTAAGGGCATGTACACATTAAAATAAAAAGTTAAATAGTTGCGAAGCTCCTGTATGGTCGTGAGCGACGCATTGAGGTTAACAATCTGAATACCATCTTCCTGGTCTCCTATCAGGTTTTCCTAAAGTGAATGGCCGCTCCTGGCACCTACCTATTGTCCCGCACAATACGAATATCAGCTTCAGCCCCGATCTTAACCTCTTTCTAATACTGTCATCAGCTATCAGAAAGTATTCAGCCTTAATGCCATTTGATTTCTACCGGTTCAACTAACATTCTTTACTTTCTTCAGGTCTTTGCCTGACAACTATCAACATAAGCAGAAAACAGGATCATTGGCTCGGGACTCTCGCATAATCAACCGAACCCCACTATACTTCCCGCGCAGTGACTCTTGCCACGCAAAATGTTTTACAGGTTATATATCCCCATCTTAGTTTTAAACCCA
>JBNLGQ010000015.1:0-15775 GCA_050306135.1 Gammaproteobacteria bacterium
AGCTATCGAAATAACAGTATTACTGCTGGTTTCGAATTGCCAGTGAATGACAATGTGGATCTGGGTCTTAATCTGTTCAGCACCAAAAGCAAGGTCGAATACGATAGTGGCCTGGCTAACTCCTACGCGGATGCACGTAACTCGGGCGCAAACCTGACGCTGGACTGGCAAGCTACGGGCTCATGGCAGCAACACTTCAGTGTTAATGCCAGTCGTGACCAATATACCTCTCATGATAGTTTTCCTGCAGATATTGTCACCCAGCGCAGTGGATTTAACTGGCAGAACGATTTTCAGATCGGGGATGCCATGTTGTTATCAGCGGGTTATGAGTATCAGGAAGATAAAGGCGAAATTAAAACCAATTATGATGAGAAACTGGATAATAAAGCAGGCTACCTGCAATTTCAGTGGAGCGGTGCCGTCTATGATCTGTTATTAGGTGCGCGTATCGATGATTCCAGTATCTACGGATCGAATTCCACTGGGCGCGTAACGTTTGGACGCGCGCTTGAAGGCGCACGTATATACGCCAGTATTGCCACCGCATTCAAGGCCCCGACTTTTAATGAGCTTTACTATCCCTTTTATGGTGATCCCGACATTAAAGCTGAAAAGTCGATCAGCAAAGAACTGGGATATCGTCGCGGTGGACTACAGGCCAGCCTGTACCGTACCGAGGTCCGCAACCTGATTGAATACGACCCAGGTGTTGGTGGAGCAGTGAATGTGGGTAAGGCAACCATTAATGGCCTGGAATTATCCTACGCCCATTCCCTGCTTGACTGGCAGGTGGATACAGGTCTGACACTGATGTCTACTGAAGATGAAGACACTGGTGACAGTCTTTTGAGACGTGCCGATAAAAAACTTTTTGTCAATTTCAGTGGTCCGCTGAGTGAACGTATGGATATGGGCGTGGAAACCAGTTATACCGGTCCTAGTATGGATTTTGGGTCAGTAGAGCTGACGAGCTACACATTGATCAACCTGACCACCAGCTATCGAATAGATCGTCACTGGAAACTCAGTGCGCGTGCCGACAATGTACTGGATGAGGATTACCAGCTGGCGAATGGTTACAACACGGCTGGTGCATCGGCATACCTTAGCGTGAGCTACCAGCAATAAGCTGCGCCATGGAACATCCATTGCAACAGCGCGAAGGTCTGCGTGGCGCAATAAAAGCGATCCCTCCAGTATTCTGGTTTGGGGCTGCTTCATTGCTGCTGCACCTGTGCCTGCTGTTGCTGTGGACACGACCCTCACTGAGCTTGCAGCTGAGTGAGGGTAATCTAGCGGTACATGTTGCGATTATTGGGCAGGTTGCAGCTGCGCAGAGTTCGCAGCCTGTATCCAGTAGCCCGAATAATCAACCGCTGGCGAAACCCGTTGCCCCAGACCGGTCGCAGCAAACCGCTCAGCCAGAGAATATTGCTGAGCCATCACCATCACCATCACCAACACCAAACACACCCGTTCAGCATAAGCCTGCTGTGCAGACAGTTGAAACAAAACCAGAACCAGAACCAAAGCCAGAAAAACCAACAAGCTCAGTAAAAAGGTCGCCACCTGCTGGGATGCCGAGTTCACCCCGCGCAGAGACCCCAGCAGTGCTGGCCTCAGCTGCAAGGCAAATTAAGTCACCATCGGTTTCAAAGCCAAAGGCGCAAGATGCGAGCACTGATTCAGTCAGCAAAACTGCCACCAGGACTGGGGTCGATCAGCCAGTCAACACAAACATTGCCAATGCAAAGCTTGATGAAGATGCCGAGGCTGCCACCGCTGACCGGCTAAAGCTACATATCCGTGAGGCGCTGGCGACACATTTTCGTTACCCACTCATCGCGCGTAAGCGAGGCTGGCAGGGTGAAGTGTTACTGAGTTTCGATGTCGACAGTGATGGGCGCATCAGTCATGTGCAGATTAGCCGTAGTTCTGGTTACCGGGCACTCGACGAAGCTGCGCTCAGGGCACTGGATCAGGTGGGACGTGTGGAACAGGCGCCGTTGGTGCGGGTTTCGCTGCAACTTCCTGTTACTTACAAACTAAAGAGTTAACTTAAAACCTATGAATACAAAACTCATTAAAATGCTCATTATAGTCGCCAGCTTAATGCTGGGGACCGCTCATGGCGCTAAACCTGATTGCCCGACTATCGTCAGCCAGTCACCCTATATCACCAAAACCCTGCAATGGCTGGGCCTGGAAGACTGTATTGTTGGGGTTAGCCGCTACGACAAGCTGGACCGCCCACATACTGGTGGGGTCATGGATCCAGACAGTAATATGTTGTCACTGCTTGAACCCGAGTTATGGTTTACCTCTGACTGGACACCAGCGCAAACTCAGCAGCAAATCACTCCGGAAGAAACGCACACTATCCAGTTGCAGGGATTTGCTAGCATGACAGAGATTGAAGAAAACCTGCGCACTATAGGTTTAGCCGTAGGCATGACCGATATAGAACAACGCGTACAACGCTTCCACACTACCTGGATTGAGGGTAGCGCTGCGATTGACGGCGGTGGCCGTCGCGCATTACTGGTTTCCGCCTGCTCAGGTGCACCTTATTCTTTTGGCAAGGAGCGCTGGATTGCCGATCTGTTTCAGCATGCGGGATTCGACATTGTGGAAACTGAGAAGAAAATCAGGCACATACGATCCGGTGAGAAAATTGAAACACTGACTGAATTAGTTGAGCAGTTGAAGCCGCAGCTGTTGTTCAGCTTCGAACGTCCAGAAAGCAATGGTCAGTGTGCTTATATCCACCCCAGGACCGGGATCAAGATTGTGCATCTGAATTCAGAACAGTTCCTCGATCCTTCACCTACGATACTGGAAGGGCTGGCTGCACTTGATAAACAAAAGGATCAATGGAAAACACCTTGATCCGATCTCTGAATTAAACCAGAGCCCGCTGTGGCCCAATTAAACTAACTGGATAGTGATTATGACAGACAAGAATCAACAGCATGCTGAACGAATGGCACGCAAGAAAGCCGTCGTGGATGCAGGTATCGCCCGCGCTAATGAAGAACGTGGTGTGCTCATCATCAATACGGGTAATGGCAAAGGTAAAAGTTCATCAGCTTTTGGCACGGCTGCACGCGCTCTGGGTCACGGTCTACGCGTGGGTATCGTGCAGTTTATTAAAGGACGTGACAGCACGGGTGAGGAAGCCTTTTTCAAACAGGTCGAGGGAGTGGATTTCCATGTGACGGGAGACGGTTTTACCTGGGATACCCAGAATCGTGAGCAGGACGAGGCCACCGCACGTCGAGGCTGGGATATTGCATTAAAGATGCTACAGGATGAACAGCTTGATCTGATCGTGCTGGACGAATTCAATATTGTTTTGAAGTACAAATACCTGCCGCTAGAAGAAATACTGGATGCGCTTAAAAAACGACCCAGCATGCAACATGTGATCATTACCGGGCGTGGTGCGCCTGATGATCTGGTTTCGATTGCGGATACCGTGACTGAAATGCGTGAGATTAAGCATGCTTATAAAGCTGGCATTAAAGCCCAGGCTGGGGTGGAGTTTTAATATCAGTTGAAATGCAGGTTAGCTGTGAATGGAGCTTACTTAAGAGCAAAATGTCATCGCGAGTACCCAAAGGGCATAAACTACGCGCGGCAGGAGTGGCACAAGGATGTGCCGTTTACGGACCTAAGGATGGAATCTCTAAACCGTGCTGAAACCATCTACCCAAAGGGATTGCCACGTCGCAAGCTCCTCGCAATGACGGCATAACAGCCTTAAGAAGTACCATTCTTACAGGTCCTAGCTACGAATTTTTCTGGACCGGTACAGCGATGCATGCTCGAGCAGGTATTCTTTAAAGGGGCCGCAGCGTATCGCTTTTGTATTCAGCTGATGCGCAGGTTTGAGGTAAGCATAAACGCTTAACTTAACCGATCCCTGTTGACTGCTGACCTTAATTTCCTGCCTTCGATATCCATCCCTGGCGTGGATGCGTTCCAGTTCGTCGAGAGCCGCCAGACATTGCTCATCGACTTTAAAGACCTGTCCTCTGACTTTCATGCCTTCACCTGCTTGATCCATCATCCACGGTGAATATCTTTCACCGACCAGATACAGGGGGTAGGGTTGATCGGTTTCGAAGTGACCTAACAGGGATTGCTGGGCAATAAGGTGATGATTGGGGAATCCCTGCTTTAGAGTGCCGAAGACAAAAACCAGATGATGCATACTCTGATTAACTGGATGGCTTGTCCATCGTAATGAAATTTAACATCCATTGAGTAAAAAGTCGGTTATCGGCTGGAGTCTGCAGGGTCTTCATCGCTGCTTCTATTGTATCGTGCGGGATAATATTCTTTCGATAATTCATTAATGCTTTCGAATACTCAGGTTGCCACTCGGGGTGCCCCTGAACACTGATGAAATGCTCGGACCACTGGATGAAAAAGTTAGGGCAGAAATCGGTTCGAGCAATTACCTGTGCCTGTTCGGGCAGCTGGATAACCTGATCCTGATGACTGACCAGAATGTTTAATTCTGTTTTGGCTGGTACCATCCACGCTGGCGTATTCACAATTGAATTGCTGGCAATACCTACACCCCATCCTTTATCTGACTTTTCTACCTTACCACCAAGCGCCTCGGCAATCACCTGATGTCCAAAACAGATGCCGATCAACTTGATTTTTCCCCGGTCAAGTTGCTTGATAAATTCTATCAGCGGTTTGACCCAGGGGAGATCTTCATACGCACCGGCACGGCTGCCGGTGGTAATGAAAAAATCATAAGCATCAGGCTGGTCAGGGTACTGACCAGCCCGGCAATCAAAAATGTCAAATTCAATACTGTCATCTACAGCAGCGAACATATCCTGAATCATGTCGCTATAGTCAGTAAAAGGAGGGCGGAAAACCTCTAGTACTTCATCGCATTTGAGAATGGCTGCTTTCATTGGATTAAAGCTTACCTTCCACAGCGTTGGTAAAGATTTGCTGATATTGTGCCGCAGTGAACTGGATAGGGTTGCCACCCGCCGAAGGATCTTCAATCGCCATGTTTCCGACCAACTCGGCTTGCGCCAGATCGATATCCAGAGCTGCCAGTGTGTGTGGGATGCCCAGTTGTTCACGTAGATCCAGCACCCATTGCAGGAATCCGTCAAAACCAGTTTGAGCCAGTCCCATGTACCGGGTAAGACGATCCAGGCGTTGCTCAATTTCAACGCAGTTAGCTTTTAAAACATAAGGCATCAAGATTGCGTTAAGCATGCCGTGATGTGCATCGTACAAAGCACCCAGCGGATGTGCCAGTGCATGCATACCACCGAGGCCCTTCTGAAAAGCGGCGGAGCCCATGCTGGAACTCACCAGCATTTGCATACGTGCTTCAATATTGCTGCCATCGGCTACAGCTGCGGGTAAATATTCCTGAACCAGACGAATACCTTCCACAGCAATGCCTTCAGCCATCGGATGATAGAACGGAGAGCACAGGGCTTCCAGGTTATGCGAAAGTGCATCCATACCGGTTGCAGCTGTGATCGCTGCAGGCAGGCCAAGGGTCAGCTCTGGATCGAGTATGACAAACTCAGGCAACATCTTTGGATGGAAGATGATTTTCTTAACATGGTTGCTAGCATCGGTAATGACTGAAGCGCGACCAACCTCGGAGCCTGTACCTGCTGTAGTGGGTACAGCAACTACCGGTGCCATAGTCTCAACATTCACACGAGTCCAGTTATCGCCAACGTCTTCAAAATCAAATACCGGGCGATCCTGTCCTACCATCAGGGCGATTGCCTTGGCGGCGTCCAGTGCTGAACCGCCACCAAAGGCGATAACACCATCATGTTTATGCTGACGATAAAATTCGACACCATCATCTACATTTTCACCAGTAGGGTTGGCTTTAATGTTTGAGAACAGGCCGCACTCCAGACCACTAGTTTTCAGCGCATCGATAACCGCTTGAACCATGGGTAACACCGCAAGACCAGGGTCGGTGATCAGCAGTGGAGCATGCATGTCCATTTGTTTACACAGATCAGAAAGTTCACTGATACGTCCGGCACCAGCGCGGATATTGGTTGGGTAATTCCAGTTTGCAGAGAAAGTCACTTGAGTGTCTCCAGTTAAAGTTCGGTTTTAATGTGAAAGGATTTTGGACGTGTCAGGTATTCATAACCCAGCACTGACAGGGTACAGCCCTGTCCGGAATTTTTAACGCCTACCCAGGCCAGGTCGGGGTCCAGATAATCGCAGCGATTAATGAAAAAGGTGCCAGTCTCAAGTTGCTGTCCCAGTTCAATACCTGTTTGTGTATCTTGAGTGAAGATAGCAGCAGTGAGTCCAAACTCACTGTCATTCATTAACTCGATAGCCTGTTCATCCGATTCAACCTTTTGAATGCCTACCACCGGGCCAAAGCTTTCCTCGGTCATGATGCGCATATCATGGTTTACTTCGGTCAAAATCTGTGGCGCCAGATAGGGACTGCCTGGCTGATCCAGTTCATATTGTGCAGGGTCAATATGGGTTTTGGCACCCTGAGTTACCGCTTCCTTGATCTGGTCGCGTACAAAATCTGCAGCACTGGCTTTAACGACTGGACCCAGAGTGGTTTCCGGATCATCCGAGCGTCCCAGTTTGAGCGCTTTAACCCATTCTATAGCCTGTTTGAGATATTCATCGTAGATAGACTCATGTACATAAATACGCTCAATGCCACAACAGGATTGTCCCGAGTTAAAGAATGCGCCATCCATTGTGGTATCCACAGCATGTGCCAGATCAGCATCGGCGCGTACATAGGCAGGATCCTTGCCACCCAGCTCCAGGCCAACCCCTATGAAACGACCGGCAGCGGCTTTTTCAACCATTTCTCCACCGGGTACTGAGCCCGTAAAGCCGACATAGTTAATGCGCTGGTCTTTAATCACCATTTCCGCATCGGCATGATTCAGATGCAGGTACTGGAAAACACCTTTGGGTAATCCAGCTTCTTCAAATGCCTGAACCAGACGCTCTGAACATAAAGGGGTTTGTGCGGAATGTTTCAGAATGACGGCATTACCGGCGAGTATTGCAGGTAGTACGGCATTGATCGCGGTCAGGTAGGGAAAATTCCATGGTGCAATGATGAACACTACGCCCAGTGCTTCATGTTGAATCCAGCGTTCAAAACCAGATTTATCTTCCAGTTTAACGGGGGCAAGACCTGCGTCTGCGTGTTTGATCATGGCGCGTGCACGTTCTTCTGTGCCGCCCACTTCTCCGGCTGCCGAGCGAATAGGGCGCCCCATCTGCCAGCAGATTTCCTCGGCTATCTCATCCTTTTTTGCAACAAATGCATCGGTAGCCTTGCTGCATATTTCCTTGCGTTCAGACAATGGAACCTTCTTCCACTGTTTTTGTGCGTCGGTGGCAATATCCAGTGCGGCATCGATTTGCAGCTGGCTTGCGTATTCCCTTTCTACATAAACCGAGTTGTCGATTGGGCTGATGGTAGTAAAGCTATTACTCATGGTCGTTCTCGTAAATAAAAATTCAGTTAAAGGCGTTCAGGTGTAGACGGATAAACGGGGTGTTACAGGGATTAAAATTCGGCTGCAATATAGCCCCGGTTTAACATTTTTGCCTGATTATTTTTAAATAATTTCAAAATATCTTTCCAGCTCCCAGTCAGAGATGTGTTTACGGTATTCGCGTTCTTCCCATTCGCGGGATGCAGCGAAGTGATCGACAAAGGCATCTCCAAATAAAGATCGAGCTGCTTCTGAGGCTTTAAGATTCTGCGCGGCTTCCCATAACGTAGCTGGTAGCTGCAAATGATCCGCATGTTTCTGGTCATAGGCATTGCCTTTTACCTGTGGCTCGGGTTCCCATTGCTGCTGTATGCCGTACAGGCCGGAACCCAGAGCGGCGGCCAGTGCCAGATAAGGGTTGGCATCGGCTGAGCCGAGGCGGTATTCAACGCGTTGTGATTTATCACTGCCGGGAATGACGCGTAGCGCAGTGGTGCGATTTTCTACGCCCCAGGTAGCTTCGGTAGGCGCCCAGAAGCCAGGGATCATGCGAGTATAGCTATTCACCGTTGGCGCTATCATTGCCAGTAATTGAGGCATCAGGCGTTGTTGTCCAGCTACGAACTGACGTTGCATCGTACTCATATTGTGATGCTGATTGCTGTCATAAAATGCCGAGCTGTTGCTGGCCTTATCGCGCAGTGAGATATGGATATGTCCACTCTGGCCCGGATAATCGGGCGACCATTTAGCCATAAAGGTAGCCATCAAATCATGGCGCTGCGCCAGAACCTTCATAAAGGTTTTGAATAAAGCGCCTTTGTCTGCCGCATTGATTGCACTATCCACAGTAATGGCTGCTTCAATCACACCGGGTCCGGTTTCGGTATGTATGCCTTCAAGTGGAAAATCCATACGCTCCGATAACTCAATAATTTCATGATATAGCTCGGCATAGGTCGAGTTGCGCAGCATCGAGTAACCAAACCAGCCGGGGCTCAGCGGCTTTAGATTCTGAAAGCCTTTTTCACGGATACTGTCTGGTGTTTCATCGAACAGAAAGAATTCATATTCAAGCGCAGCATAGGCATCCAGACCCATTTCAGAGGCCAGATCTATGACACTTCTTAAAGCAGCGCGTGGGCAGACCGCTTCAGCAGCATCGGAAAATTCAGCAAGAAAAAGCAGCATACCATCTTCAAAAGGAATATCGCGGCAGCTATCCGGCAGGATACGTACCGGTGCATCTGGGTAACCGGTATGCCAGCCGGTATAGGTCACATTATCGTATAGCTGGTCTTTGACATCCCAGCCTAGTACCACATCACAGAAGGCAAAGCCTTTATCCAGTGAAGAAAAGAATTTTTCGCGGCTCATATACTTGCCACGCATCACGCCATCGTTGTCAAATAATCCAACCTTAACGTGGCTCAGGCCGCGTTGTTCAACGATGGCCCTGGCGTCTTCAATGGTTTTTACATCTCTTGCTTGCATGATTTTTCCTGTTGATTATCGGCTGTATACTTGTTCGGGTAACCACAGCGCTATTTGTGGGAATGCAATAACGATTGCAAGTGCAAAGATCATGACCGCGACAAACGGTATGATCGATCGATAGATATCGGTCAAAGAAATCTCTGGCGGTGCCATCGCCTTCATCAAAAATAGATTATATCCAAAAGGTGGCGTCATATAAGCGATCTGGCAGGTGATGGTATACAGCACGCCGTACCAGACCAGATCAAACCCTAATGCCTTAACCAGAGGTATATAAAGTGGCGCAACGATTACCAGCATTGCCGTGTCATCCAGAAACATACCCATCAGAATGTAGGATAGCTGCATTAAGATGAGGATTTCCCAGGGACCCAGGCCTAGTCTTCCAACGAAAAAACCTTCGATAGCTTTCACCGCACCAAGCCCATCGAACACCGCACCGAAGCATAGAGCGGCCAGGATGATCCACATAAACATACTGCTGATAGCCAGGGTTTGACGGATGGTATCTTCAAATACTTTGGCTGTTAGGCGTCCTTTAATCAATGCCGCCAGGGTTGCGGCAATCGCGCCTACTGCAGAGCTTTCAGTGAGGTTGGTCTTACCCATGATAAACAGGCCGGTCATGGAAAAAAAGATCAGTAGCGGAAGAATACCTGCCTGTAAAAGTTTGAGTTTTTCTTTCAGTGGAATGTTGCGTTCTTCAGCCGGTAATGCAGGGCCGAGTGCAGGGTTTATTTTGCAACGAATCAGAATATAGATGATAAATAGCGCTGCCATCATAAGGCCTGGGAACACACCCGCCAGCCATAGTTGGCCAACCGGCTGGCGTGCTATCATGCCGTACAGTACCAGTACCACACTAGGAGGGACCAGTATGCCGAGCGAACTACCCGCCTGAACGACACCGGTAATCATGACCTTGTCATAGCCCCGCCGCAATAACTCCGGCAATGCAATGGTCGCACCAATCGCCATGCCCGCCACACTCAGACCATTCATGGCTGAGATAACCACCATGAGTCCGATGGTGCCGACTGCCAGACCACCATTGATCGGGCCTGACCAGACGTGAAACATTTTATACAGGTCATCAGCAATGCCAGATTCAGACAGCATATAGCCCATAAAAATAAATAGAGGCAGAGTGAGTAGTGGATACCACTTCATCAGTTTCATGGCCGCGCTGAAGGCCATTTCAGAACCGCCATCACCCCATAGCATAAAAGCAGCAATAACGGCCACGAAGCCGATAGCGCCGAACACCCGTTGTCCTGTGAGCAATAACAGCATCATGCTCGAAAACATCAGGGCAGCGATTAATTCATAACTCATGAGACTTGTTCCGCTTGATCATTGGTCAGGTGTAAATCCCAACCGCGAACCTTTGAAAGATCCTTAAAGAAGATAGAAATGGTTTGCAGCAGCATCAGTATGATGCCGATCGTCATAATAATTTTGATGGGCGCCATATAAGGCGACCATGAAGAGTAACTGGTTTCTTTGTATTGAATGGCGTAACCGGTACTGGAAAAGGCGCCGTAAAGCAGGAAGCTGAGGTAAGTCACCAGACAGACCGCAGTGAGAGTATCGATAAATGCTTTACCACGAATCGAGCGAATGCCGTATAGCAGATCCATTCGCACATGTGATTCCATCTGCATAGAATAAGCACCGCCCAACATGTAATAGGCCGCCATCGCGAACTGTGCCATTTCTAAGGTCCATAAAGAGGGTGTGAAAAATGATTTGGATATCGATGAGTAAAATAGCAGCCCCATCATGAGGAAAATACCGTACATGGTGATGCGGCCGACGGTTCTATTAACGGCGTCGACAACCCTGATATAGTGCCTGATTAAGTTAAGCATTGAGCAGCCTGTTGTTGAGAGAAAACAGAGTTCATGACTCGGATGTTGAACCGTACAGCAGCCGCAGATAATCTGCGGCTGCTGCAGCTTCAGGTTAAAACCTGGTCATGATTTTCTTTAGCTATAACGGTAAGGACGACCCGCTTTGGACATAACACCTGAGTACTCTTTCAGGATCTTAACGACCTTGGCGGAGCGAGGGCTCTCCTTGGAAACTTCGTCCCAGAACTTGAGCGCTTCTGCTTCAACAGTTGCCCATTCTTCATCTGGAATAGAAGTCAGTTGTAGTTTGCTGCCATTAACACGTAGCTTAGCTTCACCACCCCAGTACCAGTGCTGGCGGTTGTAGTGTGAGCTGTCCATGGCCAGCTTCAGCAGGGTTTTCAGGTGTTCAGGCAACGCATCGTATTTCTTCTCGTTAGCGAAGAATGATCCTATCCATGCACCGGTGATATTATTGGTGAGGAAGTACTTGGTCACATTAGCCCAACCTACTGTGTAATCCTCTGTGATACCAGACCAGGCCATACCGTCGAGTTCGCCAGTTTGTACAGCAACTTCAGCATCTTCGTAAGGAATAGAAACCGGTACCACACCAAAGCGAGACAGGAACTTACCAGCGCTAGGGAAGGTGTACAGGCGCAGGCCTTTAAGATCAGCCAGTGAACGAATAGGCTTTACGGTATTGAAATGACAGGGATCCCAGGAACCTGCACTGAGCCATTTTACATTTTCAACTTCGCTATAGGCCTCTTCCCAGATTTCATTTAGACCGTACTGGTGAAACAGTACTGGAACATCCAGGCTATAGCGGGTGGCAAAAGGGAAATAACCACCAAATACGGATACATCAACAGGTGCTGCCATGGAATCATCATCGCTTTGAACCGCATCGATAGTACCGCGCTGCATAGCACGGAATAGTTCACCCGTTGGCACTAGCTGGTCTGCGGTATATAGCTCGATTACCATTTCGCCATTAGCGGCTTTATTGAAGGCATCAACGGAGGGTTTGATAACATGTTCAGCCAGTGCTGCACCGGCATAGGTTTGTAATCGCCATTTGATGGTAGTCTTTTTGGCTGCGTGTACAAAAGGAGCGTTAACAGTAGCAACTGTAGCTGCAGCTCCAACACCGGCCTTTTTCAGAAAATCGCGTCTATTTGTCATTATGTCCTAACTCCTGCTGGGTGAAAGTTTGATTTGATTGTATTTATTAACGGATCATGGAAGAATGAAATCTACCGTGTAAATATTTTTACATTAATAAAACTTTTAGGTCAAATTATTAATTTATATGTGCAAGAATGGCTGCAACAGGTCTTTTTGCACAATATTGATGCAGGAAAATATGCAAAAAAGTAGCAAACTACCCATCGATGAGCGTCTTAGAAATCAGCTTAAGGAATTCAAACCCGCCGAATTGAAGATCGCTCGTTACCTGCTTGCCGACTATCCTATGGCGGGTCTGGTTTCCATCACCGAGCTTTCAGCCAGCTGTGATGTGTCTACGCCGACCGTGATGAGAACGCTGAAACGTATAGGTTTCACCAGCTTTGTCAGTTTTCAAAAAGAGCTCAAAAAGGAATTAAGCGATACCCTGGCTGATCCCATTGCCAAGCATAATCGCTGGGCGGCAGGTGCCCCGCCGGAGCATATTCTGAATCAACGATCAGAGTCGGTGCTGACCAATCTACGAGAAACGATGAATCACATCAGCTACCAGACCTTCAATCAGGTGGTTGATTTATTGGCTGATGAATCTGTGTCTCTACATCTGGTGGGTGGGCGTATCACGCATGCTTTCTCTGATTATCTGGGTACCCATCTGGAGGTGATGAGAGGAGGGGTGTATAAGTTGCCGGGTGCGGTGAGTTTATGGTCGCATCACTTGCTGGATATGAATCCGAATGATGTGCTGATTATTTTTGATGTGCGTCGTTATGAAACGGATCTGTTGAATATTGCGCGATTATCTGCTGATAAAGGTATCAAAGTGGTATTGTTTACCGATCAATGGATGTCGCCGATTGCGAATACTGCAGATTTTAGTTTTCCGGCTCATGTGGATGCGCCTTCGGGGTGGGATTCAGGGGTGGCCACCTTGTTTATTATTGAGGCTTTGATTACCGAGGTTGAGAGGAAGTTGTGGCCGCAGGCATCTGAGCGGATGAAGGAGCTTGAGGGGATATTTGATCATACTGGGAGGTTTAAGGGGAAGGGGGAGTCTTGAGTTGTTGGGGTGCCAGTGGCGACACTGGTGCCAGTGTGAGTACCTAAAGGGCATAAACTTCACTCGGCAGTCGTGTTACAGGGAACAGCGTTTATGGAACGGATGGTAAAAACTGTCATTGCGAGGCGCGAAGCAACGAAGCAATCTTTTAAATGATAGCAACTTCCTCGAATAGTTTCACACGCCTTAGCTTTCCTTGCTCTGTAGCCTCTTTCTAATTGGCGTGCGAGTTCCTTTCACTGGGATTTGCTCCTGCATTCCCAGCACTTCTACCATCCCTGGCGGTCGTACTTGTCCAAAAAAGAGGCGAAAAACAAAATTGTCTGGAGCAATTTTGAACAGCTCTGCTGACCCGAAGGGTGGAGGGCAGGACGCCCGGAATAACGACAGCCCGATTCGAGCGGCCTGCGGCTCCCCGAAAATCAAGCCATTTTGCACAGAAAATTGCTCCTGCATTTTCTGTATACATGCCATCCCTGGCAATAACGGCACGGACCGATTCGCATCTCGATAATAGCTCCTGCATTATTCTACCTGCGGGCATCCATGCCCTTGCAGCTCAACGATCCTCTGCGCACGTCCGTGTGCGCAGACCCTGCAAAATGACTCGATTTTCGGCACTCAATAAGGACGATAAAAAACATAGCTCCCAAACAAAGCTTGATAGCTTTTAAGGGCTTGGCACTATGCTCGTAGCATCAAGAATGTGCTGTTATCCAATCCATGCCTGATATCCTGTATTTATCCATTTTGTAGATTTACCCTTAACACCTGAGATATGATGAGTGTGAAGTAGATGATTATCTTTCTACTTTAACTAAAAAATTAGAATGCGCACTACCATTTTTAATGGAATCAGGGAATTTGGATGAGAATAATAACTAGATATATCAACAGGTTGAAAAACTTCTGTTTTCCTCAAAAAATTAAAAAGGTATACCTTCTAATATGTATTCAAAGGTCAGTGACCTTTGAATTCGGCTGTTAGCTTTCTTGGGAGATGTGGACGATGTATAAACAACACGATAATTCATTGTAAAAAAAGAGATGTTTGCGGCCATATCATCTGTTATGCACGGCTTTTCATTGGTTGCAGGAGTTGGCGCTCTAATTCCCGTGGTTTCACAGGAAGAAAGAGCGGCAATGATCTCTATTTCTATCGTTGCTTTTGTGACTAGTTGTGCTGTAGGTGGGTTTAGTAAAAGAGCGGTTATCTGTAGGTCGTTCCATTCTCCGGCTGTTGAATTGTTTTTAACTACAAAAGCGTTATCAATGATATCCGTTTTCTGTCGTATTGTTTTAATAGAAAATAAAAACCACCCCGATCTAGAAAGAAGATATGATCCTCATTCATTCTATGGAATGATTGCGGCATCCTTGTACGTAATCTCTATTTGTAGTAAAGAAGTTTCAATATTATTGTCTATACTTTATTCAATCGTGGTATTGCTCATTGTAGACAGAATATATTTTGTTTTATTTAATCCTTCGTTCATTAAAAAGCATGTAATTAATGACAAAGAAAAAATTACAAAATTCACAAAAGAATTATTAACTCCAGGTTGGCGCATTCTGCCGAAATACGTAAGAAACACACCGCGCCTACGTCATTCAGTGTTCACGTCAAACGATTGTTGGTATGAAGTTATTACCCGCTCAATGATTGTGTCTAGCTTTACGCTTATTGACGTGACCGAGGCAGATTCATCTCGTGGTCTGACAGACGAAATCAAAATGGCGTACTATTTAATAAAAGAAAAAGAGATAACTCCCCTGAGTATAATGTTCATCTGCAAAGCGGAATCTCTAGATAAGGTCAAGGCGCATCTAGACAAAGAAATTGGCGTTGGATTAGTAGATCCATTTCCAGTGGGAAAGCCTGGAAACGAGGATAAAGAAATGACAGCGATATTCGCTAGAGCGCAATACGCATGTGCACAAAAAAGCTAAAACATGATAATGAGACCCGGGGGGCTCGTTTATCATTCTGTTAGCATTAAGGAAAACAACAAATGTCTTGGAACATAGAACTATTGGTAATATCTCCACCACTTGAAGATTTTGATCAGATCAGCCTTATAGATATTGCCACAAAAAAAGCAGATGGCATTCCATTTTGGGATGCAACTTTTTATTCCTCAATGGTAAGACTTTTAAGACACCAGCTAAGACTTTTATAGACTTTTAAGACACCCAGCGATTGGAAAGGAAATTAAACTTCAGCTATGGCATCATTTAAATAAAGGGGGTATTAAGTCAAAAATAGGGTTTTGTTTAACCTTATTGTGTATTTATTTTCTGTCTTGCTTCTCAAGACAAAATGATCCTGAAGGAAAATCGGGGTTAGATCACAATTTACTCTAATATTAGAATATACTGTGATCTGACCCCTGTTTCTAAATTTCCCAGTGATTTGGGTCGTTAGGCAACCGAAGTGACATCAAGGAAAATTTATGGGATCTGAATACTCAAAACAAATCACTCCAGTCCTCTCACTAGTAGAGGCTGTCAGAAAGCGTCCAGGCATGTATTTTGGCAATATAAATTCGTTAGCTGTAAATAATGCAATTTATGAGGTCATTGCAAATTCTGTAGATCAATATCTTGTTGGTCTATCATCTAAAGTAAGCTTAGAATTCAATGACTATAATATTCGAGTT
>JBNLGQ010000016.1:0-52816 GCA_050306135.1 Gammaproteobacteria bacterium
AAATTGCTGTGGATGAGAAACAAACGGCACATGCGCCGAATGGGGGAAGCATTCTACACGAATCGATGGATTTACCCGATGTATTTGTTGTAACAAGCTTATAGGTACCAGCGTATCACGCCGACCCAGAACCATCATCACAGGCAGCTCAAGACTTTTCAAGGCATCTCGCGCATCATGATTAAGCAACAACTCCAGGCCATTACTGAGCGCTTCAGGCTGCGGCGCCCCTCCCTCATACAAAAGAGCCGTCACATGACGTATCAAATGTCGAGCCTGATCAGCACCATGTAATTGCAAACCAATAAAACGCCTGATAGTCGCTTTCCAGTCACCAGACAAGGAGCTGGAAAATTCATCAAAAACCTGTTGTGGCACAGCACTATGCCAGTCATCCTGCTGCACAAAGCGAGGATTAGAAGCGACCAGGATCATATGGCTGAATTTTTCCGGGTATCGCCTGGCTAGCGCAGTCGCATACAGCCCACCCATTGACCAGCCGAGCAATATGGAGTCTGGCAACAGGCGCGCCAGCTCTTCCACCTGCTGATCAAAATCAGGATCGACCAGTTCCGATTTCCCATGTCCCGGCAAATCCACGCAGAGCACTTCAAAATCATCATTTAGATATTCCAGCAAAGGGTTAAAAATAGCACCATTCATCCCCCAGCCATGCAGCAAAACAAGCGCAGGTCCCTGCCCACTACGACTTATAAACAATTCTGTTGTCATTAACTTTTGCTCTGAAAAATCTGTTCAGCATTTAAATATCCTGATAAAGTCCTGCCCACGATAAAAAGCACGCCATCGGTAACTTGCAAAATCTTCACCTGTTAAATCTCGGTTTCGTTATTTCAGCCTACCTGCTGGGATCATTCTCATCTGCCATTACCCTAAGCCACATCATGGGCTTTGCTGACCCACGTAGCGAGGGTTCTAACAACCCTGGCGCAACCAATGTGATGCGCATTGCTGGTAAAAAAGCGGCAGCATTAACCCTGTTCGGCGACTTACTAAAAGGTTTTATACCCGTACTACTGGCTCAGTACTTTTTAACTGATACGCTATGGATTGCTCTTACCGGGTTAAGCGCCTTTCTTGGCCACTGCTATCCGATTTATTACCGTTTTAGCGGCGGCAAAGGTGTCGCCACCGCAATTGGCTTTATTCTCGCCTTTCACTGGATCACAGGCCTGATTGTTGTTGCCATCTGGTTAATTGTTGCTAAAGTATTCAAGCTATCATCACTGGCAGCAATCATTGCATTCGCGTTATTACCACTTATTTATTTATCACTAACGTCTCAAACAGCCATCAGCGCACTACTAGCCTTGCTGTCATTGGTTCTGGTGCTTCGTCACAAACAGAATATCCAGCGTATAATACAGGGCCAGGAAAAATAATCCCGATCAACCAGGTAAAGCTGGCAGTGACTCTAACGACCAGCGCGGTAACACGTCGTAGACAGCCTCATCAACAAGACCTGCAGCCAGACGCAAACCTCCCGCATAAGCAATCATGGCACCATTATCGGTACAGTATTGCATCTCAGGGAAAAACGCTTCGCCTGATAATTCAGTAAGCATTTTCCCAAGCTCGGAGCGCAGTCTTTGATTAGCACCGACGCCTCCCGCCACTACCAGAGTTCGATAGCCAGTCTGTTTCATAGCCCTTTTGCATTTTATTTTTAAGGTATCGACCACTGCTGATTCAAATGCAAAAGCAATTTCTGCACGAGACCGATCATTTAATGGCGACATACTGTGCATGGTATTTAAAGCAAAGGTTTTCAGACCGCTAAAACTGAAATCCAGCCCCGGCCGGTCTACCATTGGACGTGGAAATTTCAGATCAGTGCTTTGCACTGTTGCAGCAAGCGCAGCCAGCTCAGGACCTCCCGGATAAGGCAAACCCAGCAACTTGGCAGTTTTATCAAACGCCTCACCCACAGCATCATCCAGTGATTCACCCAACACCTGATAACGCCCAACGCCCCGCACATCCACCAGCATGGTATGACCACCAGAAACCAGCAGCGCAACAAACGGGAATTCAGGCTTTTGTTCAGACAACATAGGGGCCAGCAGATGCCCTTCCATGTGGTGTATACCTAATACTGGCTTATTAATCGCCCAGGCCAGACCCCGAGCTATGCAGGCGCCTACCATCAGCGCTCCCATCAAACCGGGACCACGGGTATATGCAATACCGTCAATGGAGTCTATACCTCCTGAATTTCGCAGTATTTCATCGATCATAGGTGCCGCTTTTGCCACATGATCACGCGAGGCCAGCTCAGGAACAACCCCTCCATACTCTCTATGGCGCTCGATCTGACTAAATAATCGCTGCTCCAAACTACCGTTTGTCGTGTCAAAAACAGCAATTCCTGTCTCATCGCAGGAACTTTCTATGCCTAAAACCTTCATTTTGCTAATTTCTCTGTGTTTTCGCTATGCAACAATTGATATTTCAAACTGCCTCCTTATAATTGCCCGGCTCTAAACGTCGGTGTAACGATTTACACTCAATATTTAATAAACCTGGATATTCTTAATATGCCTTCAGTAAAAGTAAAGGACAACGAGCCTTTTGATTTTGCGCTTCGTCGATTCAAGCGCTCTTGCGAAAAAGCTGGTGTTCTTACCGAAACACGTCGTAGACAGAACTACGAAAAACCTACTTCAGTTCGTAAACGTAAAGCTGCAGCTGCAGTAAAACGCAACTTCAAACGCCTGAGCAAAGAGGTCGGTAACAGAAGACGTATGTACTAGAGGCTCTAGTATGACCGACTGCGCACTCAAGCAACAACTTCAATCTGACATGAAAGCCAGCATGAAAAGTGCTGATAAGGCTCGTCTGGCAGTAATTAGATTGATGTTGTCTGCAATCAAACAAATCGAAGTTGACGAACGCATAGAACTGGATGATGCAAGAGTCACTGCGGTGCTGGACAAAATGGTCAAGCAACGCCGTGAATCAATCAGCCAGTTTGAAAAAGCTGGACGCGATGATCTGATTGCTATTGAACAATCTGAGCTGGAATTGATTCAGCAATATCTACCTGCGGCCTTATCGGAAGCTGAAGTCACCCAAATGATTTCGGAAGCAATAGCGCAAACAGGTGCTACTGAAATGAAGCAGATGGGTCAGGTGATGGGGATTTTAAAACCCAAACTAACTGGCCGCGCCGATATGGGACAGGTAAGTCAGCAAATCAAAAGCATGCTTAGTGCAAATTAACCGACAGGTCAATTAAGCACCACCTATGGCAAACGTTTTTCAGTTTCTCGATGTACAGCGTAGTGACCCTTTAAAAAAGTCCGCCCCGGATAGAATTAAAGAGTTTGCCGAAATCTACCATAAGTTTGACCTTAAACAGGCTGCGGAGCAGGCTGATCGCTGCCTGGAATGCGGCAACCCCTATTGCGAATGGAAGTGCCCTGTTCACAACTTCATCCCCAACTGGTTGAAACTGATTGCAGAAGGCAATTTGAATGAAGCCGTTGAAATGTCACACAAAACCAACACCCTGCCCGAGATATGCGGCCGGGTTTGTCCTCAGGAGCGCTTATGTGAAGGCGCCTGTACGCTGGCAACAGGTTTTGGCGCCGTCACCATCGGATCAATTGAAAAATTCATTACTGACACCGCTCTGGCTAGTGGCTGGAAGCCTGATCTGAGCCATGTTGTGGATAGCGGCAAGAAGGTAGCTATTATTGGTGCCGGACCAGCCGGATTAGGCTGTGCCGATATACTGGTACGCAATGGTGTGAAACCCGTTGTGTTTGACCGTCATCCTGAAATCGGCGGGTTACTGACCTTTGGCATCCCATCATTCAAGCTGGAAAAAGAAGTCATTACCCAGCGTCGCAAGATTTTCGAAGATATGGGGGTTGAGTTTGTTTTAAACACCAACGTTGGTAGCGACATCAGTTTCGAGCAACTTAACCAGGATTACGATGCCGTATTCATGGGCATGGGCACCTACTCCTCTATGAAAGGAGGTTTTCCCGGTGAGGACAAGCCTGGCGTTTATGATGCGCTACCTTTCCTGATCGCCAATATTCACAATGAATTCGATTTTGCCACATCATCAAAACCCGATTTCATCGACCTCGCGGGAAAGAACGTAGTCGTGCTGGGTGGTGGTGACACTGCCATGGACTGTAATCGCACTGCAATCCGTCATGGTGCCAACAAAGTAACCTGTGCTTACCGCCGCGACCAGGCCAATATGCCCGGCTCTATAAAGGAAGTTGACAATGCAAAAGAAGAAGGTGTGCACTTTCTTTTTAATCGTCAACCCATTGAAATAGTAGGCGATGAGCAGGTCGAAGGGATCAAAGTGGTTACAACACAGCTGGGGCAGCCTGATGAAAATGGTCGTCGCACTCCTGAGATTATTCAGGGCTCTGAAGAAATCATACCTGCTGACGTGGTATTGATAGCCTTTGGTTTTCGCCCCGACCCTTCCCCCTGGCTAACAAGCAACAATATATCAATCGACGACTCAGGTCGGATTATCGCAGCAGACTGCGGCGACTATCCCTTCCAGACTACCAACCCCAGGGTATTTGCGGGTGGCGATATGGTTAGAGGATCCGATCTTGTGGTTACCGCCATTAATGAAGGACGCCAGGCCGCTGAAGGCATTCTGGATTATCTGGAAGTATAAAAATGGGATTCCCTGAACTAAAAAATGACCGCTATCTAAAAGCTCTACTCAAGCAGGATACCGATACCACCCCTGTATGGATTATGCGACAGGCTGGTCGCTACCTGCCAGAATACAAAGCAACCCGTAAACAGGCCGGAAGCTTTCTCGAATTATGTAAAACCCCCGATCTCGCCTGTGAAGTGACTCTGCAACCATTGCGCAGATTCGATCTGGATGCTGCTATTTTATTTTCTGACATCCTGACCATTCCAGACGCGATGAATCTCGGCCTGTATTTTAGCGAAGGCGAGGGTCCTAGATTTGAGCGTCCGGTCCGCACTCAGGCCGACATCGATCGATTATTTGTACCTGACCCATCCGACTCCCTGCGCTACGTCACCGATGCTGTCACCTTAATCCGTAACGAACTCAACGGGCAGGTACCACTCATTGGTTTCAGTGGAAGCCCATGGACCCTGGCCACCTATATGATAGAAGGCGGTAGCTCAAAAGATTACCACCACTCAAAAGGAATGCTATATGGCGCACCAAAATCTCTGCACAAGGTTCTTGATATTACCGCGCAATCGGTGGTTAGCTACCTGAATGCCCAGATTGAAGCTGGGGCACAATCGCTGATGATTTTTGACACCTGGGGAGGTGTATTAACACCGGAAGCCTACCAGGAATTTTCACTACGCTACATGCAGCAAATCGTTGAGCAATTGAACACAAAACAGGATGGAAAAATCATTCCCGTTACCTTATTTACCAAAGGTGGCGGACAATGGATTGAATTAACTGCAGCTACTGGATGCGATGCAGTCGGTCTTGACTGGACTATATCAATTGATGAGGCTCGTCAAAGAGTAGGAGACAAGGTTGCATTACAGGGTAATCTCGATCCTAATGTGCTTTATGCCGAACCTGATGAAATACGTGCGCAGGTAAAACAGCTAATCGAGAAGTTTGGACCGAATAATGGTCACGTTTTCAACCTGGGTCACGGTATTCATCAGACAGTGAATCCTGATAACCTCAAAGTACTGGTTGACGCCGTACATGAGTTTGGACGAAAAGTCCGAACATAAACGAATATAAAAATTGCCGCTTACTCAAGCGGCAATTTACTTTAAGGCACCTCTAATCAATTAAGTTGTATCTCTGGTTCACAGCTGCCTTAAATAACCCGAAATACCTCTCTAGAATATCTCATTTTCGATATTTTCTTCCTGCACCGTTCCCTGGGCACCAGGATTAACCCCAGTACCACTCACTGACCCAGCAACATACTCTTTCGGTTCAGTGCCAACTTTAAAGATCTCAAAATAAGTCTTCTTTGAGCTCTCCGTCGCACGCTCTCCTGTGTCTGTATCCACGCGTACAGTAACAATGCCTTCAGGCTGCTCTTCAAGATTCACTGGCAAGCCTTTCAATGCTTCTCGCATATAATCAATCCACATAGGTAAAGCAGCTCGCCCACCAGTTTCACGTGAGCCCAATGGTTTCTGATCATCAAACCCTACCCATGCAGTAGTTACAACCTGATCGTTAAAGCCACTAAACCATGCGTCTTTCTGATCATTGGTTGTACCTGTTTTACCAGCAATATCCGTCCTGCCAAGCACCTTTGCCCGCACTGCTGTACCTCGCTGTACAACTTCTCTAAGAATATTTCGCATGATGAAGGCATTTTGTGCAGAAATGACTCTCGGCGCATACTCAACAACTGGCGCCGATTCTTCAAGCTGCTGCCCCTGATCTTCAGAAGACTGCTGCTGTACTGGATCTTCAGCTTTAACATCTTCTTCAACCTTTTCTTCAGCGGCCTTTTCCTCATCAGCCGTTACCACTTCGCAGTCCTGACAAACGATTAATGGCTGATGCTGAAACAACACCTCTCCATCATTGGATTCAATCCTGTCAATATAGTAAGGCTTAATAAGATATCCTCCATTTGCAAAAACCGCATAAGAGCGCACTATCTCAAGAGGCGAAAAAGCGCCACTACCTAAAGCAAGAGATAAATCATAGGGCATATCCTTCTTATCAAAGCCAAATCTTTGCGCATAGGCCGTTGCGTAACGTAAACCTATAGACTGAAGAATTCGTATAGAGACAAGATTACGCGATTTCACCAACGCCTCTCTTAATCGGGTGGGGCCATAAAACCTGCCTGAATAATTTTCTGGCCGCCAGGTTGCTTCTAGGGAGTCATCATCAAAAACCACCGGGGCATCATTGATAAGACTGGCTGCAGTAAAACCCTTTTCCAGGGCTGCCGAATAGATAAAGGGCTTAAAGTTTGATCCTGGTTGCCTTTTGGCCTGAAAAGCACGATTAAACTTATGATGAAAATAATCGAAACCACCAACCAGCGACTGAATCGCTCCGTTAGATGGATTGATAGAAACAAGAGCTCCCTGTACTTTTGGCACCTCAGCCAACCACCAACCATCACCTTTCTGCTCAATCCAGATCAGGTCTCCAGCAGCTAACACATCTGCGGGCTTTTCCAGAGCGGCTCCTATTACGTTATCATTGACATAAGGGCGCGCCCAGTCGATGGCTTCGACAAAAGGTATCTCAACCTGACGAAAATCAGGTAGATAAACCTGTATCCTGTCACCCTCAACCTCTTTAACAACTGCACGGGTAAGATTACCTATCGTAGCGGGCTCAACCAATCCATCTTCAAATGGGTCCTGAGTAACCAGGTCGAGGTCTATTTTACCGTCAACTCCTCGATAGCCATGCCGCCGATCATAGGCAAGCAATGCATCTCGTAAAGCAGTATTAGCAGTTTGCTGTAACCCGCCATCTATTGTGGTGTATACCTTCAAACCCGCTTTATAGGCATCCTCACCATAGGTTTCATAAACTTCAGCACGAACCATCTCGGTGATATAACGTGCGTCAGCACTGACTTCCAGATTATGTAACTCTGCAGTGACTGGCTCAGCTCTTGCAGCCTGGTACTCTTCTTCATTAATAAAACCCAATTGACTCATACGACGAATAATATGGTCACGACGAATCAGTGCTCTATCAGGATTGATAATTGGATTATAACGTGAAGGGGCTTTAGGAAGGCCTGCTATCATTGCAGCTTGAGCCAATGTTAATTCCTGCAGGGTTTTACCATAATAAACCTGAGCCGCCGCAACTACGCCATAAGCACGCTTACCCAGATAAATTTTATTGAGATACAGCTCCAGAATGGTCTTTTTATCCAGGTCCTTCTCAATTTTGAGAGCTAATAAGATCTCATTAAGCTTACGACTGTAGGTTTTTTCAGTACTTAGAAAGAAATTCCGCGCAACCTGCATGGTTATGGTGCTGCCACCACGCGTCTTGTTACCTGTAGTAACCAGCTCAAAAGCAGCTGCCATCAAAGCCAGGGGGTCAACTCCAGCATGCTCCCAAAACTGATCATCCTCAGCTGCCAGAAACGCTTGCTCAATTTTCTTTGGAATATCCTCATATTTGACAGGAATTCGTCTATGCTCACCATATTCAGCCAATAAAAATTCATTTTTATCGAAGATACGCAGCGGCACCTGATACTCGGTATCCTGCAGATTATCAATCGCAGGTAATTCGGGCACCAGCACCAGGAATACAAACAGGATTCCTGCAACAAACAGGAGCAATCCCGCAGCGAACATCGCCGCTAAAATTTTTACTAGAATTTTCATAAAGTTACGGTATATTTATAAACTAACACATGAAAAATATCGACAAGAAGAAAATCTTCTACTAGACTTTGGCATGGTTTAAGAATAATTTAACAAAATATATACTTACAAGTAGATGTTAATGTAAATTATCATTAACATTCTTGAACACAGTCACAACTGAGGGACTCCTGTGTTTTTAACACCTAAAAAGCCGCCTTTAATCGGTATCGATATCAGTTCCACATCGATCAAGTTGCTCGAGCTCAGCAAGTCTGGAGCTAGCTATCGGATCGAAGGAATCGCCGTTGAACCACTTCCAGCGAATAGCATGGTAGATAAAAACGTAGCCGAAGTTGAAGCTGTCGGTGAGAGTGTAAAGCGTGCGCTACACAAGTCAAAAGTAAAATCAAAATTTTGCGCAATTGCTGTTGCCGGTTCCTCTGTAATTACCAAAAAGATTACTATGCCGGCACATCTGGATGATGAAGAAATGGAAGGACAGATCCAACTGGAAGCTGATCAATACATCCCTTACCCTCTCGAAGAGGTAAATCTCGACTTCCAGATATTAGGTGAAAGCGAAGGCAATGCTGAGACAGTTGATGTTCTTCTTGCTGCCTGCCGTAGTGAAAATGTCGATAATCGCATTGCTGCAGTCGAGCTTGCTGGCTTAACGCCAAAGATTGTTGACATCGAAGCCTACACCATAGAAACCGTCTTCCAGACCCTGTCTGCCGGCCTGCCCGATCAGGGAAATGATCAAACCGTGGCTATTGTAGATATTGGAGCCACCATGACCAGCTTGAGTGTCATCCATAATCATCAATTAATATATACACGCGAGCAAAATTTCGGCGGCAAACAGCTTACAGAAGAAATTATGCGCCGCTACGGTCTTTCCTACGATGAGGCAGGTCTCGCTAAACGTCAAGGCGGTCTACCAGATAATTACGAACCAGAAGTTCTGGAACCCTTTAAGGAAACCACAGCACAACAAGTCAGCCGGTTTCTACAGTTTTTCTATTCTGCAGGTGGTTCAATCGGTAATATTGACCATCTAATTCTCGGTGGAGGAACCGCATCATTACCTGATTTGGCCGAATTAACCGAGTCACATATTGGCGTTCCAACCCAAATAGCGAACCCATTTCAAAATATGTCCACAACAAGCAAAATTAATAAGGCAAATCTTCAGGCTGATGGGCCCTCTTTTCTGATAGCCGCAGGGCTTGCCATCAGAGGAGCTGAACACTTATGACGCGCATCAATCTATTACCCTGGCGCGAAGAGCTACGGCAGGAACGTCAAAAGCAATTCATGACGATGCTAGTACTGAGCATGATATTAGGCGCGGCTATTGTGGGACTGATTCACGTCCAGATGAATGCTAAAATTGACTATCAAAATAGCCGCAATAGTTTTTTATCCACTGAAATATCTAAACTCGATAATGAGATTGCAGAAATCCGAGAACTGCAGAAGGTTCGCAAAAGCCTGATTGAAAGAATGGAAGTTATCCAGGACCTGCAAGCCAGTAGACCGTCTATTGTTCACCTCTTTACTGATCTCGTTACTACCGTCCCCAATGGTGTCTATCTGCAAACCCTGGTACAGAGCAATAACAGTCTCAGGTTAACTGGAGAAGCGGAGTCTAATGCTCGTGTTTCAAGTTATATGCGCAACCTGAATTCTTCAGAGTGGTTAAAAGATCCCAATCTTGACGTGATTGAAATCGAAGACAAAAAAGTCACCCGCATCAGTTCCTTCATACTAAGTGTAAAACAGACATCTCCTGCCGCCGAAGAAGAAGCGAAACAAGGAGCCCTAAAATGAGTATTAGTGACGAGTTAAATAATTTAGACCTTAATAATCTAGGCAATGCTTCCAACCCTATCAAGTATGGCTTCCTGGCTATCATCTTCGTATTAATCATTGCGGCAGGGATCTATTTTGATACTACCAAGCAGTTGGCCAGCTTAAAAACGGTAGAAAAAAACGAAGTCAAATTAAAATCAGAGTTTACTGTAAAAGCTGATCAGGCTGCAAAGCTGGATCTCTATAAAGAACAGCTGGCTGAAATGCAGGCGTCATTCCAGGCCATACTTCGTCAACTACCTGAAAAAACAGATGTTGAATCACTACTGGTTGATGTCAGTCAGACTGCCCTTGCTAACGGGCTGGAGATTAAAAAATTCAAGCCAAGTGCGGAACAAAAAAAGGGATTCTATGCTGAATTACCTATCGCACTTGAGGTTTCAGGGACTTACCATGATCTTGCGTCATTTATTAGCGGGGTAGCAGCACTACCACGAATTGTAACCATGCACGACTTGAAACTGGAACAGAAAAAGGGGACTAATGAGCAACCGGCTAATGATAAATTACAGATGACGGCTACTGCAAAAACATATCGCTACCTGAGAGAGGATGAGCAATTATGATCTCTTTCAGACAAAGCGCGCAAATTGGGTTTACTCTACTAGTTATTTTTGGCACCACTGCCTGTAATCAAGGTATGAATGATTTACAGCAATTCGTTGACCAAACAAAAGCCAAACCTCCTGGCAGGGTTGAACCCATTCCTCCATTTGTCCCCTATCAAAATTTTGAGTACACCTCTCAAAACTTACGCGACCCTTTTAAGCTTGTCGACTTTAGGCGACCAGAACAGGTTGATGATTCGATAAATGCTGACGCAACTGGCCCTCGCCCTGACATAGACCGTCCTAGAGAACCTCTAGAAGACTTTCCATTAGACACATTGAGATTTAAAGGAACCGTTACCAAAGATGGCACAAAATGGGGACTTATTTTCGCTCCTGACAACACCATTCATCGCGTTCTGGAAGGCAATTATATGGGACAGAATCATGGCCGAGTCATATTGCTAAGCGATGTTGAAATAAAATTAACAGAAATTGTTCCAGACGGTCTGGGAAATTATATCGAACGTTCAGCAGCGATAGCGCTGATTGAATAACGGGGATACATCAATGAAATTTTTTAACTCATTCAAGATTCTGAAATCCGTGAAAACACCTAAACTACTTTTTGCACTGTTTATTCTATTTACTCTAAGCTCGGTAGAGGCAAGAAATCTTGTCGGCCTTGACTACTCCGTTATGACAGGCAACGCGGTTCAATTGGTGTTCACCTTTGATGAAGATGCAATTGAACCCAGAGCTTTTACCATTGATGAACCAGCCAGAATTGCCCTTGATTTTTCTGATACCGAAAACCAGCTTAAACAACGTTCATTTCGCGTTGGCATTGGGGCTATGCAAACCATTTTGACTGCGGCATCCAAAGGACGAACACGCGTTGTTATTAACCTTAGCAACCCTACAGACTACACAACTTCAGTGAGCGGTAACCAGCTGATCATGACTCTGGCAGGAAACAACCCCGAATCACTCCAAACTCTGTCTGCCTCAAAATCAACCAACTCCACTCCAGTAGCATTAACAGAAAGCAACAATATTGGAGCGTTAGAAAAAGGGATTACCAATATTGATTTCAAACGTGGCCCCAATGGAGAGGGTCGAGTTATTATCGATTTAACCAGTACCTCCATATCCACAGATGTTTATCGTGAAAACGAAGCTATTAATGTCGAGTTTATTGGGGCACAGCTTCCAGCTGAACTGCAACGCAGACTTGATGTGAGTGACTTTGCAACACCAATCAGCTTTATTGACACCGTACAGGATGGCTCATCAATAAAAATGACGATTACAGCAAACGGTGACTTTGAACATCTGGCTTACCAGACTGATCAGATCTATACCATTGAAGTTGCACCTATATCCAAAGCTGAAGAAGAGAAGCGCAAGAAAGCAAAGTTTGGATTCACAGGTGAAAGACTATCTCTCAACTTTCAGGATATTGAGGTGCGATCAGTGCTTCAGCTATTAGCTGATTTTACCGGTCTTAATCTGGTAGTCAGTGATTCAGTAGAAGGAAACCTCACATTACGACTGAAAAATGTTCCCTGGGATCAGGCGATGGATATTATTCTGAAAACTAAAGGCCTGGCTCAACGTCGTGCTGGTAACGTTATTCTTGTTGCACCCACCGATGAGATTGCAGCAAGGGAAAAACTTGAGCTTGAGGCTCGTAAGCAAGTCGAAGAGCTAGAACAATTACGCACAGAGTTCATCAAAGTAAACTACGCAAAAGCAACAGATATCGCAGATTTACTAAAATTGAAGGATAACTCTATTATTTCTACACGCGGTTCCGTCAGTGTCGACGCCAGAACCAACACTCTTTTAGTAAAAGATACGAATAGCAGCCTGGCAAGTGTTCGACAATTGCTCGCAGAACTCGATATACCTGTACGCCAGGTATTGATAGAAACTCGAGTTGTTATTGCCAACGATGACTTCAGTAAAGAGCTTGGTGTCCGCTTTGGTGTCACTAACGACAGCTATGGTGGTGCTGCAACTACTGGAGATGGAGCACTCACCTCAGGATCTCTGAATGGCACAAGGGACTTGCTTAATAATGATGAATTAGGATTTGAGGATTCCATGAACGTAAACATGCCTGTGACCAATCCTGCGGGGTCTATTGCTTTAGCTCTGGCCAAACTCCCCTTAGGCACCTTGCTTGAACTCGAACTATCTGCCGCTCAAACAGAAGGACGTGGTGAAGTCGTCTCCAGCCCACGCGTAATCACCGCCGATTCACATACTGCTAGAATTGAGCAGGGCGTTGAGATTCCTTATCTGACTATCGAAGATGGCACTGCTACATTGAAATTCAGAAAAGCCGTACTTTCATTAGAAACTACACCACAAATAACTCCAGATGATCGGATTATTATGGATCTAGAAGTACATAAAGACTCTCGTGGAGAAAATGTCCAGTTCAGTGGAACAATCTCTGCACCAACTATCGACACCCGCAAAGTGCAGTCACAATTACTGGTAGATAATGGTCAAACAGTGGTTCTAGGTGGCATTTATGAAACTACTAAGGCTACTCAGGTTACAAGAGTACCTTTCTTTAGCGACCTCCCTCTAATTGGAAATCTGTTTAAATCTACTTCAAACAGAGATGAGCGTTCAGAATTACTTATCTTCGTAACTCCCAAAATCTTGCAGAGTGCAAACCTCGATATTAGATGATTTAACAAGCTCCCAGAGTATATATACTCTGGGAGCTTGTATTTCATTACCCGCAAATCTAAAATTCGCGCTGGATTTGCAATCAAACAACCCATGAGCTCTAACAACATCATTCTGATTGGACCCATGGGTTCCGGAAAATCAACCATTGGTCAGCTACTCGCCAACCGTTTACATCGTCAATTTTTTGATAGTGATTACTACATTGAAGAAAAAACAGGTGTAGATATTCCCTGTATCTTTGATGTGGAAGGAGAGGAAGGCTTTCGATTGCGTGAAACCAAAGCCCTTAAAGAACTAACCGAAAAGCCTAATCTGGTATTAGCCACCGGGGGAGGATCGGTGACCCGTCCTGAGAATCGCGAACTATTAAAAACTTCTGGATTTATCATCTTCCTCGATACTTCGGTCAATCAGCAGATGGAAAGATTAAAACACGACAAAAAAAGACCCCTGTTACGCACAGAAAACCCTCGCGAACGACTGGAAAAGTTACTCAATGAGAGAAAACCTCTATACATGGAACTTGCCGACCTGCGTATACAAACCGATCGCAAATATGCTCGTCGTGTAGCAAATGAAATCATACCTAAACTACCTGACTATCTAAAACAATCATGACACCACTGCATCAACTTACTGTAGACCTGGGTGATCGCAGTTATCCGATTTTTATCGGAAACCAGCTGTTGGACTCCTACTCCCTTATTACCGATCACATCCTCGGAAATAGCGCTCTGATCGTAACAAACACCACTGTTGCTCCTCTTTATCTGAACAAGGTCGAAGCGGCACTGAATGAACAAAACATCCGTTTTGATACAGTAATCCTGGAAGATGGCGAACAATACAAAACGCTTGAAAATGTAGAGCGAATCGTCGATGTTCTGATCGACAAAAGACATGATAGAAAGACCACCTTAATTGCCCTGGGGGGCGGAGTCATTGGCGACATAACAGGCTTTGCCGCTGCGATATACCAACGTGGTGTAAACTTCATACAGATACCGACAACCTTATTATCACAGGTTGATTCCTCTGTTGGCGGTAAAACTGGGGTAAATCACCCTCGTGGTAAAAATATGATAGGAGCATTCTATCAACCACAGTGCGTCATAATCGACACCAACACGCTTATGACACTACCTGACCGCGAACTCAGTGCAGGTATGGCCGAGGTCATTAAATACGGTTTGATTCATGATGCAGAGTTTTTTAACTGGCTTGAAGTTAATATTGACGGCTTGATGCAAAAGAATGTGGCACTGCTCAGTCAAGCAATCCTTATTTCCTGTCAGACAAAAGCAGATGTGGTAGCCATAGATGAAAAAGAATCCGGAATCAGAGCTATACTCAATCTAGGTCACACCTTTGGGCACGCCATAGAATCCGCCATGGGTTATGGCAACTGGCTACATGGTGAAGCCGTAGCAGCGGGAATGGTAATGGCAGTGGATCTATCCTTAAGACATGGCTGGATTAATGAAGAGATTCAATCAAGAACAATTGAGCTCCTGAAACAGGCCAGTCTGCCGGTGCGCCCGCCTCAGGATATGACTATTGATCAGTACATGAACATCATGGCGATTGACAAGAAGGTGGATCAGGGTGTTATCAAGCTGGTGCTACTCAAAGACCTTGGCAAGGCTATTATTTGTAGTGATTACGACACTGAGCTGTTAAGTCAAACGCTTCAACATTGTTAAATATCAATGAGCACCCAACAGAGCTGGAAAAAACTCATCACCCAGGCACTGACGGACACATGCGTGAGCCCCAGTGGTGCTAATAAATGCAGCCCGGTCTGTATTTACGAGTATATTTATCGAGCATTGAACTTAGCCGGCATAAATAACCGCCCTCCTTTTGGCTGGTATCGGATATTTTCCATCTGGTGGCAAGCTCGTGGGAACGCTGAACAGATAAAATTGCTTTGTATCCAGGCAGTTCAAGGTATGCAAAAGCCCGACACGGGTTTTAAACCTGATCCACGCCGTGCAGAATTACTTGGTCTGGCTTTATTAGGCGCTGTCCTGCTACCTCAAATAGCCAACACTTTCATTAATGTGCCCCACCAACAGTCTATCCTGCATATAAAACCCCGACCAATAGAAGATATCGATAGCATTGAAGTCACCCTTCCCACAACTACAGACTATAGTCAGGCAGCGAATCAATTTCTGGGTGAACCCGTGCTTTTTAAAAGAGATCATGGACTCCTGGGTACAGACTGGATAAGCAGTCAGCAGGATGACAGCTACAGTCTTCAAGTAATATCAACATCAACTCTGCAAGCCGTTTTCGATTTCTGCAAGCAGCATAAAATCTGTGAACAATCAGCTTATTATCAAAGCCAGATAAAAGGCAAAACCTACTTCCGCCTGCTGTATGGTAACTTCAAAAATCACAAAGCAGCTCAAATTGCGCAAACCCAGCTACCAGCTAAGCTACAACAACTTAAGCCCTGGCCAAGAAAACTCAGCCAGATAAAATCCGAAATATAAATCTCTACAACCTTCAAGAAAATAGCCTGATTTCACCTGGCCGCCGGAGTTTTCCGGTAAATATTGAATACCCCAGGTTTAGGCGAGTATAATGATCGGCCTTTTTGCCTGGATTTGATGCACTGCATCATTGTATCAGCCAAAATATTCAAAAATTACCGACCGGTTAGTAATATGCACGAACTATCACGTTTAAAGGGCCTGTATAACCCCAGTTTCGAGAAGGATAGCTGTGGTTTTGGGTTAATTGCCAATATAGACGATAAGCCAAGTCACTGGCTGATTAACACATCGATTTCAGCACTTGCTCGTCTGACGCATAGAGGCGCTATAGCCGCTGATGGTAAAACCGGAGATGGTTGTGGATTATTATTAAAGAAGCCTGACTCATTTCTACGCAGCAAAGCCCAGGAACTCGGTATTCAGCTAAGCGATCAATACGCTGTTGCTATGGTCTTCATGAAACCCGATGCATCCATAATCGAAAACGAAAAATTACTATTCGCCGAAAAGGTTGCCAAACAGGGATTAACTTTGGCTGGATGGCGTGAAGTACCTACCGATTCATCAGCCTGTGGTGAAGAAGCATTAAGCACTCTGCCCGCTATTTACCAGGCCTTCATCAATGCCCCTGAAGACAGTAATGTCGCCGATTTCGAGCGCTCGTTATTCATTGCCCGGCGTACTATCGAAAAAGCACACGATGAAAACGACAGTCATTTCTACATCCCCAGCATGTCTTCTCGAGTCATGTCCTATAAAGGCCTGGTCATGCCAGCCAACCTGCCAGTTTTTTATCTGGATTTAAACGATCCAGAAATGAAAAGCTCGATCTGCGTTTTTCACCAGCGCTTTTCAACCAATACCTGGCCACGCTGGAAACTGGCCCAACCCTTTCGATACCTCGCACATAATGGTGAAATCAACACCATTCAGGGTAACCGTAACTGGGCAAATGCCCGAGCCCATAAGCTCAAATCTGATCTGATTCCTGATATGGCCGAGGTCCATCCTTTGGTAAACATGTCCGGTTCAGACTCAAGCTCTATGGATAACATGCTTGATGTACTACTGGCTGGTGGCATAGACGTATTTCGCGCCATGCGTCTGCTGGTACCACCCGCATGGCAAAACGTGGATTACATGGATTCAGCACTGAAAGCTTTCTACGAATATAACTCCATGCATATGGACCCCTGGGATGGTCCAGCCGGGATTGTGCTCACAGAGGGCCGCTATGCCTGCTGTGTCACCGATCGCAACGGCCTGCGCCCAGCGCGCTGGGTACGTACCAGAGATCGTCACATCACACTTGCTTCAGAAGTCGGTGTATGGGATTACAAACCTGAAGATGTAGTCGCCAAAGGCCGCCTGATGCCAGGACAAATGTTTGCTGTAGATACAGAGGAAGCCAGGGTATTACTTTCTGAAGATATAGATGAAATGCTGCAGTCACGCCACCCTTATGAAGAATGGTTAAAAAAAGGACTAAAGTACCTGTCCCCTAACCCGCTTCATGCACCTCTATCAGAAGAGTCAATGGATCAGGATACGCTGGATCGATATGAAAAACAGTTTCAGATCAGCTTTGAAGAAAAGGATCAGGTCCTTCGCATATTAGCGGAAGATGGCCAGGAAGCGACAGGATCCATGGGTGATGACACGCCGCTTCCTGTGTTATCGCATCATGTGCGCTCAGTGTATGACAATTTTCGCCAGTCATTTGCTCAGGTTACAAACCCCCCCATTGACCCTCTGCGTGAAAAAATCGTGATGTCGCTGGAAACCTGCTTTGGTCAGGAACAAAACCTGTTCGTAGAGTCACCTGAATTTGCCGATCGACTGGTAGTCAACTCCCCTATTCTTTCGGACCACAAATTTCATCGACTACTCGAGCAGATTGACAAGCCTCAGTTTGAGCACCAGCTGATTAGCATGGGATACGATCCTGCAAAAACCAATCTGAAACAGGCAATTATCAACCTGACAGATGAAGCGGTAAAAGCGGGTCGTAATGGAAAAATCATTCTGGTACTGAGCGATCATGATGTACCAAAAGATGAACTCGTCATTCATGCAGCACTGGCTACAGGCGCTGTTCACCATCGTCTTTGTCAGGAAGGCATACGCTGCGATGTCAACATCGTAGTAGAAACAGGAAGCGCACGCGACCCACACCACATGGCTGTGCTACTGGGTTATGGTGCGACTGCTATTTATCCATACATGGCTTATGCCAGCCTGTTGGGCATGGTTAAATCGGGTGAAATCAGAGATATGGAACATCATCAGATCGGCACCAACTATCGCAAAGGCATTAACAAGGGCTTGTATAAAATCATTTCCAAGATGGGAATCTCTACCATCGCCAGTTATCGAGGTTCACAGCTCTTTGAAATTGTCGGGATGCATAAAGAAGTGGTTGACCTATGTTTCAAGGGTACCACCTGTCGTATAGATGGTATCGATTTTGACGACCTCGAGGCTGATGCAAAAGCTATCAACAAACTGGCGTGGAACCCTCGTAAAAGCATTACCCAGGGCGGCCTGCTAAAGTACGTACATGGTGGTGAATATCATGCCTACAATCCAGACGTGGTACAAACCCTGCAACAGGCAGTAGGCTCTGGAAATTATGAAGACTGGAAAATCTACGCCAACACCGTTAACAATCGTCCGGCTGTGGCATTACGTGACATGCTGCGCCTGAAATCGGCACAGCCCATCGATATCGAACAGGTAGAACCATTACAGGACATCCTCATGCGATTCGACTCAGCAGGCATGTCACTGGGTGCACTATCACCTGAAGCACACGAAACCCTGGCGCAGGCAATGAATCAGCTAGGCGGACGCTCCAATTCCGGCGAAGGCGGTGAAGACAAGGCGCGCTATGGCACCGATAAAATGTCCAAGATCAAGCAAATAGCATCCGGACGCTTTGGCGTAACGCCCCACTATCTAGTCAACGCAGAAGTATTACAGATAAAGGTAGCCCAGGGTGCCAAGCCAGGTGAAGGTGGCCAACTGCCTGGCAAAAAAGTGAACAAGTTGATAGCCACATTACGCCACTCCAAACCCGGTGTAACCTTGATATCGCCACCGCCACATCACGATATCTATTCAATCGAAGACCTGGCGCAACTCATCTTTGACCTGAAGCAGGTCAACCCTAAAGCGCTGGTTTCCGTCAAACTGGTTGCAGAAGCTGGTGTCGGCACCATCGCCGCTGGCGTAGCCAAGGCCTATGCCGACCTGATTACCATAGCCGGTTACGATGGTGGCACAGGCGCTAGCCCACTCACTTCGGTTAAATACGCTGGATCTCCATGGGAGCTCGGACTGACTGAAACTCATCAGGTACTGCGCGCCAACAAGCTGCGTGATAAGGTTCGTATACAAACCGATGGTGGCCTGAAGACTGGACTGGATGTCGTTAAAGCAGCCATTCTCGGTGCAGAAAGCTTTGGCTTTGGCACAGGCCCTATGGTTGCTATGGGCTGTAAATTCCTGCGTATCTGTCATCTGAACAACTGCGCTACCGGCGTTGCTACACAAAATGCTGTGCTGCGTGAGCTGCACTTTAATGGCAATGTAGAAAAGGTAAAAAACTACTTCCGCTTCATCGCTGAGGACGTACGCAACATTCTTGCTTCAATAGGCGTTACTAAACTGGCTGATATCATTGGTCGCACCGATTTGCTGGAAGTCATCGAAGGCAAGACCAGCAGTCAAAGCAAGCTTAACCTGCAACCACTGTTGAATGACGGAGGCCTTTCCAAAGACCTGCCACAGTATTGCATCGAACCACAGAACATCCCGTTTGATAAAGGTGAACTCGCCGAACAGATGGTTAAGGACTGCCTGCCCGCCATTCAAAACAAAACCGGAGGTGAGTTTAGCTATCACCTGCAGAACATTAATCGTTCGATTGGCGCGCGCCTGTCGGGTGAGATCGCTCTGGCGCATGGCGATGAAGGCATGGGCGACAACCCTATACAATTAAATCTCACCGGATCAGCTGGGCAGAGCTTTGGCGTATGGAACTCAAAAGGCCTGCACATGACCCTGAAAGGCGATGCTAACGACTATGTCTGTAAAGGCATGGCTGGTGGTCAGGTGGTAATCGCACCGCCAGAAGACAGCAAATTCAAGAGCCAGGACACCACCATTATGGGTAACACCTGCCTGTATGGCGCCACAGGAGGAGAGCTTTATGCAGCCGGCACAGCTGGCGAGCGTTTTGGTGTTCGCAACTCCGGTGCTCAGGCAGTTATTGAAGGTATTGGTGATCACGGTTGCGAATACATGACAGGTGGCATTATCACAGTACTAGGCAAATCAGGTATTAACTTCGGTGCAGGCATGACCGGTGGCTTCGCCTATATACTCGACCTGGATAAGGACTTTGTCGACTGCATCAACAATGAGATGATCGATATCCATCGTATTTCCTCAGAAAACATGGAGAATTACCGCATTCATCTGCAGGGCATGATTGAGAAACACGTAGCGCTGACAGGTAGCGCCTGGGGTCAGTATATTCTGGATAACTTCATTCGTTATCAGCGACTGTTCTGGCTGGTTAAACCCAAAGCTGAAGACCTCAATTCCCTGATGGACACATTGCAACGGGATGCTGCCTGATGCAGACAACGGCATTCAAGCTGACCAATTAGCATATGTCGGGGAAAATACCACGCAGCTTTATCGATGACCTGCTCAACAGGATAGATATCGTCGAAATCATTGATGCCCGCGTCCCTTTAAAAAAAAAGGGACGCGAGTACTGGGCCTGCTGTCCATTTCATAATGAAAAATCTCCCTCTTTCTCGGTAAGCCAGAACAAGCAGTTTTACCATTGCTTCGGCTGTCAGCAACACGGCAACGCCATCAGCTTTTTGATGGATTATGACCACATGGAGTTTGTCGAAGCGATAGAAACCCTGGCGCAACACATTGGTGTAGAAATCCCCTACGAGCAGGGGCACCGTCCTAGCCAGCAGAATAAAGCCGAAGCCGAATCGCTGTTCAACACACTGGAAAACTGCTCTGCATACTATCAATCACAGCTCAAGCAAAATCAGCAAGCGATAGAATACCTGCAACAACGCGGTATCAGCGGTAAGACCGCCAAACAATACGCTATTGGCTTCGCCCCACCCGGCTGGAATAATCTGAAAGGCGACGACAGTAACCTGATCGAATCAGGCATGCTGATCAAAAACGAACAGGATAAAATCTACGATCGATTCAGGCACCGTCTGATGTTCCCTATCCGTGATCGCAGAGGCCGCACTATCGCTTTTGGTGGCCGTGTTATAAACCCAGAGGATAATCCTAAATATCTCAACTCACCCGAATCACCGGTATTTCATAAAGGAGAAGAGATCTACGGGCTGTATGAACTCAAACTCAACAACACGCATATCGAACAGATATTCATCACTGAAGGCTATATGGATGTTGTTTCTCTCGCCGAACATGGCGTTGGTAATGCTGTCGCCACACTGGGCACAGCCATCAATCATGATCAGATTGAAAAGTTATTCCGTATCGCCAAAAGACTTGTGTTTTGCTTTGATGCCGATCAGGCCGGTAGAAAAGCCGCCTGGCGTGCTCTGGAAAACTGCCTGGCTTCTCTCAAGGAAGGACGTATGGCGCGATTTCTATTTTTACCTGAAGGCCATGACCCTGACACCTATATAAAAGAGTTTGGTCTGGAAGACTTCCATCAACAGGCCCAACAGGCATCCACGCTCACAGAATTCCTGTTCCATGAACTACTTTCAAGAGGTGAAGTACATAGCCCAGAAGGGCGCTCGCAGTTTATCGATATGCTGCGCCCCTACTTCGAAAAAATCCCTCTGCAAAGCCTGAAAGATGAAATCCTGCGCGAAGTAGAGAAAAAGCTTTCTATTGAACTCGATTCCAGGCTACTAAAAATCATGGGCAATCCCCAGCAGGAGACAGCGCAGAAACAGGTTGTCCCCGAACAGCACTGGACCCCGACAAGACTGGCAATCAACCTGTTACTGCAAAAACCCGAACTGGCTCAATCAGCAGGCAACCTGGACGATCTCTGTGAAGCCGATATCCCCGGCATAGATCTGTTGCTGCTGATCCTCGATCAGGTACATGAACACCCTGGTATCAGTACGCAAAACCTGCTAGCGCGCTTCGCCGGACATCAGCATGAATCACACCTTTACAAAATCGCTGCCATGACCCCTGCGATGCAAAATGAAGAAAGCGATATGGAACCAATGTTTAACGATGCAATCAAACAACTTCGTCAACAATATCGAAACAATCGCTTCAAGAAGCTGCAAAACAAACTAAACTCAGGTAACGAATTAAACGATGTAGAGTTACGGGAATATTTATTACTCACTAAAAGGCATTGAACCTGGAACAATCAGTTGAATCATGAAAGTCTACGCAACGTTAATGCACCTGATAAAATCAAAAACACACTCTTCACCAATCAGGTTTTCAGCAGGGATGCTGTTATATCGCGAATGCAGGATGCATAAGAGCGTGACTACGGCGTTTTAGATTTCACCATGCACATCAACCTGTTACGCATCTTTTTCACGCTCAACCGGTTTTTCCAGGTTAAATCATTATTAATTTTGGAAAAATCTCCAAAACCTTATATACTGGCTAGTTCATTTGAACGTTTTTCTTTCATCTTCCACAGGTCACCATGGATAAAAATCAGCAGTCCAGCTTAAAAGAGCTCATCGCCAAAGGCAAAGAGCAAGGTTATTTGACATACGCAGAGGTAAATGACCACCTACCTGACGGAATAGTAGATCCCGAGCAGATAGAAGACATTATTCGCATGATCAATGACATGGGCATCAAAGTCCATGAAAGTGCCCCTACCGAAGATGCCGATGACATTCTTAACGATGCCGAAAACGAACCCGATGAAGATGCGGTAGAAGAAGCCGCAGCCGCTCTCGCCTCGCTCGACAGTGAATTCGGTCGCACCACAGATCCAGTGCGTATGTATATGCGTGAAATGGGTACAGTTGAGCTACTCACACGTGAAGGCGAAATCAAGATTGCCCGTCGCATCGAAGATGGTCTCAACCAGGCCATGTCTGCGCTTGCACGCTATCCTGACACCATGGAAATCATCCTGGAACGTTATCAGGAAGTACGTGATGAAAAGACCAAACTTACCGACCTCATCGTAGGATACGTCGACCCTAATGAAGACCCCAATGCCATCCCCATGCCCGCCCAGAGTCAAAATAATAGTGATGACTCGGACGATAGTGATGATAGCGATAATGATGACGACGACGATGACGATGATGCAGTAGAGCCAGATACCGGGCTTGATCCAGAAGAAGCAGAAGAACGCTTTAGTGCCATCGAAAAAAGCTTCGCCAAAACCATGGAAGCAGCCAGCAAGGGCGAAGATAAACAGTGGACCAAGCTATTAGACGAAACCGTTACGATGCTGATGGAAATCAAACTGCTGCCCTCATTCGTAGATGAGCTAGGCAACAACCTGAGAGATATCATCACCCGTATCCGTTCTAACGAACGCGCAATACTGGACATCTGTGTCAACCAGGCTCGTATGCCTCGTAAAGACTTCATCAACTCATTCAAAGAGAATGAAACCAATCTGGAATGGTTAGCCGAACATATTGCCACTGGAAAAGATTACTCAGCAAACCTGGAAGAAGTACGTGACGAGGTCACACGCCACCAGAAACGCCTGTTGTCGATTGAAAAGACATCGCGCCTGAAGATCCATGACATCAAGGAAATCAACCGTAAGATGTCCATAGGTGAAGCCAAGGCACGTCGTGCCAAGAAAGAAATGATTGAAGCCAACTTACGTCTGGTTATCTCTATCGCCAAAAAATACACCAACCGTGGTCTGCAGTTCCTCGACCTGATCCAGGAAGGCAACATCGGCCTGATGAAAGCCGTAGACAAATTCGAATACCGTCGTGGATACAAGTTCTCCACCTACGCAACCTGGTGGATACGTCAGGCGATTACCCGCTCAATCGCTGATCAGGCACGTACCATTCGTATACCTGTACACATGATCGAAACGATCAACAAGCTGAACCGCATCTCACGTCAGATGCTACAGGAACTGGGGCGCGAACCGCTGCCGGAAGAACTGGCAGAACGCATGGACATGCCTGAAGACAAGGTACGTAAGGTACTCAAGATTTCCAAAGAGCCTATCTCCATGGAAACCCCAATCGGTGATGACGAAGATTCGCACCTGGGTGATTTCATCGAAGACACCAATGTGCTGTTGCCTGCGGATACTGCAACCAATGCCGGACTATCTGAATCAACCCGTGAAATCCTGTCCAGTCTGACACCAAGAGAAGCCAAGGTATTACGCATGCGCTTCGGTATCGACATGAACACCGATCACACGCTGGAAGAAGTTGGAAAACAGTTCGATGTAACCCGTGAACGTATTCGTCAGATCGAAGCAAAGGCATTACGCAAGCTGCGTCATCCTAGTCGATCAGAACAATTAAGAAGTTTTATTGACGCGGATTAATAAAGATTAGCCGCCGAGTGCACAATCAGGGTTGTGCAACTCGGCATGGCAATTTGAACAAAGCAGAACGCATTTTTCTGCCTCCTCAAGCACCACAGTCCATTTTAATATTTAAAACAGTTTCACCACAGAGGACACGGAGTTAACAGAGAAGGACATTTAACCGTATTCCCACCTTTTTAATGAAACACTGTTTTGATTCTTTAGAAATCTTCTAAAACTAACAATATTCTTTTAACCTCAGTGATCTCTGTGTCCTCTGTGGTTAATGTTTTTTTAAAAATTAATAATATCCAATTCCATCAAAGTATTCACGGTCGAACAACAAGCAAAAATATAGGGTGAATCTTTAAAAAATGATGATAGAATACGCCGCTCTTGGGGCCTGTAGCTCAGTTGGTTAGAGCAGTGGACTCATACTTAAAGTGTGACCTATAGCAGTAATGCTATATGGAAAAATCGGATGAATTGCTGGAAAGCTAAGTCCCTCAGGGGATAAGCCAATCAGCAGCCAAGCCTGGCAAGCGTGTCAGGAAGGTTCAGAGACTAGGTGGATTGACACGATCTTGTCATGTAAAACGCCATTAGCGTCCGACACCCTACTTTTACAAGAGGGTGATGATATAGTCCGCGCTATTGTGAAAGCAGTAGAATAAGTGAATCCATTGGTCGGAGGTTCGAGTCCTCCCGGGCCCACCAACTCCCCTCTTTAAAACTAAATTTATCTTGCCGTTATAATTTGGCCGCTGTGGCCAATCTTTCCTGGTAGCGAAATCGTGCCCGCGTGCACCCCTTTTCAATGCGGCAACGGGGTCGTCCATTTGATTTCGCTGTTTTCTAGCCTAAACCCACCTACCTCTGTAAAATCCCGCCTTCGACCATGGCTTTTGGTTGGCCCCGGCATCACCCGGGAAGAAGTTTGATCAACGACTATAACGAGAAAATTCATGAAAAAGCGTCCTGTAATTATTGCCGGCGGGGGTATTGGTGGCTTGAGTGTCGCGCTAACCCTGCATCAAATTGGCGTCGAATGTGTTGTTTTTGAATCCGTAAAGCAACTGCAACCTCTGGGAGTGGGTATCAACCTGCAACCCAATGCGGTAAGAGAGCTCTATGAACTGGGCTTCAATGAGCAGGCGCTGGATGGCATCGGTGTCAAGGCAAAGGAATGGGCGCTGGTGGGCCTGAACGGCAAAGAGGTCTATTCCGAGCCACGTGGACTCGAAGCGGGCTATAACTGGCCACAATATGCGGTGCACCGCGGGCAGTTACAAATGCTGCTTTACCGAACCTGCAAGGAAAGGCTTGGCGAAGCATCTGTTCAAACAGGGCATAAAGTCGTGGCTTATAAAAACCAGGATGATGGTGTCACTGCCACCATCGAAACCCGCGACGGAGAACGCTTTGATGTCGAAGGAAGTCTGCTGATTGCTGCGGATGGATTGCACTCGGCCGTGCGCGCGCAAATGCATCCAGACCAGCCGCCAATTCGTTGGGGTGGCACAATTATGTGGCGCGGCACCTCGCCAGGTGTACCGATCCGAACCGGCTCCTCTTTTGTCGGACTGGGCAGCCATCATCACCGCGTCGTTTTTTATCCGATTTCGCCTGTCGACCCCGAAACGGGATTGGCAACCATCAACTGGATTGCCGAAGTCACCAATCCAGATAATTCCGCAGACTGGACCAGTGGTGACTGGAATAAAAAGGTCGAGCTTGAAGATTTTATTCACCACTTCAAAGACTGGGATTATGACTGGATCAATGTGCCGGAGATGCTGAGTAAAGCGGACGGTGCCTATGAGTACCCCATGATCGATCGAGACCCCATACCAACCTGGATCGATGGCAATGTGGCATTACTGGGCGACGCAGCACATGTGATGTACCCCACTGGATCCAACGGCGCGACTCAGGCCATTGTCGATGCGCGCGTATTAGGTGCAGCCATGCTGGACCACGGTGCCAGTGGCGAGGCATTGAATGCCTATAACGAGCAACAATGCGAAAAGATCAATGCCGTTGTATTGCGTAACCGGGGAGCCGGTCCATTCCAGTTACTGAATATCCTCGATGAACGCTGCGGCGGAGTATTCGATGATATTGAGGCAGTATTCCCGGCCGCAGAGAGAGAACAAGTGATGCATAAATACAAAGCCGCCGCGGGTTTTGCCATTGAAACCCTGAATGCCTCACCGTCCATCATCGAGTCTGGTGCTAAAGTGCAAAAGGCAGTGGCATGATTAAGCACTTCGTCTTCATCAAATACAGGACCGGGACAGACGAACAGCATATCGAACAATTCTGCCAGAAAATCCGGGCGCTACCGGATGAGATCGATGAAATCGAGGCACTGGAAGTTGGGCGGGATGTTCTGCGGGAAGCACGCAGTTGGGATGTCCTGCTGAACATACAATTCGCGTCGATAGAAGCACTCAGGGTTTACCAACAGCATCCCGCTCACCAGGCGGTGATGAAATTCAATGACCCGTTCGTAGCCGAAATCGGTGCGGTTGATTATTGAGAGGTCATTACGCCCCCAAAAACCGGGGCGGAGGCACCGATAATGGAAAAGATTACCCTCTGCCTTCGCTTTTCTATCCCTTGCAATCCTCCCCCCTCTAAAGGCAAAAACCGTGCGACCTGCCCCTATTAGCTTGTTAGGTGCTTACCACACAGTTAAATTTTTATTGTGTTTTTACACCATACTATCGTGGTCTTAACAATCGATATACCTGAAACCATAATAGCTATAGTTATCAATCCGATCCTCTGATTTAAAAAGCATGTTAAATACGCCAGTTTGTCTTATCTAAAACCATGCCTCTAGCAGTTAAAGCAATTCACTAGTTTTGCATAAAAAAGTGTCAAACATGTTTTATGCATTTCCGCCCCGCCTACTCCTCTCCTCAACATAATTTGTTACACCCATCACAGAATTAAAAAATGGAAATTTTTCACATTCCTTATTCTGATAAATTGAAGCAACAGCGTTGTGATTAGCTAAAGCTTAAGACTGTTTCCAGTAGTAGTAGTTGGTTAGCACGCCTGGAAATATAACCATTCTTTACACAGATGAAGAAAGGGTAAACAAAGACTGTTAGGTAAAAGCTCTTTAGCTCATAAAAATCTAATAAAAAATAAACTATCTATTAACCAACTAGAGGTATGTTATGGATCAGCGTTGTACTCCCAGGAAACAAAAGACACAGTCAAAAAACAGGTCAAAATTATTTTGGGTTTTAATCCTTACTGGCATAACAACCATTAGCTCGCCCTTTTTGGGCATAAACGATCTTCAAGCAGCGACACTTAGCACTAATCCCAATGACTGGGTTAGCCCAATATTTCGTGACGATCAAAGCATGCAGAATTTAAATATCCCTGCAGACGCAGCAAGCCAGGGTATGTGGTCAGCACCCTTTGATTGGCCAATGAATGGCTTACATAACATGATTTTGCCAGATGGTAAGGTATTGACTTTTGGTACAAACAGCAGTGGAAATACACAAGATGGTCGCTTATATGACGTCTGGGACCCGTATACTGGTTTTAATGCTGATAGTCATAACTCCAGCTATCAAGCCCAACAACAAGATAGCTTTTGTGCAACAGCGGCATACTTAAATGATGGCACTCTTTTGGTTACAGGCGGCAATGCCAATAACGGAGGTTACGGCAACGGTAGCACAATCTATGACCCTGTGACTAATACGCGCACCACAGCAGCTGCAACCACAGCATTACCAAGATGGTATGCCACGATGATAACCCTGCCTGATAGCAGTAAGTTAACAATGGGTGGCATGGTGCCTTATACAGAGGGCATGGTTAATGATCCAGAAAGTGCAATCGCTAGTGGTTATGCTTCGATGACACCAGAGATCTACGAGGATAATCAATGGCGTTCGCTATTTGGAGCAAGCAGTCGTGATGCTTTCGGCCCCGACTTTTTAAGAACCTCTTTCCCGCATGCTTTTGTCGCCCCAAATGGACTCGTGTTTGGTATTTCTGCCGACAAGATGTGGTACATGGATACTAATGCTAACAATGGTAAAGGTGCCATTACTTATGTAGCTGACTTCAAACCAGGACAAGGAAACAAGACTGACCCTGATAATGTGGGAGCCCTGAGTGTCGCTGTGATGTATGACATCGGTAAAGTTATTCAGGTAGGTGGTAATGGGGGTCATAATGGTGACGGACTGCCTGCGAGTAATAAAGCAACAGCCTTCGATATTAATGGCGAAGTTCCTGTATTAACTGAATTACCCAGAATGACCAACCCACGCCGTTATGGTAACGGTATAGTGTTAGCAAATGGTCAGGTGGTTGTTACTGGAGGTACCACGTTTGGTAACTATTACCCAGGTGCAGAGCGTGATGCGGGTAGTCAGCCTGTATATGCTGTAGAAATCTGGGATCCAGACACGAATACATGGTCAATCGGTGCAGACGCAAGCACGATTCGTGTTTATCATTCAATTTCTTCATTATTATTGAATGGCGCTATTATCTCCACCGGGGGTGGCACGCCTGGCCCAGTGCTAAATAAAACAGGTGAAATTTACTATCCACCTTACCTTTTTGAAAATATTGATGGCGTCTCTAGTTTGGCTCAACGTCCAAGGGTTGAGGGAATTAGTGGTTTAAAATATGCGAATGGCGCAGCACTTCAGTTCGATATGTCAAATGAAGATACTGTTGAAAGCGTTGTACTGATTGGGTTAAGTAATGGCACGCACTCTTTTAACAGTGGGCAACGTCGTATACCAGTAGATTTTGTGCAACAACAAAATCGAATCACTACTTCGATCCCTGGCGCTAATTTAACCCCTCCTGGATATTATCAAGTTGTTGTATTAAATTCCAAGGGTGTGCCATCGTATGGTGTCGTGATTGCAATTGGCGATCAAATGGCTGCTCCAAATGTAGCCAGCAAGCCCTATACGCCGGTTTCCTCAGATGTAGATTCAGACGGTGATGGTACTCTTGATCAGTTCGATGCTTTTCCTAACGATCCTACAGAAACCACCGATTCAGACGGTGATGGCACCGGCGATAACTCCGACCCCACACCATTTGGTGATACTCCACAAGATTTTAGTTCTGCCTGGTCGTTTGATGACGCTTCTGGAAACGTCATTGAGGACGACTCATCGGCTAACCTGGATTTAACCGCAAGTAACATGACCTGGGTCGATGGTGTTAGCGGGCAAGCAGGCCAATTTAACGGAGTAAATAGCCAGGCCACTCTAGGAGAGGCCTTAATTGATACAGCGGGCACCTTTAGCATCTCCGCCTGGGTTAAATTAGATGCATTAACGGGTTGGAGAACAATCGTTAATCAGGACGGCGTAAACGTAAGTGGTTTCTGGCTGCAATACAGTGAATACATCAATGGAGGAAAGTTTCTGCTTACCATGCATGAAGCCGACAAAAATAGTGCCGCGTTTCGTGCCGTATCAACGACAACACCTGTTGTTGGTCAGTGGTATCACTTAGTAGGCGTGCGAGACAAAGCAAATAACCTGATGAAGCTCTATGTCAATGGTAATTTAGAAAGTACGACTACCTATACCGGCGGCTGGACTGCAAATGGACCACTAAATGTTGGTCGAGGCCGCTGGTATGGACCTAACGACTGGTTCGCCGGGGCTATTGATAGCGTGTCCATATACAGCACAGTGTTGAACGATTCGCAAATCTTAAGTCTATATTATGCGGGTGTGGCAACTCTCCCCCCGATGACAACAAACTTTAACAAACCTATTATCAACGCTGGAGAAGTGGCAAATTACGATCTTGCAGCTACTGCAGGTTATCAATATAGCTGGAACTTTGGTGATGGATCTACAGAGACAGCGTTTGACACAAACCCTGATGCGTCACACAGCTATACAACACCAGGTTTGTATTTGCTTTCTTTACGTACCCGTGACCCTCAAGGCATCATCAAAACACAAAGCTGGTTACAAGCCGTAGCGATGGACAAAACCGCTCAAGGGCCAAATAACTCTTCACCTATTGCCCTGGATAACGATGGCCGCATATGGACGGTGAACCCGGACAATAATTCAGTCAGTGTTTTAAGTGCTACCAACGATACTTTGATTCAGGAGATTCAAGTTGGTGTGTCACCACGCACGATAGCAAAAGCACCTGATGGCAAAATTTGGGTAACCAATAAGCACAGTGCAACTATTTCTGTGATTAATCCTGATACCCTTGAAGTGGTGCAAACTATCGCATTACCACGTGCTTCAAAACCACATGGTATTGCCTTTGCACCTGACGGTAGTAGTGCTTACATTGCACTTGAGGCGACTGGACAGCTCATTAAACTGAATGCTTCAACACAAGCGCAACAAGGGCTGTTGACGGTTGGGCAGAATGTTCGTCATGTTGCAGTGAGTGCAGACTCTGCCACCGTATTGGTGTCGCGTTTTATTACGCCGCCACTGCCTGGTGAATCCACATTAAAAATTGACACAACAAGCCAGGGCGGTGAAGTAATTGTTGTCGATGCCACAACGCTAAGCGTTAACAAAACGATTATGCTTCAGCATAGTGACAAAGCGGATAATTCAATTCAAGGTTCCGGTATTCCTAACTATCTGGCCGCAGCAGTAATTTCACCAGATGGAACTACCGCATGGGTGCCTTCTAAGCAAGATAATATCAAGCGAGGAATGGGGAGAAGTGGACAAAACCTGGACTTTCAGAACACAGTGCGCGCGATTTCTTCACGCATTAATATGCAAACACTCAGCGAAGACTATGCACAACGAATTGATCATGACAACGCAGGTGTTGCAAGCGCAGCTGTTTACCACACAAGCGGCGCTTATCTATTCGTAGCTTTAGAGACGAGTCGAGAAGTTGCAGTGTTGAATGCCTTCAAAGGAACTCAGTTGTTTCGAGTGGATGTTGGTAGAGCCCCACAGGGTCTTGCACTATCAGCAGACGGCAACACACTATATGTCCATGAGTTTATGGATCGTAGTGTAACAGCTTTTGATCTTAGACCGCTTACTGAGCAAGGCCAATTACAACTGGATTCTATCGCTACAACTAAGACAGTGATTAATGAAAAGCTAGCAGCCAACGTATTATCAGGCAAACAACTCTTTTATGATGCAAAGGACATACGTATAGCACGCGACGGCTACATGAGCTGTGCGAGTTGTCACAACGACTCAGCGAGTGATGGACGTGTTTGGGACTTGACTGGCTTTGGTGAAGGTTTACGTAACACCATCACATTAAAAGGCCGCGCATCAACAGGCCATGGCTTCCTGCACTGGAGTGCAAACTTTGATGAGTTGCAAGACTTTGAAAAGCAGATTCGTGATTTAGCGGGTGGTACAGGTCTAATGACTGATGCTGATTACAACGCAGGTACACGCAATCAATCTTTAGGAGATAAAAAAGCCGGACTTAGTGAAGACCTGGATGATTTAGCAAGCTTCGTAGCATCACTAAATAGTTTTGATCAGTCTCCAAAACGTAATCCCGATGGCACACTGACCAGCGCAGCCACTGCTGGTAAAACAGTATTTAAAAACAACTGTGCGAGTTGTCATGGTGGCTCAAACTTCACTATCAGTAGCGATGCCAGTCAGCTCAAGGACATTGGCACTATTAATGAAGATAGTGGTAAGCGCCTGAATGACACGCTTGATGGCTTTGATGTGCCTACGCTACGTGATGTATGGGCAACAGCACCATATTTACATAACGGAAGTGCACCAACTATTACTGCAGCAGTACAGGCTCATAACACTGTGGCGCTTAATCCCACAGACCTGGCCAATGTTGTGGCTTACGTGCAGCAGATTGGTAGTGAGGAAGTCGTTGTTAGAAATTCATCTGGATCATGGAGCTTCAACGAAGGCAGCGCCAATGTAGTAGCTGATGCTTCTGGCAACAACCACCCAATTACGTTATCTAACACCACCTGGGTAACAGGTATTGCAGGTCAAGCAGTACAGTCGAATGGTAAGAACGCATCAGGCTCAACTACTACACCTATTGTGGATACCTCAAAAAGTTTTTCAGTGTCTGCATGGGTTAAGCTAGATAACTTGTATGGTTGGCAAACCTTTGTTAACCAGGATGGTGCAAATGTCAGCGGTTTCTGGTTGCAATATAGTCAATATGTCAACAACAATAAGTTTGTGCTATCGATGCATGATGTTGACAGTACAGCGAGTAGACCATACAGGGCGGTATCTACCACAACCCCTGTAACTGGTCAGTGGTACCACCTGGTTGGCGTACGTGATAAAGCGTCTGGCACGATGAAACTCTACGTTGATGGCAAGCTTGAAGGAACAACGGCATACAATGGCGGATGGGCTGCAAATGGCTCACTCAACGTGGGACGTGGAAAGTATGGGAGACCTAACGACTGGGTTGCTGGTTCAATTGATGAAGTCAGCGCCTATGACTCAGCGCTTAGTGATGCTGAAGTGGCAAGCTTGTATCAAGCCGGGGGCGCAGGCAATGGTGTAGAAACGCCACCGACTCCAGCAAACTAGCGCCAACGTTTAGCGTAACCGCACCAGCAGCAAATGCGACTTGCTCGATTGATTGATTACACCATCACCTCGTGTGCGACTGCTGCCGATTGTGATGCTTCAGTAGTACAAGTGTATCACTCTATGATAGTGCAACTTTGTCAGGTACCGATACGACTGCACCATATGCTCACACATAGACAGGTGCAGCGGAAGGTGCGCAGCATTACTGCACTTGCAACTGATGATGTAAGCAAGGCATTTACTGCGGGAATGTCTATTGAGGTATCAAACGATGTCGCAATTGAAGCAACTAATCCAGGGCCTGTTAACAGCTGTTGATTGACTGGCCCTGGAACAAAATGACATATAAAACTTTTATGCGAATAAAAACACTGAGTAGCACAGTAATTCTATTAGTATCAATATTTACCGGCAGTTTATCTGTGGCAGATATTCCTGATACCAGCTTTTATCGGAACTTTGCAGGTACGCAATTTGTAAATCAAGATGGACAGGCATTTAAGCCTGAGCAATATCTGGGCAAAGTTGTATTGTTCAATTTTATTTACACAACATGCTCCACTACCTGCCCAATACAGACTAGACAATTAGTTGGTATTAATAATGCTCTATCAAAGGTTTACAGGAATAAAATTGAGGTGATTTCAATTTCTGTTGATACTCAATATGATAAACCCAGTGTGTTGAAACAATATGCTCATACGATGAAAGCAGATGCAAGCAACCTGCAGTTTTTGTCAGGTAGCTATAACGATATAAAAACGTTACAAGACAAGCTATATCTGTTTGGTAATCCTGCTAATCCAGCCCATCCTAAAGTCGATATTAGTAAGCTAAACACTGAAGCAAAAGAAGAAGTGCTGGGTAATCATATGACCATATTATGGGTAGTGGACAAAAAAGGCCAACTGTTGCAGCGATATTCAGCTTACCCAATGGATGTTAAGCGAGTGGAAAGAGAACTAAAGCTAATTGCAGATATGTAGCCCTTTCATAATCAGGTAATAAGCGCTTCCATCATTAAATTCATTGTTCGGACTTCTCACCAGAAGTCCAGTCTCTAGCCTATGAATTATCACATTTAACTGAACAAATTTAACTGAATTAGTTCAGGCTTAATCTGACACTTCACCTGCCAACGTACAGGCAATACGCTCACTATGACCTGTCGATATTCATACTATGTGGTATTTAGTGGCTTTCTTCCGGGTGAGTTTAATGTATCTACGCGCATTGCAGCTCCCAGATTATTGAATGGCTTACTATTCTTTCATTTGAATATTACGAAAGCTTGACCGAGTTATGGTTAATTAGCTCCTTTAGGTAAAAAACCAGTAATTTTAAACTACTATTTAATTACACAACTGGAAAATCTGGAGATTAAAATGATGAACAAGATAAAAACTCATCATTTCATCATTTTTTTGATACTGATTTTGACAATGACAATTGCCCGGGCGGCTGAGATCACACTACGCCTGCACCAAATGTCACCATCTGAGGCAACTATACCTTCCAGAGTGCTCTCTAAATGGGCTAGAAAGGTAGAACAGGAATCAGATGGAAAAATAAAAATCGAAATGTACCCATCCATGCAACTTGGTGGCGTACCTGCCGACCTGATTGATCAGGTGAAAGATGGCACAGTCGATTTAACCTGGACCCTGTTTGGATATACGCCAGGTCGGTTCCCCAAAACCGAGGTCTTCGAACTGCCCTTCATGACTACAAGTGCCACAGCTTCGTCGATGGCCTTTCAGGTCTTCTACCAGTCCCAAATGAGTAATGACGAGGGATTAAAAGGGATACACGTTCTGGCCGTACACACCCATGGACCGGGACTACTGCACACACGAGACAAGCCGATTAATAAACTGGAAGATGTTTATGGACTCAAAATGCGCGGTACCTCACGTGTTATCAATGCAATGCTTATGTCATTAGGTGCCCATCCGGTCGCGATGCCAGTTATTGCTGTAACCGAAGCTTTACCCAAAGCTACTATCGACGGTACTGTTTTACCTTTCGAGATTGTTGCTCAGCTAAATATCGCCAAACTGGCTCCATACCATACCGAATATTATGGGAAATACGGACTCTACACCGGCACCTTCATATTCGCTATGAACGAAGAAAGTTACCAAAAACTGCCCAATGACCTGAAGCAGGTTATAGACAACAACTCAGGTATAAATCTCGCCAAACAGTTCGGAGAGGCTATGGATTATGGCGATGCGCAAGGCCGTCTGCTATCGGCTCAGGCCGGGAACACGACAGTAAAACTTAGTGAAGAAGAAACTAAGCGATGGCACCTGGTCAGCGATCAGGTAACACAGGAGTGGTTTAACGATATGGAGAGCAAAGGTATCAACGGCAGGAAACTTTACACCATTGCCAAACAGCTGATTGAAAGTTATTCCTTAACATATTAACTGCAGCAGTGTGATTACCAAGGGATAGTGTCGGTCTAATTACCGAGCGATTTTGTCGTATCTTAATCACCAGGCGATTCAAACAATGGCAGAACATTATCATCCAGCCTGTCAGCAGCAGAGATGGGTGTTTCGGAGTGCTCTACCCATGGGCTATTGCATAAACTAATTTCTCTAATTGTTACTATGCGAGAACTGACCCAAATGGCACTTACTTAAGACTAATACGGTGTCATTGCGAGGAGCTTGCGACGTGGCAGGAGTGCTACAGGGATGTAGCGTATACGTAAGCAAGGGATCTAATCTCTTCCGTCAGGGAGGCTTCGTCACGATTAGAGATCGCCGCGCTGTCGCTCGCGATGACAATTTACCCTTAAGTAAGTGCCATTCAGAACTGACCCGAAATATGCCACTTAATACTCTCGCAACAGGAATTGTTAACACTTATACCCCCTGAGAAACTATACTGACTATTTTCTCGGACGTGATCATCATGAAAAGAATGAGCACATAATGAAAAAACAGGATACCCAGGAACCGACTGCTACGCAGCCCACTTTCTCTGCTACCCAAAAGTCTGAAAAGGATACTTCAACACTGCCACCCGTTTTTCGGGGTAAAGCTATAGCCTGGATAGTCCTGTTGGCGTCTCTGCTGGTCACTTTTTTCGCCTGGTATCTCGCCAGGAGCGCTGTGCTGCAAAGCGCCAATGAGCGTTTTGTCTTTCGCAGCCAGACAATTGAAATGGCACTTCTCGACCGTCTGCATACCTGTACATTTATGCTGCAGAGTGGTGTAAGTCTTTTCTCAGGCTCCGAGCAAGTGACACGAGAAGAATGGCGAGCATATGTGAGCTCGCTGCAGATTGAAAAACACTATCAAGGTGTTCAAGGGCTTGGCTTTGCAAAAAGAGTTATTGCTGCAGAAAAGAGTACTCATATCCGTCAGGTTCGCGATGAGGGTCTTCCCGAATATGAGATCCGTCCTGATGGAAAACGCCCGGAATACACCCCCATAGTCTACGTCGAGCCTTTCGACAGGCGAAACCAGCGGGCTATAGGTTATGACATGTACTCCGAAGCTACGCGTAGAGAAGCCATGGTGATGGCCAGGGACACTGGTTTACCCGCTCTGAGTGGCAAGATGCCGCTGCGCCAGGAAACAGAAAAAGATATTCAGGCGAGCTTTCTTATGTATCTGCCGGTCTACCGTAATGGAGAAGTCCCAGAAACCCCTGATCTGAGGCGTGAGGCGTTAACGGGGTATGTTTACAGCCCCTTCCGCATGAATGATCTGATGCTGGGGCTTCTGATAGATAAGAGGGAGTATGTTGAACTTCAGGTTTTCGATGGAGATGAACCGCTCAAAGAAGCCTTACTCTATCCCGGTGGGAACATGGCATCACTCATCTCCCATTCCGGTCACGCACATTTTGCCACCTACCAATCCATTCTGGAGTATGCCGGTCGTCGTTGGCTGCTGGTTTTCCAATCTTCACCGTATTTTGAAGAAACCATCGATACCGATCAGGTGAACAGCATCCTGCTGCTTGGCATCATCACCAGTCTACTGCTTTTTTACCTGCTCCAGTCGTTGACAAGGTCGCACAAGCAGGCCTTGTCTCTGGCCAATATGACGGTGGATCTGGAAAAGGCTAATTTCGCACTGAAGCGAGAAATTGAGGAGCGCAAGCAGGCGGCCCAGAATCTTGAAGAGTCTAAACTCAGATTCAAGACCGTATTCAATGCCGCCATAGACGGTATCCTGGTGGCGGATGCGCAAACCAGGAAGTTTGTAATGGGGAATAGCGCAATTTGCGACATGCTGGGTTACCAGTTGGAGGAATTGATTCGTCTCGGCATCCAGGACATCCACCCAGCCGCAACTTTTCCAGAAGTGTTGCAGCAAGTCGAACGCCAGGCAAAAGGTGAGATCCGTCTGGCGCCTGACCTGCCAGTGCAACGCAAGGATGGATCGGTATTTTATGCCGATGTCAACACGACAACCATGGTTCTAGCAGGACGCCCCGTAATGGTCGGCGTTTTTCATGACGTTACCGAACGCAAGCAGGGTGAAGAAAAAATCCGCCAGTTGAACGACGAGCTGGAAGACAGAGTTCAGGCGCGCACACAGCAACTGGTGGAATCTCAGGCGTTGCTTAGCACCGTTTTCGATTCAGTGCAGGACGGCATTGTCCTGGTGGATATCGAAACCAGGCAGTTTCGCATGAGCAATATCTCGTTTCAGCGCATGCTCGGATACAGCGCCGATGAAATTCTAGAGCTGGGTGTAGAGAACATTCATCCCAGAGAAGAGATGGACAACGTCGAGCAACAGCTCGAACGACTGGTCAAGCAAGAAAACAGCTACGCTCCAAATATTCTTGTAAAAAGAAAGGATGGCTCGACCTTCTATGCGGACATCAATACCAGTGTAATGATGGTGAAGGAAACCTCCTTGCTGTTGGCCGTTTTCAGAGATATAACGGAGCGCAGGAAGGCGGAAGAACATCAGCGCCAGGCACTGCTGTATGCACGCAGCCTGATTGAGGCAGATATGGATCCACTGGTAACGATCAACATGGCGGGCAGGATCATGGACGTTAACGAGGCGGCGATTCAGATGACAGGTGTGCCGCGCGAGTTGATGATAGATAGCGACTTCTCTGTATATTTCACCGAGCCGGACAGGGCGCTCGCGGGCTATCAGGAAGCCTTTGCCAAAGGATCTGTTAGAGATTATCCCCTGACCATGAAGCATGCGTCAGGTGCACTGACGGAGGTGCTCTACAACGCCAGCGTGTACCGCAATGAGAAAGGAGAAATGGCGGGAGTGCTGGCCGTGGCGCGCGACATTAGCGAGCGTTTGCGTGCGGAACTGGCAGAGGAAGAGGCACGACGTGATGGCCTCACTGAGCTGTATAACCACCGCACGTTTCATATATTGCTGAAAGACGAAATTTTCCGCACACAGCGTTTCAACCACCAGCTGTCGCTGCTGATGCTAGACGTCGACTACTTTAAACAAGTCAACGATACTTACGGACACCAGGCCGGCGATACCATCCTCAAGAGTATCAGCGAATTACTGGTGAAACAGGCGCGTGCCATCGACCGTGTATGCCGCTACGGCGGTGAGGAAATCACGCTGATTCTACCAGAGACGGTTGCGAGACTGGCCATGAAAATTGCCGAGCGCCTGCGCGCGTCGGTGGAGCATCAGTCCTTCGATATCGGCGACGGCAAGACTATCAACATCAGCGTGAGTATTGGTGTGGCGACCTATCCGCAACAGGCGAATTCGCCTGAGGCACTGATCAAAGCTGCAGACCTTGCTCTGTATGCCGCCAAGCAGGCTGGGCGCAACCGGGTGTGCTGTTATCAGCCAGAGATGGGGGCGTAAACTGCTCCAGTTCAGGCGAGCATATAGCAAGTTACTACAATCAGGTATGGTTTCTTTCATATGCTAAGGTTTTAGAATCACATTAGTCACCGGAAGCAGATGACGGTTTATACACATCTGTAAAATTATCAGATTTTGATTGCTTGTCTGATGTGATTATTGTGCCAACAGATAGTGATCGCCTTTTAAAGATGTCTAAGGTTGAATATAAAATAAAATGAAATGAGCGGCCTGCATGTTTATTAAAAAAACATTGATCTTATTTATGCTGATGCCTGTTTTGATGTCGGAGTGTTTCGCTAAAGAATATCGGTTAATTACCTATGAGAATATAAGCAGTGAAGTGTCCTTTAAGAAATGGGGCGAAAAAGGCCGGGGTAAAATTGTTGATAAACATATACTCACGGTAGTGAAGGCGGATAGTGAAAAAAGTAATATCACTGTATTCAGGTGGAATAAAAAAGGCCATAATTTTGTATCCGAGCTGTACGAGTTTGAGGATAGTGATAAATACTCGAGCACCTGGAGAATGAAAAAAAATAATAATGTTTTAACCCTGCAGCCCAATAGTTTTTATATGATTCAGTTTAAAATACCAGGGGAGCAGGGAGGGGTTATGACAGAAGTATTTAGATTGCCGGATGAAATAAGATAGAAAGTTTATTAAACCGGCAAATCAACCTGAGGTAAGCCCAGGCAAACAATTTTAAAATCAGACACAGCTGGACACACCCAGACCAGAGACCTATCTTTTACCTTTTGGAAAAAGCAGCCGAGTGAATGGGCCGAGAGCCACCACTAATCAGACCTTTTTAAATATCATTAGCTCAAGCAAGGAGGCACACTTAATGCGCAAATTATTGATCACATGCATCATGCTATTCATCATGGTTTTCACTCATCAAGCAATGTCTCAGCCTCTGCTTATAAATATTAATGATGTTGGGATAATAGAGGTTACCATTGAGAAATTTTCTGCGCAGGAACATGAGGTAAAAATATGCGGAGATTATATTTGTTTCATTGATGGAAATATGGCTTTTGGTAGTGAGGGAAATATGCCTGATGAAATAATTACTCGTATGGTCTTCAAACGTAAGTCTTCCGAAACCATGCTGGATATATCAGGCATGTTTAACCCTGACATCAATGAAGAAAATAAAGTTTTTCGCATTACCGGTGCCCACTATTGGGGAGACCTGTATAAAATTCATGCCCGACTTTCAGATGCAGCAGGAGCTTATTTTGTTGAATGGATTGTATCGAAAGAAGGGACTACTAGAACACATATCAGCGACTACGAAAGCTTACAGGAGTTACTCGGCCAATAAGTCAATACGATAATGGCTGTTTGATTTATGATTAAAAAATTATTTTTTGCATTGCTAATATTGCTTTCAATACCAGCATGCAAAACAAATATATACAAAAAAGAAACTCTATTACAGGACGCCGATGCTTTTTGTAACGTTCATGCTTTAGATAATTGGAAAGATTTAAAACCAGACATCTCTATTTCTGAGTTTAATACCCAGGTTAAGGCAAAGGTAAAATCAGTGCTAAAAACAAAAGAGTTTTTAAGCCTTTTGGATGATATGGACAGTGTAGAGTTTTATCATGAGATGTACCCTGCAGAAAAAGCAAAAATAGAATCATTAACTGGCAGCACCTGGGATTGCCCTGCCTACCAGAATTTCTATAAATTGAAATCACTGCCTGATAACCTGGAACAATCGAAAATACTCGAGCCTCAAATAGTGGTGAATGCTTCGGATCAATATCTTCTTCAAGGTAAGCCATTAAATCTGAACACAGATGAATTAAAGACATTCATTCACTCAAGGAGCAAAGACAAGCTCGAGCCACCCATTGTCATTCTATTAAAGGCCGGGGCTACTGATATGGGACTACAACGATTGTTTGAAGTGTTAACCTCACTACAGGTTACCAATGTGAGCGTCATTAGTGAGGAATAAAAATACTACGATACTAATTGATAACTAGACGTACAAAATTAATGAGATACGTTTCAATGCTTTCAAAAACAACAACCTCCAAAATCGCCTTTCTCACCCTAACCAGTTTAAATGTGATATCAGGACTACTTGTTAGCGTACTTATGATGGCTGGTGATTTTCTGAATATTATGAATGAAGCCTATTCAGAAGGTCAGCTTGAAACATTTGATACTTTTTTTCTTAGCTATATCCTTCACCCGGCAACAGGAGTTATTTATTCAACATTATTTATCGGCCTAGCTGTATATCAATTTAAGATAGCTTCAATCTCATTACGTTACATATCTCATCTTGCTCTATTATTGTTAACCTGCCTGATCCTGTTAGAGGTCTCTTTACTATTCTCGAAATAAATCGGAGCTTCAGATACGACTTGCTGGCTACCGGTTCGACATCCAGATTAGTATTCTGTTCTATGCCTGCAGTGTTTGCAGAAAGTGCAGGCTTGATGGCATATATCCATCAAGCCTGCGGAAAAAGGAAAAATTAATTACAGTTCACCGGCTCTCCAGCAAACCGATTTACAACCTTCGTGAAATTAGAATAATTTTCACCTTCTTTAATTTGCTTGCGCATATTTACCTTGGCCTGATTCGATAAAATCCAGCCTAACGGCGGTTCCTGACCCTTATCCGGTTGGATATAAAAATGCACCATATCGACACAGGCACCATTTTTAATTTGCTGACTATATTGCTCCAGTTGTTTAAAAGCTAACATGGCATGACTACTACGCGTGTTTACCAGCCCTAAAATCGGCGCAAGCAATTCGTTTAAAAAATTCTGTGATTTGGCATTGGCTGGTACGGCATCAATATCATATTGATCCAATGGAATACTTGAGTCATTACTAATGGCAATAATAATTAATCCATTTGCCAAAGGCTGTCTCGGATGCTTACCTAACCAGTCGAGAAAATTGATCAGAGTATTTGCGCCGTAATTTTCAAAATAACCACCATCGATCACATGACCGACATTATCGCCATCTACAGGCCCAAAAGTACCGCCCGGCGATACGTATGAGAAACGAGCTGAATTAAGACCCGCAGTGCTGGCACGTAGGGCTGCATAATCATTTAAATAATAAAAATCATGAGTATCTAAAAAGGTGTTTGCATCAACTTTAAACGAGGTCGTTAATAAACGTCGACCGCTTTCTTCATAAGTTCCATTCAATAACAGGCGTGGTAACCACCTCCCTTTCGCGCATTCGCCTTCGCCATAAAAGCTGGTAAAAGGCTTATCTAGACCACATTCTGTATCAGGATAAGTTTTGTCAAACCCGGCTTCCCAGGATTGTTCCAACGCAGCGGCTCGGTCACTAAAAAAAGGGACAGGAATAAAGCGCTGGATCAAATCGCCGTACAACATAGAAGTAACTGTCGGTGCGAGATAATCCTGACCAATGGATTGTAACAATTTATTTTCAAAGCAGTTTTTACCGCCCTTTGCACAGTCATCATCATTAGCCAGTGCGGCATTATAAAAGACTGCGCCAACGCTGCCTCCGGAAACGCCGGATATTGCAAAAACCTGATTACTAAACCCAGGAATCTGCTCCTGAAATCGCCCCATAATGACGCCAGTCCAATAAGATGCCCGTAGTCCTCCCCCAGCAGTTGCAACGACGACCATAGGCTTATCTGCATCGCGTTGCGCTAGCCAGTCTTCCAGATTTTGTTGCAGCAAGATCCTGCCGGTTTGTTCTTTTTGCCCTTTGATTTCGCGTACATGGTGATTATCGTTCCACTGACTAATGACCACTGCCCATAACAATGCGAAACCAACCACTGGAAAACCATTTTTTAGCGTAGCACTTACCGCCTTGGTGCCGATGGGAATAATGCTACCGAGACCTAGAAACATCACCGCACCAGCACCTAAAATTGCACCGAAACCTACTGGCGAGGCGATAGCAAATAATGTAGAAACAGCAATCACAACCCAGGTGAAGTAGAACAGACTTTTATCGGGTATTTTACTAATCGCAGTTGAAAACTGCCTGCTGAGATCCCGCCGATAGATCAGGAATAATAAAACCACAACACCCAGCCCGATGATGCTGTAGGCAATATAATCTATACCAGCCCGCATCGCTGACCGATAGGCAACGAAGAAAACGATCATAGCGTAGATTCTTGGCAACCAGTCAATCAGCCATCGCTGGTAACCTTTTTCGCCCCGCAAACCATCAATAACTGAATGGGTACGATTATAGATGTAACGAGCCCAGGCCCAGCTTTGAAATGCCAGCCAATTAACCGCCACAATAAAAAACGTTACCTGTAGCTCCGATTGTGGATAACTCAACCCAACCAGGATATCTTTTAGCTGGCCCACAAATTCGAGCATGAAAGCTGTGATTAAAACGATGATTAAGCTGAAACGAGATTGAGAAAGAATTTTGGTGATCGTTTTTATGACTACCCAGGTTTTGTGTAGAAACTCCATTTGCTTTACCTTTTGTTAGTTTTCTTATCGAAACCGCCTGTACAAAGCGATTGTTGGTCAGAAATACAACCGCTGTTCTATTGCTCCATCTTGAGCGGTTACTCGCATAGTATAAAATTATTAAAGGCTTGTCTCTGTAAAACTATCGCAATAAACAACTGAAGCTGTTAAACCAGGTCGAACCTGAATAAGCGAAATAAGCTATTGTTTACACTGATATTTTATTTCAAAACAGTAGGATATACAGGCTTAAACCCTTTTGACACCTCCCTGTACCACCCCCCTCATTTTGTCGGGAGCATAGCTTACTTCCTTAAAGTTTGAATTTTTCCTATTAAATTATTCCTTATAAGGTGAAAATCACAGGATTAAATGAGCGATATATTTTTAGAATCAAAAGGTTACTTAGGCGCCCCGGTTTAGTCTCGTTGTTTATCACACACCTCCCCTCAGCAGGGCTATCAATGCCGGCAAGCGTGTGAGCAAAATCGATACAAATATCAAAATACAGCCGCTCAACTGCAATACAGTCATTTGCTCCTGTAGCCACCAGGCTGCCAATAAAGCTACCCAAACCGGTTCCAGCGTAAGAAACACCGCAGTATGGCTAGCCGGTGCCATACCATGCGCGCGCATCTGTAGCAAAAATCTCAGACTGGTCGCCAGCACCACACTGGCTGCAAACCACCCCCACACATGGCTATCGGTCGGCCACTCAATACCCTCGTAAAAATACGCCAGCAGCAGGAGTATCACGCCTACCGTCGTCAACTGGATGGTGGTTAACAGCAGCGGTGGAACCTTTGCCACCACACGAGTAGTGATATTGATGTAAAACGCGATAGACAGCGCACCAGCAATAAACAGGTATTCCCCAGTTCCAAAATGGAAATCCCCTCCGGCCGACAACAGGTAGAGACCCAGTCCTCCCAACGGCAGCGCGGCCCAAACCCTGACGGGTGGTTTATCGTTAAAAAACCATGCCATCACCGGTGTCAACAGCACGCCAAGGCTGAAAATAAATGCACCTATGCCAAGATGCTTAGAGTGGTAAAGCCCCTCTATCCACATCACCATTACAAAGCTAAACAGCAGCCCGATCAACAGCGCATTGCGTAACTGGCTGCGCGAAATCTGCCTCAACGCTTTTATCGCAAACAGCGACAGAATGATCCCTGCAAGTAGAAAACGCGCCCCCATAAAGGTTAAGGGTTTGAAGCCAACCAGAGCCTCACGACTGAATATCCAGCCCGCCGCTGCAATCAGCGTAACAACTAACAGAATCAGGTCAGCCTTGTGATAGCCCTGTTGCATAAATTAAGCCCTGTCGGGATAGTTTCCCGGATGATATGTTAAAAAATTGGATTATTAGTGGTAGCGCCTGTTTATTGCCTGGAAGGCGTATCACCAGCCTCAAGATTGCGCACAAACCGGTGGCTCATCGCCTCATCTTTCAACCGATATAAAGTCGCAGGACGCCCTCCTTCATGCTGTTTTTCACCGCTATCTATCAGTAAATCAGCCTGCTCTATTCTTCTTCTGAAAGAGCGTTTCTGAATGGGCTTTCCAATCAGCAGCTCATGCAAATGCTGCAGGTCGGTGAAGGTAAACTTTTCTGGCAGCGCAAAACCAGGCGCAATAGAATACAGCGCTCTCTGCCGCATACGTTCTCGTGCGCTTAAAACCAGATCATGATGATCAAAGGCCAGTTCCATGTTAAGCGCTTTGTCCAGCTCAACCCAACGTACATCCGATACATGACTGACATGCTGCTGACAATCCTGATAGGCCATCAAGGCCGTATAACAAACCGTAACCGACCAGCCTCTAGGGTCACGCGACTGATTGCCAACCGTTTCTAATTGATCCAGATACGGCGGTGTCACGCTCGTTTTCTCAATCAGTTTGCGTAATGCCGTATCCTCCAAGTCCTCATCTTTCTCAACATCCACAATACCGCCAGGTAAGCCCCACTTACCCTGTTCAGGCGCTGAAGATCGTTCCACCAGCAGAATTTTTAACGCCCTGTCATGATAGGTAAACAGGACAGAATCTACGGTCAGTAATGGCTTTTGAATATTATCTGTGGTTTTTCTGGTCGTCATCTGGCGGCTCTCATATTCATCAGGAGTTGCTTACAGCGAGGTCATTTTAACTCAAAATAAATTTATTTGTGACTTTTTGTCACTTTCTTCTTGACTTTTAGTGACTATAAGTCACAATCTAATTGTGTCCAATAGTCACTAAGGAGAAATATCATGTTTGGTATTCAATATTTTAAAGCCGACCCTTCCACCTATGTGGTGAAAACCAGAAATGGGCGCATAGTAAAACAGGGTAAAGGGCTAAGTTTTTTCTACCTGTCCGCCACTTCATCCCTGGCAGCCATCCCGGTTAATGCACAGGAGGCGCCATTTATTTTCGGGCTGCAAACCTCAGATTTTCAGGAGGTCAGGGTACAGGGGCAAATCACCTTTCGCATCGAAGACGCAGAGAAAACCGCCAGCATGTTGAACTTCGTTCTGAAAAAAGATGGTCAATCCTATATCTCGGATGACCCCATGAAACTTTCCGATAGAGTCATCCAGTCAGCGCAGGCCATTGTGCAGGAAAAGGTGCAAACACTTTCATTGAGATCAGCGTTAGCAATCAATGTAGAGCTTGCCAATGATCTCAAGCAACGCCTGGCCAACGATGAATCATTAGAAGCCATGGGTATAGTGATCTTAAAGACTTCGGTCATTGCTATCACCCCTACTCCAGAAACCCGCAAGGCCTTAGAAGCCGAAGCCAGGGAATCGATTCTGAAGGAAGCGGATGATGCCATCTATGCGCGCCGGAAATCATCAGTGGAACAGGAACGAACCATTAAAGAGGCAGAGTTACAAACCCAACACGACATACAGCAAAAAGAGCAGCAGATCGAAGAATCTCGAATCCAGAATGAACGCCAGCTACAACGGGGTAAGGCAGAAACTGAGCGCGAGCGCATCCAGGCCGAGATTGATAATGAAACCGAGAGACAGAAGCTGGTCGAACGCTCGGTAGCAAACCGCAAGGAAGAATCAGATGCAGATGCCTATGCAGTGGCGAGTAAAATGAAAGCCTTCAAAGAACTGCCGGTAGAGAATCTGAAAGCCATGGCGCTAGCCAATATGCAGCCAGAACAGTTAATGGCAATGGCCTTTGAATCACTGGCACAAAACTCTGGCAAGATCGGAGAGTTAACCATAACACCCGACCTGTTCGGACAAATGATGAAAAGGGGTTAAGTGATGTCATCCAGAGATCAACGCTTTATCCTGATTACCCGTAAAACCCGCCTGCAGGAATTGATCGAACGCTTCAATACCTGGCCCCAGGCGAAGTTTTACCTGGAGCACAATCAGGTCGATGTAAAGGATTACCTGGACGAGCATGACCTCTACACACAGCGAATCACCACAGCAGAGGTCATGCTTCGCTCCCGAGGTATCTTTCAACAACTGGAGCGCAGCTTTTTACCCAACTACCAGTTTGGTAAACAGGACATAGTCATCGTCATCGGACAGGATGGCCTGGTCGCTAACACCTTAAAGTACCTTGATGGTCAACCCGTGATCGGGATCAATCCAGATCCCGAGCGCTGGGACGGAAACCTATTGCCTTTTGAAATCGATGATCTGGACAAAGCCGTTCAACAGACCCTGAGCGGCAATGCTGATCAAAAAAGAGTAACCTTTGCCGAAGCAAAAACCAATCTGGGGCAAAGCATGCTGGCGGTGAATGACCTATTTATCGGCCCCAAATCCCACACCTCGGCCCGTTACCTGCTTGAATGGAATGGACAATCAGAGATGCAAAGCTCATCCGGTATTATTGTATCCACTGGGTTTGGCTCAACCGGATGGTTCCAGTCCATACTAGCCGGTGCTCTCGGCGTAGTCGGCCAACAGGCACACCCCATGTCAGAGGGATTTGCCTGGGATGATAAAAAACTCCAGTTCGCCGTGCGTGAGCCCTTCCCCAGTCAGGCCACCGGTACCGATCTGGTTTTTGGAAAAGTGACCAATAGCAACACGCTGAAGTTGGAATCGTACATGCCGGAACAGGGGGTGATATTTTCTGATGGTATTGAGGCGGATGCGATAGCTTTTAATTCGGGGTGTATTGCGGAGATTAGGGTTTCGGATATTGAGGGGGTTTTGGTGGGGTAGGTGATGTCATGAACAATATGTGTGAGTTACCATAAGTAATCATGATCAACGAAGCAGCCCCTTTATTTTCAATAATTACAAAAGTAACGTTAGCCAGGACCCTTTCTCTTTATCTTGTTTTATAAAAGTAACTTACCGGATACTTGTTTCACACGCCTTTGCTTTCCTTTCTACGTAGTATCTTTCTAGCAGGCGTGCGAGTAACTTCTTTTCAACAGCTAAAAGAAGTCACCACAAAATTGACAGGATCAATTTTGAACAGCTCTGCTGGCCCGTCGGGTGGAGGGCATCGATGCCCGGAGTTACAAAGCCGCCCCGCACAAGCCCTTGTGTATTCCGGGCTTCCTGCCCTCCACCCTTCGGGCCGCACTTTGTGCGTTCAAAAATGTTCCTTACATTTTTGTCGTCAAAAGCACAGCCAAATCGCGGTCGGGCCAGACGCGTTCCCGACGCGGCTGTCCCTCAAATGGCATCCATGCCATTTGACCCCGATTTGACCGTGCTTTTGCCGCGGGCTTGAATGGGGATTTATAAACTAAAGATTCAAGCAAAGCTTGAAATCTCTACAAGGCTAAAAGTCTTTGAATGTGGATAAGTGGAATTATTATTCCTTGATGAGGCAAGATACGAGACTTACTCCCAGAGATTTTTTTATTTTCGTAGATCACTATCAATAGATGTTAAATATTTATTACATCATCTATACCAAACAGATTAAGTGCCGGTTCGGCGTTTGTTTAAACTAGAAGCCTTAACATCGTTGCATTCAAAAGCGAAAGATCCGTCCCCACCCTTGTAAACTGAAATTAGAATGACACATACTTTTAAGCTACCTAATATAATACAATAAAGAGACACAGTAACTTACTGTAGATATTGACGATTGATCTCAATGACCTTAAACTGGCTATAGAGAACAAATAGAGAAGAATAAAGCTGTATTGGAGTGACTCATGAGTCGAATTGAATGGACAGAGAGAACATGGAACCCTGTTACCGGTTGTACGAAAATTTCTCCTGGTTGTAAGCACTGCTATGCTGAAAATTTCTCTCACCGCCTAATGGCAATGGGAACTAAAGGATATGAAAACGGCTTTAAACTAACAGTTCATTTTTACAGATTAAGTGAACCTCTTAGGCGAAAGAAACCAACTGTTTATTTCGTAAATTCAATGAGCGACCTTTTTCATAAACAGGTCCCTTCTAAGTTCATTGAAGAAGTCTTTGATATTATAGCCGCATGCCCTCAACATAACTTCCAAATTCTAACAAAACGCCCTCAGCGGATGGCTAATTTTTTCCGTAATAGAGATATACCTAAAAATTGTTGGCTCGGAACTAGTGTAGAAGATAAAAAACACGGTGTACCTCGAATCGATATATTAAGAAAATTACCAGCTAAGATTAAATTTTTATCGATAGAGCCATTACTAGAAGACGTGGGCCGTCTAGATTTAAGTGAAATTGATTGGGTTATTGTTGGTGGTGAATCAGGATCAAAAGCACGCCCAATGAAATCTGAATGGGTTGAGAATATTCGTATTCAATGCCATGATCAAGAAGCTTCATTTTTCTTTAAGCAATGGGGAGGGTGGGGATCAGATGGTGTAAGGCGCCCTAAAGCCAAAAATGGGAGATTACTTCATGGTAGAACTTGGGATGAAATGCCAGCAATTAATTCCATTCGAATTTAACTAGGAAGAAGATACGGATGGTCAGTAAGAACTACGATTGGAAACACGGTGTAAAGCTTGAAGCGCACACTAAGAAAAAGCATGAAATTCTAAGTCGGTATTTTCGAGAATATCTATTAACTAGATGCAAAATGCCTCAACAAGAAAAATTCAGGCTTGCAATAGTCGATGGTTTCTCTGGAGCTGGTTTATACGAGTGCGGCAGCTTCGGATCACCCTTGATTTTTATTGATGGATTGTTGAAAGCCGCCATTGAGATTAACATTGATCGCCAGAACCAAGGTATGAAACCGATTGTGATCGAGTCTTTACTTGTTTTTAATGACCGCGATCAAAATGTTATCGAACAATTAAAGCAGAACTTAACCCCACACGTCGACAATATTGAATCATGTCAACACCTCAATATTGATATCGAATTTTACTCAAAAGAGTTTGAGTCCGTTTTTCCCACAATAAAACAAAGGTTACAGATAGCTAGATGCCGAAATGTTTTTTTTAATCTAGATCAATGTGGTTACTCACATGTAACATCTCTACTTATTCGAGATATTTTGGCTTCCTGGAATTCGGCAGAAGTGCTTTTAACTTTTATGATTGAAAGTATGTTGGCTTTTCTATCTCCAGATGAAAATGCTAGGGGCACACCCATGGAGCCTGAAATGAGAACTAAAATTAACATGCTACTAAAGGAAGGAAAAAACTTAATCGGAAAGAACGAATGGTTAGCAGAAGCCGAGAAGATTGCTTTCACGTTCTTGAACGACTGTGCCACTTACGTAAGCCCCTTTTCGATAAACAACCCCTCTGGCTGGCAATATTGGTTAATGCATTTCGCTACCTCTTATCGCGCTAGACAAGTCTATAATGATGTTCTTCATCAATGTGAAGCTCAAGCACATTTTGGCCGTTCCGGATTAAACATGCTTTCATACGACCCTGCAAATGAAGGCCAGCTCTATCTATTCAATGAAGACTCCAGACAAGCCTCAAAAGAGGCATTATATGAAGATATACCTAAGTTCGTAGCAGAATCAGGCGATGCTATCTCTGTTCGAGATTTTTATGCATCAGCCTACAGTGAAACTCCTGCCCACAGTGAAGATATCCATGAGATGATCATGCTAAACGATGATATAGAGGTAATCACTGAATCAGGAGGGGTGCGAAGAAAAGCTAATTCAATCAAACCTACTGACACACTAAAGATGAAAAGTCAGAAAAGTCTTTTTTTCATGTTTCCAAAAGAAAATCAGTAACAAGAGAAGCTTAAACCATCTATTTGTCCATCAAAATTACCTCTGTAATTCCCTGGCATTTCTTGAAGCCTATCCTTTTCGTCGGTTACTGCTTTAATCAGTCACACAAACAACCCCGCGCAAAAAATCGATTTGCTTGGGGTATAGTCTGCTTCCTTAAGTTTGTATTTCCCTGTTAAATTGATCCTTTAAGGTGAAAAAAGTAGGTTTAAATGAGCAATAAATTCATAGCATTTAAGAGTTGCTTTGGTCCAACCCGGTTTAGCTAATTATTCAATTCAACCTAATTATGTCAAACAGATGAAAAATTTTATTGCCGTGCTTGATGGCAACATCGATGCAGAGTTTTTTTGTGCCTACTAAGCCTTAACCACCGTCTCAGTTTTTGCCCATTTATTGCGATCTGCCCGAGTTACTGGCGCAGCTACAGCCACAGTGGGGTCTCCAATTTTTCTCCATATTTCATTAGGATTGTTTTTTATCCCTTCAAAGTAATCCAGAAAATCGCCCAGGGTCTTTTTCGGAGTGGGACCAAGAGGCTTCCAAATTTCCTGACCAAAAGCTTTCCTTGGCCAATATCCAAAGAAATCCAAAAAGAGTAATTCGTGTCCCCACATCGATGGGACATTGCCGCTCAATACCATACCTATCGTTCTGGTCGAAGCACTATGGAATTCTGTTCTACCGTGTATACCGCCTAATAGCCAGGCGTGATTGTATAACTCGTGCCATGTGCACGATCCAATGGTTTGATAACGCAATATAGCACCGCCTCCCTGAAAGGATGCAGGTATGTAATCTTCTCGCGTTCCAAAATCTTTATTGGTTGCACCGAGATTCCATAAGTCGATGTTCTCAATAGCCCGCGAAAGACGCATATTTTCACCCCGCTCTATGTTGGTTCTACCAAACATAAGGAAGCGATGAACTGGATTATTTGCATGCTTGTACATGTTCCAGGCAACGCTCTGATCGTAAGGATCATGTTTACCGGTAAATGAATTTACGTTGTAGTAATCCGACCTGCGTGCAATTTGATCAAAAAACTTAAATTTATTCAGCAACATAAATTCTTCTCGTTAGGTTACAACTATTAATGTTACACGGATTTTCGAGTAGTCAATACCCGCCAAATGGGGGGAAGATGGGAGATTACGGTGACAGTTTACTAAATACACTAATTATGTCATTGTGCATGACAAGGCAAGACTACCAAGGATAGTTATACCCGGCCACCCGCACCATGTAACGCAACGAGGGAACGGACGTAAGAAGGTCTTCTTTAACAAAGGAGACTATTCGCTATATCTGGATCTTTTGACTGAAGCCGCGCAAAAAGCTGATACAGAGATCTGGTGCTACTACCTAATGCCTAACCATGTCCATCTCATTGCCGTCCTATCCCATGCAGACGGGTTGCGTGAGACTTTTGCTGATGCGCATCGTCGCTATACAAAATCTTGAGGGTCAGGTCTTTGATTTATGGTTAAGGGCTTTTCATGCATTACATTTCACTTCCATGTTTCCCTTTATTAAAATTCCAAGCTCTTCTTGAAATCTTTTTTTAATCCCCCTTCAAGCCCGCGTCGGCTTTGTAACTCCGGGCATCCATGCCCTCCACCCTACGGGCCAGCAAAGCTGTTCAAAATTGATCCTGTCAATTTTGTGGTGACTTCTTTTAGCTGTTGAAAAGAAGTTACTCGCACGCCTGCTAGAAAGATACTACGAAGCAAGGAAAGCAAAGGCGTGTGAAACAATATTCCGGGCAGGTGCTAGATTTGAAAGAGGTTGCCGCGCTAACGCTCGCAATGAACAGTAAGCGCCGAGTGATCGATGGGATCGATGGGGTCAGACTCGATCGATTTTTTATAACCAATAATACCGGCCTAATAAACAATTGATAAAACAGACAGTGCTTTATATCAGCAAGGCAACTGAGTTGGTGAGATAGGAGCGAAGTGCCCCCTGGTGATTAAAGAATTTTAAAAACGACATTCACTTTCCGGCTTATAAAATCTCTTTGTAATATATGATTTATTTCTTAACTTACCGGCATTGAGTCTGCCCCCATTGACGATTGATTCCACCGTTGCGCAACGGCGGTGGCACTACCCCTGAAGTGAGTCTAATAGTGTGGTGGTCTGTTGCAGATGATACTGGCAATACCGGGTGAGCTGCTGCGTCAGCTTTTGACCGGTTTCTGTAACCAGATTCCAGCTGTGCCAGTATAACGGCACCTCAAGACACTGCCCCACTGATATTTCAGTCACCGCACCCTGATC
>JBNLGQ010000017.1:0-20552 GCA_050306135.1 Gammaproteobacteria bacterium
ATACATCCAGCGCTATCCGGGCGATGAATTCAATCAATGAATATATTTTGCATTCCTGGTTTATGCCGCTATTCATCGGCTCGACGATTATTGCTCTTTTACTTATTATCTTTAGCCTGATGAACTGGACAGGTTCAACCAGTGTCCCGATGTTAATGGCGGGTATCATCTACCTGGTCGGGATGTTTCTGTGTACAGCGGTTTTTAACGTGCCTCTTAACAATGAGCTTGCGCAAATAACCCCAGACAGTCCTAATGCATATCAGGTCTGGAATGAGTATTTGAAAAACTGGACTAAATGGAATCACCTCAGAACCCTCAGTTCATCTGTTTCAAGTATCATCTGTATCTGGCTAATCCAGGTTGTTAGCTGATAGAAATTTCAAGTAATTATCGATTTATATAGTGTATGTAAATCTACAGCCAATACTTCGGATAATGACGATCCGTATCGGAGGAAAGGTTATTAATCAGTAGTGCAACCAGTAACATCACTAATACCCCGGACATTACCGGTTGAACTACATACCAGTAACCCAGCTGATGGATCTTGTCACTTCCAACAACGGCAATCAATGCAGTTGCCCCTCCTGGTGGATGCAAGGTTTGGGTCAGATGCATGAAAAATATTGCTGTCGCCACTGATACCGCCCCTTGAACCTCCATAGGATAATGGAGCTTTTGCGAGACTAAAACACCAACTATTGCAGCGATAAGATGCCCGCCAATCAGGTTCCTCGGCTGAGCATAAAAAGCATGTGGAGTACCATAGATAAGCACTGCAGAAGCACCAAAAGAACCTATCAAAAGTACCTGATCATATGGAGTTAGTGGCAAAAACCGATTTATCAAAGCAGCACCCAGAATACCAGTAAACGCGCCTAGCCATGACCACAGCATCCAGCTAAAGGGGTGTATTGGAGGGCTTTTAATACCCTGCCCTTTAAACCTATTAAGATATTTAGATAGCATGTTTGCATAGATCGAATTGAGATTTTGTGCAGCATCATAACTCACACATGCTCAATTATGGTGCAAAAATTGTAAGGATATGTGTATCAGGAGGAGTATTTATTTGGATAACCACGAAGAACACGAAGGAAGATATTCTTATTATTATTCAATTCATGGCTTTGCAAACTCTGTTTCCTCTGTGATCTCTGTGATTAAAATTGTCTTTTTATCCACAAACAACAAACGGGAGATATCGGTTACCAACTATCTTTTTCAAACCACCAAAAAACTTACCCTTCGTGCTCTTCGTGTCCTTCGTGGTTAATAAAATCTATTACTTAATCTCCTCACCCGGTTTAAACCAGTGCAGCTTTTTATGCAGCTCTACAACTTCACCGACCACGATCAATGTTGGCGCTTTTACATTATTTTGATGGACCAGTTCTGGTAAGGTATTCAGGTCACCTATGAATACACGTTGCTCAGGTGTGGTCCCTTTTTCGATCAAAGCTGCGGGAGTCGCTTCATCTCGGCCATGCTGTTTCAGGTTTTCACAGATTGCCTGTACGTTATTCAGGCCCATGTAGAAAACCACTGTCTGGTGGGCATGTGACAACATATTCCAGTTAAGATCACTACTGCCATCCTTGAGATGTCCGGTGACAAAGATACAGGCCTGTGCAAAGTCACGATGGGTTAGCGGTATACCGGCGTAAGTAGTACATCCGGACGCTGCCGTGATACCAGGTACTACCTGAAAGGGTACGCCTTCATCAATCAATTCTGAAATCTCTTCACCACCTCTTCCAAAGATGAAATTATCTCCACCTTTAAGACGTAAAACACGCTTCCCTTCTTTGGCCAGACGTACCAGTAGCTGGTTTATGTTTTCCTGCGGTATGGCATGGTTTGATCGTTCTTTACCTGCATAAATACGTTCAGCATCGCGCCTGACCAGATCCATAATGGGACCAGAAACCAGTCGATCGTAGACGATAACATCGGCTTTCTGCATCAGACGTAAGGCACGAAAAGTCAGTAGATCAGGGTCACCAGGTCCGGCACCCACCAGGAATACCTCACCGATATAACTGGGGTCTGAATTCGCTTCCTGTATCAATTTTTCCAGCAACTGACGCGCATCATCATTGCGTCCAGCAAATACATGTTCTGAAACAGGGCCTTCCAGAATCGATTCCCAGAACCTACGACGTTCTTCTACGCGTGGAAAAGCCTGTTTAACAGACACGCGGTAAGATTCAACCAGTTTTGCCAGTTTTCCGTAGGCCGATGGTGTACAACTTTCTAGATTAGTCCTAATTAAACGCGCTAATACAGGTGATGCACCACCAGTAGAAACAGCGATCTGAACAGGGTCACGGTTGATAATTGAGGGCATGATATAACTGCCCAGTTCAGCATGATCGACCACATTGCAGGGAATTTTAAGTGCTTCGGCATCTTCAGAAACGAGCCTGTTAACACTTTCCTTATCCGTAGAAGCCACCACCAGATAAGCATCTTTTAAATCACCTGATTGATATTCACGATCGATCCATTGAATTTTGGATTCTTTATGAAATTGAGCCATTTCCAGACCCAACTCGGGTGAAATGACCGTTACGCTGGCACCAGCCGAGTACAATAAATCGGCTTTACGTGCTGCTATGCCGCCTGCTCCGACAACGATACAGAGCTTATCACGGATATTGAAAAAGATAGGAAGATGCTTCATGAATGGTCTACAGTCTCTATATAAGCGCTTCATTATAGAGAATCTTGCTATCAACAACCAATCTAAATCCTTATAGGGCGATTAACCAGTTTTTGTCCAGGTCCTGTAAACAGGCCCTAATCCCGCTGTAGTCTCAATGAGTGGCTATAGATCTAATATCTGGTGTCGAAAGGTGGCGCTGGATGCCGTATTTACGTATTTTCTCGCGCAGTGTGCTGGGTGCCATATCCAGGCTCTGGGCTGCACCCGAAGATCCTTCAATTTTCCATTCACTCTGTTCCAGTGCCAGCTGGATCATTTCCCGCTCAACCTGTTTAAGCGTTTTCTGTTTATTGACTGATTTATTGGGCACCACATGTAACTCAAAAGCCCCATCCAGTTGTAATAAATCTCCATCAGAAAGAATCGCAGCACGTTCAATAATATTTTGTAGTTCACGTACATTCCCGGGCCAGTCATAAGCCTTTAATGTCTGAATAGTAGCAGCGTCGATTTTGCTTGCCGATGAACCATTACGTGCACGATAACGTTGTAAGAAATGATGAGCCAGTAAGGAAATATCCTGCTTACGCAGTCTCAGGGGTGGACTGGTGATAGGAAACACGTTCAAGCGATAGAAAAGGTCTTCCCGAAAATCTCCCGTTACTATTTTTTGCGCAAGATCATGATTGGTTGCCGCTATCACCCTGACATTGATCTTTATCGTTTTGCTACTGCCAACACGCTCCAGCTCACCTTCCTGTAGAACCCTGAGCAGCTGAGACTGGACATCCAGCGGTAAGTCACCAATTTCGTCCAGAAATATGGTGCCTCCATCGGCTAGTTCGAATCGACCGATTTTATTGGAATGAGCGCCAGTAAAAGCACCTTTAACATGTCCGAACAATTCGCTTTCAATCAGATTTACAGGTAAAGCTGCACAGTTTACCTTTACCAGTTGCCTGTCTTTACGAGGGCTGCCCTGATGAATAGCTCGGGCAAGTAGCTCTTTACCAGTACCCGTTTCTCCAAGAACTAATACAGTACTATCGGTTCTAGCTACTTTTTTTATCTGTTGCAAGACCTTCATTAACACTTCGCTATTTCCAATAATACTATGGTTACTCTGAACCAGTTTTAGCTCCTCATGCAGATAGTCATTTTCCAGCTGAAGACGATGTTTTAACTGTTCAACCTCTTGCAGGGCTTTGGTCAAACTTCTTTCAACTTGATGCTGTCTAGTTGTATCGAGCGCATACACATTGACGACTTGTGCACCTTTTAGTGGTGCAAAGCATACTGTAAATACCTGTTCACCACAGATGAAATCTTCGTAACACGGAGTCTCTGTTTGCAAAACCGTGCTCACAGTAGTGATGATGTGATTGCTTAATTGTTTTTCGGGTATCTGTTGCCAGTCGCTTAAAAGTATTTCACTGGCAGTGTTCGCATACAACAACTTACCCTGCTTTGAAATTCGCATTACGGGATTAGGATTTTCATCAGGAAATTCAGATGGCGCTACTTCAACTAGTGAATGATCCATCAATGCCTTCCTTCCAGTAATTGGCTGTATGAATTTATCCAGGAAGGTTGATTGAGGGATATTTCATGCAGCAATTTATATAACTTTAAAATACGAGCCGTATATCTTTCAAATATTTGTTGTTTAATCACTTTACATACCCTGTACGAGATTTTATTTATTCTGTTTTGATTCCATTTTCAGCCTTCCGTTCCATCGATGTTGAATAACAAACAAGCATTCACAGAAAGTTGTATCCCTAAACCCACTTCCTAACCACGGTATCCGTGGGCAAAGCCACCAATACCGTGGATTATCGTTTATATAGCAAAAGTTAAGCCTGTTATAAATCATTAAATCATTGATATATATAATTATTTTCGACTATGGAGTGTTTATTGCCAAGACAGATACACCTGCACACATCTGTTGCTTAGCTACAACGCCAGATTGTATCAGTAACTGATTGTTGTAATCGGGTATATAGACATTCATAACTTATAGAGGAAATACAATGTTAAAAAAATCAAAAACAACGCTCCTGCCAGCTTCATTTAAACATCTAGCGGCATGTGCCTCTGCTACCGTTTTACTCACTACAGGAGGTGTTACTCAAGCAGCAGAGGTAACCATTGGCGGCTATGTAAAAACTGATGCTACTTATGACCTTGATGAAGACCTGGGTAATTCACTGGATGCATCAGGTGTTACCAGTGGCTCTGGCACTTCATCTGATCCATCATTCCGTATGCATTCCTTACAATCACGTATAAATGCCAGCGTCACCGAAGGTCAGATGAAGGCTGTAATTGAAGGTGACTTTTTTACCGGTGACAGCAGTGAAACAGTTTCAAATTCGAGACATTTTCGTTTACGACATGCCTATGGTCAGGCGGGAAATTTACTGATTGGTCAGACATGGTCGACCTTTATGGATAAGAACTGGGTATTGTACCCCTCCACTGTTGATTTCGGTGGTCCTGCTGGCACCACCTTTGTACGACAGTCTCAGATACGATGGAGCATGGATAACGGGCTGGATTTAGCTCTGGAAAACCCACAGAACGTTGCAGCAGATGCAAGTGGCGGTAAATCGCGCGATACGCTACCGGATATAGTAGTCCGTTATGCTAGCAAGGGTGACTTATCATGGCAGATAGCTGGAGTATTTCAGCAATTCGAAATTGACGGCGGCAACGCTGATGGAGAATCAGAAAGTAATTTAGGTTTTTCTGCAGGTGTTGCATTCAATACCGGTAGCGGTTCGATCTCAGCCAAAGTCAATGCTAATGCTAATCGATATACTTATTACGGATGGGCCAATGATTCTGCAGTTGTTGTCGGTAATAGCATAGAATTAATTGATCATACAGCGGCGGTGCTTGCTTACAATCACAACCTGGGTGGCAGCAATGATGCAAAAATCACTATTGCCTTAGGCAGTATCACATTTGATGATGAATTCCTCCAGGCCAACGACCCCGAGACCATTTCCACTGTACATGCTAACTATCGCTGGTCACCTTACCCAAAAGTAAACTTTGGCGTTGAAGTCAGTAGTGCCAGTCGTGAAAATGTAAATGGTGATGATGGAGATGCGACACGTTTGCAATTTGGCGCCCAGTATAATTTTTAATTTTCATATTACCTGAAGCAACCAAGAAGCTTGCCGCCTACGGGCGGCTTTTTTTTAATGTGAATTAGTTTGTAGCCCTCTCATGAATCATTCGCAGATAGAAGCTGTCCAAAGTCCATGCAAAATAAACATAACCACATAATACTCAAAAATTTGCAACAAGCCCACCGCTTTCAACAAAGCGGTAATATTCTTGCTGCAGAACGAAAATATCGTAGTATTCTCAAGGCTCAACCTCAGCATTCCGATGCATTACAACATCTTGCCATATTGTTACATCGTAGTGGTAAAGCATCCTCAGCACTACACTTTATGCTACTCGCACACAAACACGCACCGAAAAATGTACAGATATTGATTAACCTGGCTGAAATATACCGGGCGTTACTGGATGTTGAAAACACCCTGTTCTTCGCTCAGCAGGCATTATATATACAGAACACAAATCCCGATGCACTGGCTATCATGGGAGCAGTGTATTATCAGATCAATCGGTTGGATGAAGCACGTGCTTATTTTGATAAATCATTAGCTTCGAAAGCTGATGATGAAAGTGTACGCATGGAGTATGCAAACGTTTGTTGTAGCCTGGCTTCACTGGAAGAAAAAAAGTCCCACACTAATGAGGCTATACAACATTATCGGCAGGCTCTGGAGAAAAAGCCAAATCATATACCTGCCCTGCTAAATACGGGTCGTCTTTTACTAATACCGCATGCAGATGAGGCAGCAGGCTATTTTACGCAACTTTTAAAGATTCAACCGAATCATGTGGAAGCATTGTATTATTCAGGTGTTCAGGCTCAAAGCATGGGCGATTTTGATCGTGCAGAACAATATTTTCTACAAGTACTGGGGTTACAACCAGACTATCACAAAGCCTGGCATAGCCTGTCTATAAACCAAAATTTCAAACCTGACACACAACAAATAGAACGCCTGGAAAAACATTTTTTAGAATTACAGATAAATAATACAGATCAGAACGCCAGCATCTCATTGAGTTTTACATTGGCGCGTTTTTTTGAAAAAAAAGATCGGCCAGGAAAAGCATTCTACTATTTACAGCAAGGCAACCGATTAAAGGCAGATCAGCTTAATTTCGATCAAACCCAGCACAGCCAACAGATACAGCACATCATTGATACCTTTGACGTCGGTTTTTTTCAACAACGAAAGAATTGGGGTAACTCATCCCAACTTCCTGTTTTTATCGTCGGTATGCCTCGCAGTGGTACCTCTTTACTGGAGCAAATTATAAGTAGCCACCCTCAGATTCATGGTGCTGGGGAGTTGAATAATATGCAACAACTTATTAACAACCTACCAATCACGAGCAGTAAGTCATCAAACAGTCATGCTACACGCGTTGCCTCACTATCGCATCAACAGGTGGATGAGTTAGCCACCCTTTATCTAACCAAGTTACAGGCTCTGGCTCCAAATGTTGAACGAGTGACTGATAAATTACCTGGAAATTATTCACGCTTAGGGCTAATACGCCTACTATTTCCCCGTGCCATTATTATTCATTGTAGACGTAATGCGATGGATACCTGCTGGTCCTGTTTTAAACAGAATTTTGAACAGGGGCAGAGTTTTAGCTATGACCTTGCTGATTTGGCTCATTGTTATCTTGAGTATCAACGAATGATGGCACATTGGCAAAAACTATTTGGCGATCAAATTCTCGATATCGATTACGAGGAATTATTAAAGGAGCCTGAGCAGCAAGCCAGAAGAATCCTGCAGCATTGTGGAGTAGAATGGGATGCAGGCGTATTAGAGTTTCACCAACAACAACGTCCGGTTAGCAGCGCCAGCAAGTGGCAGGTGCGCCAGCCTCTGTATCAATCATCCGTTGGCAGTTGGCAGAAATACCGTGAATATTTATCACCATTGATAAACAAATTAACTGAAAAATAACGCTGTTTTTATAACAGTAATTGAATATAACCTTGCAAGGGTTCGGTTAGAGGTTTTAGTTTTTTTCGCATAACAGAACCCAGCGCATCAGAAGTTCCAAAAATTGGATTCAAAGTCACTTCCCCTATTTGCGCAAGTATCAGCATGGCAAGTATTTGATCCTGATATTCTGGGGCTAAGCGGAGACAGGCCTGTAACTGTTCATCACTGCTTTCAATTAACCAGTTATTAGCAATGCTTTCAGTGTCAGCAAAATCTCTTTGCTTAATAGCCGATAGTGGCAAATCAGCGTGATAAGCGCTAATAGCCAGAAACATTGAAACAATGGTTTCCTGACTTGCCGCCTTGTCGATGACTTGATTTACGGTTTTAAGAAAAGCCTGCCCAGCCGCACTGTGGTAACGTCTGAGCTGTGCTGCATACACATTGCCAGCTTTAATAAGTGGTTCAAGTACCGAATTCATTTCAGCATAACTGGAATGCTCTGAAACGTTTTCAGGCAGCTCATCCGGTAAAGTATGCAGAAACCCGACATACAGGCTTTGCTTACGTTTAGCCCGTTTCCATAAGTCTTCAATTTCTTCAGGCTTAAGCAAATGCGGTTGCAGGCAGAGCCGTACTGAATCAATCATATCCCGGTGTTCAACCTCAAACGGCAGAAATTCCAGTAAAAACTCTGCCAGTTCACGCGCCAGAGCCGACTGCGCTATCTCTTTTTTTTCCAGCAAGCGTCGCGCATTATCCGCCGATGGATAAGCCCACCAGGCGTACTGTGCAATCTCCGGAGACAGACTAGGCGCATGCACCACCGCCACTACAGCTTCGGGTTCACCCAGCAGCAATAATTGCGCAAGGCTCTCCTCACGACGTTCCTGCCCCATACGTGTCCAGCGTTTGATATAGACCGGATAGCCACCAGGAGAGCCCATGATCTTACTGGATAAAAGCTCCTTCACGATCTTGATGTATTTTTCATCCTTACAGGTGGGGTTTAGCTGAACCTTAACATCGCCTTTTGCAGTCAATGCATAGACAATCATTTTAGATTCATCAATACGCACAGCTTTAAGGTCCTGAGCCAGCAGCACGTTTAATCGCAGGTTGTCTTCGTTGGATAATTGCATATTATTTTTATAACCACAGAGAACACAGAGGGCACAGAGAAAAAATGGTTAGGGTGTTAATAAACTCAGTCTTTCAGAGCAATAAAATGGGAATTCAGGTCAGTTCAGATCTGTTAAGCCATATAGATTCCATCCTCGAGTTCGTAAACAGCACATATATTGACCCACTCTGCGCTAACGTTCGCAATGACTCTACATGATTTTGTTGTAAAGCCATTTAAATTTAAATTGCACTTAATGTCCTATTACTTAATAACTCTCTGTGTCCTCTGTGTTCTCCGTGGTTAATTTTACTAGTTCAATTGAATCCGCTCCCCCCAGGGAACAGATTTACGGCCTTTCACCAGCCAGATACTTGGGTAACTGGACTCGTATTCGGGAAACTTGCCTTCTGCATCGGTGAAGTAAATCAACAGGTCTGGTCGAATGTCGTTTTCATCTACCCATGTAAACACTGGACAGAAATCTGTACTGCCACCACCAATAACCTTCTCCGGTAACTGGCAATACTCCCAGGCTTCGAAGATCCAGGGGCTATCTCCAGTGATTTTCGAATCACAGGTGATCAGGGTAACCCTTGCCCTGACCTGGGCCTTGAGTGAGTCTACTTCTGCGATAAATTCGTTTAACTCTTCCTGCTTGATTGATCCACTCACATCAACAGCCACTACCACATTCATCTGTGGACTGCGTAGGCTGGGATAGATGGCAGGATCACCTCGTCGACTTGATGGACGGGTATAGCTGTAATCATCACGTGAGATACTGTTCATATAACGCGCCAGTAGCACTCTCCAGGGCAGGGTTGGCTGTAGAAAGAAGTCGATCATGCGCGCCATGCCTTCAGCCAGCTTACCTGCCTGCTGTGCCTGTTGTGCGGCACCTGCCAGACGTTGTTGCCATTGCACCTGCAATTCGTCTTTTTCGCTTTCGGTTAAGGGCTCAGGTTGGGCTGTTTGGGACGGTTGCTCTGATGCTTCAGTCGGATTCGGATGTTGGCGGTCTTCATCTGCATTATGTTTGGGCAAACCCGATTTCTGTTGCTCAGGATCATGATCTCTATCCTGCCCCTGGCCTTCGGATTCGGAGGGTTTATCACCGGAAGACTTTTGCTGCTGTGGCTGTTCTCCCTGCCCTTCACCTCCAGACTCGGTTTTTTTGTTCTCTTGTTCAAGTGGATTCTGCTGCTTATCCTGTCCACCTTCACTGGTTTGATCCTGTTTATCGTAGAGATGCTGGTCCAGGGTTTCTGAGTGGTCGTTATCTTTGATCAGGGGATAGATCTCTTCTGCAGTCATACCCTTGTACTCTTTCATCACTAAAGAGCCTGGCGGGGCTGTCAGGCCTTCATCAAGCAGGATGGGATTTATGGCGTAATCGCAGGCGATATCCCAGCGATGTTTAATACGATGACCACGTCGGGCAAAATGAGATAAAGCACAATGCAGTGCTTCATGAGCCAGTACGAACTGGGTTTCCTCAGCTTTTAACGCTTCGATATATTCAGGGTTGTAATAAAACTTTCGCGCATCCGTACCCGTTGTTGGACACCATGAAGGGTCTGCAGCCTGCAATGGCAGACGTAACACCAGCGCGCCCAGGAAGGGTTTATCCAGAATCAAACGAGTGCGTGCGGCACTCAGTTTGTTTTCAATGGCTTCCAGTGATGCCTGCACAATAAAACGACTTAATCGAAAAGGATGAGATCAGCAATCGAATCAGCCCATTCGGCAAATTCACTAACCTCGAATAGATCATTGCCAATGGCCCGATGCATATCAGAGACCAGCATCACACCCATTTCACGTTGTGGGAAGCAGCTTGCGTATTTGAGGATATTACCAAATACCTTTGCAGCTTCATCACTGCCCTGGGCTCGTATAGCGCGACCTACCAGCGCAGAGGCAACGGCATATTGCAGATCGATTTCATCAGGCGCTTTGCTATCTTCTCCGCTAATGATCTTATCCAGATCCGGCATCTGTTCCAGACTTTCGATAAAGGCGTGGCATTCAATACCTGCGGCCTGACCGACGCAGGCCTGTAGAGAACCCAGCAATAAATCTGGAAAATCGATGAATTTCTGTAGTGCACGATGTGCATACTCCCACGAGCGAGGAGATGGGAAAGCCACTGGATTATGCGCAGGATCAAAATCAAACAGCAACTCAGGACGGAAACGCAAAAAGCCAATAATGCGTTCATCAATGCCATTGCGGTATGCCCAGGCTACCCAGTCATCCAGATTTAAATCGATCTGGTAATGCGAAAAACGATTGGCTAAGGGAGCCGGCATTGCATAGGTAACACCTCGGTCGCCCTGACGATTACCCGCAGCGAATATGGCCCAGCCCTGAGGCACCTGATAATTACCCAGTCTACGATCCAGAATCAGCTGGTAAGCTGCAGCTGAAACCGAAGGAGCTGCTGAATTGATTTCATCCAGAAACAATATGCCCGCTTCTCCATGTAGCTGTGCATCCGGTAGCATAGATGGTACAGCCCATTCGACCTTGTCCTTGAGTTTAAAGGGTATGCCACGCAAGTCGCTGGGTTCCATCTGTGATAATCGGATATCGATGACTGGCAACTCATGACGCTCACCTATCTGCAGGATAATCTGTGACTTTCCGACTCCAGGTGGGCCCCACAGCATAACCGGAGTGTGGTGACCTTTCTGTGTACTTAGGACTTCTTCATTGAGTACTCTGGCTAGATGAGCTGGTCGCATTAAAATCCCGCCTTTGCATAAAGTTCTTTAGCCTTTTCCTTGTCCTGTTCGACGCCATTGCCTTCATCGTACATCATCGCCAGCGTCGTCATAGAGCCTACCAGCCCCTGATCAGCGGCTTTACTAAACCACTCGATAGCTTTCTGGCTGTCTTTTTCCACACAGTCGCCTTCCATATACATAAAGCCCAGACCATGTTGTGCTACCGCATGGCCCTGCTCGGCGGCCGTCTTCATCCATTTGAAAGCTTCCTTCTCCTTACGTACCATGCCCAAACCATTCTGGTACATGATAGCGACACGATGCTGGGCATCGGGATCACCTTTTTCAGCAAAAGGTTCCAGAAACTGTATGGCGCGAGCAAATTCTTTGGCTTCGAATGCGGACATGCCGCTGATGAAGTTCATATCGTTATCGGTAGGCATAGCAATTAACCTGTTGTATCAGTTACATTAAGGATAGATGATAAGCATAATTTATTGATAGTCGAATACCCCAGATGGGTCGTTTATCTACAATGCGAGCACATTATCCCCCCAATAGGGATATTAAAAACCCTACAAACTTTCTATAAAGTACGCTCATTTTTCGTAGTGTGGTTACCAATTAACAGGCAAACTACATGTTAAATCGATCTTTTATTATCTGAATCTGAGGAGATTATTATGGATCAAGCTTATCGTGATGCGACCACAAAGATGGAAGAAATGGGTGTACAGGAACAATATATCATCGGCTGGCAAGGTGGATATCTGGGTCACCCAGAGCGTGAAGAACAAAATGTAAATGACGCTTATTCTGCCGGTTATGAAGATGGTCAGGAAAAAAATACTGACAACTTCGACAACTGGAAGTAATCCGGTAAGTCATCAATAAAGTAAACGGAGCAGAAACCCTGCTCCTTTTGCTCTATCAGTCACACAGCGATTCGAACTATGGCTAGTTCTTTCCCATTTTCGACACAAAGTCCCTACTTACGCCGCTACTCACAGTTATCTCCCGATCAACTATCATCCATTGATGAATTCCTGCAACAGCAACTGACTAGCGCATCTGACGCCTTACATAAAACTCATTTCTTTCATGGGCGTTACGAGAATATTTATATCAATCGCAACAGCCATCCTGAGCTTAAACAACTGGTAAGCGAAGCACTAAATATTGCCGCTGGTATTCTGGAGATCAATGTGGATGAGCTGAGCGTCGGTTTCTGGTTCAATTATATGCCTCCTGGTCATGTGACCACTTTGCATACCCATGATGACATTGATGAACTGCTTTCTGGTGTTATCTATGTAAGCGTTCCTGAGCATTCAGGCAATCTGGTACTTAAGGTTAAAGACGAAGAGATAGAGCTGGAGCCAGTACAGGGCAACTATGTGTTTTTTGACCCTAGCACACCCCATGCGGTGAATAAAAATTGCTCAGATAAATCTCGTTTATCTATCGGGATGAACTTTGGGTTGAGCAAGAATAAAGCGGATTGTTTTGCTGCTTTTTAAATTCCCTCAGTTAATTGCCGAATTATTTTCTACACCGATAAAGCGATAACCTACTCCCGCCAGTGTTTCTATATATTGCGGATTGGTGGGATCATCTTCCAGCTTGTTTCTCAGTCTTCCTATAACCACTCTCAGATAATGAGTATCCTCAGTGTGATGCGCTCCCCAGATGTCACGTAGCAGCTGTTGCTGGGTGAGTATCTTGCCAGGATAACTGATCAGCGTTTTCAGCAATTCATACTCTTTTTTAGACAGGTGAACCTCCTCTTCTGCCAGAGTCACTTTGCGATTTAACAGGTCGATTTTAAGATGCTCATCATCAAAACCCACTGGTGGCTTTTCGATACCTGAAAAGGTACGCAGAACAGCCCTTATGCGAGCCAGTAATTCATTTACGGCGAATGGCTTCTCGACATAATCGTTACAGCCATTATCCAGTGCCATAACCTTTTCTCGCTCACTATCACGTACCGATAACACAATGATCGGGCCTTTAAAAAAGTCACGCAGGTTTTTCAACACATCCTGACCATCCATATCTGGCAGGCCGAGGTCCAGAACAATAAGCTCAGGGTTTTCCAGTGCCGCCAGTTGCAGGCCAGTATTACCATCAGCCGCTTCCAGAATAGTATAGCCCTGTGAGCCGAGGCTGATGTTTAGAAAGCGACGAATCTGTTGCTCGTCTTCAATTATCAGTATGCGTGTCATCATTGATTTCCTGAGCGGATTGTTGAGCTTCTTTAAGCGGCAGTGAAATCCTTAAGGTTGTCCCTGCTTCGCTACTGCTCTGTAACACCGAAGCAAGGCCACCATGCGCACCGAGTATTCCCTGACAGATAGCTAGCCCGAGGCCGGTACCTGATGAATCCTGATCACCATGCGCAAAGGTAAAGAACATATCGAAAATACTGTTCCAGCTTTCTTCTGGTATGACCGGACCATAGTTATGAATATCGATCTGCAATTGATCATCAGTTGCATAGGCTTTAATGCTGATAGAGGTATCTTTGGGTGCATAGCGCATGGCATTTTCCAGTACATTAAAAACCGCCTGCTCTATCAGCGCTGGATGAACATGTAATAAGGGCAGATCAGATTGCAGATCGACTTTGATACTGCTGCCGTTAAGCAGGCTTTTACTGCGCTTGATAACAACACTGAGAATATCGTCGATACCTACCCAGTCTCTATCCAGCGATAGTTCGCCATGACCTAACCGCGTCATATCCAGTAATTTCTGAATATAACGGTTCAATCTTTGAGCTTCGCTCAGGGTGTTTTGCAATAGCTCATCCCGTTGTGATCGATCCAACGCATCATGCAATTCAATCAGAGTTGATACTGAACCGATCATCGTCGCTAGCGGTGTGCGTAAATCATGCGATATGGATGACAGTAAGGCAGAGCGCAACTGCTCACGTTCTTTCACCATAGTTTCTGAGCGTAACACTTCGTTTAAAACCACACGGCTCCATGCCAGACGTGCCAGCCCGGTAAAGCCTTCAAGTTGATATTCTTGTCCCTCATCCAGAGCCGACGAAATCTTAATCAGTATTTGTCCCTGACAGGTCCTTCGACTACAGAAGGCAATCATTATTGAATTATTGTTTATATCGAGTAAAACCTCGGCCACAGAGTCACTACTCTGAGGTAGTGATTCGTTCAACGGAATGGGTAGAAACTCTCCGGATAGTAATCGAAAATCATCTGTCGAATTCTCTCGATATAAAACAACGCTAGAGATCTCAAAACTGGTTTGCAGGTGTCGGTCCAGGGTCATGATCACGGACTCACCGTTGACACAACTGGATAGCTCCTCAGCCAGTAGCATTTGCTGCTTGTTCCAGCGATCACTGTCCTCAAGTGCGACTACCTGTTCGCGCAAACGCGCTGCTAGATGCCCGGTAACAACGGCTACCAGCACAAACAGTGCAACGGTAAGGATATCCTGCTGGTGCACCATATAAAAAGTGAAGTGCGGTTCAAAATGAAAGAAGTTAAAGGCAAGAAAACTCAGGACGGCACAGGCCAGAGCTGGTTTTACCCGGGTAAATACCGCAGTAAATAAAACCCCTGCCAGGTAAATCATGGAGTAATGCGCCTTGGGTAGAATGGGCGATAATGCCCAGGCGATTAATGTTGCCAGTAAAGGGACTAGCCAGGGCATCACCCAGAAAAGGACTCTATCGCGAGTTGAGTATGGATAATGCATAGTCTGATTATCGTTTCCAGAAAACTGTAGAGAATAATACGATTACACTCAATAGTTCCAGTCGTCCAAGAATCATCGCAAATGCCAGCGTCCACTTAGCGCTATCTGGTAGCGGGGCAAAGTTACCAGCGGGTCCAATAATGTCCCCTAAACCGGGACCAACATTGGTCAATGCTGTCACTGAGCCGGTAAAGCTGGTGATAAAATCTACTCCAAATACAGTAAGCATCAATGTAGTAATCGCCAGCGCAATAAAGAACATAAATGAAAAAGCGATCGCGGATGCAGTGATATCATCCTCAATTCTTTTACCATTATATTTGATTAGAAATATGCCATGGGGGTGTACCTGCTTTTTTAACTGATTGAGCAAAAATAGAAAAGAAAGCTGGAAGCGGAACACCTTCATCCCACCACTGGTCGAACCCGAGCAACCGCCTATAAAGGTCACAATAAAAAACAATGCAATACTAAATTGCCCCCAGTTGGTGTAATCAGTAGAGGCATAGCCGGTGGTAGTGATCACCGAAGTGATATTAAATGCTGCCTGAGTCAAAGCTTCAAATGGTGGCAAAGTGTCCACCGAGACTAGATGTAGTGTCATTAAAAGAGTGATCGAAGCGGTGATCACTAAAAAACCCATCACCTGTTGATCAACGCGAAAATATATGGATCGAGTCGTGAAATATCGGATAAAAAAGGTTAGAGGTAATGCACCGGCAATCATGAAGACGACTGATATCCAGAGTATGGCGGGACCGAAACGCGCCATAGAACGATCATCAGTCGCATAGCCTCCGGTAGAAACCGTAGTCATCGCATGATTCAATGCATCAAAAACCGACATTCCTCCCATCCAGTAACTCACAGCACACAAAAGGGTGATTAACAGATAACTCAGCAATAAGGCTCGCGCAAGACCATGGAATTTTGGTAATGACTTTTCTGACCAGTCTGAAGATTCTGTCTGGAATAGCTTCATACCGCCTATTTGAAGAAAAGGCAGAATCGAAACGGCCATCCCTATCACACCGAGACCACCAACCCACTGCAGTAAAGAGCGCCATAACAGTATGCTGGGAGGCAGATCCTGAAGATGACTCATCACCGTGGAGCCCGTTGTAGTAATGCCTGAAACCGACTCAAATACCGCATCAACCAGCGATAAGGGATGATGTGCGAATATTAACGGCAGTGAGCCAGCAAGCGATAGCAGTATCCAGCTAAATGTAGTGAGTAGATAAAGTTGACGGGTAGCCAGTGAAATTGTCGGTGACCTGAATAACAGGATTAGAATTAACCCGGATGTAGCCGTTACTGCAGCAGAATCAAGAAAAGGCAGTAATTCCTTATCATGGATAAAATAGGCAAATCCAGCTGGCAGCAGCATTAAAGCAGCCATAATCAAGGCCAATATCCCACAGATGTAAAGGATAGGCCGTAAAAGCTTAATCATTACTAGCAATACCTGAATAATTTCAGGTTATATGATTCAATGTAATGACGTTAAAAATCTATATGCGAAAAGCCATTAAGGCGTAAAAATAACGTAAAAATTGGTTTACTGCTGACTTCGGTCACAGGGATTAAAACGGAAATATTAACGGAGTTAATAGCAGAGCTATTAGCATAGCCGCCAATTGTAGCGGCACCCCTACTTTGACAAAATCGATAAACGTATACTTTCCTGGCGCCAGTATCAAGGTATTCACCGGTGATGCGATAGGTGTCGCAAATGCAGTCGAAGCAGCCAGAGCCACCATCATCATATAGGGCTGAGGATTGACTCCCAGAGATTGCGCTGCACTGATCGCAATCGGGGCAACCAATACTGTGGTGGCCGTATTAGAAATAAACTGGCTGAATATTGAGGTAAAGATAAACAAAGCTGCCCCCAATGCCATAGGACTGCTTCCACCAAAAGCGACCACCAACTGATCAACAATAAGCCTGGCCGCTCCTGTTTTTTCCATCGCAATAGCCACCGGCAGCATACAGGCAATCAATATCAGGCTTGAGGGTTTAAGCGATTTATAGGCCTCTTCCATAGTGACACAGCCGCTGATCACCATGGCAAGCGCAGCTGCCATGACAGCAGTCAGCGTGGGTAACCAGCCCATAGTCATAGCGATAAGCATCATCAGCATAATAAATAGCGCCAATGGGGCTTTATGGGCATGAGAAGGTGCTTCTACCATCTCTGCCGGGGTTTCGATAACGATGAAGTCACGTTTATCAATCAACTTCTCAATATGATTCCAGCCACCGGCAAGCAATAGACTATCCGCAAATCTTAGAGGGGTACCATCAAAATCAGTCGTTAGTGGTTCATCATCACGCAATAAACCGATCACACTCAGTCCAAATTTTTCTCGAAATCCACCCTCCTTGATGGTTTTACCAACCAGTGAAGACCCTCGCCTCAACATAACCTCGGCAACACCAAACTCACTATGCATCTTTCGTATCAGGCCCTTTGGGAAAATATCTGAAGACAGGTTAAAGGCCTCACAGATCAAAGTGATTTGTTTTGACCCCGCATACACCATTAGTACATCGTTCTTCTTGATGACGGTTTCTATGGTAACCGGTAACAACATCGAGGTTAAACGCCCTTTGCGACGGATACCGAAGACAGTAACTTCATAGTTAGTGCGTAGTCCTGCTGTCGCAACAGTCTCGCCAATCAGAGACGAATCTGCCGGAACTGCTAGTAGATGCAACTGATCACTGATGCCATAACGCTCAGCGAACTCATGTAAATGGGGGTGTGGCTGCTCGGGATTCCTGATATCAGCATTCGGTAATAAACGACGGCCAATAACAATCAGGTAAAACATACTGAATACCAGAATAACGAGCCCGATAGGTGTGAAATCAAAAAAAGCAAAGGGGGCGAAGCCCGCCTGCAGTAGGGTCTCACTGGCTACGATATTAGGGGGAGTACCAATAAGCGTTAACATCCCTCCTACCAGAGATGCAAAAGCCAGTGGCATTAGTAGTTTAGAGGGAGACATGCCTGATTTTCGAGATAGACTGAGGACTACCGGTATTAGCAGAGCCACTGCTCCAGTCGAACTCATGAAAGCAGATAAGGTCGCAATAACCGGGAGTAAAAACAGCAGTATGCGAGCTTCACTGTTACCCCCCATATTCAGAATCCACTGACCCGCAGCGGCAGCGACACCGGTACGAAACAGGCCTTCACCAACGACGAATAAACCAGCTATCATAATGACTACGGAATTCCCAAACCCCGAAAAAACCTCAGAAACACTGATCACCCCAGAGAAAGCCAATGTCATTGCCACCATTAAAGCGACAATATCCATCCGTATACGGTCCCAGATAAACAGGCCGATCGTTACTACTAACAGGCAAAATATAAACAGGATTTCTCCGGTCATAATGAATCTTCCACATTTTTACTGGGTTAATTGAAAAATTAGATGCCAGGAAAAGATAACCTTTCTGAAAACTATATAAATGATCAGTTACCAATACGGAAGTATATCGTTAATTTGAAATATGAGAGGTAAGTTATTAAACTTAATCTTGTAAAAACTGATAGACCAAGACGCTTCTTACTTGCTATAGAGTGATAGAAAATAATTTTGAGTTACCTCAAATTACATCTCAACCTACTGATCTGGATCTGGTATTTTGTAGTGGTATCGGAACACTAGTTAATGCAAGCTCCATCGCAGCCGCATGGCGTTGACGCTGATAACCATTGATGATAATTCTATTTAGGGAATTTTCAGAAATAGATTTACCCATAAAATAACGTTGTCCTGAAATGAAGCCTGAACCCAGGCTCATCCATAATGAAGTGATTTTCTCCTGATTAGGCCAGGGAAGGTTTTCGTCATCATCTAAAGATACATCTTCATCATCAACATCATCATTAGGTTGTGGTGACACCACAGGAATAATATCTGCCACAAGCTCATTTTCTTCCAGATCTATACCAGTGATAAGAGTAAATGCTTCACCTGCTAATCTTGCTTCTAAAGGTTCACTCATTTTACTGATTAACCAATTTACTGCATGAGGGTCACCCAGGATTCCAGTAGACTTTATCACAGCTCTTTTTTGTTCTTTATCACCAGCCAATCTTGATACCCAGTTTCTAGCCTGTTCAACAGGCAGTACTCTAAACGCAATATCAATAGCATTTATCTGATGCGTGCCTTGTTCAAAAATAAAGGATTCCAGATTTTTCACTGCGGCACGATTACCTAACAATATAGCGGACCAGTTGGACCAAAATCTTATGTCTTTGTGTTCTGAGCTCAATGCTTCGTTCAAGTAGGGCATTAAGTCTAAACGGCGAAGTTCTCCAATCAGCCGTAACGCACGTGCATATAGTTTTCTATGATTTTTGCAATCGTCACGATCTAAAATGTTATTTAAGTACTCCCCTGGATTCTCACGCCTTACACTACAGGCAGCTAACGCCAGGTATTTGTGATCTAAATCTTTACTGGAAAAAAATTTTTTGATCCAGGGATGAACGAGTATTCCAGGCAACCATCCCATAGCAGAAATTAATCCTTTGGCAGTTTCGTCACTACTTAAACCTGCCTCAATAGCTTTTTGTATTTTTACACTGTCATGACTTCTAAAAGCAATAACCGCAGAGGTAAATACTTCTCCAGGTTCTTCATGTTCAAGTGCTTGTAGACAAATTTCCCATGCAACCTCAACTGAAGACATTAAACCATCCAGTTGGGCTTCTATACGTTGCTCAAGTTCAAGTAGAGACTCAACATCATAATGTGGATCCTCAACTGCAATAGAACGAAGTACCCATAAAAAAGAGGCTTGTTCGACAAATTGTTCGTAAATATCGTTATATGGATTCACTTTATTAGTCTGGGAGATAACCACCAATTTTTAAAAACACCTACAAATAACTGGAAATTCAATTTATGCCCGAAAATTGAATCATCTTTTTAAGATGAGAGATATATAAAATTTATCGTCGTAAATTTTAGGACCCTATTTTTCACAGCGTATTTTAGATCACTGTGTACTTCTTGGTGGTAGTGATTAAATTAATGAATTTTACCTGGCAAACCGGATAAAACATTCATCTATTGAGTGATGGTTATAGATGCACATAGTCTTCTGGTTTTATAAATGTTAACGTATCAATACCCTGCTCCAGAATTGCTTTACGAACATTATCGTGAATAAGAATAGTACTGAGTTTTTCAGCTAAT
>JBNLGQ010000018.1:0-57769 GCA_050306135.1 Gammaproteobacteria bacterium
TTTGAAAATGACATGCTGGTTGGCAATGAAGATATCGACCACTGGTCATCCTATGTGGGACAGGGTGCACCACGATTTGTGCTGTCCTACGATGTTCAACCAGCTGATGTATCGTTTGGTCAAACGGTTATGGTGACAAAAGGCATCGAAGCTCGAGACCGACTACGCGGGCAGTTTAAGGATTACCTGACGAAGACCTTTCCTGGTACAGAGGCATACGTCAAGCTGTTGGCTATTGGCCCACCGGTGGGCAAGCCAGTACAGTATCGTGTCAGCGGTCCAGACGTGCAGACTGTGCGCAAACTTGCCCAGCAGCTTGCTGGTATTGTTGGTGGCAATGAACATCTGTCAGGTCTCATTTTCGACTGGAATGAGCCCGCGCGCGTGGTCAAGATTGATGTGCTACAGGATAAGGCTAGACAGCTTGGTGTGACTTCAGAAGATATAGCAACTGCCCTGAACGGCATAGTCGCAGGTTCTCGGGTTACACAGGTACGCGATGATATCTATCTGGTTGATGTGGTCAGTCGTGCACAAAACTCAGAGCGCGGCTCTATCGAAACATTACAGAATCTGCAGTTGCCGGTATCAAATGGCAAGTCGGTTCCGCTGTCAGCAGTGGTCAGGTTTCATTATGAACTGGAGCCGCCGACCATCTGGCGTCGCTCTCGTTTACCGACCATTACAGTCAAGGCCAGTGTCGAAGGTAATTTACAGCCAGCAACGGTTGTGGCCCAGTTAGCGCCACAAATCAGGGACTTTAATAAAACATTACCACAGGGATACTCAGTAGTTGCTGGTGGTTCAGTCGAGGAAAGTGCCAAAGCACAGGGGCCGATAGCCGCAGTAGCGCCGCTGATGCTATTTATTATGGCAACAATCCTGATGATTCAGCTGCAAAGCTTTAATCGGCTGTTTCTGGTATTTACCGTTGCACCCCTGGCCTTGATCGGCGTGGTTATTGCACTGCTTTCAAGTAACTCACCGATGGGCTTTGTGGCAATCCTGGGTATTCTGGCCTTGATTGGTATCCTGATTCGAAACTCAGTTATCCTCATCATTCAGATAGAGACCCTGAGAAAAGAGGGTATGGATCCGTGGAAAGCTGTGATAGTAGCAACACAGAATCGTATGCGTCCGATTATGTTGACAGCTGCCGCAGCAACTTTGGCTCTGATACCTATATCAAGTGAGATTTTCTGGGGGCCTATGGCTTATGCCATGATGGGGGGTATCATTGTTGGAACAGTTCTCACATTGTTGTTCCTGCCCGCGCTGTATGTAACCTGGTTCCGAATCAGGCCTGCAGATGATGTTAATGCGGGGATACTGCAAAGCTAGAAGTGATGCTTAACAGGAATATTGGCACCAGTATTTACTGGTGCCAATATCTGCTGGATTGATACCTAGTGAATATCCGTATCTTCCAGACGTTCTCCGGGATCATCTACCGGTTGATCGGACAGTGCTCTATCTATTAAATCCTGTTGCTGGATATGATGCAGGCGAGCATTTCCGCAGGCAGGTGATGCCGAAGGCGCGCGACCCGCATAACCAAGTGACACATAGTAAGGCTTACTTACCCTCAGATGATGTTGAATCTGATACCAGGCACCCTGATTTCGTGGCTCTTCCTGACACCAGACCAGTTCACTTAATGATTTATACTGTGCCAGTAATGCTTTCAGGGTTCGTCTAGGGAAGGGGTACAGCTGCTCGACACGTATAATCGCTATGTTATCAATATTTCTCTCGCGTCTTGATTTAAGCAGGTCGTAATACACCTTGCCACTACAGGCAACTACTCTGGTTATTTTGTTGCTGGCCATGTCATCAGTTTCTTCGATGATCAACTTGAGCCCACCTTCTGATAGTTCATCCATGTTGGAAACAGCTAATGGATGTCTTAATAGACTTTTCGGAGTCATAACGATCAGCGGACGGCGAAAATCGCGATAGTACTGGTCACGTAGCAGATGGAATAATTGGGCCGGAGTCGTCGGGTTCCATACTCGCATATTTAGTTCTGCACAAAGCTGTAGGAAACGTTCCAGACGTGCTGATGAATGTTCCGGTCCCTGACCTTCAAATCCATGTGGCAGGAACAGGGTGAGTTGACAGAGTCGGCCCCATTTCAGGTATCCACTGGAAATAAATTGATCGATCACCGGCTGAGCACAATTGGCAAAATCTCCAAACTGGGCCTCCCAGATCACTAGCGTTTTTGGACTGGAGGTTGCATAGCCATATTCGAATGCCACTACGGCCAGTTCTGAGAGCATCGAGTTGATCAGATCAAAGCGAGGGCCATCTGGGTTTACCTGTGACAATGGAATTAAACGTTGATCGTTGACCTGATCATGCAGAATCCCATGTCGATGTGCAAAGGTACCTCGTCCCGCATCCTGACCAGTTAATCGAATAGCCACACCTTCATGCAACAAAGAGGCATAGGCCAGCATTTCCGCCATACCCCAATCCATTGGCTGTTCCTGCTGCAGCATTTTTAGTCGAGTCTGCAGCACCTTGTTTACTCGAGCATGCACATTAAAGTCTTCTGGTAGGGTGAGTGCTTTCATACCTGCTTGTTTGAGTGTTTCTGCATCCACATTAGTGTCTGGCTTATCGCCTGGACGTGCATCCATAAATCGATTCCAGTCGGCAGATTTATATCCGCTGCTGGAACCATCCAGAAATTCGCTGACCATCACGTTTCCTGTATCCAGAGAGTGCTGGTAATCAGCGACCATCTGGTCGGCCAGTTCTTCCTGCAGCAGGTTTTGTTCAAAGAGACGTTTCGCGTACATCGACCGTGTGGTTTCCATGACGCGTATTTTTTGATACATGCTGGGTTGGGTCACCATAGGCTCGTCGGCCTCGTTATGGCCCTGACGACGGTAGCAGACCAGATCAATCACCACGTCGTTCTGGAATGTATTACGATATTCCAGAGCCAGACGGGTTACATAAACAACTGCATCGGGATCATTTCCATTAACATGGAAAACCGGAGCCTGAATGAGTTTTGCCACTTCGGTACAATATCGAGTAGAACGTGCTTCGATTGGACTAGTGGTAAAGCCGATCTGATTGTTAACCACCACATGTAAAGTACCACCCGTATCATAGCCTTCAGTTTTGGCAAAATTCAGTGTCTCTGTGGTGACTCCCTGTCCGATGAAAGATGCATCTCCATGTATCAATACAGGCATGACCTGTTGGGGGCCAGTATCACCAATTCTATCCTGGCGGGCTCTAACACCGCCTTCAACTACAGGTGATACAATTTCCAGGTGCGAAGGGTTAAAAGCTAAAGCAACATGCACTGGTCCAGCGGGTGTTTGAATGTCGGAATAAAACCCCTGGTGATATTTTACATCACCAGAACCACTTTGGGCATCGGGTTCCAGGTTACCTTCAAATTCATCGAATAGCTCCTGTGGGGCCTTACCCATCAGATTTACCAGTACATTAAGTCGGCCTCTATGTGCCATACCGATGACGATATCGGTGACACCCAGTTGCCCACCACCCTGGACCACTTCGTCGAGTAAAGGAATCAGGGAATCACCGCCTTCGAGAGAAAAGCGTTTCTGGCCGATATATTTACGGTGCAGATATTGCTCGAGACCCTCTGCAGCAGTGAGGTCTTTGAGTATCTCTATACGAGTCTGGCTATCGTGCTGTCCCTGCCAGTCGCCTCGGGTTGACTCTAGCCGTTGTTCGATCCAGCGATGTTGCTCAGGCTCGGTAATGTGCATGTATTCACTGGAGAGGCTACCGCAGTAAACCTTATCCAGAACTTCAACGATTTCAGCCAGAGATAGATTTTGATTCGGATCGATACTGACCAGAGGGAGTGCGCGGTTTAAATCCTGCTGGTCCAGTCCATAGTAGCCAGGGTCAAGCTCAGTCGGTCGTGTGTTCTGATTCAGATTTAGCGGGTCGATTTGAGCACATAGATGACCCATCATTCGATAGGCCTGGATCAGGCGCTCAGCAGAGCGGGAGAAGTTAATCTCAGGTGTACATACATCCGTTGATGACTGGTTAACAATCTGACCGGGTGAGGGGGGTTCAGATAGCGAATGTTCAAATCCATAAAAATAATTTTTCCACTCATCTGGAACGCTGTCAGGATCGTGTTTGAAAGCCTCGTAAAGTTGATCGATATACTCAGCATTAACCGCATTAAGGCCTGTGCCCCTTTGCTTGCGCGTAAAATCTGTATTCATTAATTGTGCTTGTCCGGTATTTATAAATGTAATGTAAAACTAAAATTAAATAGCATGTTGATTATGTAAATGTTTAAAAAGTAACTCTTTGTTTCATGGAAGTTGTTTAAAAGTTTTCAGAAAAGGCTATAGGCAGCTAAAAAGGGCTAGATGACTCGATATAGGCAGTAATATTTTATGCGGCTTCCATTAACTTGATAAATATATTGAAAAGATAAGGATCAAATTTATCTTCCTGCATTTCCTGAACCATGATATTGATCGCCCCTTGTTTGTCGAAAGGCTTATGATAGGAACGTGTTTCAGTTAAAGCATCGAAACAGTCAGCGATGGATATAATTCTTGAAAGGTAGGGGATGTCCTCACCTTTTAGTCTGTGCGGATAGCCATCGCCAGCATAGTTTTCGTGATGATGCCGGATAGCTGCAGCAACCTTTGCTGATTCTTCGGATGAATCTAAATCGGCAACGATGTCAGCACCGATCTCTGCATGATCCTTCATAGTGCTCCATTCCTCATCGGTCAAAGGTCCGGGTTTGCTGAGAATGGGATCATCGATGCCTATCTTGCCCAGGTCGTGCAGGCAGGCACTGATTTTGAGTAACTCAAGATCTTTTAAGGAAAGCTGACACTGTTTTCCTATTTCCGTCGATAAATCAATCACACGCGATGAATGCAACTGTGTAAACAGATCTTTATGCCTTAAAGCATTGGTAAGGGCCTGGGCAACGACGTTTAAAACACCGAAAACATTCTTATCAGATGGAGTAAGCCCGGAGGACATTGATTCTGCTTCATGAATTAAAGATAACGAAGAATATCATAAGTACTTTTAGAATAAACAAATCAGGTTAAGATTTATTGTTCTAATAGTATAAAATGTGACGGGTGAAGGGTATATCAATAACTGAACCTGGAAGTTTAATTTTCACCTATAATGCTTTTACCTGTAAACGTGCTGGCAATTGCACAAGTTTCCCTGTAAGTCACTACCGGTTGATCGAAAACTAGTTCAGAAAGACGGTGATATTGAGTCTCGGAAATAGCTAACTGAGATTTTTTGATATTCAGATCATATCACCATTAATTTTTGACATGGGTCAACCGTATGTAGTTTAACTGTGACTCAATACTATGGTTGGAATATATAGTAGTGACCAATGTTTTATTGGATGCCGAGGCATGAAGTACCTGATCAATATGTATATCACTCTAAGCGAATCCCTGGGAATTTATACTGCAGACCAACTCTACGAGTTGTTCCATAATAAAGATCATGGTTTGCCCATCTCCCGGCATCGAGCAACCATTATGCAAAGTCGAATCTATTTCTTTTGCGTGGTTTTTGCCATTCTGGTGCCTGCATGGTCTTTGATTGATCTTTTGTTTTTACCACAAGGTTTATGGAATGAGCTGATTGCTATACGAGTGATTTCTGCATTAGCTTTTGCAGCACTGGCCTGGCAGGCCAGAAAAGAAGCTAATTTAAAACGAGCCCGCATACTACTGGCCGGTATGTTGGCAGTAACGCCACTTTTTTATCTTGCCTCTGATCACTGGATAAGCGCCTATGAGCTAAATGGGACAGAGCTTATAGTTGCTGAACTGTACGCTTTATTGCCATTTATCATGGTTGCTGGACTCACTCTGTTTCCTCTGACGCTACTGGAATTTATGGCGTTTGCGATTCCCATGCTGATGGTGACTATCTATACCAGTTATCCCGAGACAAAATCTGAAATCCCCCAGGCCATTTCAACCATCTGGTTATTTGTACTGATTCTGGGTGTGGCACTTTTTTCTTCGCTGAGTCAGTTACGTTATATGCTGTCATCAGCCAGCCGAGCCAGTTATGACGTACTAACCGGTATGCTAACCCGACGCGCAGGTATCGAAATGCTTGATTTACAGTTCCGTCTTGCCACCATGAGTGAGAATTCGATGTCGCTTCTTTATCTCGATCTTGATCATTTTAAGGCGGTAAACGATACATTTGGCCATGATGCCGGCGATGTTGTTTTAAAGAAAGCGGCTCAGCAGATGGTTGCATCAGTACGGAAAGGGGATAGCGTTATTCGCTGGGGTGGCGAGGAATTCATTATTATTCTACCCACTGCTGATTCCAACGAAGCGAATGATGTGGTGAAGCGCCTGATGCAGGCGGGTTTAGGTGAGAAACCGGATAATGAACCAGTGACCGCAAGTATCGGTGTGGCAGAGGTTCAGGAAGATACGTTAAAAGACTGGAAGGCTCAGGTTGAGTTGGCTGATAAGCGTATGTATGAAGCCAAATCGACTGGACGTGCGAGGAGTATAGGTGTCGATGGTCAGGTCATTCATTGGGCTGACTTTGGTTCCATGGGCAATGGTGCACGGAACGACGGATAAACCGGATTTTTAGAGTCGCCGATAGGGGACTCCTAAGCCCTTCGTCTTTCAGTCACAACTCTTGAACGTCATCCCGCCCGAGGATACAAAGGTGCAATCCTGCCCATTCAATCGACCGCGCACCGCGCTGCGACCTGGGTCAGGGTCGTAGTAGATTTCATCTCGAGAAACATTACCACCGGCCTGTTGTTGCTGTACTTGTTGCTGTTGCTGTAGCGAGGCCTGGTAGGTCAGCAGGTTTTGCAGCACACCCTGGGTTTGCGGATTGTTTTCGTAGCCCCACTCAGCGGTTTGAAAATTGATCCACAGGTAGTTGTTGGCGACGGTATAACCGAATAGCTGGTCGAGCAGTAAAATGTCCTCGGCATCGAGGTGTTCGCCGTTAACGTGGATATGGCGCGGCTCCTGAGCTGGCAGCAGCGGGCTCGATAACAGCAGTGCGGCGGCTACGAGAATCATCAGGATTTTGCTGGCAGTTGACATGAGCGTGTATTGTTGGGTATTCATAAGGACTCACCGGAAGTGGTTCAATAGGTATAGGTAATCCGCACCGCGCTGATCTGCAATGCGTTATTCCCCGGCCAGTAACTATCGGTGCCAGACGAGTCTGTCGCACGGATGCGGATCATATAGCTGTAGATGCTGTTATCGACAATCTCGTTCAATGGCCCGCTGGTGAATTCAACGATGCTGGTGTTATAGCCCGGGGTCATTAGTGTGATGATCGGGCTGATACCGGGATCAGAAAGGCTGCGTCGGTTGAGACTGGTCTGAAGCCGGGAGGGCGATGCACTTCGCATCCAGCATCTCAGTTCAGTGATACGTGCGCCCTGCGGCAGGTGAACGGGAGCGACCAGAATATCCTGATTATTCGTCCCTGTCGTCCAGGCGCCACCGTCGTCCGACGAGGTACTGACCGGACCGCCACTGGCACTGACGAAGGCTTCGCCGGGTAACGACAGGTATCCGGTACGCTGCGGACTGAGTTCGACACAGGCACCGGTGCCGTTGGCGGTGATCGACTCAAGCACCTCACCGGTCGCGCAATTTGTACCGGACAACTGGTCCTGCTTGCTGTTGACTGCGATTTCAATGGCGTTGAAGTTGGTATTCACTTCGTCGGCCAGAGCCGGGGTGTTGGCGCTAAAGCTGTGCGGAATAGTCAGGTCGGTGGCGAATGCCTGTGTACCCACCAGCAGTAGTGTGATCATCAAAAGATTTTTCATCATCGAAGGTACTCCGTTATTGCCAGTTGTGTTGGTCCCAGTGACCCTGGTCCCAGCTCAGTTTTTCGGGAGGATTCTCACTGCCATCGCCGCCGGATGAGCCGCCGCAGCTGCTCAGTGCCAGCAGGGCTGCCAGCAGCCATAGCAGGCGGTGTGTGGGTAATCTAAGGTTGATTTTCATGGTCCCGATTTTGTTCATAATGGTACCGTTATTTCACAAATCCCCAGGTCGTTGACGAAGGCGCCGTCGGGGCAGCCGTTAAAAGGGAATTGGCGATAGCTTTCACCATACTGGTTGCGGAAAATCATAATCAGATCGCTATCTGGGGGGATCGGCGTGACATCGACGTCGTCTAAGCCAAAGGTATTGGCGTCATGATCGGTTATGAGCAAGGTTTCACTGCCTGGCGCGCCGCCACTGGCAAGGAAGCCGATATCCACCCAGTCAGCACCTTCCGTATCCCAGAACAAGGTCAGGTACTGGGATTGGTGGTCGCTAGATTCTTCGTTCCAGTAGGAGACTGATTTAATGACCGGAGCAGGGCTTTCGTCATAGTCGATGATGACTGACTCAAAGACCTCACCAGCCTCGCTGCTCGCGGTCAGCGTAAAGTTATATTGAGCAGCATGCATGCCATTCAGTTCGAGCGGGAAGCGGGTCTGGCCAAAATCAGAGCCCAACGTAGTCTGGTGGCCCTGGTCGGAGGTCAATACCAGGGATTGGGCGGCATAGGATGACCATGCGAAAACCGCATCATTGCCTTCATGATCCCACAACCCTGTTATGCTGTTCTCCCTAAACACCGGGACCGATCCGCCAGAAAAGTGATTGATGACCGCCGGTTTGGGGCCTTCAAATTCCAGCGTCAGGATATCCACTGCACCATCGCAGGTATCGGTGGTTTGCGCGGTATACGCGGATCCGCCCGGCGCGGTTACATTGGCAGTCAGGCTCACCGCCTGTCCACGTGGCATGGTTACGGTTTTGCCGCTGTTGGTGAAAGCGGTGCTGCCGGTGCGTGCATAGGGTGAGTTGCCGTTGCCTACAACGCCATCGAGCTTGCCGCTGGCGCCAGCCGGCAGATTATTCGTGGTGATGGTTAGCTCGCAGGTTTGTGGCGCGATATCATGGTTCCACCAGGAAAAATGGGATACCGTGGCGCGCAGCGCCAGGCCGGTGGGAGACTGTGCCGATTCAACCACCGTGGCGCTGTCCTCCAGTATCCAGTCACCACTGGTTTCATCCAGATACCACAGGTCCCCTGAATCCCCTGCCTGGATGGGACTACCATCTGGATGCTGGGTAACGAACACCGGAATCTCGATACTGGCGGTGGCGTTATTCGACAGGTTCAGCTCCTCGCCATTCTGCGTAAAGCGGTACTCCACTGTGCCATAGGACATGATCAGCGGCGCCGCGTTGCCATTGCTGTCGCTGCCGGCAAAGGCCCCCGGAAAAGCCAGCGCTTCATCTTCATCCCCGACATCGACAGGGGTCATTTCCAGTTGCACATTGCCAGTTACCGGGTTGCCGTTGGCATCTACCAGCGCACCGGCCGATAAGGCTACCCGCGCACCGCTATTGTCTGTGATATCGGCGTCCTGGCCTGCATCGAAGCTGACCGGAGGGTTACGCTTGCCCATGACCGCATCGAAGTATGCCTTGTTATCGCTGACCTCCAACACCACCGATTGGCTGGTGTGGCCGGTCTTACGCAGGCGCAGGGTGGTGGCCCTTTGCGGATCGACACTGAACGCGATATTGCCGTCGGCATCGCTGCTGGCGAGTACGCCCTGGGCGTCGTAAACCTCGACCGCTTCAAGCGGTTGCAGATCTGGGCGGTGGACGATGCCGGTTACGCTGATCGCATCGACTTGTTGTTCGCTTTGCGCGCTACCACCACAACCGCTCAAAACAAACATTGACAGTATGAAAAGTGCCACAGTTAAAACCTTCGGGCATGAGATAGGCTGCTGCATGATTTGGCTGACCTCTTGTCTGCAATAAGTATTGCACTGCAGTTTATGGATGCATGGAAATGCCGTCGATACCAAGAGTTTGGTATGTGCAGGTCCCTGCGAAAATCCTGGACTGCGTAGTCATAACCAGTCTATTTCAGAGAGTCCTATCTCATGTTGTAACCAACCGGTGGTTTAATTTTTTGCTTCGCGTTTGCTCTGATACTTTTATCGGGCTGCGGGGTTTGGATTCAGGTTCTGAGAAGGAATTCCTCGTACAGCGGAGGATTTGATGGCCAGTAACTGCAGGGATAGGGTGAAGCTAGAAGCCCTGAGTCATACTGAACTCATAAGGTTTTTGTGAGTGGCAGTGAACTTAAAATCGTAAACAACAGCGCACTAAACCAACTTGCGAACGCAAAGGTTTGTCGCCGATATCGAGGCTGGTCCAGCCTTCAATATTGGACCTGGTTTTTCGGTTTGACTGATTCCCGGCCTGGAACCTTGAAACTTTCCTGGTATTTTTACCTTTGACGCTGCGAAGCCCCTGTCCGGCACTACACAGATCAGGTAAACGAAATAATCTGAAATTCACTCATTGTTTTTTTAGCTGAATCCGTGATTTCAGGGAGAAATCACGGTGTAAGATATTGTTTTTATGGTGGAGTCGAAAAATCTTAGCTTTGCCTGCACAGACGCGGGTAAGGAGCGAGAGCATGCGTTAGCCTCACCCATCGGTAAAGCGGGTATTTTTCAAACCGCCATGAAAACAAAAGCTTGCGCAAGGGTTCGTCATGAAGTTACGGGGTCAGCTTATATTACGGATTTTTCTTCCTAAAATTAAGGAAGCTCTGACAGATAAACAGGACATAGAAGTGGGCAAGCATCAGATGAAGTCTAATTCCAGTTCAGTACTTGAATCTAACCGGGTGGCGGGAACGCGCCTGGAGTTGTTGCTATTCAGGCTCGACAACAAACAGTTGTTTGGCATTAATGTGTTCAAGGTTCAGGAAATCATCCCCTATAAGCAGCTAACCAAACTACCTGGGTCACATGCTCTGGTCAGCGGGATTGCCAATCTGCGCGGACAAACTATGTCCATTATGGATCTGGCCGCCGCTATTGGCAAAGCGCCCCTGACTGATTTCGAACACGCCTACATCCTGGTGAGTGAGTACAACCGCTCGGTGCACGGTTTTCTGGTTAAAGGCGTGGAAAGGATTGTGAATACCAAATAGGAAGAGGTAATGACCGTGCCCAGCGCAGTGGGTAGCAATGCTTACGTGACCGCTATTACGCTGATAGATGGAGAAACCATTGAGATCCTGGATGTAGAAAAAATTCTTGATCAGGTGGTGCATGCTAAAACCGATGTATCTGCAGGGCTGATAGAGCGCGCCCAGGGGTTGGGCAAACGTGTCCTGGTGGTCGATGATTCCAGCGTGGCGCGTAATCAGATACAGCGTTCACTGGAACAAATTGGGGTCGAGTGCGTGACTGCGCAGGATGGTAGTGAAGCGGTTACGCTGCTCAATCGCCTGATTTCAGAGGGTATCGATCTGAAATCTTATTTTGCGATGGTAATCTCCGATGTTGAAATGCCGAAAATGGATGGCTACCAGTTAACGCAAACGATCCGCACCATGCCCGAGATCTGTGATATCTATATTCTGCTGCATTCATCCATCAGCGGAGAGTTTAACGCCGACATGGTCAAAAAGACGGGTGCCAACCAGTTTATCCAAAAGTACCATCCCGATGACCTGGCTACTGCGGTATTTCGCCAGATAGGTGATCATAAATAGTGACTGAGTGTAGTGCCGATTCATGATTCAATCAAAACTTCCCTAATTACTCCAGGCCGGATTGCTCTCACCCCTGCCGGGGGTATTGGTAATATTGGTTCGACCTGTGCCGTCAAGATTAACGGTATAGATATCGCCGCCGTAGGCAAAAGCGATTTTCTTTCCATCAGGTGACCAGGTCGGTGCAGATCGATACTGTGTGGTCGTATTCAGTTGTGTGATCGCGCCTGTGTCGACTTCTACGATCTGGACCGTATCTTCAAGTTCGTAAGCGATAAATTTTGAATCGGGTGACCAGGCTGGACGGTAGGTCGCTCCGCCTGCATTTTTACTGACATTGGTGTTTACAATCGCAAGCGTATTTAAGTCCATCAATTCGATATGGCTTTGATCACCGATATCGTTGAACGCTGCGTAGGCCAGTAAGTTGCCATCCGGGGAAATAGCCGGATAATCATTAACCAGGCTATCGGATGTAATGGCCAGTTCTCCAGTGCCGTCAAGGTTGCCCATATACAGGGTGTCAGCAATTTCGTAAACAATCTTGCTCGAGCCCGGCGAGATGGAAAAATTCCACGCATCCTGGGCCAGCAGGCCGGGACTGCTGCCTATGCCAATTTGCAAATAGACACCGCGCACAAAGTCGGGGTATCCATAAACCTTGCCCGTGTAGGCGAGAATATTCTGACCCGGTAATACGACGGGGTGGCGGGCATAGCTGGTTTCAATACTGGATTCCCTTTGGGTGATTTTCGATGCAAAGTCGTATGATTCGACAAATGCACTGGTATCCCCTACCTGATAGTAGAGCTTGCCGGGTTCAGTACTGGCAACCTTGACCTTATCCAACTCCAGTACGCCGATCTGCAGGGAGGGCAGCAGCTTGGTAGAGACGAAAGCGAAGAACTGGTCGGTGGCGTCACCTTTGGCATCGGCGATCCAGTCCAGGGTGAATTTCAGTTGACCCTCGTTGGCGGATGCACTGGCAATCAGTTTCGCCGCCTCTCCCGAGTTCGCCGGGGCTTTCTTATAGATCAGGATATCGGCCACGTTGTAGAACAATCCTGGGATCGGGAAGGGGTCGACTGTGGTTTCATCCAGCTCGACATTGAATGAAAGCACATCACCCTGCAGGTAGTTGCTATTGTTTCCTGTCAGGGTTACCGACTTTGCTGTGGGTGACGTCGACCAGGGTTGGTCGAGCTTGATTTGAACGGTGGGGACGCTCAGTGTCCCACCTAGCAGTTTCAATGCCTCGACCACGGTCGAACCGGGCATGAGTACGCCTTCGCCACCGAGGCCATAGCTGGATTTATAGCCATCATTGACCACCTGGCCGTTCGCGGTTGCGAGGTTGGCCGACAGGTAGGGGCCAACACGCAGCTCAAGGAATTCGGTACTAAGGGCGCTAAAGTATTTGTTACCCAGACCGAGGATGGCATAGCCGAACACCATCGCCTTGGGCTCTATCGTGACGTCATTGGCCAGCGTTTCCAGAGAGGTTCCGGTGGTCGGCCGGTCGAGGTTGAGTTTGAAGTCAGTATCCAGGTTAAAGCTGATATCGAAACCGCAAACATCCACTTTGTTAGCCGTTCGGGCAGCCGAATTGGAAACGGCCGGACGGTCTGTGGTACCGGGTGCAGGGACAGGGTCGGGGGCAGGGGCACTATCACAAGCCGGTGGGTTGTAGTAGCCAGCTTCGGCAGTGGCCTTGACCACCACCTCAGGTTCAACACCGACATCAGCGACCTTGATCTTGGCTGACAATTCACCGCCAATCCCGATGGGTACCTGAACCCCAACCAAAAAGCCTAGCGCACCCGGTAACGGGATATCGATCTGATAGACTTCCATCATGCAGGTGACCTTGGCTTCGAAGGCTGCGGTCACCGCGAACTTGAACTTGCGACTCAAGCTGATCTCACCGCGCAGGGCGGCTTTCTCCACGCCGCGGGTTGGGCTGATGATTAACGGTAGCGACAGATCCTGCTTGATGGTTGTGGTTTGATTGCCCAGATCGATCTTGATGGGTAGTAGAGCGGAAGCACTGTCAGGGCTGTAGCTACATTTATACGGATAATAGGGGTTGGCTGCGGTGCCCAGAGGTTTTGCAGCCTTGCCTGCGGCCGACTCGGGAACCGCATAGGTACGCAGGCTTTGCTGACGAGGTGTCAGCAACACCTCGCCACTGGCGTTTTGATCAACGACGAAGTATTCCTCTAGCTGCGGGTTTATCGTCACTGGCGCATGGGCGAGATTGATCTCCTCATCCATGTTGAAATCGGCGAATATCTCGTTGATCGCGACGATTTCCAGCGTTACCAGATGATTCCCCTGCGTATCCTGGCTAATCGCAGTGACACGGCCAGCAAAGGGAATATCGCCATTTGCAGCCAGCAGGTCACCTACCTGGGGCAAGCCAATAGATGGGTCGAGAATAACGCTGAACGGATAGCCGACACCATAAGTGTCTGGAGCGTTGGCCGCCGCTATCGGTCCCTGGATTATCTCAGCATCGCTGATCGCCTGTACACCTCTTTGCAGCGTGGTAACCACGGCGGTGAGAGGGTTGGATTCGACGCCATCCGCAGTCGCAGTAATGACTGCGGCACCATTGGCAATTGAGGTTACCACGCCGCTGCTGGCATCGATGTGCACCTGATCGCTACGGCTGCTTTGCCAGGTAACCGCAACGTCCATTGCATTGCCGTTATTGTCGTAGCCCCTGGCTTGCAGGCTACGAGTCACGCCGGTTTCGGTGAACATCAGGCTATCGCCCTCGATGGAGAGGCGTGCTAATACCGGCTCATCGCCTGATCCGGAGTCAGCACAACCGGCAAGCAGCAGTAGGGTTAACAGGGCGAGCATCCCATGCAGGGTTTGTCGGTCGATGCGAAAAATCATGGCAGAGTCCTTAGATTCACAGTTTTTGCCATTTTCTATCAGTCAACCCAGTAGCAAAATACCAAGGTCTTGGTATGGGAAAAGGTCAGAGAAGCCTTAAGTATTTAAATCGCGCCCTGGTGATGCTACCTTTTGAAGATTAAGTCAACGGGGTAGCCCGTAGAACCCATTAATATGAGCCAATGAACCAAACTTCTGCAAATAACCCGTCATATCGCCTGGTGTTGGTCGAGGATGATAGCGAGGCACTGAGTTATCTGGTCTCGGTATTCGAGGGTGATGAGCGTTTCACGATAGTCGCCACCTGCGATCTCTTTCAGAGCGGCCTTGACGCTTTACGCGAGCATCGTCCCGATATCCTGCTGACCGATCTGGGCCTGCCGGATGGTAGCGGCGAAGACCTGATCCGCTACATCACTCAGCAGGAATTGGCAACCCAGGCGATGGTCATCAGCGGCTTTCAGGATGAGCACCGGGTGTTCGCTGCGCTAGAGGCGGGTGCCTGCGGCTATATCCACAAGCAGGACAGGCAACAGGATGTTGCCGATGCGGTAGATTTAATGATGCTCGGTGGTTCACCGATCAGTCCGGTGATCGCGCGTCTGATGCTCAAACGCTTCCCACCCCAGCAAGCGCAGACTACAGCATTACCCGAGGTCTTGACCGAACGCCAGATCAGGATCCTACGCTTTGTTTCGCAGGGCTTTTCGTCACGTGAAATCGGCGAGAAACTTGGCATCAGCTACTACACAGTAACCACCCACATCAAAAATATCTATTCCAAGCTTCAGGTGAACTGCCGTGCCGAGGCGATCAACGAAGCCTACAAGATGGGGTTGATGGATTAACCGACCACGTTAGGTCATAGTATCGCAGCGCGAGCATTCTGGCGTGATCCTTTTTAACTGCTTGTCGATATTCATCACAGGGTTGTGTAATTGGTCACAAAGTGGTGAAGTTAACGATGCAGTTGTCTCATGCTGCACTCTATAATCCTGAGTCATGAAGTTGTCATTGCAGTCGAAGAGCATTAAGAAAGTACTCAAGTTGTCCCCTTTATTGGGTGTTTGGCTGCTTCTTTATATATTCGTCGTTCATTCACCACCGCGCATTTTTCCGTTACCACAAAGCGCGCCATTGGATCATGCTCGAATCGTTTTGTCTGAAGCCACTAATCCACAGCATTTGCCACAAACCGGTTGGCAGGATGTGCAGCTACCGGATGACTGGTCACGGCGCAAAGGCGCCGGCAGGCAATACTGGTATCATCTGAATATCGACCTGCAACCTCAGGCTGCTTCAATCTGGGCAGTATATCTACCTCTGGTGGTGCACAACGTAGAGATTTATATCAACAATATCCAGGCTGGTCGGGCAGGTGAATTCGCGGATCCTGTCTCAAGACATCACAATGACCCTTTATTATTAAGCTTTCCCGCGATCATGCTCAAAGCAGGGAAGAATACCATCGATATACGGGTCAAAGCAGCTGATCACCGACAGGGTTTCCTGAGCCAGGTGTATGTCGCGCCGCAGCATGAGTTGAAACCATATTGGCGTTTCAAACATTTTGTCCGGGTTCAGTTCATCGAATGGGTCAGTGTGGTGATGTTCGTATTCAGCATCGTTATCCTGATGTTCTGGATCGCCCGACCACAGGACAGTATCTATGGCATTTTCGCGCTAGAACTGGCTTTTTGGGGTACGCATAACCTGAATCTGTTCGTTAATGAGATTCCGTTTTCGTCACGCTTATGGGAAGCCCTGATCATGAGTACCCTTGGGTGGACGGTGATTACCATGATCTTCTTCAATCATCGCTTCGTCGGCGAAGGCTGGCGCGTCGTGGAGCGCATCTGTCAGTTGTTTGCGGTGTTGGGCGTGGGGATGCTTTTCCTGCCGGATATCGGGATGATTCTGGAATTCGGATACCGGGTTTGGGATGCTTTTCTACTGATTATCGGGGGCTATGCCATGGTTCATCTGCTCAGGGTTTATTGGCATCGGGAGGAAACCGATGTGTACCTGATGATGTTGGCAGGGATTCCGATTCTGGTGTTCGGTCTGCACGATATTCTGCTGGTCAATCACATCATTGATCGCCAGCAGGGGCTGGTGATTCAATACAGCGCAATTCCTGCGGTATTATTGTTCAGCTGGTTTCTACTGCGCCGTTTCGTGCACTCGATCAATCAGGCCGAGGACCTGACCAGGACGCTGGAACAACGTGTTGCCGACAACCGGTGCAAGATCCATCAGCAGTATGAACAGCTCAAGGTACTCGAGCACCAAAAGCTTCTGTCAGAAGAGCGTGAACGTATCATGCGCGATATGCACGATGGCGTGGGTGGGCAATTGGTAACCGTGTTGAATCTGTTGCAGGCACAAACTGGCGAGGTGTTTAAACGTGCCGCACAGCGAGTCAGTCGCAGCCTGATCGATCTGCATTTTGTCATCGACTCGCTGGACCCGGAACAATCTGACCTGCCAACGCTGCTTGGCACCATGCGTATGCGTCTGGCTGAGCAAATAGAAAGCGCTGGTATTCAACTGGAATGGGCGGTGACTGATTTACCGGAGATCAGTCAGATGACACCGAGCCGCTGTCTGCATGTGATGCGCATCGTGCAGGAAGCGATTACCAACGCGATCAAACATTCAGGCGGAGATTCCTTGCGCATAGCCACCGGTGAAACCGGTAGCATAGTGTTTATCGATATCATTGATAATGGTACTGGCATTGGTCAGCCTGATACACAGGGGCACGGCCTCAGTAATATGCAGTATCGGGCTAGTATGCTGGGGGCAGAGCTGGAGTTGACATCATCCGAAAACGGAACCAGAGTCAGGCTGTTGATTCCCGTTTGACTTGTTCAATACACTTGAACAAGCGCTGTGTGGTAATCATCGTCTCCTGGGCGGGGTAAGTATTACCGTTTCTGGGGGGGATTGAAGTTGAGAAGGGCAGCGACCTTGACGACCATCTAGCATAGACATAAAAAAAGCCGGTCAGCTTGCGCCGACCGGCTTTAACTCATACTGCTTTAGTAACGAATTACTTGAACAGCTTAGACTTGTCTACCAGGTCAACATGAGCACGCTTGAAGCATGTCCACTGCTTGGTATTCTTGTCGTAGATAGAGTTTACAAAGCACTTCCAGTTTTCTTCGTCAACGAAGTTCTTATCCATGCGGTAGTAGAAACCAGGATAACGAGACTCTTCGCGGAACTCGATGTGCTTCATATGCGCTTCAGCAGTCAGGATGCGGTGATAGTTTTCCCAGGCACGTAGTAATTCGTGCAGGTCTTTAGCACGCATCTTAAGCGCATCTTCTTTCAGCATGTCCAGCTTCTCACCAGCAACCTTCAGCATTTCTGAGTTAGTTGTGTAGTAAGTAGCAACACCCGCTACGTATTCATCCATGATCTTCTGTAAACGGAACTGAAGCATCTTTGGAGTGATGTAGTTAGGGTTAACGTCGATTGCTGTAGTGTAGTCTTTGTGCTCAAGGAAAGTTCTAACCGGACGGTAGATTTCTTCAACCAGCTCTTCAACAGTAGTATCCAGTTCTGGAGTGAAGTCAGCGTTATCCAGGCAGTACTTAACCATAGATTTAGCAGCCATACGGCCTTCGGCATGTGAACCAGAAGAGAACTTGTGGCCAGAAGCACCAACACCATCACCCGCTGTGAACAGACCGTTTACAGTGGTCATACCACGGTAGCCCCAGTTCCAGCCAGAAGGCAGATGAGAAGGAACACCTTCCATAGTTTCTTCAGTAGGTGCACCTACGTCAGTAGGACCAGAAGTCCAGATACCACAACAACCTGAGTGAGAACCTAGCAGGTAGGGTTCAGTAGGCATCAATTCTGAGTTTTTCTTCTCAGGCTCGATGTTTTCACCAACCCAGATACCACATTGGCCAACACACATATCAAGGAAATCTTCCCATGCTTCAGCTTCAAGATGCTTAACTTCGCGAGGAGACAGAGTTTCACGCAGATTAGCCAGAGCTGTTACTGTATCCATGTAGATAGGTCCGCGACCTTCTTTCATTTCTTTCAGCATCAGGTGGTTACGCAGACATGAAGCAGGAACTGCAGCTTGACCATAAGGAGGATAGTCATTCAGCATTTCTTTGTTCTTGTCCATGTAAACTTCACCGAAAGCGTTAGTGGCTTTCGCTTTGAATAGAAGGAACCATGCACCTACAGGACCGTAACCGTCTTTAAAACGAGTCGGTACGAAACGATTTTCCATCATGGTTAACTCAGCGCCGGCTTCAGCAGCCATTGAGTAGGTTGAACCAGCGTTCCATACTGGGTACCAGGCACGACCAGTACCTTCACCAACAGAACGAGGACGGAAGATGTTTACACAACCACCAGCAGCCAGCAGGATAGCTTTAGCAGTGTAGATAACGATTTTGTTTTCACGAACTGAGAAACCAACGGCACCAGCGATACGGCTAGGGTCGTTTTTGTCGTTAATCAGTTTAACGATGAAGATACGCTCTTCGATGTTTTCAATACCCAGTGCTTTCTTTGCAGCTTCTGCAACAATCCACTTGTAAGATTCACCGTTGATCATGATCTGCCACTTACCAGAACGAACGGGCTTGCCGCCTTCTGCCAGAGGAGTCATACCTTTAGAACCGTCAAAACGCTCGCCGTTTTCATCAGTTTTCCAGATAGGTAGACCCCATTCTTCGAACAGATGTACAGATTCGTCAACGTGACGGCCAAGATCGTAGGCTAGATCGTCACGGGTAATACCCATCAGATCGTTAGATACCATACGTGCGTAATCCGCTGGATCTTGCTCAGTACCGATGTAAGTGTTGATAGCAGAAAGACCCTGTGCAACCGCACCAGAACGATCCATCGCTGCTTTATCAACCAGTTTGATTTTAAGATCAGTACCTTTTGCCCACTGCATGATTTCAAATGCAGCACCGCAGTTGGCCATACCGCCACCGATCATTAAGATGTCGACCGTTTCCTGGACGACTTCTGGATTTCCAAATTCACCTGCCATAGTTATATTCCTCAGGTTTAAAGTTTTATTAATTCGCTTGGGTCGCCTGCACGGTAACCATTGTTCTGACAGAAGAAGCCGTTATCAGCAATCTTGGACATGTCAGCATCTGGCTTACCTGCATAAGGATCGATAGAGCCTTCAGCAGTAGTACGAATTGGGAATTTAAAACGCTTCATAGTTCCGTTACGGAACTTGATGGTCCACATGATTGAATCTGTACCACGTAGAGGCTGTACAGAACCACCTAGAGGAACAACGTCAGCATAGTGACGACATTCGATAGCATTTTGAGGACAAATTTTCACGCAGGAATAGCATTCCCAGCATTGCTCAGGTTCCTGGTTGTAAGCTTTCATAGCATGACCGGTATCAGAACCGTCCATATCTAGCTTCATCAGGTCGTGAGGGCAGATGTACATGCAAGCGGTCTTATCTTGACCCTTACAGCCATCGCATTTTTCGGTACGAACAAATGTAGGCATTATTTTCTCCTAGTTTTAATTACTGCAGTAATAATATCGATACCTGAAACGAGAGTGTCTCAAGCATCAATAATCTGGTGCAAGAAAGATCAAGGCGGAACCTGCGGCCAAAGTCTGATCTATCTTAGAACGGAGGGTAGGGTATTCCTTTCGTCAGATAATACAATTCGATTTATCTTGTGGCGCTATAAGCTGGACTTATTTATATACCATTAGGGATATAAGGATGTTGCAGGGCTTATTCCACTTGAACTAGTCGTACATTGAAGATGCCATAAATTGAAGCTATTTGGGCTTAAATATGACAGTTGGTGATAAAAATAATTTGGGTTTGATCAGAAGCTTACTGATCAAACCCAGTCGATTTTAAGCTTTTAGGTCGTTAGTCAGGTGTGGTTGGAGTTTTCGGATCATATCAGCAAATATCTTTGGGTTGCCCGTGACGATGTTACCTGTTTGCAGATAGTTTTCATTACCGCTGAAATCTCCCACCAGACCGCCTGCTTCACGAATGATCAGTGCACCAGCAGCCATATCCCAGGGTTTTAGACCAATTTCCCAGAAACCATCAAGTCTACCTGCTGCCACGTAAGCAAGATCCAGTGCTGCAGAACCAGCTCGGCGAATATCTCCAGCCTGGTTGAAGAAGTCAGTCAGCATGGACTGGTAGGCAGGAAAATGATGCTTTTCTTTAAAAGGGAAACCAGTGCCGAGCAGAGCGCCCTGAATACTCGCCGGTTTGCTAACTCGAATTCTGCGATTATTTAGTGACGCACCGTCACCTTTACTCGCTGTAAATAGCTCTTCTTTGCTGGGATCATAGATGACAGCCTGCTCCAGACGGCCTTTATGAGCCAGGGCAATTGAGACAGCAAAATGCGGAAATCCATGCAGATAATTAGTGGTGCCATCCAGTGGATCGATAATCCATTGATATTCACTGTCACCGCTTAAGCCTGATTCTTCTGCTAGAATGCTGTGATCAGGATAGGCCTTTAACAGGGTGTCGATAATACGCGCTTCAGCCTGTCTATCAACCTGAGTGACGAAGTCATTGGGCGATTTTGATTCAATTTCCAGATTCGGGATATTGTTTATCTGGCGGGTAATATAATCGCCAGCTACGCGCGCGGCACGTATGGCTATGTTCATCATGGGTTGCATAAGATAATTCAGTTACAGAGGTTCGCTAAGAGGCGCGCAGTTTAACAAAACTGTGCCTAAAATGTTGGGGAATTTCTATCTTTAATAATCGGGTAAAAGTGGGTAAAGCATGATCAGAAATGTCCATTATCCGTACATATGCTAATCAATCAAAGTGAAATTTACTGTGATTTATTGGTAAAGGTGTACTATTTAAATAATGTGTATGGAAAGAAGATCCCATCTTCTTAATCATAGGAACTGATACGGACGAACTCTTGAAATCTAACTCAATTATTCTAAATACACTAGTTTTTCTTATCCTGTCCTGGGTATTGATTGGTGGGGCACTATATTTTGTGTACCAGACACGCATAGAGGATTTTCTGGCCAACCAACAGGATATTAGTAATCATGGGTTGAAAATCACAGCAAATGAGATTGAGAGTTATATTGAGCGTAGTCGTCACCTGTTATCTTTATTAATTAAAGATCACTTGCCAAAGCTGAAAATGCTGGCAGAGGATCCTGATTCTAAAGGTTTTTATCAAGCAGTGAATTCCGCTGTAAAAGGTCACTTCCCTGAATCCTTTAATTTTACTCTGGTCGATAATAAGGGGCATATTCTGATGCAGGATCCCTATCATTTTATCGGTAATGGCTGTCTTGCGGATATCAGGGGCTTCACAGATAGTGGAGAGTTAAATGAAATCGCCATTCATAGTAATAAAAATCCACAGGCATACCATATCGATATCATGCAAAAGGTTCCTGGTTTAAATGGGTCCGGTAATGGTGTTTTTTTCGTAAGCCTGGATACTCGAGTATTAAAGCGTCTGATAGCAAATGGACAACCCTATCATCATAATTTTTATCTGGTCAGGACAGATATTGAAGACAAAATCCTGATAGAAATAGCACAACAGGGCAGTCGCGCGGTATTAAAACGGGATCAATATCTTTCTGAAGATGAGGTTTTATCGATATTTTCTCGCGTAGAGGTAGCCGGTACAAAATGGGAAATTGTCGATTTGATTGATCAGGGATACCTGAAAAGTGAGAGTGATAGTTTCCTAAAGTATTCATTGTCTCTGTACCTTATTTATCTAGCATTGAGCTCAATATTCTTTCTGGCTTTTCGCCATGGTGAAATTAAACGTCTGCGCCAGGATGAGGAAATCAGAAAGCTGAACGCTACGCTGACTCAGACTGTTCGACAGAGAAATACTCAACTTGAACAGAGCAAGCAATTACTAACCTATCAGGCAACCCATGATGCCTTGACTGGGTTAAAAAACCGTAAGGAGTTTGAAATCCAGATAGAACAGACGGTTCTTGATGTGAAACACAGCGAAGCGCTTCAAGCTGTCGTTTTGTATATAGATATTGATCATTTCAAAATTATCAATGAAACCTGTGGCCTTTCAGCTGGCGATGAAATGATCAAGCAGGTTGCCATTTCTCTGAGTGGCCTTTTACGTCGTAATGACCTGCTGGCTCGTATTGGTGGTGATGAGTTTGGGATTCTACTAAGAGATTGTGATCTGATTCAGGCTGAATTGATTGCACTCACAATCAGAACGCAGATCAGTACTCATGCTTTTATGTGGGATGATAAAAAATTCGATATCACTGCCAGTATTGGTGTGGCCGAAGTCACCGAAGATGTGGTTGATGCTTCTGATTTACTCAGAGAGGTGGACTCTGCCTGCTCTGCAGCGAAGGAGATGGGGCGCAATCAGGTTCATCTATTTCACCCTGATGATACGATGTTTCAAAACCGCCGTAATGAAATGTACTGGTCAGGTGAGACAATACGATTGATTGAGTCAGGTCGAATGGAGCTCTTCGGTCAAAAGATACAGTCCATTAGTGTACCGGAGATATCTGACTGGTATGAAGTACTGGTACGTCTGCGCGATAAAGAAGACAATTTGATCTATCCTGATGTGTTTATCCCTGCGCTGGAACAGTATGGTGGAATCGATAAACTGGATAAGCAGGTAGTCACACGGTCTGTTGAGTATCTGGCTCAACATCCAGGTATTCGTTTAAATATAAATCTGTCGGGGAAATCAGTCGGAAACCACGAAATGCTGACACTTATCAGTGAGCTGATTGAGCAGTATAAAGTTTTACCCGAGAGTCTGGTGTTCGAAATTACCGAAACAGTTGCCATGACCAATATTTCCCAGGCGCGTAAGTTTATTCAGAGCATTAAGGATCAGGGGTGCCAGTTAGCACTGGATGATTTTGGTTCTGGCATGTCCTCCTTTAGTTATCTTAAAAATCTGGATGTCGACTACGTCAAACTGGATGGTAGTTTTGTACGTAACCTGAATAGTGATCCGGTGCATTACGCCATGGTCGAATCAATTAATGGTGTTGCCAGGGTTATGGGTAAGGAGTGTATTGCAGAGTTCGTAGAGAATGAAGAAATACTCAAGCAGTTACAGGATATAGGTGTTGCTTACGGGCAGGGTTACCATATCCATAAGCCTCAAAATTTGAATTTAATCGAGTTTCAATGCCAACTACCCAATAGCACTGTTGATTTTGATGTATCCTGACGGGCTTTTTCAAACCAGCAATTAGTGTTTACAGGTCCTAATGAATTTAGACAATATCAAAATCGTCATGGTGGAAACCACACATCCAGGTAATATCGGTGCAGCCGCTCGTGCCATGAAAAATATGCAATTGAGCAATCTGGCTCTGGTTAACCCAAAGTGTCCAGTCGGTGAACGTGCTTATGCCCGAGCTTCAGGCGCGAATGGCATACTGGATGAGATGACGAGGTATAAGACCTTACCCGAAGCTTTGGCCGACTGTCACCTGGTGATCGGTACCAGTGCCCGCATCAGGTCTCTCACCTGGCCACAATTAAACCCCCGGGAACTGGGTGAGAAAGCAGTCGCTTTGCCTGATGATCAGAAACTTGCGGTTGTGTTTGGCCGAGAACATGCAGGACTGACCAATGAAGAATTACAACATTGTCATTTTACGGTCAGTATTCCAACCAACCCTGATTTCAGTTCGCTCAATGTAGGCGCTGCGATACAGGTCATTAGTTATGAAATTTATCAGCAATATCAACACTCTTTAGCCGCTTCAGCTGAAACAGTTGACCCGCAAGCTAGTCAGGAAGAGAGTTTGGCGAGTAGTGCTGAGCTTGAAGGATATTTCAATCATATGGAACAGGTATTAATTGCTACCGGTTTTATTGATGCTGAAAACCCCCGCCAGATGATGAAACGCTTGAGAAGATTGTATCAACGTGTTTTGCCAACTCAGAATGAGGTTAATATCCTGCGTGGGATTTTAAGCTCGGTAGAGAAGTATAAAAAATTGTAGTAACAGTTGCCCTAATTGTTATCGAGGTAACGCTTATCATCAAACGTTGATATCCATTCGGGTTTATAGATGACAAAGATGGATATTATCGCACCGGTTATAAAGGCCTCAGGGTACATAATAGGGATAAAAACCATTAGATATTCATCAAGCATTTCAGGTGTCAGGTTGTTATCCAGCATGTTAAGAATCTGATAGGAAACAAGCCCGCTACTAATCATGGATAAGCCCGCAGCAAGAAAAGCTGCAATAAAAATATAAGCAAAATAATTGGGGGGTAGATACCACTCATTGATACGCCAGATCGAGTAGCTTATAAAAATGGGCAGTACTCCCGTTATCAGGGTATTCATTGCATAGGCCTGGAAATCTGCAGCTGTCACCAAAGTGATGCCTAATACCACAATAGCATTTGCCATAACAGCAACCTGCCAGCGAAACATCAATGTCAGGATGGTGGAGCCCAGTAAATGAATCGAAAGGCCGGTTTCCACATTGACCTTTAATACCCAGATGAAAAAAACTGCAGCACAGGTGGCAAAGAGTATGTTACTGGAATCATTTTGCAACAGGATGTGCCAGGGCGCACGATACAGCGCCAACAGTAATATTGGCCAGTAGATGAAATGTGCCCAGATCCAGCCATCCGCCAGATGTATTGAGTTGAGGTCCAAGGTGTTAAAGAGTTGTTTGTGAAAGGGTATTGTAACCAAACGAGGTTTTACATGGGGTTGATTTACATCATTCAAAGCTGTTTTTGATTTTCTGTTGTTACATATAGATACAAACCGTTACTCACCTGAGAAGTTTGTTACAGAACTAATGCTTATCATGCAATGCTCATAAACAATCGAGGTGAGCATGAAAAAATCAAGCAAAATCATAATTGCTAGCGTAGTAATTCTGGGTATTAGCGGGTCTGTACTGGCCTTTGGCGCCAAACACCACTTTGAAAACATGAGCATGCAGGAGAAAGCCGAGATGTTTAATAAACGCATCAGTCGTAAACTGGATCTCAATGCCGAGCAGGAAGTTAAACTGAAGTCTTTAAGTTCTCGCTTTGCCGAAATCATACAACAGGTAAAGCAGCAGCAAGAAGACAGGGCATCTGTTATTCAACAAATGCTGGGTGAAGGTCCGATGGATCAAACAGCACTATTACAGAGAATCACCGATAAAACCAATATGGTGAATCAAAATGCTCCTGAAGTGGTGGCTTTAATTGCCCAGTTTGTTGATTCTTTAGACGCTGAACAGAAGGTTGAGCTTAAGGAAATGATTAAAAACCGAGGAGGTCATAGAGGCTTTAGAGGACACTTTGGTGATCGCGACGACCAAGGTCAGTGGATAACTGGATAAGTCCTTAAGAAAGTGGCTGCTCAATGGATTTTCAGCATGGATGCTGTCGTTCCTGTTTAGGGAATAGCCATTACACTGAACAACGTCTTGCCGGCCACGCTGGGATTTCCCACAAATTCATGTTCAACTACGGACTCCAGGTTGAAAAATAAAACTTACTATTGCTAAATGAAAAAGCTACTCCTTATAGACGATGATGAAAAGTTGGTGCCACCGCTTAAGGCGTATTTGAGCCAGTTTGATTTTGAATTAGTTAGTGAAACTCATCCTCTAGAAGCCCTGGAGCGGTTAAAACAGCAACGGTTCGAGTTAATTATTCTGGATGTGATGCTGCCACAAATCGATGGCTTTGAAACCTGTAGAAGAATCCGACAGTTTTCAGATACCCCGGTGTTAATGCTAACTGCCAGAGGCGATGTGATGGACAGGGTAGTTGGTCTTGAGATAGGCGCTGACGATTACCTGCCAAAACCTTTTGAACCCCGAGAACTGGTTGCAAGAATTAAAAACATACTCAAACGTGCCGTTATCGTTAACTCCAGTGAAGAATTGCTTTTTGAGCGATTAAAGATAGATACCCAAACCCAGCAGGTAAAAATGGATGATGAGGCTCTGGAGCTTACTTCCAGTGAATATCGACTGTTATTACTGTTGGCTCAACAACCGCAGAAGGTATTTTCGCGAGATGACATCATGAGTGAGCTAAATGGCATTGAAGCCGATATCTTCAGCCGGGCGATTGATATCCAGATCAGTCGCTTACGTCAAAAGCTAAATCCGCTACAGGTGATCAAGACCATACGTGCCAGAGGGTATCAATTCGTTTTACCTCCCATAATTCGCGGTTAAATACTGATGTTTAAACGTCTAAGGCAATCTCTGATTACCCGTTTAATGCTGTATTTTGTGATGGTGGGCGTACTGGTAATTATCCTCTTCGGTATCAATCTGGCGCAAAGTATCAAAGCGCATTATAAGCAGGATTTATTGCCAAATATTGTGCAATATCTGGATTATATTGTGCAGGATATTGGTGAACCACCGGATTTAAACAAAGCTCGGCATTTAAGCGATGGGCTTTCATTTGAGTTATCCATACGTGGTCCTGGTATAAACTGGCAATCCAGTGCCCGTATCCCCGATATTTCAAAATTAGAATTTGAAAATGCCCCCGAACCCTATCAGCGCTATCAGATTGCTTTCGAACGGGGCAATAACTATCTGATGCTGAAACAGAACGGCTATACCTATCTCTATGTTGTAGGCCGTTTATTCAGAAGTGAATCACATCAGCGAAATTTCCCCATGCTGGTGATTTTTATCCTGACATTGCTACTTCTGTTTGTGCTGATCCGTCGCAGCTTAAAACCATTAAAACCGATCAACGATGCTGTCGTCCGCATTGGCCAGGGTGACCTGTTACACCCATTGCAGCCGACAGGTAGTATCGAATTCAAGAATCTGGGGCAGGGCATTAATAAAATGTCACAGCAGATACATTCAATGCTGGAAGCCAAGCAACAACTGCTTCTGGCTATCAGTCATGAGCTTAGATCTCCCCTGACCAGAGCAAGAGTCAACCTGGAACTCATTGCTGATGATGCTACGCGTCAGGCGCTGGTGGATGATATTCGGGAAATGGAAAGCCTGATTGCCCTGATACTGGAGTCAGAGCGTTTGAATCAACCGCATGCAGTGCTTAATCGAACAGATTTTCAGCTGGATGAAATGATCAGAGAGCTGTTAAATGAGTTTTTTGCTGACAGCTTAATCACCACTGATCTGCAATCTATCACAGTCCATGCTGACAGGGCTCGATTAGAGTTGCTACTAAAAAATCTGTTGGATAATGCAGTTAAGTACTCTTCTGAATCGGATAAACATCCTACGATCAGACTTATGCAAAATCAGCAAAAAATTATCATCGAGGTTGAAGACTATGGATGTGGTATGGCAGCGCAAGACCTGGATAAGGCAACCGAAGCTTTCTATCGAGCCGATCCTGCGCGTCAGAGGGCTACCGGAGGTTTTGGACTTGGCTTATACCTGTGTCAAAAGATAGTCGATGCGCATCAGGCTCAAATGGAAATACAAAGTCAGTTAGACGAGGGCAGCCTTGTACGGATAATCTTACCAATGGATGAATTACAGGGCTGAAAATGGCAATATTAATCCCGACTAAAATAGTAGGATTTAATACTTGACCATTTTAGTCAGGATTGTATACTGGCTCGAAATCAATCAATAAAGAAGGTATAACAATGCGGTTATCCACTAAAAGCAGATATGCAGTTACTTCATTACTCGATATGGTTATGCACTCAGATAAGGGCCCCGTATCGTTAGCAGATATTTCACAAAGACAGGGGATTTCTCTGTCCTATCTGGAACAGCTATTTGCCAAGATGCGGCGTAATAATCTGGTAGTCAGTACACGCGGTCCGGGTGGTGGATATCGCCTTAGTGTTTCACCTGAAGATGTGAGTGTTTCGGATATCATCCTCTCGGTGGATGATAAGGTAGAAGTGACCAATAAAGACGCTCTGCCAGGTGCCAATAACTATGAGCCTTGCCTTACAGAACAGTTGTGGGATGAGTTAAGCCAGCAAATTTCCAGCTATCTGACCGGCATATCTCTGGCTGATATGATCCGAAATCAGGTTAGTGAAGAAGAATATACAGAGCAGGACTTTCCGCACAGTTTGGCATCCGGCCAATCTTAATCTAAAAGTCTATGTCTGTTTATCTTGACCATAACGCTTCAGCGCCACTTCATCCTGAAGTGCTGGATGCTATGCTGCCTTTTCTGAAGACGGCGTGCGGTAATGCCTCCAGTTTGCATCAAAGTGGCCGTTTTTTGCGCTCAGCGATAGAAAGCGCACGTCAGCAGGTTGCTGAACTGGTGAATGCTGATGCAGCCAACGTTATCTTCACAAGCGGTGGCACTGAGGCAAACAATTTGGCTATCAAAGGTTTTGTTAAAGATATTCAAAACAGTCGCATCATGTGCAGCGCTATTGAGCATGCCAGCGTGCTTGAGCCGGTCAGACAGATGGCAACTATGGGTAGTACAGTTGATTATTTACCGGTAAATACTAAAGGATTAGTCGACGTGTCTGAAAGCGCATCTTTGATCGCTGAACATAACCCCGATCTGCTATCAGTGCAATTGGCGAATAATGAAACAGGTGCTATTCAACCAGTAAAACAGCTATTTGAAACAGCTTCCTCAGAAAAAGGACTATTTCATACTGATGCAACCCAGGCTGTGGGCAAAATTGAAGTCGATATAAAAGCATTAAATGCAGACCTGTTAACGCTCTCAGGTCATAAGTTTCAGGGACCTCAGGGATGTGGTGCTCTAATCATGAATAATAAGGCAAGTGTTAAAAGTCCACTACAAAGCGGTGGACCACAGGAGTCTCAACGACGAGCAGGTACAGAAAATGTGGCGCTTTTGGTGGGCATGGGTAAGGCGGCACAACTGGCTCAAATAAATTTGCAAGAGCGCCAGACATATCTGTTAGAATTGCGACGCTATTTTGAACAGAAACTGATGGGTATTAGCGGAGTGCATATTTTTTCAAATAGCTGTGGACGCTTGCCCAATACCAGTTACTTTTCAATTCCTTACTACCACGGTGAAACCCTGCTGATGCAACTAGATCAGGCCGGTTTCGAGCTGGCCAGTGGATCAGCATGCCATAGTGCAGTCACTCAACCCAGTCATGTGCTCAAAGCCATGGGAGTAGATGAGGCACTGGCCCTGAATGCCGTCAGGGTGAGTTTTGGTAGTAACAATACCTATCAACAAATCGATCAACTGATTGCTTTGTTACACAGTTTAATCAATCAGGTGCCTGCCAGTTTTAGACGCACGGCTAACTGAAGGAGATACACATGACAATAAGTTTAACTGAAACTGCGGCCCAACGCGTAAAGAGCTTTCTGGATAATCGAGGTTCCGGAATCGGTTTGAGAATCGGTATCAAAACTACCGGCTGTTCAGGTATGGCTTATGTGCTTGAGTTCGTAGACGAATTGAACGAAGAAGATCAGGTGTTTGAAAGCCAGGGTGTAAAGGTCATTATTGATCCAAAAAGTCTGGTTTATCTTGACGGCACGCAGGTAGATTTTGCGCGTGAAGGACTCAATGAAGGCTTCAAGTTCACTAACCCAAATGCCAAGGATGAGTGTGGCTGCGGCGAAAGCTTTACCGTCTGATTATTTCTGATATGCAACTCGACCTGAATCAAAATTACTTTGAGCTGTTTGGCCTGCCAGTTGACTTTCAACTGGATAAGCGCCAGATGCATGATAATCATCAAAAATTACAGGCTGCCTACCATCCTGATCGTTTTATCAGTGGCAGTGATCAGGAAAAACGCCTTGCCGTTCAGAAAGCTGCCTGGATTAATGAAGCTTATGAGATTCTGCATAACCCGGTAAAGCGCGCACGCTATATGCTCGAAATTGCTGGTCTGGATATGAATGATGAGCATGAAACCACCAGCGATACCGCTTTTTTGATGGAGCAGATTGAGATACGCGAAGAGATGGATCAATGCAAAAGTTGTCAGGACCCTATGCGTTGCTGTGACCATGTTACGGGTAAACTGGATCAACGCTCAAAAGAGTATGCCGAACAATTTGAAACACTCTATCAGGAAGGCAAGCTGGAACAGGCGCGTCAGGTAAGCAAAAAAATGCAATTTGTCCAACGTATACTCGATCAGCTCGACGACATGCAGTTCGAGCTGGAAGATCAGCTCTTTTAGAGCCTGTTAACACTAATAAATCATGGCATTACTTCAAATCACAGAACCTGGGCAAGCCAGTGCGCCGCATCATCGTAATTATGCAGCGGGAATCGATCTCGGTACTACCAATTCACTGGTGGCGGTAAAACGCAGCGGCAAGATAGAAACCCTGCCGGATGAAGCGGGCAGACATTTATTACCCTCTATAGTGCATTATGGTGCTGAGCAGACATTAGTAGGCCATGAGGCTCAGCTGCTGCAGGCGTCAGATCCTTTAAACACCTTGTCATCTGTGAAACGTATCATGGGGCGGGGAATCGAAGATATTAAAGGGCTTTCTAATGTGCTGCCCTATGAGTTTGATGGCAATACCGACTCTACCGTTCCACGCATTATTACCCGGCAGAAACATGTGAGTGCCATAGAAGTTTCTGCTGAAATACTCAAATCCCTGGCTGAGCGAGCCGAGAAGACTCTAGGTGAAGAACTGGCCGGTGTTGTTATTACCGTACCTGCATACTTCGATGATGCCCAACGTCAGGCCACACGCGATGCCGCCAGACTGGCGGGATTGAATGTTTATCGATTACTCGGTGAACCCACCGCTGCGGCAGTTGCCTATGGCCTGGATCAGCAACCTGATGGCGTCATCGCCATATATGATCTGGGTGGCGGTACCTTTGATATCTCAATTTTACATTTGAATAAGGGCGTATTCGAAGTACTGGCCACTGGTGGTAACAGTTCACTGGGTGGCGATGATATGGATAATGACATTGGTGAATGGATCATCAAGCAGGCTGGTATCGAAAAGATAGATTCGATATTGTCGCGCCAGATACTGATAGCTGCTCGCAAGGCCAAGGAAGATCTGACCTTAAATGATGCCACCGAAATCAATATCCAGCACGAGAGCCTCAGCTTTAAGACTACCTTAACACGCGAAACGATGAATAGCCTGATCGAAGATCTGGTTAAGAAAACCCTGATGTCCTGTCGCAGGGTGTTACGCGATGCAAAACTGGAAAAAACTGAAATTACCAATGTCGTGATGGTAGGTGGATCCACCCGGGTTCCACTGGTTGTAGAGCAGGTGGGTAAGTTCTTTGAACGCGAACCCTTGATCGACCTTGATCCTGACAAGGTGGTGGCAATAGGTGCAGCTTTACAGGCAGATGTATTGGCAGGCAATAAAAATGACCAGGAAATGCTGTTATTAGATGTGTTGCCATTATCACTATGTATTGAAACCATGGGCGGACTCAGCGAGAAAATCATTGATCGCAATAGCCCCATCCCGGTGGCTCGTGCTCAGGAATTCACAACATTTAAAGATGGTCAGACAGCAATGGCATTCCATGTCGTTCAGGGTGAGCGAGAGCTGGTATCTGACTGTCGTTCACTAGCCCACTTTGAATTACGCGGAATTCCACCTATGACAGCCGGGGCTGCACGTATTCGTGTTACCTATCAGGTCGATGCGGATGGTCTGCTATCAGTGGTGGCGGAAGAAAAAAGTAGCGGAGTGCGAGCAGATATCGTGATTAAACCTTCCTATGGTTTAACGGATAATGAAATCGAAACCATGTTGCGTGAATCAATGTCGCATGCCAAAGAAGATATCGAAGCGCGTATGCTGGCCGAACAACAGGTTGAAGCAAGGCGAGTGTTAGAGGCCGTTGATTCAGCACTGGCACAGGATGGTCATGAGTTATTATCAGATGATGAATACCAACAGATTCAGTCAGTGCGTGATGAACTGGAAAATATCATCGAATCTGCCAGCAGCGAGACCCTGAAAAAGGCAATTAAGCAGGTTGAAGTCGTAAGCGAAGAGTATGTAGCTCGACGTATGAATGCGAGTGTACAGAAAGTACTCTCAGGCAAAAATATAGAACAGGTTGATTTGTAAATGCCCCAGATTATCGTATTACCCCATGAAGAAATCTGTCCCGATGGTGCAGTCATTAATGCCGAAAGCGGCGTGAGTATCTGTGATGCGCTGTTACAGAATGGTATTGAAATTGAGCACGCCTGTGAAAAGTCCTGTGCCTGTACCACCTGCCACGTGTATATCCGTGAAGGTTTTGAAACACTGGAAGAGTCTGATGAAAATGAAGATGATTATCTGGACAAAGCCTGGGGACTGGAGCCTGACTCTCGCTTAAGCTGTCAGGCAAAAGTGAATCAGAATGATCTGGTGGTTGAAATTCCCAAGTACACCATCAATATGGTTTCTGAAACACATTAATCATAGCTTCTCTGTCTTTTCATCCTGAGAAATCGATGTCTGGAAATTAACCAGTTCATCAAAAGGCAGGGGTTTTGCAAATAGATAGCCCTGCTGGATGTCGCAGCCATAATCGATAAGCTGTCTGGATTGTTCTGTGGTTTCTATGCCTTCAGCAACGACATTCAGGCCCAGGTTTTTCGCAATATTAATAATGTTTAGCACGATGGCCTGATTTTGATGAAGGCTAAACATTTGATCAATGAAGCTCTTGTCAATTTTAAGTTCGTCTATGGGTAAATTACGTAGCATGCTCAGTGAAGAATATCCGGTTCCAAAGTCATCCAGTGAAAACTTACAACCGAGATTACGTATCTCGTCAAGCACAGGCATCAAATATTCGTAATCATCAATAAATATACTTTCAGTAATTTCGAGAGTGATTTTGTGCGCAGAGATTCGATACTTTTTCAATAGATTGTCAATTTTTAGCGAAATATCCTTTTCCTGAAGTTGTCTAACTGAAACATTGATAGACAAATGAATATCTGCATAAGCTCTAACCGGTTGAAGCTTTGCTAAATCAGAAATAGCTCTTTCAAGGATGAAATCTCCAAGTGGAATGATAAAACCACAGTCTTCAGCAATTCGAATAAAATAATCAGGTGGGACTGAGCCGAACTCTTTATTTTGCCATCGAGCCAGCGCTTCTATTCCGTGTATGCTTCCAGATTTATCCATTTGCGGTTGGTAAACCAGGCTGAATTCATTTTTTTCAAGCGCACAATGCATGGCCTGTTCAATGCGAGAATTTTTCAGGCTTTGCTGGCGTAGCTCCTGCGTAAAAACAAAGTAGCTATTGCGCTTTGCCTTGGCTTTATACATTGCGGTATCAGCTGCGCTAAACAGGGTTTCAAAGTTATCACCATCATCAGGATAATGACTGATACCAATACTGGCAGCGATAATGAAGCTAAAGTGATTCACCAGATAAGGCTGTGATAGTGCATTCAGCAAATGCTGAGCAATTCCATCCAGTTTATGTTTGGGAATATCACAGGACAGGATGATAAATTCATCACCACCCTGGCGACAGATAATTTGATTCGTGGTAAAAAAACCATTCAGACGGTCAGCTACTTCCCGCAGAATAATGTCTCCATAACTATGACCATAGCTGTCATTTATATTTTTAAAATTATCCAGGTCTATGAAAAATACGGTAAAAGGAGGGGCCTGAGGATAGATCCAGTTTATCTCTTCATTTTTTAGGAAATGTCGGTTATTTAAACCCGTTAGAAAGTCATGATGAGTCTGTTCAATGAGTTCTGCACGCTGCAATTTTTCTGACTTGTCTATGGCACTAAACAGAAAAAATAAAACAATGCTAATGGCAACAGAAGAAAACACATAAGGCTTAGAGGCATTTGTAACCTGCCTGATGAGATCTGAGCGGGGTATCACAGTCATAGACCACATCTGGTATTTGGGAATATACATCATCGAAAAAAGCTTTGTTTCTCCACTTATGGATTTTGCAAAGTATTCTGCCGACAAAGGCCGTTCTCTTAGTTCGGATAAACTGAGCCCACGTTGTTGATGAATTGCCAGATTATGTTGTTGAACAATGTCATCCGGTATGGAAGAACTCATCAGAAACTTCGCCTGTTCGATGTTGTTCAACCCATTGATATACGAATAATTAAAGGTTTTGTCCTGAACCAGGACCGTCTGATAGTTGGAACCAACTCTGGGGTTTAATGATTTACCCAGCATAGGTAATAGAACATCAGGCCTGATACCCGCCATCATGACTCCTATAACCTGATCATCCTGGTTTCTGATTGCCTTGCGCATAGGAATTAACCAGTTGTGGGCGGGCTCAAAGTAGTAGGTTTTTCCTACCACCATGTGATTAACCTGTAGCGCTAGTGCAAAAGATTCTCGTGTATTTTCGTTAGTTTTTAAATTCGGTATTTTACTCAAATCCATGTTCGAGCTACCCGCTACTACCTGTCCATCAATATTAGCTATACCTGAAGCTACCAGAGAACGATTCTGCTTCAACAGTCGGTCAAATATTCCTGAGGCTCTGGATTCATCCTGTAGGAGATTGTCGTTGAGCAACTGATTTCCAGCCAGGCTCAGCATGATTTCCTGCTGGTCAAAATTCGTAGAAACTGAAGAAGAGAATAAGCGGTTAATATAGGAGAGTTCTGCGCTGGCAAAACGTTGAGTTTCCTGCCAGATAGCCCATATTGACGTAACGAGATAGATACCACCGAGTAGTATCAATAGATAGAATATAGTCCATATGTTTTTCGTCACAAACATTTAAAGGTTTTTTTATTCCATATGTGTAGGCAGATTGTATCTGAAACATGACCATCTTTATAAAAAATATCTTCTTTATATGTGTTTCTTCTATTTCTGGTGACAAAGTATCCATTTTAAATATATGTTTAAATTCTTATTTCATGAGTATGGTTTCATCTTAAGACCTGTGATTTATAATAAAGACTCTTAATAATGAAGAGGTGAACTATGGCACTCAAATGGATCGATACACTGGATATAGCGATTGAACTGGAAGAAACACATGCTGATGTGGACCCGCAGTATGTGCGTTTTACTGATCTTCATAGCTGGGTTTGTGCACTGGATGACTTTGATGATGACCCTGAAGGGTCAAATGAGAAGATACTGGAAGCGATTCAGATGGCCTGGATAGAGGAGCATGATTGAGCGACTAAAGTTAGCTAGCTGTCAGAAGCTATTTTCCATATAGTGGTAAAACAATGCGCTCTAATTTCACTCAAAGTAGTCTGATGAAAATATTTCTAACCTTTCTCAGCTTGCTTTATCTGCTGATTCTATCTGCTTCACTTTCTGCGGCAGATTTATCCTTTGATAAGCTGTCTATAAATCTGCACAGTCAACATTATAAGTTACAGGTCGCAGACAATAATGAAAGACGTATGCAGGGATTGATGTATCGAGCGTCCCTGGCTGACGACGAAGGTATGCTTTTCGTTTATCCACAACCAGGCAATTATCGCTTCTGGATGAAAAACACGCTGATTCCGTTAACCGTTATCTGGATGGATGAACAGGCTAAGATTGTAGATATTAAACTATTACAGCCCTGTAAAGAGGTGAACTGTCCAATTTATGCGGCCGCACGACCATCTCGATATGTCATAGAGTTAAGCCAGTCACAGTACCCGCTGTATAAAAAGGGTGATCAGTTTCCTGCACTAAAAAGCATTCTGAGCAGCCTCCCTGCGTTTATGTAGATCAAACCAGGCGATAGCGATCATACAGATCAATACACAGGGTATGACGCTGAGGTTTACCATCCACCATCCCAGCAGGTACTGCAAAGCGCCTGCACCAAGAGATGACAAGGTCACCGCAGAGAAAACGGTAAAATCATTAAAAGCCTGAGCTTTTGCCTTTTCCACTTCATTGTAAGTTTTTGTGAGCAGGGTTGTGCCACCGATAAACATGAAATTCCAGCCTATACCGAGTAGTAATAGTGCTAGCCAGAAATTCCAGATACTGGTGCCGGTCAGGTTAATAGTGATGGCAACAAAGATAGATACTGTGCCTGTGAATATAATACGTTCGATACCAAAGCGAGTCATTAAGTGGCCGGTAAAAAATGAGGGAACAAACATACCCAGTACATGCCACTGAATGACGAAAGCCACATCGCCCAGACCCATATCATGATGCTTCATAGCAAGAGGAGTCGCTGTCATCAAGAGTGTCATCATGCTATATCCCAAAGTCGCTGAAAGCAGGGCAACGAGGTAAGCGGGTTGCAAAACAATCTCTTTCAGGGGCCGGGCATAGTCCTGTATAGATCGGTTGAGTGGTTTGGGTAAATCCATGATGGAGAAATTCATCAGATTTAATCCGTACAGAATAAATACCGCTATAAAACTACCCATGTAGGCGATGCTGAAAAGGTCTTTGGTATGGTTAGCCAGGTTAGGGCCGACCACTGCTGCAATGACGCCACCAGTGAGTACATAAGAGATCGCACTATTACGCTTTTCAGGCGGGGAAACCTCGGCTGCTACAAAGCGGTAATAATTTCCAAATCCGGTGTAAGCACCAAACAATGCTGTCGCTAGGCAATACACGATGAAGGAGCGTTCGTTGACCGCCAGGATAGCCAGCAGAGTTCCTGAGAATCCAATAAATGAGCTCAGAATAAACCCGGCCTTACGACCATAACGATCCATAAACATAGAAGCTGGAAAGCTGGTTAGCATGGTAATGCAAAACTGGATAGCCAGCGGCAAGGTGGCCAACGATTTGGTCTCGGTGAGCTCATAGCCAAGGATTGCGGATAAGGTGAATAAAAGGGTATTCACCGACATCATCAATGCCTGGGCAAGTGCCAGTTGCCAGACATTTTTTAACCGGCTATCAGGGATCACGCAGTTTCCATGTGAGATCTAAAGTTATTCCAGGCCTGAATGATTGTTTGATCAATCTCGATATGCTGGGGTCTTTCAAGTTTCTGGGGAATAGACAGCGGGTGAATCACGCGTTCAGGGTGTCCTTTGGGAAATTGGGCATTGTGGTCAAAAAACAGGTAACCATCTACCTCAATATCAGGGATACAGGCCTGCAAAGCCTTAATCTGGAAGTCCAGTTCGAACAGAGGATTTTTGAAAGCATAGCTTTTCTGTCCCAGCATCTGTGTCCATGTATCGATATGATCTGCACAGAAAATCTTACCAGGGTATTTTTTGTAAATGAGTATGGAGATGCCATTTTGACGAAGAATCAATCGATCAATACTGAATTCATGTCCCAGGCCATCCGGGCATTTAACATCGCTAATCTGGTCCACGCCCAAATGATTCAGACAGCGGCGAGTTTTCAGGTTCATCAAATAAGACGAGATACTCGATCGATTGATGAAAAGTAATAAAAATAGTCCCAAAGTAATCACAATAACGGGTATGAAATCGTTATTTAATATTTGAGGTATAACATTAAAAGAGTTATTCATGATAATGAAATTAATGAAAAAAAACCGTTTATACTTTAATCTTAGCGGGTAGCGAATCTAATATTAAATTAGCTAGCCCAAAAAATATCGCCAGGAATTCAAATGTCTTTAAATCAACCAACCGATGATGTTGCTGAGAATACACTAAAACCAGAGCTTGAAACTGTGGAGTCCGTATCTGAATTTGATTTGACAGACCCACAATATTACCTGAATCGAGAATTTTCATGGCTGGAATTTAACCGACGAGTGCTCGCAGAAGCGGAGAATGAAAATAATCCTCTGCTCGAGCGACTAAAGTTCATCGCTATCGTTAATTCCAATCTGGATGAGTTCTTCATGAAACGAATTGGCGGATTAAAGCAGCAACTGGGGTCTAATGTCCAGCTGCTTTCTGTAGATGGACGTACCCCCAGTCAGCAAATTGTACAATCTTACGTCATCGTTAAAGAGCTGGAAGAACGTATCCATGAAATTTATCCGCAACTGCTAAAGTTACTCGCCGAGCATGAGATTATTATCTGTGGTTATGAGGATCTGACACTGGAAGAGCAGGCCGAATTACGAGAGTATTATCTTAAGAATATTTTCCCTCTGGTTACCCCCCAGTCTGTAGACCCAGCGCATCCGTTTCCATTTATTTCAAACCTGTCACTTAATCTACTGGTTACCCTGCGTTATCCAGAAGGTGAAGATAATCTGTTGGCCAGGGTTAAGGTGCCTAGTGGTTCGTCCGGGGTTGATCGATTTATCAAATTAGGCAAGCAACATAAATATGTCAAACTTGAAGACGTGATGTCGAATAACCTCGATCTGTTGTTTCCCAAGCTGAAGATTGAAGCCTGCGAGCTGTTTCGTGTGGTGAGGAATATCAATGTGGGTGCGTCGCGTGAAAAGGCTGATGACTTACTGGCATCTATCGAATCAGAGGTACGAAATCGTAAATTTGCCACTGTAGTACGTTTGTCAGTAAACGATAGTATGGATGAAGTTCGTAGAGGTATGCTTTCTGCGGAACTTGGCCTTAAAGAAGAGCAGGATACATTTCCAGCGCCAGGTATGTTAGCCATGCGCGACCTGATGCAACTGGTTTCGATTAATATACCAGAATTACACGATGAGCCTCATCGGCCTATAGACCATGTCAAGCTGCGTGTTGCCAGAAGTATCTTCTATGCCATCAGGGATGCCGGATCTTTATTCCTGACCCATCCTTATGAATCTTTTGCGACCAGTGTGATCAGGTTTTTGAAAGAAGCCAGTCTGGATCCAAAGGTACATGCGATAAAAATGACACTGTACCGTACTTCAGAAGATAGCAAGATCATTGACTATCTGATCACTGCAGCACGTAATGGCAAGCAGGTAGCCGTGGTGGTTGAGTTACAGGCACGTTTTGACGAAGCCGCCAATATTATCTGGGCCAGTAGACTGGAAGAAGCAGGTATACACGTGACCTATGGCGTTGTTGGGCTTAAAACCCACTGTAAGGTCATCCTGGTGGTACGTAAGGATTACTCCGGGCTTAGACGTTATGCGCATCTGGGTACCGGGAATTACCATGCGGGCACTGCACGTCTGTACAGTGATGTGGGTATCCTGACCTGTAATGAGGAAATTGGCCGTGACTTAACCGAATTATTCAATTATCTCACCACAGGTTTTACGCCTAAACGTAACTACCTGAAAATTCTTCCTGCTCCAAAACTATTGAAAGCCGCCTTGATCAGCAAGATTCAACGTGAAGTAAAACACCATAAAGGTAAAACTCAGGGGCTGATTCGTTTTAAGGCAAATGCACTGGAAGATATGGATATCTGTCGTGAGCTTTACCAGGCTTCTATGCAAGGGGTCAAAGTGGAGCTGATTATACGGGATACCTGCCGTATTAGACCTGGTATCAAAGGCTTATCAGATAATATTTCAGTCGTCAGTATCGTGGGTCGATTTCTTGAGCATAGTCGCATCTACTACTTTAGAAATGGTGGTGTTGAAGAGTTCTACATTGGTTCAGCCGATTTAATGACACGTAATCTGGAACACAGGGTAGAGGTGATCACTCCGGTGGAAGAAGACGTACACCGCGAAGAATGCCGTAGTATCTTAAATTCCTGCCTGAATGATCCGATTTCAGCCTGGGATATGCAGCCAGACGGCAGCTATATTCGTCGATCAGGCAGTATTGAAGATGGACTGAGTGCACAGGATAAAATGGTACAGCTAGCTAACCAACGCAGTAAATCAGCGAAAGCGCATAAAAAATTGAATTATCGCAGCAGTTTGCGCAAAAATAGAAATCGATAACAGATGATTAATACAAAGCGCCAACTGGCAGCGATCGATCTGGGATCGAACAGCTTTCATATGGTTGTTGCCAGGTTACAGAATAACCAGCCGCAAACCATAGATGCAATCAAGGAAATGGTACGCCTGGCTGCCGGACTCGACTCGAAAAACATTTTATCTGAACAGAAAATGGAGCAGGCTTTGCAGTGTCTAAGCCGCTTTGGACAGCGTCTTAAGGATATACCAGCTGAAAATGTCATTGCAGTAGGTACCAATACCCTGCGTAAAGCACGTAACTCTGCTTCCTTTCTAGCCAGAGCTGAACAGGCTCTGGGGTTCCCTATCAGTATTGTTGCTGGTCGAGAAGAAGCTCGCCTGGTTTATCAGGGGGTCGCACACAGCCTGGCACAAACCGAAGATTATCGCCTGGTGATAGATATCGGTGGAGGCAGTACCGAATTTATCATAGGCCAGGCTTATCAGCCCATTATGATGGAAAGTCTGAATATGGGCTGCGTAAACACTACCAACAAATGGTTTGATGACGGTGTCATCAGCGAAGAGCTGATTCAAAGTGCTGTCATCGACTGTCGTCGTAAACTGGAATGGATTAGTGACGAATACACCGCTCATGGCTGGCAGGAGTGTATTGGATCTTCAGGTACCATAAAAACCATAGCACGTATTCTGACCGAGAATTATGGTACACAAGGCATTATTGATTATCCTCATCTTATACAGCTTAAAGAACTGTGGATCAGAGCAGGGCATATTGAGCATGTTATTTTACCGGGCTTATCAGAAAACCGTGCACCGGTCATTATCGGTGGATTATGTGTTTTAATCGCGGCGTTTGAAGAATTACAGATTGAATCTATGCTGGCGTCAGAAGGTGCGCTACGCGAAGGACTGTTAAATGACATGATCGAAACTGCCGGCGGCCATGATATTCGACTGGATACTGTACGTGATTTTGAATTACGTTATCAGATCGATGTGGCACAGTCAGGCCGTATATGCAGCAGCGCAATGCATATGTACGATCAACTGGAAATGGAGAATGAAGAGCAGCGGCGCTTATTGTTACTATGGAGCTGTAAACTGCATGAGGTTGGTTTATCAATATCACATACCAACTACCCAGAACATAGTGGCTATATTATCGAACAATCAGACATGCCGGGTTTTTCACGCGAGATGCAAAATACTCTGGGATTATTGTTACGTTTACAACGCGGCAAGATCAAAGTTAACCTGATTGAAGAATTCCCGCGCCTGGATAGAAAGATCCTGCTGGTTCTGTGTCTACTGCGTATTGCCATTATCCTTGAGCGAAGCCGAGATTTTGATAGTACGCGTATGGTTAAAATCAAATATTCAGACAATTTATTCAAGCTGAAATTCAGCAAGGGCTATCTGGAAAAACATCCATTAACCCATGCAGATCTTACTCAGGAATGTGTCGAAGTTTTGAAGCTTGGCTATAAACTCAAGTTTAAATAATTCATGAAGCTTCACTGGTGTAACCAATTCTAAAACCACCCCAATGTTTGCCGTTGACATAAATCGGTACAGATAAATCGTGCATCACCTCACCGGTATCGCGTTTATAGGTTTGCAGTAACAGCTTTTGAGTATGGCTGCCGCAGCGAGCTCCGGTTTTATCGTTAAACAGACGTTTGGTGCGATTGCCAACCAGGTCTTTTTGCGGGTCACCGGTTAATGGTTTGCAAAACTTGTTGTTATGTGTGGGCACATAACCATGATCATCAGTAGAGATTGCAAATGCCAGAAAGGGGTTGTTCAGTAAGATATCTTCCTGAATTTCAGGCAGTACCTTATCGGTAAACTTATCGAATCGGGTTTCAAATTTCTGCGGGTTAGTATTGGCGACTTTCTGATAGTGACGGTCGAACAGGTCGGCTTCACTTATCTCGCCCTGCTGGATCGATTTCTCAAAACGAGCCTGGATAGCTTTTGAGGCATCGCTCGCAATTTGAAAAACCTGCTGGTGCAAACCCTGAATATTCAATTCAGATAATGCAGAGTTTGCCTTTTCAGCCAGGTCTGTAAATTTTTCGGCTTCATCATCCAGCTGTTGAATATGGTCTCTGCTTTCGCTGAGCTCTCCATCCAGAGTACTGATTGACTGGGTTATATCCTGCATATGCTGATGATTTTCAGAGGCATGCGAAGCCATTTCTGAGATATGGTTTTCAACATGGGCTACCTTTTCTGAGACAGTGCCCAATATGTCTTCAATATCCTTGATGTATTGAGTACCCTGTTGCAGCTCTTCTGCCAGATTTTTAAATAACACCACAACCTCAGAAGTTTCTTTGTGGTTATCCTGAATGATTTTACCCACTTCGCTGGTAGCCTCTGAGGTTCGTGCAGCCAGATTACGAACTTCGTCAGCAACAACAGCAAAACCCCTACCCATATCACCCGCACGTGCAGCTTCTATAGCGGCATTCAAAGCGAGCAGGTTAGTTTGATTTGCAATGTCTTCGATGACCTGTGTCACGTCTTTTATCTTGTCTGAATTATGTCCCAGCGCTTCAATCAAGCCATATACCTGCTCGGTATTTTTCAGAATCAGACTGATTTTATCGTGCGTGGCATGCATGACTTCCTTGCTTTCAGTGCTGTCCTTATAGGCCTGTCGAGAAAAGTCACTGGCAGAAGTGCAACGTTCTGCAACCTGTTGCCCATTGTCGGTAATCTGTTTAAAAGACTCTACTAATTGGGTGATGGCATTGGCCTGAATTTCGAGTTTTTTGCGTAGTTCAGATACCGAAAATGAAACTTCAGCAGCGGAAATTGCACTGCGACTGGAGGTTTTAGACAGGCTTTGTGCCGTGTTATCAAAGTTGTTCAGGGTACTGTCCAGAAGCGTGATATCTGAGAGCAGTTCAGAGTGTGATTGCAGCAGCGTTTTTAGCTGCTGTTGCATTTGATGAGTATCTTTACCGTTATCCTTGAATCGGCTGGTAATAAGTTTTAATGCGAGGTTAACAGGTTTATTGGTAGTCGAGTGGAAATAAAAGGCACCCAGTACGGTTACAACTAAAACACTCAGGAAGTACATCAACCATTGAGAACTATCTCCTCCTGTGAACCATAGAACAGATAATGTGGCTAAAAATTGAGCAACTACAGTTAGTATTAATGCAACAAACAAAGCCTTATATGCCTGCATTGGAACTACTCCTTTAGGGTTAATAGATGGTTATTATTTTTATATTTTCGGCAAAATGCTGTGAAACTTTATCAGTATAGGCAGTTATTACGATTTTTTTTGGTTTTTGCGGGATTAATTATCCAGTGTGCTTAGAATGAGCCTGGCCATATTTTTGGAGCCTTCACCCATACCAAGGTTGGCTTTTACTTCCTGTAATCCGCTAATAACCTGCTCTCGATAAGAAGCATCATTCAGCAGGCGAGAGAGTTCGTTGGCAATATTTTCACTGTTTGCCTCATCCTGAAGCAACTCTTTCACAATATGTTTATTGGCAACGATATTGGCCAGACCAATATGAGGGATGGTGATCAGGCGGCTCATGATCTGATAGGAAAGCCAGGACATTTTGTAAACAATACATAATGGAACCCCAAGTAGCGCAATCTCAAGCGTAACCGTACCCGAACAGGATACTATGGCGTCGCAACTGGCGATAACATCGTAAATATTATCTCTGGTGAGCCGGATATCGATACCAGACTGCTCGCATTGCGCTTTAATAGCCGCATAATCCAGTGTGGCAGCCACAGGCATAACAAAGGCCAGGCTATTATCCTGCTGTTGCATGCCTGCAGCGGTTTCCAGCATCAGCGGTAACAGTCGGTTTATTTCGCTTTTACGGCTACCTGGAAATAGGCCGATCAGTTTCTGATCCTGCGTGACATTCATGCTTTCACGTTGCTGAGCAAGATGGGGGCTGGTTTTGACCTTGTCGACCAGAGGGTGGCCCACAAAGGTAACAGGGATATTGGCGCGTTGGTAATACTCGGCCTCAAACTTGAACAGCACTGCCATGTGGTCGATGGACTGTCCGATCTTATGGATACGTTTGGGACGCCAGGCCCACACCTGAGGGCTGATATAAAACAGTACCTTGATGCCCAGAGACTTGGCATGTCGCGCCATCTTGAGATTGAATTCTGGGTAATCGATTAATACCAGCAGGTCAGGGCGGGTGGTTTCCAGCTTGTTTTTAACCAGCTCCATCGCCTGTTTAATTTCGCCCCAGTGTTTTAAAACCTCGACTATACCAACTACGGCAATACTGGCTGAGTCAAAGAATACATCAACTCCGGCACGTTTTAATTCATTGCTGCCCATGCCGGAAAAATGAACATCCGGATTCAGCTGTTTCATGGCTTCAACAACTTCGGCGCCATGTGCATCGCCGGAGGCTTCACCGGCGAGCAGCATGACATGCGGGGCGTGTTTCTGATTCATAGAAGGACTAGGCAACTTCAAGTATCGCCTGACAAACCTCTTCAATCTGTTGTTGGGTCATTTCCGGAAATACCGGAAAAGATACACAGCGCGTAGAAATATCTTCAGTTACAGGTAAAGACACTTCAGGAGAGTCTGCAAATGCTTTCTGTTGGTGTAGAGGCACAGGATAATAAACCGCAGAGGCAATCTCTTTGGATACAACATGATCCTTAATCTGATCACGGTTTTCAGCCAGTACCGTGTACTGATGAAAGATATGATCGCTATCTTCAGGAATACTCGGTGTGATTATTGCTGAATCTGCCAGCAGACGATTATAGGTTTTAGCCACATTCAAACGGTTTTGATTATACTCATCGATATGCTTTAACTTGATGCGCAGGATAACCGCCTGCAGTTCATCCAGTCGGCTGTTATAGCCTATAACATCATGGTGATACTGCTTGCTGCTGCCATGGTTGCGGTAAATCTTTATTTGCTCAGCATAGGCATCCGAGTTAGTGGTAATCAGTCCACCATCACCATAGCAGCCGAGGTTTTTACTGGGGAAAAAACTGAATGAACCCAGATCACCGATAGAGCCGGTCATGTTACCTTTATAACGGCTACCAAAAGACTGTGCGCAATCCTCAACTACCTTTAGATTATTTTCATTGGCGATGGCCATGATTTCATCCATGTCGGCTGGTTGTCCGAAGATATGCACGGGGATGATAGCCGTAGTCTTAGGCGTGATAGCTTCACGAATCTTCTGTGGATCAATATTCAGTGTGTCAGGCAGGATATCAACGAAAACCGGTGTGGCACCCACATAACGGATGGCTTCAGCGGTCGCAATGAAAGTGAAAGCAGTGGTAATGACTTCATCACCGGCTTTGATACCTGCAGCAAGCAGTGCCAGATGTAGTGCATCGGTACCCGAGGCACAGCTGATTGCATGTTTTACGCCGAGATAATCAGCCGCTTCCTTTTCAAAAGCCTGTACGTTAGGCCCCAGAATGTAGCGGGTTTCACCCAGTGCCTGGATGATAGCGGCATCGATTTCAGGTTTCAGGGTTTCGTATTGACCTTTCAGGTCGACCATAGGTATTGGCATAGTATTTACCTTTGTAATAATAATTTATTTCTTCATATCAGCCTCAAAAAGGGCTGTATAAATATTGAGTGATTAATGTGTTACTGAAGCTCTGATCAGTTTGGTGATTTCAGTCGCTGCCTGCAGGGCGCGTTTACCATCTTCACCGGTTACCTTGGGTGGATTGCCGGTTTTAATCGCCTGGATGAAATCCAGCACTTCAAGGTTCAGTGCATCGGTATCCTGATAGGTTTTTTCATTGTGGGTAATATCATGAAAACCGCTTTCTGTTTTTTCATCGCCCTTACGATTCACCGCGAGGATCTTTTCCTGGAAATCAGCCGAGATATAGGCATCCTTCTGGAATATACGTAGCTTGCGTTCGCGTTTACGACTGATACGACTGGCGGTGACATTGGCGACACAGCCACTTTCAAACTCAAGCCTTGCGTTAGCGATATCTATTTCATCCGACAATACAGAGATACCACTGGCTGAGATATGTTTGATGGGGCTATCGATCAGATCCAGGATGATATCGATATCGTGAATCATCAAATCAAGAATAACGCTGACATCAGTCGCACGCGGGGTAAAGGGTGCCAGACGGGTAGATTCCATGAACTGTGGTTTATCCAGAATATCGTCTATATCCATCATCACCGAGTTAAAGCGTTCGATATGACCAACCTGTAAGGTCAGGTTTTTGGCTTTGGCAAGGTCTATCAGGGTTTGTGCCTGTTCTACCGTTTCGGTGATTGGTTTCTCGATCAGGCAGTGAATGCCTGCTTCCAGGCAGTCCTTCGCAATCGGATAATGCACGCTGGTAGGCACTACCAGACTGATGGCATCGATTCGAGGTAAAATCGCTTGATAATCGGTGACTGCTTCGGCACCATGCTTATCGGCAACGGCACGGGCAGCATCCAGATCGGTATCTACCACAGCGACCAGGTTACAGTCTTCAGACGCAGCATATTTATCTGCATGCCACTTACCCAGATGACCGACGCCGATTACAGCAACATTGATTTTTTGTGACATAGAAACACCGAATTCTTATTAAAAAACCGCTGCATTATAGACATGCAGCCGCGATAACACTAATGAATAACAACACTAACGATATTCCCATATTACTCGCCGGGGTGGATGAAGCTGGTCGAGGGCCGCTTGCCGGCTCAGTGGTAGCTGCAGCTGTCATCCTGGATATCAATAATCCGATACAGGGTTTGACCGACTCAAAGAAGCTGAGCGAGAAAAAACGCATCATTCTAGAGCAGCAGATTAAACAGCATGCGCTGAGCTATGCCATTGCCGAAGCCAGCGTAGAAGAGATCGATGAAATCAATATCCTGCACGCCAGCATGCTGGCCATGCAAAGAGCCGTGCTGGGCCTGCATGTGCGCCCAGAGCATGTACAGGTAGATGGTAACCGAGAGCCCGATCTACCCGGTTACTCGGTAGAAGCCATCGTCAAGGGTGATCTAACCGAAGCCTGTATCAGCGCCGCATCCATACTCGCCAAGCAACACAGAGACCGCCAGATGCTTGAACTGGACCAGCAATACCCCGAATACCAGTTTGCCAAACACAAAGGCTATCCCACACAGCTACATAGAGACCTGTTGATCGAACACGGAGTCTCGCCCGTACATAGACGCAGCTTTAAACCGGTGCGGGATATCCTTTGATGATTAATCAACCACAGAGCACACAGAGAGCACAGAGTGGGGTTAATAAAGTGCCATTCTCAATTCTTAATGTCCTTCGTGGTTCATTCTTTTCCGGTTTATATCAACCACGAAGCACAGTAATAACACCAGGGGATACAGTTAGCGGCTCAGTAACTCCTCTCCGTGTCCTCTGTGTGCTCTGTGGTTCATTCTTTTCAATTTCTGCCCTTAGTGGTTAATTGCTTTAATTCATGACAACTAAATTTGTACATCTCCACCTGCATTCTGAGTTCTCGCTAGTCGATTCTACGGTTCGTATCAAACCGATGATCGAAAAAGTGGTTGAGCGCGGTATGGGTGCGATTGCTATGACCGATATGTCCAACCTGTTTGGACTGGTCAAACTGTATAAAACCGCTACTGCAGCCGGGGTCAAACCCATCTTCGGCGCAGATGTGTGGATCCGTACCGAGGACCGACCGCAGAACCTGAGTCGTCTGGTGATGTTATGCCAGAATGATATCGGTTATCTGAATCTGAAACGTCTGATTTCCCGTTCCTATCAGGAAGGGCAGGTGGCTGATCGGCCTACCATCCTGCTTGACTGGCTGCAGGGTAACACCGATGGCCTGATTGCATTATCCGCAGCACTAGATGGAGATGTGGGGCAGGCTATCAAGGCGGGCAACCCGGTGCTGGCTGAAGAGTATCTGGATGCCTGGCAATCGTTATTTCCTGGCCGTTTTTTCCTCGAGATTCAGCGTACCGACCGACCTTATGAAGAACTGTATATCCAGCAGGCCCTGCAGTTTTCCAGCAGCAAAAAAATACCACTGGTAGCTACCAATGATGTGCGGTTTGTTGATGCCAGCGATTTTGATGCGCACGAGGTTCGCGTGTGTATCTGTAGCGGTTTTACGCTAGAGGATAATCGTCGCCCCAAAAGCTATAGTCCTAAACAATATCTGCGCTCAAGCGATGAGATGGTTGAGTTGTTCCGCGATATTCCAGAAGCCATTGAAAATACCGTCAATATCGCGATGGCCTGTAATGTCCGGCTAACCCTGGGCAAGAATTACCTGCCAGCATTCCCGATTCCTGATGAGCACACTGAAGACAGTTATTTCCGCAAGGTATCTGAAGAAGGACTGGAGAAACGTCTACAGTTTTTACAGGAACAACTGCCCGAAGGTGAAGTACTGGATCGTAAACCCTACGACGAACGTTTACAGATCGAGCTCGACGTTATCACCCAGATGGGGTTTCCGGGCTACTTCCTGATCGTGGCAGACTTTATCGCCTGGTCTAAGGAAAATGACATTCCCGTCGGCCCAGGCCGTGGTTCCGGTGCCGGTTCACTGGTGGCTTATGCTCTGTTGATTACCGATCTCGACCCTCTGGAATACGAACTACTATTCGAACGATTTCTAAATCCAGAGCGGGTATCCATGCCCGATTTCGATATCGACTTCTGTATGGAAAAGCGAGATCGCGTTATCGACTACGTAGCTAGAACCTATGGCCGTAATCAGGTCTCACAGATTATCACCTACGGTACCATGGCCGCCAAAGCGGTAGTACGAGATGTGGGCAGGGTGCTCGGACAGCCCTATGGATTTGTCGATCGTATCGCCAAGCTGATCCCCTTCGAGATTGGCATGACACTGACCAAAGCGCTGGAGCAGGAAGAAGACCTGCGCACGCTGTATCAGGAAGATGAAGAGGTTACCGCCATTCTGGATATGGCGCGCTCATTGGAAGGTCTCACACGTAATGTGGGCAAGCATGCAGGGGGGGTTGTTATTTCTCCTAGTGATCTGAACGACTTCTCTCCTATCTACTGCGAACAGGGCGGTGGTGGCCTGGTATCGCAATTTGATAAAGGCGATGTTGAAGATGTCGGTCTGGTCAAGTTTGACTTTCTGGGGCTACGTACACTGACCATCATCGACTGGGCACTGAAAGCGATCAATCAAAATCGTGAGACTCCGGTAGAGATCGAGCGTATCCCGCTGGATGACAAAGACACCTTCGATCTGTTACAGGCCTGCCAGACTACAGCCGTATTCCAGCTGGAATCACGTGGTATGAAAGACCTGATTCGTCGCCTACAACCCGACTGCTTTGAAGATATTATCGCTCTGGTAGCACTGTTCAGACCGGGGCCGTTGCAATCGGGCATGGTGGATAACTTCATCAACCGTAAGCATGGTCGAGAGGCTGTTTCCTACCCGGATGCCAATTATCAGCACGAATGCCTGAAAGAAACGCTGGAGCCCACCTACGGCATCATCCTGTATCAGGAACAGGTTATGCAGATTGCCCAGAGAATGTCGGGCTATTCGCTGGGCGGTGCGGATCTGTTACGTCGAGCAATGGGTAAGAAAAAGCCCGAAGAGATGGAAAAACAGCGCTCTGTATTCGCTGAAGGTGCAAAAGAAAACAATATCGACCCTGATCTGGCGATGAAGATCTTCGATCTGGTGGAAAAGTTTGCGGGCTATGGTTTCAACAAATCCCACTCTGCTGCTTATGCGCTGGTGTCCTATCAGACAGCCTGGTTAAAGGCCCACTATCCACCGGAATTCATGGCTGCGGTATTGTCATCGGATATGGATAACACCGACAAGGTGGTAACCCTGATCGAAGAATGTCGCAGTATGAAACTACCCGTATTACCGCCTAACGTAAATCGCTCGGATTATCATTTCCGCGCCAGTGACAAAGGCGAAGTCATATACGGACTAGGAGCCATTAAAGGGGTCGGACTGGCAGCTATCGATGTCATCATAGCCGAACGAAAAAATGGTGAATACCGATCACTGGATGATTTCTGTAATCGAGTAGATATGTCCAAGGCGAATAAAAAGGTTATGGAAGCTCTGGTCAGTTGTGGCGCACTGGACTGTTTCTCAGAGAACAGAGCAGCGATACAGGCGCATCTACCTTATGCCTTACAGGCAGCAGAACAGGCGCAGAAAAATGCAGATGCCGGTATGGTTGACATGTTCGCAGTAGCGGGTGATGAAACCGAAGACAAGCCATTACCGGATGTACCTTTCTGGGATGAAAAAACCCGCTTAATGCATGAACGAGAAAGTCTGGGATTATTTCTTACAGGTCATCCTATAGATATGTATGAAAAGGAAATCAAACAAATCTCACCCACCACACTGGGACAGTGGCACGAAAAACTGGATAACTCTGATACCTCACAGGGCGGTTATAGACGCAAGGATGAAGATGCTGTTGTGGCAGGATTAGTGATTGGCATCCGAACCCGAAACGCACCCAGTGGACGCGAAGCATTTGTTACACTGGACGATCGCAGCGGACGTATCGATGTACGTATCTTCCCCGACATGTTGAGCGAGATTGAATCTATCGTGCAAAAGGATCAGATCTGGGTAGTAGAAGGCGGCATATCCTATGACGATTTCAACAATGGCATTCGCATCAAGGCGCGCAAGGTAGAACTGCTGGAAACCTGGCGTCTGAACCATGCCCAGGCATTGCATATTAATCTTCGCAATGGCGCAGCTGAAAAAATCGACCAGCTCGCAGAAGCGTTACGACCCTTTCAAATCAATGATTGTATTCCTGTGATATTTAAACGTCAGGATAAGGGTTATGAATATCGCCTGAAGTCAGAATCATGGACACTTTCAGCTAGTGAGGAATGTATGTTGACGCTGGAGCAGCATCTGGGGAAGACGGAGTTTTATGTGGATTATTCGAGGTCTGCGTAGCTGTTGTGTGGTGGGGTAGGGAGCTTATCGTCTCAGTATCGTTCAGGATTGATGTTCTCTAAGCTCATCGATCATCCAGAGGCTGGATGTTTTGCCTTTAGAAAAAAAATGGCAAGTTTTTCAAGGTAGCGGGGTACCGACTGGCGGGTATGTTTCTTTAGTTGTGTTTCCGTACTATTCCGGGTAAAGCCTTACAATGATGCGGATGCAGAGGTACAGATTCGGTTTAATCATGAACTCAGAAGAACTATTTAAGTTATTGTTTTAGTTTGAATTTTAGTTTTGACGGGGTTCATTGACAACTCCTTTATCGGTCCATTAGTATGGTTAGTTTGAAAGTAAGGGTGCTGAAATAGAAGGAATCCGTCTATATTCTAATAGTTGTGCTTCCTTCTATAAAACTGTTAAGTTTAAAAGAGAATCATGATTACACACAAAATCAATGGAGTTGATATTTCCGATTGGGACTCTTTCCATGACGTATTTAAAAAATTGTTTGATTTTCCTGAACACTATGGAAGAAACATGGATGCGTGGAATGACTGCATGAGTGATCTTGGTGGTGACGGGGATATTATCTCAATACTGCTTGAGAATGTGACAGAGTTGAAGAAAATAAACCTAGATATATTTGAAGCATTGGTTGAGTGCTCAGCATTTGTAAACTATAGGTTTACTACTGAGGGTGGTTCACCATTAATAGCACTGTCTTATTATGAGTAAAAAACTTAACAAGGCCAGCCAGAGGGATGCCAAAACCGCCGCTTCGCTCTGGTTTTGTCACCCCTGCTGGTGACGTTATATGCTTCCGAGAGATTCGCGGTGACTAAAGAACTAACATTATTGGAAGAGATTCTGAAAAGAAATAGCGATGATCCAGAATCAATAGATATTGAAAACGAAGTTGATCATTACTTCTTCTTTGATGCTATTCAAGATAAAGATGATTTAGAAACGGCATGGGCAGTATTTGAAGAGCACGAGGAAATACGAAACAGACTCTCAAAAATTGAGAGTAATACTGATACCATTCCTGGGTGGGGTTACAGAATACCTCAGCATGATCAGATCAAATGCGAAGATGAAAGCCTAAAAAATATTGTTAACTCACATATATCGAGCCTTCGACCTATTCTTTTGGAAGAAGGTTACAATGCAGATATTATTTCTTTCATAGATAATGGCTATAAAGTAGAAATAGCTCCATCTAATACTGAAGTTCCCGATACATCGGACAATGAGCTTTTCGGTGTGCTTTATGAAGCCATTGGCGAGTATTGGATAGAGCACTTTCCTTATGAAAAGGACCACTATGAAGTCCTAAAAAACTGGGCTATCTATCTTACTAAATGTGACGAAGTTGCGACTTACTTGATGTGGCCCTGTTTGGAGCACAAAAGTGCGCTGGCCTCCAATACAATGGAAGCTGGTGCTAAGCTATGGAAGCTTGGTTGTAGAGATCGATTCTGGGTTAAAAACTTAGATTATTCTAGTAAAGTGGTTTACGTGAGGCCCCCATGGTTGGATTAGTAATCGCATATAACAAGCGAAATCACGCGGACCAATTTTACGTTCGTTCCTCACTACAAATTGCCCGGTGTTTCGGACGTTAGCTGGTTTAAAGAGTAAATTACGTGTCATTCAATTTTGAAATACCATATTTTAAAGTTCAGTTTTTAAGTGCTGTTGTTTCAAAAGTGGCCTGAAGGAAAAAAGTCTGTACAGTCTTTTTCTTTCAACCTTATTTGCAAGTTGCGGCCTCGTTGATACTCGGGTATAAAAGTGCTGTTTGTACATGTTCACCACTTCACTTTTGTTTCAAATCATAAAGGTTGCGGTTTGAACGTAGTCAAACCTGAAAGATCAGTTTAAAAATGGATAACCACGGCAGGTAAAAACAAACTATGCAATTGTGCAAGTCTTACAAAAAAGCGGTTTCATGTTCAGCTAACCAGTGGCTCAAAACGGACTCGCGGCACCAGGGTGCCGCTCACGTTATCAACGGCGGCGCGAGCCGCTTAGCCAAGCGTTATACAGAGTAAAGAAAATGGATAAAAATATTGCTGAAAAAACCAGTTTACTCGCTCTAAAAATGGGAGCTGATCTAGATAATCATCTTCTTATGATTAAAGAGTCATGCTTAGAGTCAGAGTTCAAGAAATATCAAAAAGCTACAGGGAAAATAATGACCGAGTTGCTAGTTAGTTACATGAACCCGATATACGAGCAATACCCAGAATTAAAACCAAAAGAAATGGGTGGCACTTATAAAATTGATACACAAGTATATGAGTAACAATCGTATAACAAGTGGCTCAAAACGGACTCGCGGCATCAGGGTGCCGCTCACGTTACCGCTGTGGCGCTAGCCGTTTAGCCTGAGCGTTAGCTGTTACAAGCAGGGTTCTCAGAGATGCGCACTGACGTAACAATAAATAAATTATGGTGGGAGCATTTAGCTCCAAAACCAATGATTTCACGACGTCGCGAAGTAGAAGCTTTGCTCAGCGATTTCATACGAACATCGGGCTATGGCGCAGAATGGATCAAAGTCGCAAAGAACCCTAATGGCATCTTTCGAGTAAAGCCGGGGCAGATGATTCCAGTTCTCCAATTAACCTTCCTTGGAAAATCCCCAGGCTTTGTTGCGCCTTTCCGGAAATTAAAGGTTGGTCATCGTACAGTTGGGACTGCTACAGAGTACCAATCTGGAAAGAACCTCGAAGAAGAGGAGCGCGTGCTTCAGCCAATTATTTCTATCGACCTTGTGACTGACCCATTGTTTATTCAAGCAGCGAGGCAAGGCCAAACAACTATAGATGAAGGTCAGATAACACAGCCAAGTTTGCTCTTTTCTATACCCGCACACTTCTTGTTGTCGCCAAAGCATTTTCCCAAAAGAGCATATGTGCTTTACCAACATATTTTTGGAAATGGAGGCTCGTATCCAAATGATGGATATTTTTATGTGGGTGTTACTACGCGTAGCTGGCAAAAGCGGTGGTCAGAGCATAAACGAGCGATCGATGGAGGCAGCCCCCTACTGTTCCATAGGAAGTTTCGTGAAGAGAAGGTAAAAGGACGAATCACCTATGTTAATCACAAGGTAATGGGTATAACTGATGACCTTGAAAAATTGTACGCAACCGAAGAATTTTTAGTCGAAGGTCATTGGGACGATCAACGTCGGCTTAACATGATCCCGGGTGGAAAATCTGGGTTGCGTTATCTCCGAGAGAATGGGCTGCTTCAAAAATCTGTTGTCCCTATGTCAGATGAACGCGACAGAATCATTAGTGAATGGCTCAAAGAAAATCCGAGGAAAGGTCTCCCCGCTCCTTGGGTAGCGGAAAAATGGCGAGATATTGATTGGGCTGTTGCTCAAATTTGTGGTCGAGATGGTCGTTTATCGGTTGAGCAAGTACGTGCGATTCGGCAACTTGCCAAGGAATATTCAGCCGAAGAAATTTTTTCCCGTATTGGCGCAAAGGACGTAGCTCAGGTGAAGCGTGTTCTAGAAGGCAAAACGTATTCCCGGATTGAATAAAGTGAGTCATATCAGAGAAAAAAATCAGCTAACAAGGTGCTCGTGTGGGCTTCGCCGCGATGCGGCTTACGCCCCATAGCTTAATCGTTATGTCACAAAGGAAAAAGAACATGCAGACTCCATTTCCTTTTGTTAACGAATCAAAAACTTTCGGTGACTCCTTGCTTAAGTTGGCTCAAGATATTCATCGCCAACAAATTTCTCAATATGTTTCCAAGCAGAATATGCAGAGCTTTCATCACGGACGAGGTTGGTTGACTATTAGAGAAGATAAAACAGAAGAATCAGAACTGGGGCAAGCTGGTGTCGAGTTAGCAGTAGAATACTCAAGCATCATAGAAAATGACGTTCAAAATCTATTTGATTTTGTACACAACTTCGTAGAGGGATTCACATCCCAAGTCGTTGCGCAGATGTTTGAAACAATTAGTGATGCATGCGACAAATCCGGTAATGTTATCAAGCAATCAGATCACTCTTCTAAGGCAGAGGCTTTTTTGAAGATGCTGGAGACGATTGAATTTAGCGTCAATGAAAACGGGCAAGTAGAACTACCACAGTTACATGTAGGCCCTGAAGGTGCTCAAGCCCTTATGGACGAGCTAAACGCACAGAACGAAGATTTTCATAATAAAGTTGAGTGTCTTAAAAAAAAGAAATCAGAAGCTGCAATAGCGAAAGAGAAGGCCAGACTATCTAAATACAAGGCTATTAGCCTATGAAGAGCTATCTCCTTTCCGTCGGGTGTGACAAATATTCATCGGATTCATTAAATAATCTAACTGGTGCCGTAAACGATGCGTCTAATATATATCAGTGCTTAGTTAATTCTGAGTATTCTATCTATGATGCGGAAATATCAGAAACACTAAGTTCACCCACTATTTCTGAGACAAGGTCTGCGCTTGAGAGAATATTACTAGAACACGAAACTCCTGATATTTTTACCCTTTTCTTCGCGGGGCACGGGGGTGTGGCAACCGGTACCTACTACATCTGTCTCAATGACACAAGAACAGACAGAATAGGATTCTCTGCACTATCACTATCAGAAATATTTCGCATGGTTTCTTCTTCTGGAGTTAAGCATCTTAATTTGGTTATTGACGCATGTAACACAGGTGGTTTAGTAAATGATCTAGCTTCAATTATTAAACCAGAAATAATTGGATCAAAAGGTAGCTTTGGTATCGCAATCTTAGCTGCTGCAGCCTCTGATGAGTATGCGAGTGAGGTAGATGGGCAAGGATTGTTAACAAGCACACTAATTAAGTATATAAACGGAGATAGTCGTATAGAGACACATTCCGTGCACTTAGATTTAGTTAGTATTGGAAGGAAAGTGTCAACTGAGTTTATCTCAAATTCATCAGCACAAACTCCATCTTCATGGGGGCTCAACCTCTACGGTCCGAGTGTTTTTTCAAAGAATCCATTTTATAACCCTGATGACAGGATAGGTACATACGAGTTTTCGTATATTCCCCCAGCATCAAGGCTTGGTAAGCTAATACAGGGCGTAAAAAACGAGTTCTGGGAAGCACTTGAAAACGATGAAACCACGGCAAACTCAACGAAACTATTAATCTCATTCCAAAAGCTTCTGGCTAATACTGATAACCTAAACGACGCCTTGGCATTGATTACCGGTATCGGTTATCGATTTATTGATCAAGCAGGTCCTTCAGCTGACCTAAGTAAGCTGGAGTTAATAAATGTGCTACTTACCGCGCTGACACCTTATTTGGGAAGTGACGAAGCAAACATCGAGATCGACAAATTAATCAGCGCTTACAGTCATTTCGGAGAAGTATGTATAAGTGACCTTTTAAATCAACTAGATACGGATGATCACTTTCTTATTCACAAGGGAGGCGCTGGCTTTGATGTTTTGTCTAATTATTATTATTTACCCATTAGAATATCAAAAGTGCTGGGAGTGCTCGCTCAGTTAGTGCTAATTGATACGAAGCATTTGAAGTCGGCGCTTCAGATAGTCGAAATAATACATAAAAAATACCCCAATCATATTATCAGCATGTGTGATAGCCAATCACCTTACCTTTATGTTTTCTTTAAGGTAATGCAGGGAACAGGTAACATGAAAGATACCAAAGAAATTTTGATCAAATATCTTATTAACTACCTCCAATCTCGAGGGCAAGTATCGAGAGTCAATATTCAGCCAGAAAAAGCGCTTACTTACCTGCTGCAACGGTATACACGAGATAAGATAGATATTGAACATATTGCAAATCCCGCTGAATTGGGAACGGTGCTTCTGTTGGCAGCGATAGATTATGGCATTGAAGGGGATTTAGATGGCAATTTGCATGTACTAGATAGATGTAATATGCACTTGTTTATCCCGGCACACATAAAAGAATTTTCTAACGACCTCATTGAAAATGGGCATAATTTAGTACTCCGCTGCGGCTTTGATTTTTGGAATGTAAAAGAGTTTGTGGACATTTGTTTAAAACAAATTGAAGCATATGCAGATAACGGATTCGCAGATATTGATGAACGCTCGGTGGTTTGCTGCATTGCGAGTTCATTCCTGCAACCTAACAGAGTGCCGGTGATGCTTAAATAAATGACATAACTAGGACATATAAAACATATAAAAGAAAATAACAATCTTTATAGATAACAATCTTTATAGACACCCAGCAATTGGAAAGGAAATTAAACTTCAGCGATTCAGCTATGGCATCAGTTAAGTGAAGGGTGTATTAAGTCAAAAATAGGTTTTTGTTTAACCTTAATGGATATTTTTTTCTTCGGTTGGGTTCAAATGACAAAATGATCCAGCAATCTGTGCTATCAGATTAAATTTAGTTTAGTTCGATTGAGGGGTGGATAAAGTTTATGTGACAGGAAAAACTTCAGCACAGCGCTTCACACCTTGTACCCAGTTTTTCCCCATTTGCTCACAGGCTTGTCTAATTTTGAAAGCGCTACCTACTAGAGATTTAAACGGACTTTCAAAATCCTTTGTCAGGTAAACCCAGTGTTGTAGGTCGGAAAAGCGCAGCGCCTTCCGACGT
>JBNLGQ010000019.1:0-91322 GCA_050306135.1 Gammaproteobacteria bacterium
CGTTATCTGCATTATCTACATCTGATGAGCTAAGGACACCTGAGGTTGTTAGGGCCGCATCGGTTTCAGTTAACACTTTTGCATCACTGGAAACTGTAGCAGTATCGTTGGTACCGTTGATAGTGATTTGAACGGTTGAAGCTGTACCATCAACTGTAGTGACATTGAAGGTTTCGTTAACACTCTCACCAGAATTCAAACTATCGAATGTACTATTTGCTGTAAATGTCCAGTTACCAGATGAATCAATACTAAAGTCACCTATCGATCCGCTTGTGCTTGATGGAGTGAAGGCATTATCTGCATTGTCAACATCAATACTGCTCAGTACTCCAGAAGTTGTCAGGGCGGTATCAGTTTCGATTAAGGTGACTGAAGCGCTGCTTACTGTTGCGGCATCATTGGTACCATTTATAGTAATTTGGACCGTTGAAGCAGTTCCATCGATTGTTGTTATATTGAAGGTTTCATTAACGCTGTCACCAGAATTCAGATTATCAAAGGCGCTATTGGCCGTGAATGTCCAGCTACCTGCAGCATCTATAGCGAATACGCCGAGGGTTCCTGTGATGATTGCTGGAGTAAAGGCATTATCAGCATTATCGATATCTGAACTGGTCACAACACCGGAAGTAGATAGTGCTACATCTGTTTCTGTTAATACTTTCGAATCACTGGAAACGGTAGCAGTATCGTTAGTACCGTTGATAGTAATTTGTACTGTTGAAGGGGTACCATCAACAGTAGTGACATTGAAGGTTTCATTAACACTATCACCCACATTTAAACTATCGAATGCACTGTTGGCAGTGAAGGTCCAGTTACCAGATGCATCGATACTAAACTCACCAGTTGACCCAGTGATAGTCGCTGGAGTAAATACATTATCAACGTTATCAATATCGTTACTAGTCAGAACACCAGATGTAGTCAGTGCAGCATCTGTTTCAGTTAATACTTTTGCATCACTGGAAACGGTAGCAGTATCGTTAGTACCGTTGATAGTAATTTGTACTGTTGAAGGGGTACCATCGACCGTAGTGACGTTGAAAGTCTCATTAACACTGTCACCCACATTCAAGCTATCAAATGCACTGTTGGCTGTGAAAGTCCAGTTACCGGATACGTCGATAGTGAAATCACCAATGGTTCCGGTAATAGCGGCTGGAGTAAATGCATTATCTACATTATCAACATCTGTCGAGGTCAGCACGCCTGAGGTTGTCAGTGCAGCATCAGTTTCGATCAAAACTTTTGCATCACTGGAAACGGTGGCTGCATCATTGGTACCGTTGATAGTGATTTGAACCGTTGAAGGGGTGCCATCAACAGTAGTGACATTGAAGGTTTCATTGACACTATCTCCAGCATTTAAACTATCGAATGAACTGTTGGCGGTGAACACCCAGTTACCAGAGGCATCAATACTAAATTCACCAGTTGACCCAGTGATAGTTGCAGGAGTAAAAGTATTATCAGTGTTATCAACATCTGAACTGCTCAATGTGCCTGATGTGGTGAGTGTTGCATCAGTTTCGGTTAATGCAACTGTTGCACTGCTTACTGTCGCAGCATCATTACTACCATTGATGGTGATCTGAACAGTGGACGGAGTTCCATCAACACTGGTTACATTGAAAGTTTCGTTAACACTTTCACCAACATTCAAAGTATCAAATGCGTTATTAGCAGTGAATGACCAGTTCCCGGCTGCGTCGATACTGAATTCACCGATGGTTCCTGTAATAGTCTCAGCAGTGAAAGCATTATCGGCATTATCAACATCAACACTGGTCATGACACCGGAAGTTGTTAGGGCTACATCTGTTTCAGTCAAAACTTTTACATCGCTGGATATTAGCGCTGAATCATTAGTGCCATTAATGGAGATCAAAACGGTGCTTGGTGTTCCGTCTGCCGTAGTGACATTAAAAGTTTCATTAACACTGTCACCATTATTTAAGCTATCGAATGCACTGTTTGCAGTAAAGGTCCAGTTACCTGAAGCATCAATACTGAATTCGCCCAGAGATCCGTTGGTTGTTGAGGGTGTAAAAGCATTATTGACACCATCAATGTCTACACTGGTTAAAGTTCCAGACGTACTTAGTGCAACATCAGTCTCTGTCAGTATCCTGCTTTCACTGGATACCATTGCTGCATCATAGGTTCCATTAATGGTAATTTGTACGGTAGAGTCTGTACCATCGACTGTGGTTACATGGAAGGTTTCATTCAGGCTATCACCCACATTTAAACTGTCAAAAGCACTGTTGGAGGTGAACGTCCAGTTGCCTGATGCATCAATAGAAAATTCGCCTAAAGAACCAGTTGTTGTAGCTGGAGTAAATGCATTATCTGCGTTATCTACATCGGCGCTGGTCAATGTACCTGAAGTAGTCAGGGCAGCATCTGTTTCAGTTAATACTTTTGCATCACTGGAAACAGTAGCTGCATCGTTGGTACCGTTGATAGTGATTTGAACAGTTGATGGGGTTCCGTCAACCGTAGTGACGTTGAAAGTCTCATTGACACTGTCTCCCACATTCAAGCTATCAAATGCACTGTTGGCAGTAAACGTCCAGTTGCCTGCTGCATCGATACTAAACTCACCAGTTGACCCAGTGATAGTCACTGGAGTAAATGCATTATCTGCGTTATCCACATCGGTACTGGTCAATGTGCCTGAAGCTGTCAAAGCTGCATCAGTTTCAGTTAATACTTTTGCATCACTGGATACGGTAGCAATATCGTTAGTACCGTTGATAGTGATTTGAACGGTTGAAGCTGTACCATCAACTGTAGTGACATTAAAGGTTTCGTTTACACTCTCACCAGAATTCAAACTATCAAATGCACTGTTGGCAGTAAACGTCCAGTTTCCAGATGCATCGATACTGAACTCGCCTGTGGTTCCAGTAATAGTGACGGGTGTAAATGCATTATCTACATTATCAACATCTGTCGAGGTCAGCACGCCTGAGGTTGTTAGGGCCGCATCGGTTTCAGTTAAAACTTTTGCATCGCTTGAAACCGTTGCCAAATCATTGGTTCCGTTGATAGTGATTTGAACAGCTGATGGGGTTCCATCAACGGTAGTAACGTTGAAAGTTTCATTGACACTGTCTCCCACATTCAAGCTATCAAATGCACTATTAGCGGTGAACATCCAGTTACCAGATGCATCGATAGTGAACTCACCAATGGTTCCGGTAATAGCGGCTGGAGTAAATGCATTATCTGCATTATCAACATCTGTTGAGCTCAGGATGCCTGAAGCTGTTAAAGCTGCATCAGTTTCAATTAACACTTTTGCATCACTGGAAACGGTAGCAGTATCATTAGTACCGTTGATATTGATTTGTACGGTTGAAGGGGTTCCGTCAACAGTAGTGACATTGAAGGTTTCGTTAACACTGTCACCCACATTCAAGCTATCAAATGCACTGTTGGCAGTGAACGTCCAGTTACCAGAGGCATCTATACTGAACACACCAGTGGTTCCGGTTATAGTAGCTGCTGTAAATGCATTATCAGCATTGTCCACATCTGTACTGGTCAGGCTACCCGAGGTGGTTAATGCAGCATTAGTTTCCACAAGTACTTTAGCATCACTTGAAACAGTGGCAGAGTCGTTTGTACCATTGATGGTGATTTGAACAGTACTTGAAGTTCCATCCACACTGGATATGTTAAAGGTTTCATTAACGCTCTCACCAATATTTAAACTATCGAATGCACTGTTCGCGGTAAAGTTCCAGTTTCCGCTTGCATCAATACTGAAATCACCAAGGGCTCCTGTCGTGGTTGAAGGAGTGAATGCATTATCTACATTGTCTATATCTGAACTGGTTAAGGTTCCAGATGTGGTCAGTGCAGCATCGGTTTGAGTTAATACCTTGTTATCACTGGAAATGGTGGCTGTGTCATTGGTTCCATTGATACTAATCTGAACCGTTGATGCTGTTCCATCGACAGTAGTTACATTGAAAGTTTCATTAACACTATCACCAGCATTCAAACTGTCAAATGTACTATTTGCAGTGAAGGTCCAGTTACCTGCCGCATCGATACTAAAGTCACCTAAAGTGCCAGTGATTGTTGCAGGGGTAAATGCGTTATCGGTATTATCAACATCAGCACTGGTTAAGGTGCCATTGGTGGTTAATGCTGCATCGGTTTCAGTTAAAGCTACTGAAGTACTACTTACTGTTGCTACATCATTGGTTCCGTTGATGGTGATTTGTACTGTTGAAGGTGTTCCATCGATTGTAGTGACGTTGAAGGTTTCGTTAACACTGTCATCTACATTAAGATTATCGAATGTACTATTCGCTGTGAATGTCCAGTTACCTGCGGCATCAATACTGAATTCACCCAGAGTTCCTGTAATAGTCGATGCAGTAAATACATTGTCTGCATTATCCACATCACTACTGCTTAGTACGCCACTTGTGCTCAGCGCAGCATCTGTCTCACTGAGCACTCTGACATCACTGGTTACGGTGGCAGCATCGTTGGTTCCCTTGATGGTGATTTTAACGGTAGATGGAGTCCCATCTACTGTAGTGACGTTGAAGGTTTCATTAATACTGTCGCTTGCATTAAAACTATCAAATGTACTGTTGGCGGTAAACATCCAGTTTCCAGGTGTATCTATAGTAAATTCACCGATAGTTCCGATAATAGTTGCAGCTGTGAAAGTATTATCAGCATTATCAACATCTGAACTGGTCAGTGTTCCTGATGTAGTTAGAACAGCATCCGTTTCGCTTAATACCTTCGCGTCACTGGATACCGTTGCTGCATTGTTGATATCAATAGTATGAGTCGAGGTAGTTATAGCGGTATATGTATTACCCGCAGCATCGGTAGCCGTGACCGATGCATTAAATGAGGTTTGTGCTGCCAGGTCTGCACCGTCAACAGCAATACTAAAAGTGTTATCAGCATCAACGGTTCCTGTGTAGCTTTTCCCGTTGAAGGTTAAATTAACCATATCTCCGGCTTTGGCATCACCACCCACTGTTCCGGTAACATCAATTAATCCACCTGCTTCGGCTGCATTTACAACGTCATCCGCTGTAATCGAATCAACCGAAATGGTTGCTGTTGCTGATGTGTCTACGACATAGGTAGCAGTTGTAGTTGCTGTTAAGGTGTTACCAGCATCATCGTAACCATTGATGCTTACATCGAAACTGCTTCCAGTAGCTAAATCTGAACCTGCGACTGGTATACTGAAAGTATTATCTGCAGCAATAACGCCTGAATACTCAGTACTATTAATGATGAAACTAACCGTATCCCCTGGTGCGGCATCACCACCCACTTGACCAGTAACATTAATCGAACCACCTGCTTCAGCGGCATTCACGATATTATCAGCCGTTATGGGGTTTACGGTAATCGTGGCATTAGTTGTTGTATCTACGCTATAGGTAGATGTCGTTGTCGCAGTAAATGGGTTACCCGCATCGTCAGACCCACTAATGGTGACATCTAAACCAGTTTCACCAGCTAGAACAGAACCAGGTACAGGGATACTAAAATTATTACCCACACCAACTGTGCCTGAGTAGGATGCACCACCAACGCTAATAAAAACCACATCACCAGCAGCGGCATCGCCACCAACTGAGCCTGTTACATTTACAACTCCACCAGTTTCAATTGCATTTAACACACCATCAGCAGTGATACTGTCGACAGTTATGGTCGCTGATGCAGAGGTATCTGGCTGGTCAACCGAGGCAGCTTGAATGACATCGTTCTCGCCCAGATTATTTTGATTGCCCTGACCCTGGTTAGTATTGAAATAAGATGTGCCCTGGCTATCAACCTCACCTTCGTTACCTTCACGCACATAGATAGATGCAGTATGCAGTGCAGCTGCACCTACTTGCGTCTCACCGGCTGCCGTTTCTGGTAGCTCACCCAGGTCAATACCATCAACAATCAGTTGCTGTAGCTCAGCTAGCTGCTCGGCGCGCTGATCCGGAAAATCATTTAAATCGGCAAATACCGTTTCATCCATCAAAACCTCGGCATCGGCACCGATCTGCAATTTCTGACCGCTGTAAAACTCGATGTCTATCTGCGAGTTAAGACCAGTGCTTACGACATCTCCTTCGTATATTTTATCGCCGCTGCTTAGAACCTTGATAATGCCATCGACATCTCTTACTTCTGCTGAGCCAGTTATTTCAACGACGAAACCGATATTTTTTGTAGTCATAATTTTCACTTTTGGTTTGAACTGCAGGATATATAGATGAAGTTGCTTACATCAGCATCGTACCAAAGTCGTAGTACTGTCAGTGACAGCCTCAAATCGAGACTTGAATCACAAAAAAATCAGGGGGATAAGTTATTTAACCGTAAAGAGTTGCGGCTATTTGAAATGAAGTACCAGTGCAACTCGATCTTTAATATCGAGTTTTTTGAAGATATTGGTCAAATGTGCCTTAACAGTTCGCTCTGAGATTTCACAGCGTTCAGCTATCTGCCTATTCGACAGGCCATCAGCCACCGCACGCGCCACTTCATTTTCACGCTCGGTAAGCTCGCCAAGCGCTGCAGGAGTCTGCTGTAATCCAAGGGCCGCCTGAGCCAATGAAAATGTCTGCTCCAGCATTTGTGGGGGAAACCAGCTTTGCCCTTCTGCTATCTGATGAATCATTTGCTGATACAGCCCTGTTTGCATATAGCTGTTGCAGTAAGCCTTACAACCCGCCTGAACACAGGATAGCATTTCACTAATATCGGGACGATCAGAACAGACCGCAACATTCAAACCTGCCACTGACATGCGTCGAATCCAGGCGATGCCTTCAGCTTTAAAGGATGTGATATGCAGGATAATAAGCCGTCCTGTTTCGACCTGATCCGATAGCTGGTTTCGAACCTCAAGCGGACTTTCCAGTTTCTCGCTTAAGCTAGCAATCAGTGATTGCGAGTTCGAATATAAGGCTACTCCCATTATCCTTCTCTTAAAGCTTTATCCAGTCCACGTTGCACCGGATTTGTTAGATACTGGAGTATAGTTTTTTTATCAGTAACAATATCTGCATCGACTGTCATACCTACTTTTATTGGCAGTTTTTTTGATTCAGGCCCCAAATATGATTTGGCTGGTTTAACACGCACCAGATAAAAGCTCTCACCGTCTTCGTTGGTGATGGTATCGGCGCTTATAAATGAAACATGACCTTGCAGGCTGCCATGTACCGCAAAGTCATAGGCTGAAAACTTTAGACGTGCCAAATCATCGAGATGTACCGAGGCTATATCTGCTGGTTTGATATTTAGTTCGATAATCAAGGCATCATCCTGCGGCACAATTTCCAGTACATCGCTACCAGGACTGACAACCCCGCCAACCGTATTGGCATACAGCCTTTGCACAATCCCCTTTACCGGTGAACGTAAAGTAGTTCGGGTGACTCTATCTTGCAGTGCAGCCTGAGCTTCTTTAATACGGCTAATTTCCGCACTGACTTCATTCAATTCCTTTTTTGCCTTATTGCGAAAATCAAGCAGTTCTTCCTGCTTTTTTGAGCGCGCTTCTTCAATAATCGACTGATAACGTGGCATGGATAATCCAATCGACTCCAGCTCGCCTTCCATTTCAGCTTCTCGTTGTTGCAATTGAAGAAATTCTACCTCACTGATAATGCCTCGTTCTTTTAATGGCTGCTTGATTCTGATCTCTTTTTTTAACAGCTGTAGCGTTTTTTTCACCTGCCTCTGTTTGGATTCGGTTTCCTTTAATGCCGTTTCCTGTTGAGAAATCTGTTGATCGAGAATGCTCAATGATTTTTCAAGTTGTTGCTTATTACTAAGAAACAGACTTTCTTCAGCTCTGGTTAACTCTGGGGCTGTTTTAGTCACCTCTTCAATGGCCTTAAAATCCTGTGCATTTGCTTCAGCATTCAATCGACTTGATCGCGCCAGTAACTCCAGATACTGCAGCCGATTCTCTTCCACCGAACTTGAGAAGGCGATATCACTCATTTTTACCAATGCCTGACCGGCTTCTACCGCCTCACCTTCAGTGACCAGAATCTCAGATACGATCCCTCCCTCCAGACTCTGTATCTGCTGAACCTGACTGGCCGGTGTTACCTTACCCGCTCCGCGAATCACCACATCGATTTCAGCAAAGCTCATCCACAGTAGTGCAGTCGATACAAATAGTGCAATCAACAGGATAACCATAATCAGATAACGTGGAGATCGATGCACCACAGCAGCAGCAAGACTTTGCATATACACGGTATCATCTTTGCCGTAGGCGCCAATCTGAGTGGCATCTTCCAGACTAGTCGTGTCATCATCAAAATTAGGATACATTCTGTCCTCCTTTTAACGCTTTCAATACATCCTGCTTGGGACCGTCCATTACAATACGACCCTCATCAACCACAATCAGTCTTTCTACCAGATCCAGTAAGGGTGCTTTATGGGTGACCAGAATAAGCGTTTTATCACGTGTGTATTCATGAAGACGCTGTTTGACGATGGATTCGGTCGTATTGTCAAAGCTGTTGGTAGGCTCATCCAGAATAAGAATAGGCTCATTCAATAACAGAGATCGACCCAAAGCAATTGCCTGGCGTTGCCCACCGGATAACATAGAGCCCTGTTCGCCTACATCGGTATCAAAACCCTGTGGCAGATTATTGACAAATAAGTCGACGCCACTAATGTGCGCAGCTTTGAGCAGCTTTTCATCATTGGCCTGTAAATCTTTATACGCCAGGTTATCGCGTATCGATCCCCGAATGAGCTCTATATCCTGCGACAGATAACCTATGTGATGACGTAGATCAGCGGGATCGATTTGATTGATATCGATATTGTCTATCGCAATACTGCCCTGCTCCGCCTGATACAGGCCAACAATTAATTTGAGCAGGGTTGTTTTTCCACAACCCACTTTACCAATAATAGCAACATGCTCACCCGGCTTTATCTTAAAAGAAACATTGCTAACCGACTCTTTAACCGCCTCTGGGTAACTGAAGGTGATATCTTTGAATTTAACAGCCCCTTCAAAAGTAGGACGCCGGACAAAGGTTTTTCCATGCGGCCTTTCGACCTCTTTTTGCATAAGGTCATTGAGTGTTTGATAGGCGGTTTTGGTTTGTTCAAAGGTAGTTATCAAAGCCGCTATCTGTCCCATAGGCGCAACGGCCCGTGAAGAAAGCATGACCGAAGCAATCAACCCGCCTAGCGATAGTTGATGCTCAGCAATCAGATAAATCCCGTAAATAATCAAACCAACCGTAGTAAATTGCACCAATAGATTAGTGATAACCGTAATCGAGCTGGAGAGCATTCTCGCTTTCATGGATTTATTGGCAATAAGGCCTGAGGATTCTTCCCAAACCCATTGCGAATAATTAGAAACGCCTAGCGACTTGATGGTTTTGATCGCATGTAGAGTTTCTATTAAATGTGCATTTTTATTGGCCGTCGCTTCGTAGGTTTCCTCCACACTTTGCTTTAAGGGTTTAACCAGTATAGAGCTGTAAATCAATAAAATCAGAATGGTAGTCAAAGGCACTATTACCATTGACCCGCCGATATAAAAAATCACTACCAGAAATATAACCGCAAAAGGTATATCAACCAGCGTGGCCATGGTGGATGCAGTGAAGAAATTTCGAATGCTTTCAAAATCACGCAACTTACTGGCAAAAGCACCGACACTCTTCGGCCATTCATTCATTTTCAGATTGAGAGTCTGTGAGAACAGGATTGACGACATGATGATATCGCTTTTCTTGCCCGCTATTTCAAGCAGGTAGTTACGCAAAAAACGTAATGTGGTATCAAACAGATACACCACCAGAATACCTATCGCCAGAACCCAGAGCGTTTCTATGGCATCGTTAGGTACCACTTTGTCATACACATTCATGGTGAACATGGGGGTAGCAAGAATGAACAGGTTAATCATGATCGATGACAGAATTACGCTGGCAAAGATATCCTTTGATTTTGCCAGTGTCCCCCAGAACCAGTGGCCACCGTCCTTGTCAGTCGTTTTCGGGGTATGCTTTTGCTGTTGTAATTCGCGTTTCAGTAGAAACGCATAGCCCAGATACTCCTGGTTTAACCTTTCCATTGTCAGCCACTCTTCACCCTCACCGACTTCAGGTAACACGACTTTGGCTCGTTTATTTTTGCGATCGATAGACTCCAGAATACAGGCATTGCCATTACGTAACACCAGAATACAGGGCAGTAACAAACGTGACAGACTATTTAATTCGCGATGGATCAAACGACTGGCAAAGCCAGCACGACTCGCTACCCTTGAAAAAAGTCCCTTCGGGCTATCTATACTGAACAACTCTGGACCACTTGCGCCCGGTTTAACCGGCAGGCCTGCGATCAATGCATCAACGCTCACAGGGCGATTATGCATCTTGGCAAAGATGACCAGGCATTCCAGCAGAGGGTCGTAATGTCGATCTGGATCAATCATGAATGAATAGAACTATATTTATGTAACAGGTTAAGGCTACCTATATTTATAGGGGTGAAGTTCAATCCTGTATTGTAGTTAAAAACATTCACGGATGTAACTTAACTACCTGTTTTAATGTAGATTCAAGGTATTTCAACCAGCGCCTGCGACTCATGCAGGTAATTTCCCTGTAAATTCTGAATACCTAGTTCAATCAGCACATCATAAAGTTCTTTAGAGTCAACCCCAACAGCGATCAGCGTAATATTCATGGTATCGGTTAGTGTCTTCAGTGCCTGATAGCCAGCTGACATATCGTTTTGACTAATATCCTGCAGGGTTTTTGCATTAACCTTCACATAATCAAAGCGCGCTATTTGCAGTAGCTCCATTGATTGTCCGATATCCAGATGGTCAATGCCAATCTGGTGACCTGATTGGTGTACCCGACTGGCAACCTGCTGACACATCATCAAATGTTGCGCCAGAATAGCATGGCTGGCTTCAATACATAAACCGACCCCTCGCGCCTGGCATTTCGTCAGTAGTTGATCAAACTCATACTGGGCATCTGCCTGTTCAAAAAAAGCTGCACTCAAATTCACTGCCATAGGCAAGGCTGCATCATCTGCCTGAATTTCTGAAATAATCTGAAACACAGCCTTATCAATATCAACAGACATGCCCAGGCTACTGGCCATAGGCATAAAGGCTGACGCAGGCAATACCTGACCTGACTCATTTCTGGCCCGTATATAAAGTTCTCTATGCACATCTTGCCCATTGGGGTGTTTAACCAGTTGCCCCACCATGAACAGACGTTGGGAAGCAATCGTCTGCTCCAGCCAATGCCGCCATTGCATCTTGCCCTGAGGCAAATCGATCTGGCTGGATGCGCGTTGATCAATAGACCAGGGACCTTTACCGTCCGCCTGAGTCAGACAATAATCGATACCTGAGAGTATGTCACCAGCTGTGCTACCGCTATCAATTGCCGAAATTCCGCCAATTAGAAATAGATCAACCTCTGACTGGGTCAGCTGATCCAGAGCTTTGAAGCTATCAAATATTTTTTGCATAAAGTTCTGTGTCGATTCTTCATCTGCAGTAAACATAAAAGCGAACTCATCTTCATTCAGTCGAGCTGGTGATTGCAGATTTGATTCCCCACCCAGTAGCTGTGCCAGCTGTTTCACCAGTGCATCTGAAAATTCATAGCCCAGACGCTCCCTGGCAATGTCGTAATTCACCAGTTTCATGATTGCCAGCGAGCCATGAAACTGTGATTGCTCTGAAGTAGCCTGTTGTAACTGGTCCATCAGATACTGGCGGTTACCCAGATTGGTGACTTTATCGCTGTACAGTAACTTCTGATATTTGTTCAGACTTTCCTGCTGATCATTGAAGATCACCTGTACCTTGGACACCATATTATTCATAGCTTCAACCACACGCTTCAGATCAACGGTTCTGGGTAGTGATTCCTGCTGTACAAAGCGGTTGTTCTGAATGGCATCGGCCTGCTCCATGACCCGTTTCAATGGAAGCAAAAGATATTGTAATACCAGCCATAAAAGTATCAGTGCCAGCAGAAACATCAGTCCAAACCATTTCACGGTAGAGATTAATGTTCTGTATAGCTTGCTGTAAGCAAAGCCTGGGTGCATGGTGATTTCAAGTCGACCCAGTTGCGTCCAGCCCTTCATCACCTGAGTAGAGCCCTGTGCCTGAGATAATGGAATCAAATTGATAAACCAGTCGGGTATCCCTTCCACACTAACCTGCTGACTTTTTTGCTGAATAGTCTGGTTATCGACCGATATCAGCTCAATGCGTGAGTAATAACCGCTATCAAATACTGTATTAAATAGCACCTCAAGTGTCGCAGGGTCCTCACTATCTGGCAGGTTACTAATCACTATGCCTAAGGTGGTCGCCATATCCTGTGCCGTGGTATGCATTTGCCCCTGCATAAATTCTCGTGTGCGACTCAGATCGTTGATGATGATAACGCCGGCAAGAATAATGAACACCAGTGTCACTAACAATGCTATTTGCTTGAATAAGGTCATTGTGCGTCTTTCCTGTAATCAGCAAGCAGTTTTTTCCACTTGCTGTTCTTGATTTTATTGGTAGGTAGAGATTTCCCCAGGCCTGCTGAGGCATTACTGAGGAACAGGGAATTTGCGTTAAAACTATAGACGGGTAATAGATCCTGACGCTTCGATGCTGACAGAATCATTGGATTATAATTATCCAGAATTTTGGGAATGCTTTTGGGTGTCACAAAATAACTTAATACCATATGTGCGACATTCTGTTTGAGTGCTTTTACATAGGTGAGATACAGTCGACTATCAGGTACCCCCAACTTTCTGAGTGCAAAGTACTTGGCGATCACAAAGTCTTCACAATCACCCTGCTGAGTACCTAGAAATTCCTGCGGCGTGGCCCAGTAATCTTTGACACCCCACTGATCCATATCTTCTCGATATTGAAACTGATTGAAGAAACGGTTGACCTCAATCAGCTGAGTATCTTCGTCCTTGTCCTTTAAGTCATCCAGCAATTTATTCAGTGCGATGCCGCGCCTGTAGGCCTGATCAGAAAAATCCTTTTGTAAACTCTGCAACATGCCATCGCTTACAAATGGGTCTGCTGATGGCATCAATGGAAGCCCGATCAACAGACACAGTGCTAGCAGTAGATAGTGTTTTGCTATATCGATATGTCGTTTAAACAAAAAATCTGGCTCAGAATTTCACTTGAGCAAAGTGTAGCTCAAATTCCTGATTTTAACCGCTTAGTCCGTTAAAAAGAGGTTCCTCTGGCCCTGAAAATAAATTCACCTCTTCGATTAATCGCCTGCCCTTCTTTAGTAGCATTATCGGCTATTGGCATTTCTTCGCCCATACCCTGAACTTCGATATAGTCAGGATCCAGTCCTCTGGAGATCAACAGTTCACGCATTGCCTGGGCACGTTCACGTGATAGCCTCATATTGTACGAATTTGATCCAATGCTATCCGTATGAGTTAAAACACGGATCTGAATATCACCTGCGCGCTTGATTTGATTGATGATCATGTCAACCTTCTCTTTCGAGCTATCAGTTAACTCAGAGCTCTTGTATTTAAAATTCACCAGTTGCAATTTACTCATATCAATTAAAGAGCCTTGTACCACTTTTATAGATACCTTTGCAGTGTCGGTTCCACCTTTACTATCGGATACGGTGTAGATGAAAGAATCAATACCTTCAAAGTTCTCCTGTGGACGATAGATCAAATTCTTCTCTTTACTGAATGCCAGTTGTCCATTTGCCACCTTGGTAAAATCACTGATAGTTAACGTATCTCCATTGATATCAGTATCGTTGGCGAGTAATTGTGACTGAGAGATGATTAATACGCCATGCCCATCAACTTCTAATGAATCATTGGCTGCGACCGGTGAAGCATTCACACTTAACTTCGCCAGCTCTACCTGACCTTCCTGAAAACAACCATAACTGTTTACGCTTTGCTGACTCAGGGTATTATCGCAATGATCAGTTAAATCCTCTTCCTTATCCTTATCTTCGTCTTTGGGTAAGGGCAGCTCATCCTTCTCATTGGCTTTTATTCGCGCAATAGTGAAGTCATTTTCACTGAGCTCAGACTGTATATTCAAGGCATCAAACAAACCTCCAAATGATTCATACACTCGATACCGGGCAGCCATTAAATCAAAATAGGCCCTGGTGTAATCATTATTTGCAGTGTTCAGCTCATTTTCTGCATCCAGCAGATCTATTAAATCTCTCTGACCAATGAAAAACTCTTCGCGATATGAGCCAACGGTTTCACTGGCTTTTAGAATGTACTGCTGAAAAAATTTCAGCTGACGCTGTAAAGACTCATCTGCAGTCCAGGCCAGGCGCAGGGTATTGATAATTTGACGACGTATACGTGCGGCAAAATCTTTCTGTTCGTAAACAGCACTGATTTTTTTACTTTGATCCGATTTATCTGCTCCACCATTGTAGAAATTGTAGGTCAGATTCAAGACCAGACTAAGCTCAGACGTATCACCAGAAACACCGCCAATATCATTACCCCATTCGGAGGCAAGGCGTAAATCCAGATTAGGGTAGCGCGAGCTTTGGCTGCGCTGATACTCAAATTGCGAAGCTTCAATATTGCTACTGGCAACTTTTATCGCAGGATGACGTAACAATGCCTGATCGATTAAGGTATTTAAGTCTTCACGAGGAATCTCTGGTAACGTTGGCTCAGCTAAATCAGTCACCTCCACATAGCGCCCCAGCAAATGATGTAATTCGGTTAATGCATCATTTAGATTATTTTGCTGGGCTATCAGACTGGCATGTGCTCTAGCCACACGCCCTTCGGTTTGCTGTAACTGCGAACGACGCCCTACGCCTGAGGAATTACGTTCTCTAATTTGAGACAGTATCCCTTCATGCGATGCCACATTTTCTCTGGCAAGCTGGTAGAGTTTTTTATGTTTTAATACATTTAGATAGGCCTGGATGGTATCCAGTGCAATATTGTCCGCAGTATCGTATAGATCATATAAAGCAGCCTGAGCTCTGGACTCATTTTGCTTAATCTGGTTGGTCGACTGATACCCGTTAAAAAGGTTTTGTGTCACTGATAGTTCGACACGAGTGCTGTCATAATCCACTGCATTGCCACCAGTAGAGGGTGACTCGGTATTATACAAGCCCGTTGATGCCTGCAGATCAACACTGGGACGATTACTACTGGATGCAATCGACTGGTCACTGAGTACCTGACGGTAAACATGGACTTTCTCCTTAACCATTGGATGCGCGCTAATAGCGTCGGCAACTAGATCTGCCATCTCATTTGCCTGTGCCGCAATAGCAAAAAGAGTGACGACAGATATCCCGGTCAATTTGATTGTATTTTTGAGATTACAGAATTTCATCGAGTTGCATTTCATCTTAATAATAAAAGTCGTTGCTAATATAGTGATATATATAAGAATTTATGAGGCCCTTTTAACAATTCGATTAATATCACCCCTGTCATCCTGTCGTTTTAATGTATTAAGTGAAATATTAACACTAAGTAATTGAAAATATTACATGAAGTTTACATTTTGGTAACCCCTTGTCTTTTACCCGAAGAGACTTTTGCTCAATAACGTTACCTGCCATAGCCACAAAATCAGGTTAATTGACCATAGCAACTCGATTGCCTTGATAGAATAGTATCAGGAACAGGCAACTACTGAGGAATACGACATAGCAAAATTTAAGATATTTTCTGGTTGTTAATTATTACATTAATCATCGGATTGCTGCAGGAGTGCTACCAGCACAGCGTGCTGCCAAAATAGACCCTGTTGAAGCTTTGCGAAACGAATAGAAACAAGGCCATTATATTTCCTTTACCACATTAACCTTATAGAAACATACATTATTACCTTGTTCTAAGGTAGATATTTACCACCTGATATACCATATATCCTGTATCAGCATTAAATTTATACCATTTCTATACCACATATAAAATTTTTATTACTTATTACACTCGTTTCATGGGAGAATTTTACTACCACATAAGGATTATTGTTTTTCATCTGATTGGCTAAACAATTTGCAGTTCTCTGTTCTGGTATCTAAGACGCTACATTTTCAAGAACGTTTTTAAGGGGTGGGATTCGAGTTTTAATACCCGAAACTCGGACATACTATAACAATAAGAAAATGAACAAAAGATCAAACTGTGGTTTCACTTTAGTTGAGATAGCCATCGTTCTGGTAATTGCTGGTCTTCTATTAGGGGCTGTTTTGAAAAGCCGAGAGATGATCATAAATGCCAAACTAAAACGTGTGGAAGCTGATTCTGCAGGTATTCACCTGGCTATTGCTAGCTATCAGGACCGCTATAGACGTCTACCCGGCGATGATAATGACGCTAAAAGTCGTTTCGACATCTATAGTCTGCTACCAGAAGATAATGTTAACGGTAACGGCTCAGGTGTAATAGAGGGTCTCTGGGATGAAAGCAATGCCAACAACTTAGATGTATCAGGGGCAGTAGAGTCTGAGAAAATTTTTGCCCATCTTAGAGCTGCTGGTCTAATACCTGGAGACGGTAAGCTGACAACTCGTCCAACCAATGCTTATAGTGGCAAGATTGGTATCCAGAATGGTGCATTAAGAATTTCTGGCCACGTGACTGTGTTCGGTCAGCTAGATGGATATTTTATAAAAATAATTGAATCTCGCCTGGATGATGGAGAACCTGATACTGGACGCATACAGGCTGATACTACTGACAACCAGATGACAAGCGGTTCTCTCAGCCATGCAACCAAATACAATGATACAAATCAGTATAATGTTGCTTTTAGGCTCTAAACATTCATCTCGAATATAACAGCTACTGCTCTTCAACTGGATGATCAAATAATTTAACCCGTCGATACTTCATCGGAATTATCAGCACCATACCAGCAATAAACCCACCAATATGTGCCCACCATGCCACATTATTTCCCTCAGTGGTGGCTGTGGCACTGTAGAACTGGAAAACAACCCAGGCAATCAGTAATAAATACGCAGGCAAATAAACTGGAATTCGGCCCAGTAACAAAACCAGAACCTTAACTCTAGGATGCAACATCAAATAAGCACCCAACAAACCAGCAACCGCGCCACTTGCACCAATCATTGGTATCTCAGATCCCGGATCTAATAAAGTATGAGTGAGACCAGCTACAATGCCACATAACAGATAAAAAATGATAAAACGAAAATGCCCCATCGAGTCTTCAACATTATCCCCAAACACCCAGAGAAACAGCATATTCCCTAACAGATGCACCCAGCTTCCGTGTAAAAACATATACGAAATCAAAGTCAGTTGAGAGGGTAGCGCATGCACCTCAGGTGGCAGGGATTGCTGATGCAGGAATACCGTAGGTAGCAACCCGTAAGCATAAGAAAAATAGGCTGCAGCTTCGCCAGAGAGGCTTTTTTGCCATAAAAAAACACCCAAACATAACAGGATTGTCATAAAGGTAACAAACTGAAATGCAACAATCATTAGCGGATTTTTATCGTGCAGAGGTAAAAACATGAGATTTACTAAGCGCTATTTTTTAATGATTAAATTTATTACATGATTATGTCAAAAAGAATCCATTGCAAGCCGAGAGTTAGCTTGATAGGCTCAGTGAAATTTTAATCTTTCTGTCACTCAATTACTTCCAGTTCATATGCATCATTTTCGCCATATCGTATTCCTTCTTCTATGCATTCAGCTATCAGCATGTGCGAGTATGATCAGCTCAGTCACTCAGGATATGGCGAATAATCTATCACAGGCAATTCTTAATCAGAATGACCTGGAAACGGTAAAAGCTGGGGCACCCGCCTATCTGATAATGATCGACAGTCTTATTCAAGGTGACCCTGAAAATTCAGCAATTCTTATCTCCGGCTCAAAACTGTATGCTTCATACACTTCAGCCTTTGTAGAAGACGAGGAACGCGCCAAACGGCTGGCCCAGAAGTCCTACGACTATGCGCATAATGCGCTGTGTATAGAGCTGAAAGCTTTATGTCAGTCGCTGGATAAAAAGCCTGATGAATTAATCCCCTTATTGAAAAAAATCAATGTCACCCAGCAACCTCTGCTATACGATTTTGCCTCAGCCTGGGCGAACTGGATCCAGATTAACCGTGATGACTGGAACGCTATTGCTCAAATCCCTAAATTGCAATTACTTTTTCAACGATCAATAGAATTAAACGAAACTTACGATTATGGCAATGCGCATCTTTACCTTGGCGTTCTGGCATCACAGATTCCGCCTTCTTTGGGAGGAAAACCCGAAGTAGGACGTATGCATTTTGAAAAGGCTCAGCAACTGTCCGAAGGTAAAAACCTGATGGTCAACGTCCTGTTTGCCGAATACTATGCACGCCTTGTATTTGATCAGCAGTTACACGATGAACTACTCAATGAAGTGGTCAATACTGATATTGATGACAAGAGTCTGGTTCTCATTAATACCCTGGCTCGTAAACGAGCCTCTATACTTTTAGATGAGTCTAGCGAATATTTCTAATCTGACATTATTATGAAAAAAATCTGTGTAACTCTGGCTTTGCTTGTCCTGAATCTAATCTTCTCGACAAGTTCCATAGCTCTAACTCTGAAGATTGCCACTATTGCTCCTGCCGGAACCAGCTGGATGACGGAGATGAAAAAAGGTGCCAACGCTATCTCAAAGAAAACCTCTGGCAGGGTAAAATTTAAATTCTATCCCGGCGGAGTCATGGGCAATGATGCCAATGTACATCGAAAGATTCGTATCAATCAGTTGCAAGGTGGTGCTTTTAGTTCTAGTGGCTTATCTCATATAGACTCTTCAATTCAGTTGTTTAGCCTACCCATGGTTTTCGATTCTTTTGCTGAAGTTGATCATGTACGCAAAACGATGGATAAAAGTGTAAAACAGCATATGGACAAAAATGGCTTTGTTCTGCTTGGCATCACTGAAGGAGGGTTTGGTCGTATCTTTTCAACTCAAGCTGTAACTAATCTGGAACAAATACGAGCAACTAAGGTCTGGATGCCTGAGGGTGATAATCTGATAAAGGAAACCTTCGATGCACTGGGCATTCAACCCATTGCATTACCTTTATCTGATGTATTCACAGGGTTACAAACCGGATTAATAGAAACCATCACAACAACCTCGACTGGCGCTATTGCTTTTCAATGGCATAGCAAGGTCAACTATATGATCGACACCCCTGTGTTATATGTCATTGGTACTTTAGCAGTCAGCAAAAAATCATTTAACAAAATAAAAGCAGCTGACCAGAAAATTGTTATCGAGGAAATGGATCTTGTCTTTGACCGCCTTGAGAAAATTAACCGTCAGGATAACATCAACGCGACTGAAGCTCTAAAAACCCAGGGAATAAAAGTAATCACGCCTGCTCCTGAAGAGGTTAAACGTTGGAAAATGCTGTCTCAGAAATCCATTCAAAAAATTATAGACGATGGAGATATCGATAAAAACCTTGTTCAGGAAATGAATCGTTTACTGAGTGAATTCAGATAACTCTCCCTAACATATGAAATCGCTTACTAAATTCACTGATCTATTAGAAGATAGCTTGCTGATTTTATTACTCGGAAGCATGATTATACTTGGCAGTGGACAGATAGTTTTAAGGAATTTTTTTGATTTTGGATTTATCTGGATTGACCCCTTATTACGTCTGCTAGTTTTATGGACAGGCCTAATTGGTGCCACAGTTGCCAGTCGTGATAACAGACATATCCGTATCGACTTACTGTCCAGATATCTCTCTAAAAACGCTCATCTTTTAATTCAGTTCTTAGTCGGGGCATTTACTACATTTATCTGCTCTGTCATCGCATGGCATGGCGCTAGCTGGGTGCTGCTTGATTACCAGGACAATTTACTCGGTTTTCAGGACTTACCTGCCTGGGTTATGGAATCCATTATTCCGCTGGCTTTCGGATTAATCGCTTTACGCTATCTCTTTCATAGCACCACATGGTTCATAATGTATTTCAAATCAATCACCAGGGCTGAGCAGTAAATGTCAGTTCTCGTTACACCAGTTTTAATGCTGCTAGCGATTTTACGCACACCGCTTTTCGTTGTGATTGTAGCCGGAGCCATGTACGGCTTCTATGTGGAAGAGATAGATTTATCGGTGATCGCCATTGAGATCTACCGCCTGGCTGAAATGCCAGTGTTACTGTCTATCCCACTGTTTACTTTTGCTGGCTACTTACTGGGTGAAAGTCAGGCATCACAACGCCTGGTGAATCTGGCACGAGCGTTACTGGGGTGGTTACCTGGAGGGCTAGCCATTGTGTCCATTGTAGCCTGTGCGTTATTCACTGCCTTTACAGGTGCATCAGGAGTAACCATTGTTGCACTCGGCGCCCTGTTATACCCAGCTTTAATAAAGGGAGGCTACTCAGAAAAATTCTCTTTAGGTTTGTTAACCAGTTCAGGCAGTCTTGGTCTGTTATTCGCGCCTGCTGTACCTCTGATCATATATGGTGTTGTTGCCCAGCAAATGGATCTGGATGATCCTGTTAGTATTGATCAGTTATTTGTCGCTGGTGTCTTGCCGGGGGTACTGATGCTGTTTTTACTCGGTATTTACAGTATGTCTCAAAAGAAGCAGGCCCCGAGTGCCGATATTGATGTAATACCGGATGCCTGGGATTCAATTAAAAAGGCGAAGTGGGAACTCCCCTTACCTGTTCTTATTTTAGGGGGCATCTACAGCGGCTACTTCGCCGTTTCAGAAGCAGCTGCTGTCACTGCTTTGTATGTGTTTATTGTCGAGGTTTTCATTCAAAGAGAGATTAGCCTGAAAGATTTACCCGCTGTTGTGCGCGAATCAATGGTGCTGGTTGGTGGTATTATGATCATTCTGGGTGTATCTCTGGCTTCTACCAATTTAATGATAGATACCGATGTTCCGACTCGTTTATTCGATTTTATCCGCCAGCACATAGATAACAAGCTGACGTTTTTAATTCTATTGAATATTTTTCTGCTGGTACTAGGTATGATGCTGGATATTTTTTCTGCTCTGGTACTCATTGTCCCTATTATCCTGCCAATTGCAGTAGGCTATGGCATCCACCCTGTTCATCTGGGCATTATTTTTCTGGCCAATATGCAACTGGGATACTTTACACCACCGGTTGGTATGAACCTGTTCATCGCCAGTTATCGGTTTGAGAAACCTGTCATGACCCTATACATGGCTACCATTCCCTTCTTTTTGATTTTATTACTTGCGGTAATTATCATTACCTACGTCCCCGAACTTAGCCTGATTCTGATTCAATGACTATAGAAATCTGGTTCGCTTTTCTGATTGCCTGCATTCTTATCTCAGCAACACCTGGAGCAGGCGCTGTTAACACGCTGAGTAATGGCATGGTTTATGGCGTAAGGCACAGCCTGCCTGCGATATTGGGCTTACAGCTGGGTCTGGCTGCCCAGTTTTTAATCGTAGGCATCGGCCTGGGAGCATTACTTACCTCTTCGGGTGAGATCTTTACCTTAATCAAATGGGTAGGAGTTATCTACCTGCTCTGGCTTGGAATTCAGAAGTGGCGCCAGGCACCGTTAAAGATTACAGCAGAAAGAGAATGCGAATTGAATTACAGTAAACGCTTCTGGCAGGCTGCTCTGGTCAACCTGACCAACCCCAAAGCTACAGTTTTTCTGGTAGCTTTATTGCCGCAATTCCTGGCTATGAACGAACCCCATATCCCACAGTTCAGCATTATGGCAACAACCATGCTCTGCGTTGACATCATTATTATGCTAGGTTATGCCACATTAGCTACAACCATCGCGCGCTGGATGAAAAGTGATAATCACCAACATCGAATCAACCAGCTATTCGGTGCTATGTTTATATTGGCAGCAGGATTAATGGCCAGTTATCAACGAACATAAGCCCTGGTTGCTAACTTTTTAGCAATACACTGATGCATATTTCTGGCATGATTAATCAAAACACTATACTCAGGTCATGATGAAAATACTATTTACCACCATTCTACTGATAAGCACTATAACGGGATGTGCTACCGATACTTCTACATTGACCAGGTCAGAACAAAAATTGCAATGGCTTAAGGATGCAAATCCTCAACAGGATGCAAAAAAGGCTATAGCAGCGGGAGACTTCAGGCTCATGGCATTACCCCAACGAGCAATCATTATCCCTGGCATCCCGGTTGATAAAATGAATAAATATGAACTCTATTGCGGAGTTAATCTAATCGATGGAGTGAGCGATACTGTACTCAATGACGGTCACCTGCAGTTAATGAAAAAAGCCCACCAGTATGCATTGCAATATAATGCAATAATTAAACCTCACTGCCAGCCTTAGCAAGGACTTCTCTTAACTGGACCTGAAATTTACACTATTAATCGTCTTCTAATTATTAATAGTGAAAACATTGAGAACAGCCCATACAAGCCGATAGCGCCACTACCACTATCGCTATTAGACTCAGTAGTTTCAGTCGTTGGTACATAAACATACTCACAACTGGTACTAGACGGACTTGAATATAAGGAATAACCATAACCATCGCTGTTATAAAATACAGTATTACCAGATGTATCCGCTACAGTTGAACCCTTTATATTTATATAGTCATCTGTAATATCATAAAAAATATTGTTTTCACATTGAATTTTAATACGGGCTTTCGAGGCCTTAAGATCCGGTATAGTTACCTGAGCAGAGCCATCGTTGATTTCATTAGGGCTCAGTATCGTTTCTTTATAAGTACTGGCGATTGAGTTAAAGGTAAGTAGACTAATGTTAACCGAACTACAATTCACCGGAGCCAGGTTCGTACCTGCGACGTTCCAGGTAATTTGATGATTTCCAGGATCTATAGATTGAGCAGTGTTAAATGCTGTCACTCTGAAAGGTCCAGAATTACTATCAACAGTAACCTTCACATTATCGTAACCAACACCTCCATTACCATCCCTTACAGCCAGTCTGAAATTAATATCTCTACTATTGCAGGCCAGCACTTCAGCATAGTCGTACAGATTATCTAAAGTTGTACCCAGCGCAGGAAAATGACGAACTGGTTCTGACCTTGGCAGATAGCTGCGGAATAAGGGATTTGTTCCAAGATCTTCTCCAAAGTTTAGACTGCTAGTTGGAGCACCAGTATCCATCTGATACCAGTTATAAGATAGCGTATCACCCACGTCATCATCATGCGCTGTCGCCGTCAACATAAAGGGTGTTCCACTGGGAATGCTGTGATCTGCACCCGCACTGGCTACTGGTTGATTAGGGTTAGCAGCCGTTAATGTAGTTGAACATGACCCCGAATTCGAAGAGGTATAACTATCTATAGCACTGATCGATCTGGCATGAAAATGAGCATCAGAATTTGACTGTAGATTCTCACCTCCACAGATGCCTGCATATCCCATAATCGAGGCCCCGCTCCCTGGCTCCACAGCAGATGACTGGGATCGATTACCAGAGCAGGAAGAGGTTGTGCCATTATAGGTGTGTTCTGCCCCAAACTGATGCCCCATCTCATGGGCTACATAATCAATGTAAAAAGACTCCCCAGAAGCCCCTTTTAACCCCGTAGTGCCCTGAGCCTTGAAACCGGCCTGACAAACAGAGCTGACAGAGGCAATACCCCCTCCTCCAGTGCCAAATACATGCCCAATATCGTAATTCCCACTTCCTATCACACTATCAAGGGTCGCCTGATTTTCTTCCAGCATGAGGGCTTGATTAGAATTATCATAGGGGTCTTTAGTTGTATCGACATCGTAGATTATTGCATTATTATTCCCAACAAACTCCAGCCTTATGCCCAGGTCTCGTTCATAAATCTCATTAACCCGATTAATTGTGTTTTGCATTTCTGCAAAAGCAGATGGTATCGTCCCGCCCACAGCAGTTACATACTCTGAATTCGCTGCCAGAGCTAATCGATAAACCTGAATACTACCCGTTGTGCGTTGTGCTAAACGATTAGCGGTGAAGCTAACGGGATGATTATGGTTATGCCCTGCTACTCCACAGTTAAAAGGAACCTCAGGTGATGATGCCCTTTTACTGTAACCACGAATTATCCCTCCTGCTTCATGATCCAGAAAGAATGTTCCCTTGCTGGAAACTATCATGGCATTAAAACCTTTTGGAGTGTAGCTTATACGACCACTAGCATTCGGATCCAGAATACCTTTGATTTTATAGGTTTTAAAGTCAGGGAATTTAGCTTTCAGTTCGGGAGCCATCATCGAATATTCAATGAGCTGGAATTCTTCAATCTGGCCATCGATATTCGGTAATTCAATACGCGTATCAAGCGGGTTGGAGCCTTCAGCCCCAGCACGAGAAAGGATCTGTTTTAGTGTCTGCGTATCACTTTGATAATAACGACCTGACTCGCTGCTTTGAGGTACTACACTTCGTTGCGCAGTAGTTACTTCCTGCCACAGGTTCTGAGATGCTTCAACACTAAGCTGTAACAGCATTAGAGCAACCCCTATAGACAGCTTATAACACTTCATAATGTTTCCTGAAAACTCTTGTTATCATATAGTCTGGTCTAGGTTGAATATATTTCCAGTAATAAGTGCATAAAAAAGCCATACCGAAGTATGGCTTTTTTAATTTATTTGATAAAACTATCCAAACGGGTGCCTTTTAACAATAGTCTCTGCCCTGTCTGGCCCGGTAGAAATAATGTCTATTGGTGTCCCTGTTAACTCTTCAATCTTGTTCAGGTAGTCCTTGGCTGCCTGTGGTAAATCATCATAAGATTTAATACCAATGGTAGATTGCTGCCACCCCGGCATCTCAATGTATTGAGGTATGCACTCCTCCAAACGATCCGATCCGACAGGTGGAGAGGTCAGATGTGCGCCGTTCAAATCATAGGAAACTGCAATCTTGATCGTTTCCAGCTCATCCAGAACATCCAGTTTAGTAATACAGATACCTGTTACAGAATTGATTTTTAATGAACGGTTTAATGAAACTATATCCAGCCAGCCACAGCGACGTTGACGTCCGGTGGTAGCACCAAATTCATGACCTTTGGTTCCCAGATACTTGCCTGTTTCATCACCTTTATCTTCTTCCATACTGTACACAAGTTCAGTTGGAAATGGGCCCGCTCCAACCCGGGTGGTATAGGCTTTAACGATGCCCAGAATGTAATCAAGATCAGCAGGACCCACACCTGAACCGGAAGCGGCGCCGCCGGCCGTTGTAGTAGATGATGTCACATAAGGGTAAGTACCATGATCTATGTCCAGCAATGCACCCTGTGCACCTTCGAACATAATCGATTCACCATCTTCCTTCATTTTATGCAGAATGCCCGGGATATCACCCACCAGATCCCTGATCTGTTCGGCTTGCTGTAATGCTTCATCCAGCACAGTCTGGTAATCAACTTCGGGCTGTTTAAAGTAATGTTTTAATGCAAAGTTATGGTATTCCATCACTTCCTGTAATCGTTTTGCAAAATGCTCAGGATCCAGTAACTCACCCAGACGAATGCCGCGACGCGCTATCTTATCTTCATAACAGGGGCCAATGCCACGACCTGTAGTACCTATAGCTTTATTTCCACGCGCAATTTCACGCGCCTGATCCAGCGCGATATGATAAGGCAGAATTAATGGGCAGGATTCACTTAAACGGATTCGCTCACGCGCAGGGATGCCATTTTTTTCCAGCATCTCTATTTCTTCAAGCAGCGCTGACGGTGATAACACCACACCGTTACCTATGAGACATAATACGTTTTCGCGTAAAACACCGGAAGGTATCAGATGTAAAACGGTTTTAACGCCATCAATAACCAGTGTATGACCAGCATTATGCCCACCCTGAAAACGTACTACTGCTCTGGCTTTGTCCGTTAGCAGATCAACAATTTTACCTTTACCCTCATCGCCCCATTGGGTACCGATAACGACTACATTTTTTGCCATTTTATTTTTTACCTTTATTTAATCTCGTTTACGACCCAGTTACTGTCGTTTCGAACGATCACCTGTTGACAGGATTGTTGTTCAGGAGAGAGCTCTCCATTGGATAAATCAATAATTACCCTTTTGCCCTGCTGACGCAAGTCAGCAATCAGTTGTTTTAACTGGCTATCATTATTATTTGGGGCCAGAATTGACCCAGGTTTAGATTCGGAAATATCTGATAGTAGATAGACGTTCAGCAAATCTGTGCTGAAACCGGTTGCGGGCCTGGCAACGCCAAATACCGAACCGATATCGTCATATCGTCCACCACGCGCAATCTCACGTCCCTGCCCCGGCAAAAAGGCAGCAAACACGAGCCCGGTATGATATTCATAGCCACGTAATTCAGAAAGGTCACAGTGAATCAGGACCTCTGGGTAGCGCTGCTGTATACCCTGTGCAACTGCTTCTATATGGTCCAGTGCGGCCTGGCACTCACCATTAGTATCTTTATAGATTTCTCTTGCCTGCTGGATAATATCAACATCACCGTTCAATAAAGCAAGCTGGCAAAATTGTTGACGCACACCTTCCGAGAGATCCTGCTGCTGCAGAAAGCTTTTAAGTTCGGGTATGGATTTACGCTGTAACATATCAAACAGGATTTGTTCCTGCGACTTATCCAGACCACTTTGTTCAAACAGACTGCGGAAGATGCCTACATGCCCAAGATCAACCGAGACCTGCTTCAATGAAGCTTTATGCATGGTTTCCAGCATCAGGCTAACCACTTCTATATCAGCTTCAATCGATGCATTCCCAAATATTTCAGCACCAATCTGTAAAGGGGAGCGACTCGTGTTTAAGCCATCGGTTTGAGCATGCAGTAAATGGCCGCAGTAACACAGTCTTGAGGTGTGCTGTTTACCAGCCAGTTGATGAGCATCTATGCGGGCGACCTGCGGCGTCATATCTGATCGCAGCCCCATTAGCTTACCGCTAAGCTGGTCCACCAGAGTGAATGTTTTACGTTGCAGGGAGTTGGCCGTTCCTGTGAGTAATGAATCGGTAAACTCAACCATTGCCGGCATCACAAGGTCATAACCCCAGCTGTCATATAAGGCCAGTATTGACTGGCGTAGTTTTTCTACTGCTTTTGCATCCGGTGGCAGCATTTCCTGTATACCATCGGGCAATAACCAGCGACTGGAGTATGAATCTTGCAAGTTTTATCCTCTGACTAAATACAAAAAAACAACGCCCGCAATCATACTTCCAAAGCCAATCATTCGTATGGTTTTTTCTGGAAAGGATGACATTTGCATCATGGTGTTCTTATAACTACGCGGGTTGATAAAAGGTAACAGGCCTTCAATCACCAACACCAGAGCCAAAGCGGCAAATAAATCATTCCAGTTCATAAGGTAGTCATAGAAACGGGCGGCATTAAATCCGCCCGTATTTTAAGGGATAGCGCTTACTGTTTACCAGTAGCTTCTTTAAAGTATCTGAAGAAATCAGATTCAGGGTTCAGAACCATCATATCGTTATTGCCTGAAAAGCTGTTGCGATAGGCATTCAGGCTTCGATGAAATGAATAGAACTCTTTGTCCTTACCATAGGCATCAGCATATATCTTGGCAGCCGAGGCATCACCATCACCTCGAATCTGTTCTGCTTCACGATAAGCTTCAGCCAGAATTTCTGTACGCTGACGATCCGCATTAGCTCGGATACCCTTTGCCTGCTCTTCACCCGCAGAACGGAAGGCCTTGGCTACCGTGTCACGCTCCTTGATCATACGTTGATAAACCGATTCGCTGACGTCAGGTGGTAGTTCAACCTTTTTAATACGCACATCAACCAGTTCAACACCCAGATCACGGGTTTTAACGCCCGCGTTTTCATTCACTGCCTGCATGATGGCGGAACGTTCACCGGATATAACTTCTTTAATCGTCTTGGAACCGAATTGCCCTTTCATTTCATCGTTGAGGATTGAAATGATACGGGATACAGCGCGCTGCTCATCACCACCCTGAGTAGAGGTATAGTAAATACGTGGATTAGATATACGCCATTTGACATAAGAGTCTACGATTACATTCTTCTTTTCACTGGTCAGATAGCGTTCTGGCGCAGTATCAAGCGTCAATACCCGGCTATCAAACTTGCGTATGTTATTGATGATTGGAATTTTGAAATAGAGTCCAGGTTCATTAATCGTAGTCACGATTTCACCCAGCTTAAATTTAATCGCCAGTTCTTTTTCATTCACTATAAATGTCGATGACCAGAGGACAAGGGCAATGAAGCCAGCAACAAATAGACCAAATTTAATATTTCCCATTATCTTGTCTCCCGTATCCGAGTACGCGAATTGTTGCGTCTAAACTCATCCATAGAATTGAGATTAGCCGCAGCACCACTTCTCTGGCTTGTCGTAGGCAGGCGAATGCTTGATGACGAAGAACCGGAGTTTCTTTGTATCATCTTATCCAGTGGTAAATAAGTCAGGTTGTTGCCATTTTTCACATCCAGTAACACCTTTGGATTATTGGACATAATCTGTTCCATCGTTTCCAGATACAGACGTTCACGAGTGACATCTGGAGCCCTCTGGTACTCAGCAAGTAGTTTGGTAAAACGCTCAGTTTCACCTTCTGAAGATTTCACAACCTGAGTTCGGTATGCTTCTGCATCTTCTCGCATCGCCTGTGCGTCACCTCTGGCCTTTGGAACAATATCGTTACGATAAGCATTAGCTTCGTTGATAATACGTTGTTGATCCTCACGCGCCTTGATAGCATCGGCAAATGCATCCTGCACTTCTTCCGGTGGCTGTGCTTCATTCAGGTTGACCTGAAGTACATTCAAGCCGGTTTGGTAAGAGTCCAGTATCTCCTGCATGATGCGTTTGGTTTCAGATGCAACTTCAGCACGACCATCGGTAATGATGTAATCCATTGAATTTCGACCCACTACTTCACGGATCGCTGTTTCAGCAGCCTGTTTCAAAGTGATGTCTGGATCTCTGACTTCAAAAACGTAGTTTTGCGCATTTTTAACGTTGTACTGAGCCTCAAGACTAAGCGCTACGATATTTTCATCTTCGGTCAACATTTGAGAATTGTGGTTAATCTTACGTATTGCACCCACGTCAACCATTTCTACAGCGTCAATCGGCCATGGTAAGCGCCAGTGTGGACCAGGTTGTGTAACATCACTACGCGCGCCAAAACGGGTTTCTACACCTCGCTTACCTTCATCTACGATGTAGACGCCACTCAGTAGCCACACAACAATAACCGCAGCAAGTGCTATTAGAATAATGCCGGTATAGTCATCATTACCACTGTTGCGACCACCTGAGCCACCTCGACCATTGCCGAGTATTCCGCCCAGTTTCTTCTTCAGGTTTTTGAACACTTCATCAAGATCAGGGGGCGTATCGTTGTTACGTTGTCCCCAGGGATCTTTATCTTTACCCGGTTCATTCCAGGGCATAAGGCTTCTCCAAATTAATTATTGTGGATTTGTTTGTACTGACAGCTCACAAAGGCTGTGAATTGTAAGATGGGTTACGCTACGACTGCAAGTCTATCGCTACAGATATGGAATCTTTCTGCGGGAATTTCAAGGTGCCTGCATATTTTTTTAATCTGAACTTCACTGATGTTAACTATGAGCGTGATTGAGCCATCGTCATTATAGGTTTCAGCGGCAATTACCTTCTCTTCGTGCAGGCGTGATCGTAAATGACCTTCAGCAGGTTTGATAGTAATTTCACAACACCGGGTTTTGGGTAGAAAGAAATCGGAAATCACTTCTCTAAACTCTTCAAAACCCGCTCCGGTTTTAGCGGATAGCCAGATTCGCTCAGCCCGGCCTTCTTCATTGCGGTCGATTCTCGGCTGATAAGCAGCCAGATCTATCTTATTAAATACCTGTAACTGAGGGGTATTTTCTGCACCAACTTCGATCAAAACCTGATTAACCGCATCGATTTTTTCCTGACGGCTTTCATCAACACAATCGATCACATGCAGAATCAGGTCTGCTTCCTGTGTCTCCTGTAAGGTAGCACGGAATGCTGCTACCAGATCATGCGGTAGATGACGTATAAAGCCAACGGTATCGGCCAGAATAACGGATAACTGATCACTAATCTGAAGCTTGCGTAAAGTGGGATCCAGCGTCGCAAACAGCTGGTCTGCTGCATAAGCATGTGCATCGGTTAATGCATTAAATAAAGTCGACTTGCCCGCATTGGTATAACCCACCAATGAAAGGCTGGGAATTTCGGCTTTGGTTCTCGCCTGACGACTTTGCTGACGCTGCTTGCTTACTTTTTCAAGTCGAGCCTTCAGATACTTAATTCGTTTACCCAACAGGCGACGATCAGTTTCCAGCTGAGTTTCACCTGGGCCCCGCAAACCAATACCACCCTTTTGTCTTTCCAGATGCGTCCAGCCTCGAACCAGACGTGTGGACAGGTGTTTCAGCTGTGCCAGCTCGACCTGCAGCTTACCTTCGAAGGAATGCGCTCGCTGAGCGAATATATCCAGGATCAACCCTGTACGATCGAGTACTCTGCACTGTAAAGCCCTTTCCAGATTTCTTTCCTGAGATGGAGATAAAGCATGATTGAATAAAACCACGTCGATTTCGTGCTGCCGCACTAAAGACTCAATTTCTTCGAGCTTACCTTTGCCAACAAAGGTTTTAGAAGAAGGGGTATGCCTACTACCGACAACAATATCTACATCAGTTACATCGGCAGAACGCACCAGCTCAACGAATTCAGCCAAGTCATCCTGATCAGCACTGTCAGGAAAATTAATGTGTACAAGTAATGCTGATTCACCGCCTCTCGGGCGCTCAAATTCGAACAATCAAAGCTCCCAGAGACGTATAAAAAATCAACAACTTATTGATTAAACTCTTCATCCGCTTTTTCAATCTGAACGTTCCTTGCGGGAACTATGGTTGACACAGCATGCTTGTAAACCATTTGACTGACATTGTTCTTGAGAAGAATGACAAATTGATCGAAAGATTCAATCTGTCCCTGCAACTTTATTCCATTCACCAGGAAAATTGATACAGGTACATGTTCGCGACGTAAAGCGTTAAGGAAGGGTTCTTGTAGCATTTGCCCTTTTGACATTATTAGGTACTCCTAAATTTTGTGATTGTATCAAATATCTGGATGAGAGTATCAGAAAAATTTTACTTCCTTAAAACTGTAAAATTTACTCTGTTATTATCCCGATAAGCTTAAATATTCATAGATGCTCTTATATGTATAGCTGTTATAGTCTATTTTCAATGCATTATTGTATTTTCGTAGCCAGGTAAGTTGGCGTTTAGCTAACTGACGGGTTGCAACAATCGATTTATCCACCATTTGCTGGTAGTTATACTCACCCTGGAGATACATCCACATCTGGCGATAGCCCACGCAACGCATGGATGGCATTTGTAAATTCAGGTCTCCGCGCTGATACAGGTTCCTGACCTCCTGTTCAAACCCCTGCTCCAGCATTTGATGAAACCTTGTTTCAATCCTTTGGTGCAAGGGCTTTCTATCATTCACATCCAGAATAATCTGCTTAAAATCAATCTCAGGCCGGTCACTTTGATGCTGTAACAACTGGCTCATGGTTTTGCCAGTCACCATATGCACCTCCAGAGCCCTCAGAATTCGCTGAGGATCTCCTGGTTTAATACGCGCTGCCGAATCCGGGTCTATCTGCTGGAGTTCCTTATAAAGCTGTTCCAGACCTTCCTGCTGTAAACGCAGGTTTAAAGCTTCTCGTATTGCCTCATCAGCCATGGGTAAATCATTCAAGCCCTGCTGCAGCGCATTAAAGTACATCATGGTTCCTCCAACCAGCAGAGGGATGTTGCCACGCTGATTGATTTCTTCTATTAAAGCTGTAGCTTGCTGGACAAAGTCCCATGCTGACCAGCTTTCTGCTGGATCCAGTATATCGATCAGATAATGTGGTGCGCGTTGTAAAGTCTCGGCATCAGGTTTAGCAGTACCGATGTTCATCTCACGATAGATCAACGCAGAATCTACACTAATTATCTCAACAGGAAAGCGCTCTACCATATGTACGGCCAGATCGGTTTTACCAGTTGCAGTAGCACCCATTAGCAAGATTGCCTGGGGTTTGGCAGATGACATCGCTCACTGACCTCGCAGGAACAGGGAGTCCAGTTGCTGAAGACTTAGCTGTTTCCAGGTAGGCCGCCCGTGATTGCATTGCCCACTACGCTCGGTTTGTTCGATGTCACGCAATAATGCATTCATTTCACTGATCGTTAACAGACGATTGGCCCGTACAGAACCATGGCAGGCCATGGTTGAAAGAATGTCATTGGTTTTTTGTTCTATCTGCTGGCTTTGTCCATGCTCCATATAATCACTTAGTACATCTCGTACCAGTTTTTCTATATCGGCCTGTTTTAATAGAGCAGGTACCTCTCGGATACGGATCTGTTCATGACTTAAGCGCTCAATTTTAAGACCAAACTGCATCAGCTCCTGTTGCTGATTTTCTACCAAATCACCCTCAGATTGACTTACGTGCAGGGTCAAAGGCACCAGTAGAGGCTGGGAAATAATACCTTCCTGTTCAGAGTGTTGTTTTAATCGCTCGTAAACAATGCGTTCATGTGCGGCATGCATATCCACCAGCACCATTCCCTGATCATTCTCAGCCAGGATATAAATCCCTTTTAATTGAGCTAATGCATATCCTAAGGGGGGGGCTTTTGCTTCTTCCTTAGTTTCTTCTGGCTGCGCCAGTAACTGGCCATACGCAGCCATATTTTCTCTTACCTGAGACACTGATCGCCCTGAGCCAGCATACGAAAAGCCAGATTGAGAAGGTTTAATTTCCATTTCTGTTTGTCGGAATGAGCTTTCATTCTGCCTTTCAGGGTGGGTATTCAATGAAAAAGCGGGGCTGTTAATTTGCTGCTCTGGTTGCACATCTGCAAGCGCCTGATGCAGGCTTCGATACAGAAAGTCATGCACCTGACGCGAATTACGAAACCTGACCTCGTGCTTCTGTGGGTGTACATTCACATCCACCTGACGAGGATCTATCGCAAGATAAAGCACAAACGCCGGATGCCGACCATGGAATAACACATCCTGATAAGCCTGACGAACCGCGTGACTGATGACCTTATCCCTTACCATACGACCATTCACAAAAAAGTACTGCATATCTGCCTGACTTCTGGAGAAAGTAGGCATGGCAACCCACCCGGATAATGCAAGCCCCTCTACCTGATGATCGATATCGATCAGGCTTTGTGAAAATTCTCGTCCACACACCCTTGCCAGTCGCTGGGATGTAGAAACAGCGTCTTTCGCTGCCGGAAGCTGGTAGATTATCTTGTGATTATGTGTCAATGAAAGTGCGACATGAGGCTGACTTAAAGCCAGTGTTTTGAACAGACTTTCGATGTGATTGAACTCTGTTCGTTCTGTTCGCAGAAACTTTTTGCGCGCAGGTACGTTATAAAACAGGTCTCGGACATCAATAATACTTCCACTATGCTGCAAACTGACAGGCTCTGGTTGCTGGTGATCTCGCCCGGATAATTTCCACCCATGCTCACCATTTTCAACCATGGAAGACAATGTCAATCGCGATACCGAGGCTATGCTGGGTAATGCTTCCCCGCGAAAGCCAAGGCTACAGATCGATTCAAGATCATCCAGGGAATGAATTTTACTGGTCGCATGACGTGAAAGCGCCATTGGCAGGTCCTGCTTTTCAATGCCGCAGCCATCATCAATAATCTGAATAGATTTCAGACCTCCAGCTTCAACATTAACATCAATTCTAGTGGCTCCGGCATCCAGACTATTTTCCACCAGCTCCTTGATGACAGAAGCAGGCCGTTCAACGACTTCACCAGCCGCAATCTGGTTTATTAAATGGGAGGGTAATTGTTCAATTCTGGACACAGTATTTAACAGGGTATCGGCTTAGGACAGGCCGGCAACCATACCAAAAAGCGTGCATGAGGTGAATGGAAAGATAACGAGGCTATTACAGCTGTTAAATTTCCTTAATCAAAAAATCGCTTGAGGGTGTTTGACAGCCAACCACCTGATTCCTTTTTTTCTATATCGGTTAATTGCTGCTTTACCAGGGGCGCATAACCTTTATCATCATCCAGAATGTGATTGATTAGCCAGGTTTGCAGCAAGGTTGCAATTTGGCCACTAACATCATCACCCTGTTTGAAATGCTCATGTAAATCACTGACATGATCGGTAAAAGCCTGATGAGTTCGCTTATGGACTGTCAAAAACTCATAACCAGCCTCTTCCATTAAGGCTTCTTCAAAGGCAAAGTGGGAATAAGTATAATCGATTAAAGAGTTTATCAGCTCAGCCATGTCATCATGGTTAGCATGACCATCATAATCTACCAGCAGATTGATATAATCTACGATTCGCTTATGCTGCGTATCAATGACATGAATCCCTATTTCAAATTCCTGCTTCCACTCTACACGCTGCATTTGCTTCAATCCTACTACAGTTTAGCCAAAGATCTTTTTCATATTGCGCGATAACCAGCCCGTTTTACGCGAGTCGCCGGTATTTAATTTCGTTCGCACAATCTCAGCATAATCATTATCATCGTTACGAATATGATTAATCAGCCAGGCCTTCAGGGTGTTGTGTAACTCCTCTGTTATATCATCACCCATCTTAAATCGCTGCATATAATCACTAACACGCCGGATAAATAACTCATGTACACGCTTATGAGCTTTTATAAATGGATATTCAGCCTCTTCCATAAGGCTTTCTTCGAAAGTGAAGTGTGACAGCGTATAGTCGACCAGCTCATCCAGAACCACCGCGACCTCTTCCATACTATGATTTTCGCGGGTCTCCTCAAGCTTATTGATATAGCCAACTATACGCTTATGCTGGTTATCAATCACCTCGATACCAGTATCCAAACTTTCATTCCACTCAATATAAGCCATAATATCCCCTACAATTCATCGAAATGCGTGGCCCTTAGCTCAAAGCTAAAATTCTTAGCCCTTTTTAATCCTAAAAAAACTAATGTTGTATGATTTGGCTCAAGAATAACTGAGTTCTTTCGTTTTGAGGGTTCTCAAAGAACTCATGTGGCTCATTTTGTTCGATAATTTCACCGCCATCCATAAAAATGACTCGATTCGCTACCTTCTTGGCAAAACCCATCTCATGCGTCACACAAAGCATGGTCATGCCTTCTTCCGCCAGCTCTACCATAACATCCAGCACTTCAGAGATCATTTCAGGATCCAGTGCAGAGGTAGGCTCATCGAACAACATGACCTTAGGACTCATACACAGACTTCGAGCTATAGCGACTCGCTGTTGTTGCCCACCAGACAACTGGCCAGGAAATTTCTTGGCCTGTTCAGGGATTTTAACCCGCTCAAGGTAACTCATCGCAATCTCTTCAGCTTCTTTACGCGGCATTTTCTTAACCCAGACTGGTGCCAGAGCCAGGTTTTCCAGTATGGTTAAATGCGGGAACAGGTTAAAGTGCTGGAAAACCATACCGACTTCCTTACGAATCTGTTCGATATGTTTCAAATCACCGGTTAACTCTGTGCCATCTACAATAATCTGACCCTGCTGATGCTCTTCGAGGTGATTGATACAACGAATAGTAGTTGACTTACCCGAACCAGAAGGCCCACAGATAACGATACGTTCACCCTTCTCGACCTGCAGGTTCACATTCTTTAGTACATGGAAATCGCCATACCATTTATGTACAGCATTCATTTCTACAATATATTTATTCTCTGACATGGAAATTACCTTTTATGTCCAGTGTGGAGTTTGGCTTCGAGTGCAATACTGTAACGAGACATGCTGAAACAGAACACCCAGAAAATTGAAGCGGCAAATACATAACCTTCGGTGTCGAAACCGAGCCAGGATGAATCGGAATTTGCCTGCTGGATAATCGCTAGCAAATCAAATAGACCAATGATCAATACCAGCGTGGTATCTTTAAATAGCGCGATAAAGGTGTTTACGATACCGGGAATTACCAGCTTTAAAGCCTGCGGCAAAATGATAAGGCTCATGCTTTTCCAGTAACTTAATCCCAGGGCTGCAGCGGCTTCATACTGACCTTTGGGAATCGCCTGTAAGCCACCACGCACCACTTCAGCCATATAAGCAGACTGGAACATGATGATACCGATCATCGCACGCAACAATTTATCGAAATCAGTACCTTCCGGAAAAAACAAAGGCAACATAACCGAAGACATAAAAAGTACCGTAATCAACGGAACCCCGCGCCAGAATTCGATGTAGATTACACATACCGATTTCACAATAGGCATCTGCGAACGACGACCTAATGCCAGCACAATACCAATTGGCAGGGACGCCACAATACCCACAGCAGACAGCACCAGCGTTAACATCAGGCCGCCCCATTTGTTGGTAGGCACCTCTTCAAATCCGAACGAGCCGCCATGAATCAAGACGTAAGCAATAAAAGGATAGATAAACAGGATGAATCCACCCAGCATCCACTTTTTGCTAAATGAATTCATAAACAGTGGAATTGTTAGCAGGATAAGAAGAATGCCCGCAAGATTAGGGCGCCAGTAAAGCTCCTCCGGATAAAATCCATACATAAACTGAGGAAAGCGGCTGTTGATAAATGCCCAGCAGGCACCTACCCCATCAACTTCACATACAGCACGAGTATCTCCAGTCCAGACAGAATCAATAAAGGCCCAGCTAATCAAGGGTGGAAGATATAGGTACACTATATAAAGCCCAAGTAGAGTAAAAGCTGTATTTACATAACCATCAAACAGGTTAATGCGTAACCAGCCTATTATCCCTGAAGTACTGACTGGAGGCGGCAGACTTGGATGATTACCTGGTTCGTAATTTTCAGTTGTCATCTTCTTCCCCCTATCGCTCAACCAGAGCCATTTTCTTGTTGTACCAGTTCATAAAGAATGAAATGGTCAAACTGATTGTTAGATAAACCGCCATGGTCATAGCCGTAATCTCTACCGCCTGACCTGTCTGATTCAGGGTAGTCCCCATAAACACAGCAACAATATCCGGATAACCGACCGCTGTCGCCAGTGATGAGTTTTTCGCCAGATTGAGGTATTGGCTGGTGAGTGGAGGAATAATGACCCGCATGGCCTGTGGAATGATCACCAGACGCATGGTTTGACCTCGTGACAGCCCCATGGCTAATGCAGCTTCAGTCTGACCGTGACTCACCGCATTAATACCTGCACGTACTGTTTCAGCAATGAAGGTGCCGGTATAAATCGTTAAGGCCAGCAGTAGCGCCAGTAACTCAGGAATGATTGCGGTACCGCCCTTAAAATTAAACCCTTTTAACTCTGGATAATCCCAGGCAAGCGGAGACCCCATGATCAGGAACACCAGCAGCGGGAGTCCGATAATAATGCCCAGTGAAGTCAGGAATACTGGAAATTGTTGCCCCGTATCATCCTGTCTTTTGCGCGCCCAACGGCGTATAAAAAAAGCAGCAATAATACCGATGAAGAATAACCATCCTACGATAGCAAACCCATCCTGCGGTACCGGGGCGGGGAGGTACAGGCCACGATTATTGAATTCTATACCAGCACCTAAAGACAGACTTTGTCGAACAGTGGGTAAAGCGCCCAATACGGCGAAATACCAGAAAAAGATTTGTAGTAGCAACGGAATATTTCTAAAGGTTTCGATGTAAACCGTAGCAATTTTTGAAATAAGCCAGTTATGTGACAATCTGGCAATACCCATAATGAAACCAACTATTGTGGCGCAAATAATACCTAAGGCAGAAACCAGAAGCGTATTAAGCAGACCGACAAAAAAGGTACGACCATAGGAATGGGATTCATCGAACTCAATCAGGCTTTGCAAAATACCAAAGCCAGAGGGTTCACTGAGAAATGCAAAACCCGTTGAAATCCCCCGGGATTCCATATTTTGCAAGGTGTTATTGACAATACTGACCAGGAAATAGCCTAGCGCCAGTACCAAAACAATCTGAAAAAACAGTGCGCGATATTGTGGATCATTCCACACTGCTGGTTTGGACGGTTTTATTTCCGAATCATTATCAGACATGCTCCGCTCCGTATAATTGGAAAGATTTATTTTTGTATATGCGAGTAAAAAATCATTTCTACCTCGTTGCTACACCCTGGATATATATCATGTGTAATACTGGATAGAAATAAGAAAGGGACATGATTGACATGTCCCTTTCGATTCCGGTTTAACGGATAGGTGGTGCGTATTGCAGTCCGCCTTTACTCCACAGTGCATTCAGACCGCGAGAGATTTTTAATGGTGAACCCATGCCCACATTTCTTTCGAATGATTCGCCATAGTTACCAACCTGACTAACAATATTAAAAGCCCAGTCATCGCCCAGCCCCAGTTTTTCGCCCTGTCCGGTCATAAAACGACCAACAGCAGGATTTTCGCTGCCCATCATGCTCTTGGCGTTACCCATGGTAATACCCAGCTCTTCAGCATTTACCATTGCCATGAGTGACCATTTAACAATGTTAAACCATTTGTCATCACCTTGACGAACAACAGGTCCCAGAGGCTCTTTAGAAATAACTTCTGGCAGAACTATAGCAGAATTCGGGTTTTTCAGTTTGATACGAAGTGCATATAACTGAGATTGATCGGAAGTCAGCATATCGCAACGACCTGCTTCAAAACCCTTGATGGTTGCATCTGAAGTGTCATAAGTTACTGATTTATAGCTCATACCATTCTGACGAAAGTAATCAGCCAAGTTCAATTCAGTAGTAGTACCTGCCTGAATACAAACAGCGGCGCCGTCCAGTTCCTTAGCAGATTTAACACCCAGCCCCTTGGTTACCATGAAACCCTGACCATCGTAGTAGTTAACACCTGCGAAGTTAAGACCCAGTGAAGCATCACGCGTCAGAGTCCAGGTAGTGTTACGCGACAGCATATCAATCTCACCAGATTGCAGAGCGGTAAAGCGCTCTTTCGCTGTTAGCGGGGAGTATTTGACTTTGCTGGCATCGCCTAAAGTTGCAGCAGCAACAGCACGACAAACATCAACGTCCAGACCCTGCCAGTTGCCAGAGGCATCTGCGTTTGAAAAACCAGGTAATCCGGTACTTACACCACATTGAACGTACCCCTTACTCTTAACAGAATCAAGAGTATCGGCATTTGCAGAATTAGCGCCAAGCGCCATTAAAGAAGTCAACAATAAAGTTGAAGTGATTTTTTTCATGAATATCCCCTCAGATATTTTTTGATTTTGGATGACAATAGTTTTAAAAAACTACTGACTGCGCGCAAATGTAACACTATGATGTTTGATTGCAAGCTGATTTTAATTCAGCACACGCCACAAGCACCCGCACCAATATAATGCACTAAAAAGCCAGCCAAAGCATGAAAAACCTATATTTTATTTAAGGAAGTGCTACTGTACAATAACCTACCGAATCACTTGGTTTTTACCTACTTATGTCTTTCTACTACATATACAAGATTACACAGGGGCCTTCAGATATTGTTAGTAACCTCGAAAAGGTTGATCAATATGACAACTACAAAACGGCCAAACAAAACATCAAACAGCTACGCGCCCAACTGGCAGCAGAGGCTACGCACTTCTATAAAATCATCTTTGCCGAATCTGAATTACAGGCTGAAGAAATGCTGATGGAAAAAAGAGAAGCTCCCGTAATGATGGAGTGGGAAAAATAAGAAGCTCCCAAATATGGATGAAAACGAATATCGTAGCGCTTATCACAGTATTAACGATACCCGTTGTGTATTCGAAAAATCTATCCTGACCCTGAACTGTCAGTGTAGATACCAGGAAAAGTTCAATCTTGCTGAACGTGAGGGCATACGTTGCAACAATCCAGTAGCACAAAATAATTGCTCTATATTCTTAAGTGAAACTCGAAAGCAGGCACGCTTTGCACTGGGTCTCAGCGAGATAGTAGGTAACCTGCTACCTCACAGCAAAGAAATTCAGCTGCAAAAAGGTGCTTTACTGGGACTCACTCCTGACTTACCAAACCTCCCCGACACACCTGTTCAGGACATTTACCTGTCGCTTGAAAAAGCACTAACTCAATGTTCAGGCAACATACATCAATTTCCTTTTCACACCCTGATACCGTCAATCTCCCATCATCCAGCACGTCAACGCCGCAAACGAAACAAAAAACATACGGACTAAACCTGTAACATTTCGCCTGTGATGCTTGCAACTATTCAGGCCATTGCTTAGTCTTCCATATTCTTTGCTTCCATTTCATTTTATCTCTGCATTTAACTATAGGGCGAAAAATCCGCAATGAGCAAACCTTTACCCGATCTGATCAACATGATGTCGCAACTGATAGCGACCCCATCGATTAGTTGCTCTCGTCCCGATCTCGACATGAGTAATGAACCTGTCATCGACAAACTGGCTAACTGGCTGGATAGCGTGGGTTTTAAGGTAACCAAACAGCCAGTCGAAGCCGGCAAGTACAACTTAATCGCTACTTTGGGCGAAGGTTCAGACGGATTAATACTTTCCGGCCACACTGATACGGTTCCCTGTGACGAAGCTCTGTGGACATCAAACCCCTTTAGCTTTACTGAACGCGATAACCGTTTTTATGGGCTGGGCAGCTGTGACATGAAAAGCTTTCTAGCAATGGCGATCAGTGCCAGTCAGGCATTCAAGCCTGATCAATACAAACACCCGCTGACCATTATTGCCACAGCAGATGAAGAAACCACCATGTCAGGGGCCAAACTGTTGGCCAGCAATGGTGAAAAACTGGGTCGCTATTGTGTAATAGGTGAACCCACCAACCTCTCCCCTATTCGAGAACATAAGGGCATCCTGATGGAAGCCATTCGTTTTACGGGTCAAAGTGGCCACTCCAGCAACCCGGAATTAGGCAATAATGCTCTGGAAGCCATGTATGAGTATATGCATCAACTGATGCTATTTCGGCAGGAATTGCAGAAACAGCATAGCAACCCTGCATTTGAAGTATCCGGTCCGACACTCAACCTTGGACATATACATGGTGGTGATAATCCGAACCGTATCTGTGGTGAATGCGAATTGCATATTGATCTTCGATTTTTACCCGGCATGCAATTAGAAACCCTGCGCGAGCAACTACGAGATCGCGCCACAGAGGTGGCACATCGCCGGCAACTGAAAGTTGAATTTAAGATTCTATTTGATGGCATACCTGCCATGTCAACTGATGTAAATAGCCTGATTAACCAATTCCTGGAACAAACAACCCAGCGGCAAAGTAAGGCAGTAGCCTTCGGCACTGAAGCGCCCTACTATAATCAACTGGGTTGTGAAACAATTGTGCTTGGACCCGGCTCGATCAATCAAGCTCACCAGCCCGATGAATACCTGCCAGCAGAGCAAATAAAACCGACCATCAGATTGCTGGAAAAACTAATATCTCGATTTTGTATCGAATGATTCCACCTCGAAGTACACCGAGAACACGAAGATTGTTAATCCTCAAATTCATGATGACATCATCCAGTGTTTCCAGGTCTTACATAAACCAGATTTAAACATTACTTAAGCACGATACAATATGAACATCATAGCTGACGAAAATATTCCTTTTGCAAAAGAAGCCTTTCAACAACTGGGCACCGTATCCACGCTCCCGGGTAGAGAAATGCAGCAACAGGATTTAGTCGACTGTGAATGCCTGCTAGTGAGATCCGTCACCCGCGTGGATCAACAGTTACTGGAAAACACAAAAGTTAAATTCATCGCATCTGCAACGATAGGCACCGATCATATTGATCTCGACTATCTTCAACAGCAGGGGATTGGATTTGCCAATGCCCCTGGTTGCAATGCCGAGTCTGCTTCTGAATACGTCATCAATGTTTTACTCTATCTGGCCAAGCAAAAAGGCTTTGACCCGTTTGAGCTAACAGCAGGTATTGTCGGTTATGGAAATGTAGGATCAAGAGTAAAAAAGAAGCTGGATGCTCTGGGTATTCACTGTCTGATCAACGACCCGCCAAAACAGGATGCTGGTGATGACAGAGAAAACTACGTATCCCTGCAAACTATCCTGCATGAATGTGACTTCATTACACTACACGTACCCTTAACCAACACAGGTGAATACGCAACCAGACATCTACTGGATCAGCAACAACTGGATGAATTAATGGATGATTGTATCTTATTCAATGCTGCACGCGGACCAGTTATAGATAATCAGGCGCTATCAGATCTACTGCAACACAGAAAAGATCTAACTGTATTTCTGGATACCTGGGAAGGTGAGCCTTCGATAAACTTAAAACTATTATCACAGGTCGACTTTGGCAGCCCTCATATTGCAGGATACAGTTATGAAGGAAAGCTTCGTGGCACACAAATGATTCTGGATGCAGCCTGCAATTATTTTGGAGAAGAATCAGAGTGGAAAATGCAGGATCATCTGCCTGAAAAGCAAATTATTCGGCTGCCTGATCAAGCTGATGAAGTTGACTTACTGGGATCATTATTACAACAGCACTACCCGGTACAACAGGATTATCAAAATCTGTTATCGATTAGTAAGCTTGATAGTACAGAACAGGCCAAAGCATTTGACCTATTGAGGAAAAATTATCCGCTGCGTTATGAATATGGGCAATACAAGGTAAGCGGAATTGCTGACAATAAAAAAGCAGCCTCTCAGATTGAGGGGCTGCTATTTACAATGGGCGAATAAACCACCCAAAACTTTCTACTAAGGGGTGTCTATATCAGAGGCATCAGTGATGGACAACGCAATTCCTCCAGAAGCGAGGAACGAAGCCATTTCAGTCTGCATCTCTGTAGTCACAGCAGGTGCAGCTGTTGGATCAAGAATTGAACGATGATTACCCGCAGTAAATTTGACACTCAATAGCAAATCACTAGCAGATGACTGAGAACTATTTACCTGGGTTAATCCCATAAGACTCAGCATCGGTTCAGTACCTGCCAGAGGTGCAGGTACAGTAGAGCCTGAGTCATTAGCATCTGGAACGGTATTTGGCACTACCAGATCGGAAGGAGATGTGCTACCACCGACTATCTCGAAGAACAGAACACCCCGACCTGATGTAGCACCTTCGGTATAGTTTACTGGATCGCCTGAATCAACCACCGTTTGTGCCGCACCCAAAAACGACTCATAATCACTAGTGCCCTTATTCACACCATTTGAAGCGAGACCGCTAACAATAGAGGGAGAAAATGTAGCTGAGCCATCCAGAATCTTCGGGAGACTACCCCCACCAAAAGCAAAAACAGCATCTTTAACACTGGAATCCAACGCGGTAAACACAGTACCCACCATAGCTCCCAATGAGTGCCCAACAAAATAGATATTGGACCCATCCAGATCAGCACCACCACCGTCAACATCGATAGAGGGAATTGCTGCGGCCAAAGCAAACAGGTCAGCAACAGACTGGCGCTGATTATCACGAGTAACTAACAGGTATTTTAGATTCACAAAGTGTCGACCAGAGCTATCAACAACTCCATCTGGCTGCTCAGCTGTGATACTCCCATTGGCATCTTCTGTTACAAAATCCACATCAAAAGTACGCTCTTGTCCCGACTGATAAAAAGGACTGCTACTACCCACCCCATGTAGCGGCAAATCTATTGCGACCACAGCAAAACCTGCAGTTGCCAAAGCATCAGCTGCTGCCAGCATCGCAGTACGATCTGAGGTAATACCGTGCTGAAAAATTACCGTCTTCCAGGGCTTGGCAAAAACCGGATTTGTTGGAGTAGAGACAAGCAGAGGAATCGAGAGCGCAGAATTGGTCGCAGCAGGTAACGGGTTCAAAGCGGTCAGATTATTTTCGCCCTGAACTGTAGTCGCTGCCTGCCAGGGGATAGTCAGATTCGCAACTGGATTGGTCACCGAGGGAGCCGTCAAATAATAAGGCACATCAATCGTTCCTTCATATATCTTCGCTTTTCCCGCATACGACAAACCAGCGCCAGCACCCAATCCCAGATCTACGGAAGAGGCGCTCAGGCTGGTAGTAGGTGTTCCCACCAGTCCCTTAACCACTGTCAATACATCCCCAACCGATTGAGTCGTAAAACTCCAGCTCAGGATAATATCATCCGCAGTAATGGTGCTGTCAGATGCAGAAATGGTAGCTTCAGATACTGTAATAAGCTGACGCAGGCCTTCCAGAGAAGCAACAGTTGCGTTGAATACAGACACATCAGTGATATCTGACAGCTTACTGATTAATGCCCCCGGTATTTGGCAATTACTGTAATCTGGGGCTATTGGGTAACTACAGGCCAGTGGGCTAGATAGACTCTTGAATAACCTGTAAGTAATAGAGGGACCAAAAGACTTGCCGTCACTTGCCAACAAGCTATCGGTAATGACCACTGAATAAGATGATTTTGCGTCTAGTGGACGTAATGGCAATATGGCCAATGTTGACTGGCTACTATCAACAGACGATATTGCCGCGACATAATCGACTCCGTACGTCAATTGATTATTTACGGCAACCGGAGCTCCTCCAGGAGTACTAGACAGCGTGACCTTATACAGTTTTACACTGTCAGCACCGATAGAGGAGCCTTTGATTGCCGTCGAAAAACCTGTTGAGATTGGAGCACTTGTAGAAAACCCATCAAGTGCATTCATCGCCACCTTTGGGTTTGACATGTCGCTACTATCCGCTACCGGAATATTAAGAGTTCCATCTGTCGAACCGGAGAACAGCAGATCAACTGGAAAGGGAACCACCGAATTAGAAGGATCAAACTTCGCATAGGGAGTCGCTGCCCCTACTTCAGTAGGAGTTACATCGACAATGGAATCCTCAAGATTCGTCTTCGCATCACTACCACATCCCGAAATTATCAATGCAGTTACTACTGCCATTAGCAATTTAAAATTATTCATTTTCATATCCTCCTAGTACTGCCAGTTCAGCTGAACACTGAAAATATCGATTGATGCGGTGTATTTACCATTTAAATCTGCCGCCAGTGTAGGAACACTACTTTCAAATTCATTATTAATGGGAGCATCATCTACAAATAAATGAGAGTAACCTACGTCGACACTCATCCCTGTATCTAATTGTTTGCTTAAACCTAGAGATAACCAGGTTCTGTCGCTGCCGGGAAGCCTTGCAGTCCTTCTTTCTTTATTAGGGGTTGGAGATTCGTCGTAAGCAACACCTACCCTGTATACGGTTTCATCGTCATATTGGTAGTCAATTCCCACCGAATAACGCATCGTATTATTCCAGTCCTCGGTGGTTACCGTATCAGGTTGAGCAGAGTTATCGTATTCAACTCTTAACTCTTGGAAAGAGCTCCACCCTGTCCAGGTAGCATCAGCCAGATAGGTAATATTCCCGCTTTCAAGGGCATAGCTCAAAGACAAACTGGCAGGCATGGTGACTGAAGCCTGAAGGTCCGTATCAAGAAAAAGGTTACTCGCATATACAAAAGTACCTGCAGCAGGAACTTTAAAATCAGCTGTACCGGTCACATCAATATCAACCTCAGAACGATAAGACACTCCAAGAGCACTTTCTTCGGTTAGTTTATAGGTAAGGCCGAAGTTATAACCAAGATTGATGTCATCGTAGTTATCACCTTCAAGAATTGCCATACCATCAGCCTGTTGAGGTAATGCACCTAAGTCATTACAGACGGTTGCACTAAAAGATGCCATACAAATCGCGCCAAAATCAATTGCACTGGTTAACTTCACAGTACCCAGCATCACATCAACACCAGCACCAATAGAAAGCTTATCGTTTACCTTGTAAGCATAACTTGGGTTGATATTGATAATTTTGAGATCAGATAAAACACCATGATACCTACCTACCCAGTCATCGTCATACTCGGTTGCCAGACCAAATGGTGAGTTGATACCCAGTCCAAACTTACTAGATTCATCTAGAGTTTTTACCCAATAGATATTAGGTACAATAGCAGGAGAGCCTCCATCGTCATCTTCACCATTCAAGCTTGAAAATGAGGGGTTATCTATTCCCGTAGTTGACCCGTCATTCTCAAAACTAGAACTGGGCGATATATAATGTGCAGCGATAGTCAGCTGATCACCTTCGATCTCTGCCATACCAGCCGGGTTAAAAAATATTGTGGAAGCATCAGGTGTGTGGGCTGCAGCCCCGGCATAAGCATTGCCCTGCCCACGTGCATTGGTTTCAATAAGTGCAAATCCAGACGCTGATACCAGAGTAGGGAAAAATGTTGCAGCAAGCAGCGACGAAACAATTGTCCGTCGACAATTAAGGTGAATCTTCATATCCTCTCCATCCTTATTTATTAATGTTATTTGATTAGTTGCAAAATGATACTATACAAAGTTTTTAATACACAACGATTTTGCACGGTATTTTGCATCGACTTAATTTATGCCTAACAAACACATCACTTATGTAGCCGAAAGCGGCATCCACGGAAAGGGCCTGTTTGCAGCAGAATTCATCGAAAAAGACACGATCATCGGCTATCTTGATGGAGAACACACGCAAGAAGATGGAATGTATGTGCTCTGGTTAAATGGCGAAACGGGCTTCGAAGTGAGTTGTAAACTGAAATATATCAACCACTCCGACCAGCCAAATGCCTGTTATTACGACGATAAATCAGTGGTTGCCTTGCGTGATATTCAGCCAAATGAAGAAATCACGCATAATTATGAAGCCGATTGTGAGTGGTAACTAACCCGGAGGCCAGGTCATCGATCTACCACCCAGTACATGCATATGAATGTGGGACACCGTCTGACCACCATCTTCATTACAGTTCATCACCAAACGATAGCCTTTTTCTGACATTCCTTTTTCTTTGGCGAGTTTTTGCGCCGTTAAAACCATTTTTCCCAGCAGATGCGCCTGCTCTGGCTGAATATCATTAATCGTTGCTATAGGCTCCTTAGGAATCACCAGAAAATGCACGGGGGCCTGGGGACTAACATCACTAAAAGCGAGAATTTCATCATCTTCGAACAGTATTTCGGCGGGAATCTCTCGATTTATGATTTTACTAAAAATAGTTTCAGACATTTTATACTCCTGCTTATTTATAGTTCTGGCGACCGCTAAACGCTTTGCTTAGCGTGCCACTGTCAACATATTCCAGTTCACCACCCACTGGTACACCATGTGCGATACGACTCACCTTGATGTCATATTGATGCGCGATATCAGCAACGTATTGCGCAGTAATCTCACCCTCAACTGTTGGATTGGTGGCAAGAATCACCTCACTGATACTTTCACTATTCAGGCGACTTTCTAACAAATCCAGTCCCAGTTGCTGAGGACCTATACCATCGATAGGAGATAAACGGCCCAATAACACAAAGTATCGACCATTAAAACTACCTGAGGCATCTATCGCCAGTACATCGGCGGGAGTTTCCACCACACATAACACGCCGTTTTCGCGTTTATGGTCATTGCAGATACTACAACGAGGAAGGTCAGAATAATTACGGCACAACTCACATTGCTTCACCGTTTCCAGTGCATGAGTTAATGACCGGGCAATGTTCTCTGCCCCATTTCGATTACGATCGATAAGGTATAACGCCATGCGTTGAGCAGATTTACGTCCTACCCCTGGCAGGCAGCTAAGGGCATCAACCAGTGCGTCTAGAGATGGTGAAGAAGACATTATGAATGTTTTAAAAAGGCAGCTTAAAGCCTGGGGGTAGATTAAGGCCTGCGGTCATTCCTGCCATGGCATCTTTGTTGGTTTTGGCGATCTTATGTACAGCATCATTGACTGCCGCAGCAATCAGGTCTTCCAGCATTTCTTTATCATCTTCCATTAAAGCGGCATCAATATTAACCCGTGTCACTTCATGGGTGCCGCGCATAACCACTTTACACATACCACCGCCAGATTCACCGGTTACCTCAGTATTTGCCAGATCAGCCTGCGCTTTTTGCATTTCTTCCTGCATTTTTTGCGCCTGCTTCATGATATTACCCAAACCACCTTTCATAGATATACCTCGTTAATCTTTGACTTTTTTAACACTGTTTTCAATTAATCTCGCTCCGAAGAGCGAATTTAGCTTTAGTACCACAGGATCCTGTTTAATCGCTTCAATAGCTGCCTGATGCTCCTCCTGCTGAAGACGTACATACGCCTGCTGAGGGGTTTCTGCATCCAGCCTGGGTACGCTGATAAAATCGAGTTTTAATTCTAACCCAAGTTTAGTTTCAATCGCCTGCTTAATTTGCTCTTTAACCCCAGGCTTAATCATTAACTCAAGCTCGGGCAGGTAGGCCAGTTGCAGGTGATTGTCCTGCCATGACTGGACGATACAGTTGATTACGACCTGTCCAGCCAGCGCATCCAGATCCAGTTCATGCGCAGTCTGTGACCAGTTAAGCTCATCCTGTGCCTGCTGTGGCTGATCTTTTTTGATATCCGTCTTTACCACCACCGGTTCAGACTTTTTTACCACTGGCAACTCTGCACGTTCGCTCTCGGGCTCTGGTCGGGGAGGCTCTTCGGCGTGATTAGTTATTTCTACGACTGGAGCTGGAGCGGGAGTTGGAGCGACAGCTTGAGGTTCAGCTGGTGGAGGCTGAATCGATGGGGGTTGAATCGCCGAAGATTCAATTGATGGCTGAGTTCTTACTTCAGCGACAGAAGCAGTAGGCGATGAGCCAGTCGGCTGCCCGGTTTTAGCCCGAACTACAGGCTTTTTTTTTCCGTCGTCTGGGAATCAATGTCCAGAGCTGGAGAAAATGCCAGCATACGTAGCATCAACATTTCGAAACCGATGGACTGGTCTGGGCTTAATTCCAGATCCTGCCTGCCCTGTAAAACAATCTGGTAATACAGCTGCACTTCTTCTGCTGATAATTGATCTGCACATTGCATAATCTCCTGCTGCATCAGACCGTCCGCTGGTTGAATCTTTGCCTGACTCAGATACAGAGCCATTTGATGGAAGACCTCTATAAAGTCACTACACACACGCTGATAATCAGGATTACGCTCCAGTAAAGTACGGGTTTCCTGCAACAAGGCCGTTGCATCCTGAGCAATCAAAGCCTGAATAATACGAATCAGATAATCGCGCGAGATCGCACCCAACATGGTTTCCACGGCTTCAGTCTTCACCGCTCCGCCGCCAAAGGCTATCGCCTGATCCAGCAGGCTTAGTGCATCACGCATACTGCCATCGGCTGCATGGGCCAGTAACATCAGCGCCTGATCTTCGGTTTCTACCTGTTCCTGCTGTAGCAGATCAGCCAGATGCTGCTGGATTTGGCTCGGCATCATGCGCTTAAGATTAAATTGCAGACAACGAGATAACACCGTTACAGGTAACTTTTGTGGATCGGTGGTCGCGAGCAGAAATTTGACGTGCTCAGGGGGTTCTTCCAGCGTTTTCAGCAGCGCATTGAAACTATGCTTGGAAAGCATGTGTACTTCGTCGATCAGATAAACCTTGAACCGACTACGAGTAGGTGCATATTGCACATTCTCCAGTAATTCACGCATATCATCCACGCCCGTACGTGAAGCCGCATCGATTTCGATCAGATCAACACTACGCCCTTCATCGATCTCCAGACAGGAACCACAGCTACCACAGGGTGTGGAGCTAATGCCGGTTTCACAATTGAGAGATTTGGAAAAGATTCGAGCTATGGTGGTTTTACCTACACCCCGGGTGCCGGTAAACAGATAGGCATGATGCAGCCGCTGAGCATCCAGAGCATTCACCAATGCCTGCAGCACATGCTGTTGCCCCACCATTTCGGTGTAATTTTTAGGGCGCCATTTTCGCGCAAGAACCTGATAGCTCATGGTTGGATAAATACTTTAATGATCGGCGGCGTTGATAAGGCAATAAATTGGGTGGTAACCGACACCAGCGCACCCCGGCGCCCAACGTCCCTGCTACCGTTGCTCCCTTCCGGGCCTGGCGGAGTTAACAGTTAGCTGTCGCGGGGGAACCGATGCCGGTCACCATAAACCTGTTTCAGTTTTTTAATGCCTGAAAAATTCAGGCGGTATAGTACTTGTTGAGTGGATAAATGAAAAGGACAAATCCCGTCTTATTCAAGACTTGTTAAAAAGATTTCGTAACAGCTTATCGGAAATTGCACTGGATTGTTTCACCTGCTTGGTCACAATATAGGTGTAATAACGCTTCAGCCCCAATTGAGCATTGAGTAAATCATCAACAAAGCGCTGATAATCGTTCACCGATGCCGTAGCGATTTTTAGAAAATAATCGATGCCGCCACCCACAGCCCAGCATTCCAGCACCTCTGTACGCGCCTGCACAGCCTGTTCAAAGCGATCAAAGTCCTGTTGCTTGTGACTCTCTAACTCCACTTCCATGATGATAAAGGTAAGATCTCCGACCAGTTCATCGGATAATTTTGCGCCATAGCCTTCAATAAGCCCTGCCTTCTCCAGTCGCTGCAATCGTTCCCAACAGGGTGTGGGCGACAGGTTCACACGTCGAGCCAGTTCTGTTTTGGTAATTCGGCCTTCGCGCTGGAGAATGGATAAGATTTGAATATCCCGATCATCAATTCGAATCATGAAACAATCACCGAACCCGCTTGCTCGCTTTGGCAGATATCCAGACCAGGCATATAAGCAGTCCTGATATCCACCTCGCCATTGACCTGAGGGAGCTCCATACTCAACACCGGAGGCATCATGATCTTTCTTCCCCTGGATAACTCGATATATGTTGTCGAAATTCTACTTCTGTAACAATGCTAATTTCAGGCATTTAATTCCCCACTGGGCTGATCACCTACCACCTGAGTAAACTGATGCATATCGATATTCTGACCCGAGATGATCAACGCTACGTTACGCCCAATCAAACTTGAATATTGTTTTTGCAGATCAGGGTCGGCCATTAAAGCGGCACCAACCGCAGCTGCACCTTCGGTAACCAGTCGCTCCTGCCAGTATAGATGTCGCATACCTGCCGCAATCTGAGACTCACTTAATAAGATCACCTCATCAACCAGAGTCCGGGTCATTGAAAAAGTGAATTGATTATTCACCCCGATTCCCCCACCCAGAGAATCTGCCAGTGTGACTAGCTCCTCAACCTCGGTTTCCTTACCTGCCTGTAGACTGGCAGCCATGGCTGCACCACGTTCAGGGCTAATCCCTAGCACGCGAATATCGGGATTAACCGACTTCACGGCCCGCGCAATACCCGAGATCAGGCCGCCCCCCGATAAAGGCACCAGTATCGTATCAACCTCAGGCCAGTCTTCAACAATCTCCAGACCAATAGTCCCCTGCCCCGCAATAACATGCGCATGATCAAAAGGCGGAATCTCACTCATGCCCTCATCGGCAACCAGCCGATCTACCAGTTGCTGAGCCTCATCCTGACTTTTGCCATGGATGCGCACCTCGGCTCCCAGGGCTTCAATAGCCTGTATCTTGTTGGCCGGTACCAGCGACGACATACAGATGGTGGCACGACTGCCGAATAACTGCGCGGCATAAGCCAGTGCTCGCCCATGATTACCCGTGGATGCACACACCACCCCACGCTGTAATTGCTCGGCAGACAGCTGCATCACAGCATTCACTGCACCGCGTAATTTAAACGCCCCTATCGCTTGTAACGACTCGAGCTTCATCCTCACCTGTCGGTCAGGACTGGATAAGCTCTGAGCTACAATCAGAGGGGTGCGTTGGACATAGGGACGTATGTCCTCTTGTGCTTTAACTATGGTTGAAACTGAAATCATGATTTACTTACGATTACAAAGAAAATCCTGAATTGCAAGATCTGTATACATAGCGATCACAATCATTTATTTTACTGACTGAACCTTTTCCAAATAAAGTAAGGTTTAAGCTATGCAAAGTGATGGAACACACACTTAACAGTTTATTAAGTAAGGTAACTAATCATGTTAAAGAGTCGTAAACGTTTCACCGATCAGGAATATTTAAAACGCCTGACCAAGACCCGCAAGGCTATGCAGGGTACAGGCATAGAACTGTTGATAGTGACAGACCCCTCCAATATGTACTGGCTAACCGGTTACGACTCCTGGTCATTTTATGTGCACCAGTGCGTTGTTGTCGGGCTGGAAGAATTATTCTGGTTTGGTCGCATTATTGATGCCCAAAGTGCGCGTCTAACCACCAGCCTGGCTGAAGACGATATCATCGATTACCCGGATGACTATGTTATGAGCACTGAGCGGCATCCGATGGATTATCTGTCAGGCATACTCAAACAGCGTGGCCTGGATAGCTTGCGCATAGGGGTAGAAAAAGATAACTACTATTTCAGCGCCAGTGCAATGGAAGCCCTCAACAAAGGCTGCCCACAGGCACAATTTTCTGATGCAACCGGACTTGTAAACTGGCAAAGAGCGATCAAGTCAGAGCAGGAACTGATCTATATGAAACGCGCAGGCGAAATCATTGAAAAGGTCTATCAACGAGTTCTGGAAGTGGCTCAACCAGGAATGCGTAAAAATGAATTGGCCGCAGAAATACTGCATGCGGGTGTTCTAGGTACTGAAGAATATTTTGGTGACTACACGGCCATTGTCCCTCTCATTGGTTCGGGTGAAGAAGCAGCTGCCTGCCATATGACCTGGGATAATGGCCAACTGCAACCCAATAGTGGTACATTCCTCGAACTCGCCGGTGCGCATGCCAGATACCATTGCCCCTGTTCGCGCACGCTTTATTTCGGTAACCCCCCAGATAAATATCGAGACATAGAAAAAGTCATCGCCGAAGGCATAGACGTCACTCTGGAACAATTTAAACCTGGCAACAGCTGCGGCGAAGTTGCAGCAACATTTTTTAACCTGCTGAAAAAATATGGTTACGAAAAAGATAATCGTTGCGGTTATCCTATTGGACTAAGCTACCCACCCGACTGGGGTGAGCGCACCATGAGCCTGCGTACCAGCGATACCACCATCATTCAACCGGGCATGTGTTTTCATTTTATGCCCGGCATGTGGTTTGATGACTGGGGCTTTGAAATGACCGAAAGTGTTACAATCACCGAGAACGGTGCTGAATGCCTGTCATCTGTACCACGAGAGTTGCTGGTTAAGCCATAGGAGAGCAGTCATGCGCAAAAACCCAATCATTTCAACTATCGATTTTGATCGTGATGGTATACAGCACGGTTTTTTGAATATGCCTCACTCACGTGATGACTCCGCCTGGGGTTCTATCATGATCCCCATTACTCAAATGAAAAATGGTAATGGCCCCACCGCATTAATTACCGGCGGCAATCATGGGGATGAATACGAAGGGCCAGTCGCGCTGTATAACTTTGCCGGTCGCACTGAAATCGATGACATTCAGGGTCGTGTAATCGTTATACCCGCGATGAACTATCCAGCATTTCAGAGTGCGCGCAGGGTTTCACCTATAGATGGCTGCAATTTAAATCGTGTATTCCCTGGCAAGCCGGATGGCATGGTAACTGAAGTAATAGCAGATTACTTCAGTCGTACTCTGCTACCTTTAGCCGATGTGGTACTGGATATACATTCAGGTGGTAAGACGCTGGATTTCCTGCCTTTTGCAGCAATACATCGCCTGCCCAATAGTGAACAGGAAAAAATAGCGGAAGATTACATGAAGGCTTTTGGAGCCCCCTTTCATGTCAAAATGCTGGATATTGATGCTGCCGGCATGTTCGACACCCAGGTCGAAAATATGGGTAAGGTATTCGTCACTACTGAGCTTGGTGGTGCAGGCACCACAACACCATATTCAGTCAACATAGCCAAACGTGGCGTGGATAACTTTTTGATCAAGGCAGGCATTCTGGATGGTGAACTAACGCCCTGCCCCGAACCGCCCCTGTCGCTGGATATGCCAGACGAACGCTCCTTCGTATTTTCACAGCATACAGGCCTGCTCGAACCGGTTGTTACTCTGGGTGACACTGTCAAACAGGGAGACCTGATAGCGCGAATCCATATTACGGAACGTACTGCAGTGCCACCCTATGAATATTTTGCCTCGCGTGACGGCATCGTATTATCCCGTCACGTTCCTTCGCAGGTTAAAATGGGTGACTGCCTGAATGTCATCGCTGAAGTTGTCAGCGATGACAATGGTTAATGCCGGCAGAATGACATCTGTTATTTACCCAGCACTTCTTCAATGGCTTGCTGGGTAGCCTGCACAATAATATCTGCTTCAGCGCGGGATAAGATGAGCGGCGGTGCAAAACCGATAATATCCCCATGCGGCATAGCTCGACCAATCACGCCTCGACTCAGCAAAGCTGCAGCGATCTGGGGCCCTATCTTGCCAACAGGATCATAAAATTTACGTCCATCACGCTCTTCCACCAGTTCCACTGCACACATCATGCCTTCACCGCGTACTTCACCCACATGCGGATGATCTGCCAATGCCTGCTGCATACTTTGAACAAAATAAGCACCGGTTTCAGCAGCATTTGTAAGCACATTAAGCTCATCCACCAGCTTCAGATTGGCTACCCCGGCAGCTGCACAGATAGGATGTGAAGAATAGGTCCAGCCATGCCCGATAGCGCCGAACTCATCCGTGCCCTGCTCCAGTACCTGCCATACCTTATCCGACATAATAGAGCCTGACAGTGGTGCATAGGCCGACGTGAGTCCTTTGGCAATAGTGATGATATCCGGCTCAATACCGTAGTGCTGAGATCCAAACATGCTACCCAGACGGCCAAAGCCAGTAATAACTTCATCCGCAATCAACAGAATATCGTGCTTTTTCAATACGGCCTGGATCGCCGCCCAGTAACCCTTTGGTGGTGGCACAATACCACCGGTACCTAACATCGGCTCACCGATAAAAGCAGCGATATTATCTGCACCTTCAGCCTCAATCAGTGCTTCCAGAGACGCTGCACATTGAGCAGAAAATGCTTCTTCTGTCTGATTATCATCCTCACGATGAAAATAATAAGGCGCATCTGTGTGGATAACCTGAGATAGCGGTAAATCAAATTTATTATGAAAAACACCCAACCCGGTCAGGGAACCACTCATTAAGCCGGAGCCATGATAGCCACGCCAGCGCGAGATAATCTTTTTCTTTTGAGGGCGGCCCAGAATATTGTTGTAGTACCACACCATCTTGATATTTGTTTCATTCGCATCAGATCCGGACAGACCGAAATAAACCTTAGACATATTATCCGGTGCACGATCCAGAATCATTTTAGCCAGCGTAATTGAAGCCTCGGTACCATGTCCCACATAGGCATGGTAATAAGCCAGTTGATTAGCCTGCTCGCTAATGGCATCGATTATATCCTGCTGACCATAACCCACATTGACACAATATAACCCGCCAAATCCATCCAGCAGCTTATTGCCATTAACATCTTCAATATAAACGCCCTTCGCTGTTTTAATGATACGCTCTGGCACATTACCTTTAGCAAAATCAGCAAGGTGGGTAGAAGGATGAAAAAAGGATGATCTATCCCATTGTTCCAGTTCAGTTAAATCGGTCATATAGTGTTATCTCCTGGTTGTTAATTAATCAAAGTTGCGGCAAACATATTTCACATCTGTAAAAGCTTCCATACCCAGACGCGAACCTTCACGTCCCAGACCAGACTGTTTCATACCACCAAAAGGAATAGGTGCACCCGTCACCGAGGTTCGATTGACTGCGACCATACCAAATTTCAGCTCCCGGGTCAGATGGTAAATACGTTTGGCATTCTCGGTATGCAGGTATCCAATCAACCCATACTCAGTCGCATTGGCCTGTTCAAGCGCTTCAGACTCGGTATCAAATGCTTTAATTGCAACAACCGGTCCAAACGTTTCCTGTTGCATAATCAGGGCATCATCTGGTACGTCTGCAAGCACGGTAGGCTGATAAAATAAAGGCCCGGCTGCATGCATATCACCACCCAACAACAATCTGGCACCTTTACTCACAGCATCCTCTACATGCTCAATCTGTTTATTTACTGCCGACTGGTTCATCAAGGGCCCGATATCAGGGTCCAGATGTCCGGCATCTACCTTAAGTGCTGCTACACGCTCACTGAATAGCTCGCAGAATTTCTCATACAGAGGCCGCTCTACCAGAAAACGGTTGGCCCCCAGACAGTCCTGCCCTGAGGTAGCGAACTTGGCCGATATAGCACAATCCACAGCACGTTCCAGATCCGCGTCGGCAAACACTAGAAAAGGCGCATGCCCACCCAGCTCAAGTATCAGATGCTTTACGGTGTCAGCACTCTGTCGATACAGTAACTTGCCCACTTCGGTAGAACCCGTAAAAGAGATCGCCCTGACCTGAGTTGAATCCATCCAGGGTTCTACGATTGCCTGAGGTTTACCCGTCAGTACATTAAATACACCTGCAGGGATGCCTGCCCGATGTGCCAGTTCGGCCAAAGCCAGGGCAGAAAATGGCGTTTCATAAGAAGGATGCACAAGCACAGTGCAACCGGCTGCCATCGCCGCTGCTGCTTTACGGGTAATCATCGCTGAAGGAAAGTTCCACGGTGTAATCAGACCGGCAATACCCAGTGGCTCTCGCCAGACTTCAACCTCAGCATTGGAGAGATGTGAAGTCACGCTTTCGATATTAGGACGTTTAGCTTCTTCGGCATAAAACTCCAGAAACGAGGCTGCATAATCGATTTCACCCAGTGATTCTGAAAGAGGCTTGCCCTGTTCCAGTGTCATGATCCACGCCAGATCCTGCTTATGCGTAAGCATCAAATCATACCAACGGCGCAACAATTTAGATCGTTCCTGTGGTAACAGCGCTGACCATTGCCTAAAAGCCTGTTGCGCCATGTCTATCGCCTGCTTACTTTGTTTCTCCGCTAAAACCGGAATACGTCCCAGCCAGCTATTATCGGCTGGGTTGGTCACATCAATATAATTTCCCTGCTCACCGCTGACCCACTCGCCATTGACATAAGCGAACTCACGGAACAGAGTAGGATCCTGCAATTCATCAAGTAGATAGCATCTTGTGTAACGCACATTTTCAACGTTCATCTCCACCCCCCTGATGGTTTAGCAAGCGACTTAATCAGCCGGATATTGAATAAGGTCTAATGTATTAAAAAAAACTCACCACAGAGGACACGGAGGCCACAGAGGTTAATATATTTATATTTGAGAAGGTTTCTCAAATGTCAAAATAAAGTAATTACCTGGCTAATTGTTTCTCTCTGTGGCCTCCGTGTCTCTGTGGTGAAATGTTTTAAATATTGATCAAGTAAGGTTATGATAAGCCGACATTCACAGAGAGATGCTCTTTACTCAATGGCAGCAGCAGAGAAATCATCTGTTATGAAGCAGAATAAAGAGGAAGTCTCTGCCATATCGCTATATCAGGAAAGACCGAACCGATTTATAAGTGACCTTTGCATTCTAGTTGAGCAATTTTGAGGGTTATATCCATCCTGATCAGGATGCTTCTTGTCTAATCGAAAGATAATCCGCACAATACACTGTTTTCAATGACAACCCGTAAAAATGGCTAAAGGCAAGAAGTCCAAAACACCCGATAATACAATTGCGAAAAACAAATCCGCGCGCTTTGAGTTTTTTATCGAAGATACACTGGAAGTGGGTATTGAGCTTCAGGGCTGGGAAGTCAAAAGCCTACGCGAAAAGAAACTGCAACTGACTGAAAGCTATGTTTTTATCAAGAATAATGAGCTATGGCTCAGTGGCGCGCATATCGCTCCTTTAATTTCAGCCTCTACGCATGTCAACCCGGAACCCACACGAGTACGTAAACTACTGGCCCATCGCTATGAGATCGACCGTATGGAAGGCCAGGTGGAGCGTAAGGGCTATACCCTGATTGCTTTATCTGCTTTCTGGAGTCGCGGCAAGGCCAAGTTGAGTATTGGAGTGGCCAAGGGTAAGAAACTGCATGATAAGCGAGCAACTGAGAAGAACCGGGATTGGTCCAGGGATAAGGCTCGTATTATGAAGCATGGTTGAGGTCTATCAATTTTCGATGATAGTATCAATGAGAATGTATCCAGCTCCAGACCATCCAGGCACACTCACAGCAACGATATGCGTAAACACCAAGTTACCAGCGTTCAGTGCCGTAATGATCTCTGACATTGTATCCGCATCGTGATGTATCTTGGAGAGTACGGATGTCATGTTATCCCTGGTGATTCAATAGATTAGTTACCCAGCAGCACTGGTATTCTGAATCTCTTTTACGACGCTGATTGCATCTGGCTCTGGATTATATGAGTCAGTACTTGGGTACATCAGCTCTGGGGGTACATATTCCAGCATCGAACTCAATATACCGACCCTCTGGGTATATTGTCGGTCCCTATCTGCATTGCCATCCATGCTCGCGGTTGTCTGCTAGATTGGTATGTCAAAGGAAACAACGCCTTCGGTAATCGCCCGAGGTATACTGAACGTGGTGAGGGTAGACTAGAATAATTATCTGGCCTAATCGAGCCATATGGTTCAGGCTCACATATTTAATGCAATTAGTAAACTGTCACCGTAATTTCCCAATAACTAACCTGAACAGACGAATAGCTGACGCGAATTAGAACCTAACCGACCAGACTTAGGGTCATTGTTATGTAATGCGCGTCTCAACCTTTTTATTGATCATAATATAAAAGGATGCTTTAGCAATATATGGTATAGCGGTAAAAAACCCGACCAGCTTTATCAACCTGAAACAACGCATAGCGGAAAGATAACGTACACAGGTCTTAAAGGCATGGAAGAAATCTTCATATTGAATTTTTCGATAAACCTCCCTATGGTGTTTCAGAAACTCTTCGTTACTTCCCCATTCTTTTCCCATTACGAATAACCGAGATAGAATTGTGTCAAATTGACTGATTTGGGTTGCTCGATGTTCTGCATCGCCATGCTGAGCGCAGGTAATCTCATCTATATATGCCACAACACCGCATCGACAAATACTAGAATTAAATAGCCAAGTCTGGTTCCTTTTTAGACCAACCTCAAAATTTTTGTCTTTGCCACAAATCGACCTATTATAGGAAAAAGACGATGGAAGTATGTAATCAGTTTTCAGTTGATTCATATAGTGATCACCCAGAAATACGGGCATGCCATTTATACTTCTACGCGATAATAAATCCTGTATCTGAGGCTTTCCCTGAGACCAGCTAGACACACCAATTAGTGTAGCAAACTCTAAATCTGGCTTATTATTAAAGTTACAGAAAACACCGACTACAGTATCGTCATACTGGTATACAGACCGATGTCGTAACAAATGCCCCTCATACCATTCATCATCATCATCCAAAAATGCAATATAGTCATGCTTTGCAATTGACAATCCATAATTTCTCGCGACACTTACTCCACCCTTAGGGATTCGATAATACTCAACATTCTTGCCTACATAATCGCTAATTATTTCCGAATAACTCTCTGAAGACCCATCATCAATCACCAATATCTCATCTCCATCTATGATATTTAACAGGGCGCTATCAATTGCCCTTTTTATGAGATGAGGACGATTATAAGTAGGTATAATTATTGAAAAATTTATCATAATTATTCACTGTTGTTCCGTTAACTTTCATAATAAAGCCATCTGATTAATGTTGGGTAGTTTTTCGTCCATGGGACCGCCTCAAAGCTACGACATCAGGTCTCTTTTTTCGAACAAATTGAGCTGAAGTATTCGTAACACTTGCTGCATGCTTTTGTTCAGACTGGATTGCTGCTTAACGAAGGCCAGTATCAAATAAACACACATGGCAACCCATATCTGTGTCAGTACGGCATTCTTACCTGTACCTATGAATGACTTTATTTTTAGATTCTGGTTATTCCATTTAAAGAATGACTCAAGCTGCCATCTGGCTTTATAAACATCCGCAATCGTTTTAGCCGACAACTTGAAATTATTAGTTAAGAAAATGTAACGCTTGCCGGTAACGGCATCTTTATAGCTAATACGCCGAAGGCTAGTAGGACACTGCTTTGAGGTTTGTGCACCCGTAAACTCGATCGTTTGCTCACTACTCAAGCTTTTTCTTTTCAAAACGCTTCGTCGATTCATCACTCGATATTCAGCATTCGTCTTCAGTAGGGTATCAAAAAACATTCCTTTGTCAGTCAATTGTTTATGCCAGCTGTAATCATTGTAGCCTTTGTCCATAGCGATAATGCTGCCTTTGGGGAAATTCAACAGCTTTCCTTTATTTACCTCATGTACATAGACTTCGGTTACGAAGTCTTTTTGGGGCCTTTTTAGGACACCCTCTTTTTGAAACTCGGCACTACTATAGATCAACTCTAACGTAAAATCCATTGATGCAGCGCAAGAAGCACATTAAACCTAAAGCCAGGAAGAATTGGATTTCACTCGAGGCCAGCCCATATTACCACTGCACTTCACGCGGCGTTAAAAGTGCCTTTCTCTGCTACATAGATAATCAGACTGCAGATGATTTTGAATCAGCGAAGGCAATGGATTGTGTATCGTTTGTTTGAATTAGCAACTTTCTTTTTTATCGACAGTGCTGCTACCTTAATGGTGTTTTATCTCAAGTACCTTCTTATAGTAGGAGATTGCTACTTCATAGTTTTGCAGCTCGAGATTCAGGTTGCCGATATGATAAAGCGCTTCAGTATTTGTAGGATCGATGTTAATAATCTTTTTATAAATATTGAGGGCATCACTGAGTCGGCCGGATTTTTCGTAAAGTCTGGCGAGATTATTCAGGCTCACGGTGTTCCTGGGCGTATTCTGTAATATCTTTTTTAACAACACCTCTGCCTGCTGGTGTCTACCCTGTTCACGATAGACCATAGCCAGGTTATTGATTGCCTGTGAGTAATCCGGCGCAAGGACAAGGGCATTCAGGTAACTTTCCCTTGCCAGGTCTAGCACCCCCTTATGTAGGTAAATATTGCCCAGGTTGTAATGTGTTTTGGGCGTATTGCTATTTAGGGTGATCGCGGTTTTAAAATACTCGATGGCTTTACCAGAGTCGTTCAGGTTTTGATAAACAATGCCAATACTATTGAAATACTCAGACCTGCTTTGATCCATCACAATGGCTTTACTAATCAGCTCTATAGCCATCCTGGGATGATTTAGTTTGAATGCTACGAGTCCGAGGAGGTGCAGGGCGTCGGTATTTGCTGGGTACAGTTGCAGGATATCACTGCCTATTTTCCTGGCTTCATGATATTTGCCCTTGTTAAACAGCGAGCTGGCCAGCTGGATGGATTCATCGGCTTCTGGATGTTTTTTCATAGTCACTTAAGTGGCAAAAGCCTGTCATTTTAGTAAACCCGAATACAGCCCTGATGACTCAAATTCCAGGCTGGATACTGATCATGACTGCCCACATGAGGTTTACTCTATAGCTTCTGGACGGCGACCTATCATTCAATATTTCACTAAGTTAGGAGTCTCAAGAACGCTGAGGCTAAACATCAACCAGATCATCGCGAATAACATTAACATATCGAGGAATTTTATTTCCTTAAAAAAACAAGTGAAAAATCATAAAAAATTTCCTAATGAAAACTGTCTTCTAGCCTTTAACACTATTGAGACAAAACTCGCATTTCAATATTATTTGTGAGTGTCGCCGCTTTCACCTTATGCTTGTCCTCTCCCCTTCAAGACCGCAAAAAAATTGTGTATCAATCGGGGTAAAACGGCATGGGCCGAAATTATCTCGGCCCTGGCTCGACCTCGATTAGGCTGTACTTTTGACGACAAAAATGTCAGGAATATTTTTGAACGCACACAGTGAGGCCCGGAGGGTGTAAGGCAGGAAGCGTGGAATAATCAAAGGTTTGTGCGGGGCAGTATTATGACTCCGGGCATCCATGCCTTCAAGCCAGCAGAACTTTTCAAAATTTATCCTGTCAGTTTAGTGGATACTTCTTTCAGCTGTTGGAAAGAAGTGACTCACGCTCGCACTCATAATTCCACTACGAAAGACCAGACTGAATCTGAGTGCGAAAACCATACACCATAGAGTTGCTAACTTAAATCCCTTCCAATTTAGACAAATCCCGCACTGCCCCCTTATCTGCACTCAACGCCAACATCGCATAAGCCTTCAGTGCAGCAGACACCTTACGCGGACGTGGCTCTTTTGGCATCCAACCCAACTCATCACGTTTAGCACGGCGAGCAGCTAACTCTTCATCAGATAACTTGACGTTGATTGTACGGTTTGGAATATCGATGACAATCGTATCCCCTTTTTCAACCAGTCCAATCGCACCACCAGATGCAGCTTCAGGAGAAACATGGCCGATCGACAGCCCAGAGGTGCCACCGGAAAAACGTCCATCAGTCAATAAGGCACAGCTTTTACCCAGGCCTTTGGATTTAATGTATGAAGTTGGATACAGCATTTCCTGCATGCCTGGTCCACCCTTTGGTCCTTCGTAGCGAACGATCACAACATCCCCGGCTTTGACCCGGTCATTCAGAATATCGTCCACCGCCTGATCCTGTGATTCGGTGACATGCGCACTGCCTTCGAACACCAGAATGGAATCATCAACACCTGCTGTTTTGACCACACAGCCATCTTCAGCGATATTGCCATAAAGTACGGCAAGACCACCTTCCAGACTGTAGGCATTTTCGAGGGAACGAATACAGCCATTGGCCCTATCGTCGTCCAGACTGGGCCAGCGAGTCGCCTGACTGAACGCGGTTTGTGTTGGGATTCCCGCCGGACCTGCCTTGAAAAACTCTTTCACGTCGGCATCATCACTTTTCGCAATATCCCATTTATCCAGCGCCTGTTGCATAGTTGCACTATGCACCGTTGAACATTGCGCATCGAGCAATCCAGCGCGGTTAAGCTCTGCGAGTATGCCTAAGATCCCGCCCGCACGATGTACATCTTCGATATGATATTTCGGCGTATTCGGTGCTACTTTACACAGCTGTGGCACCTTGTGACTCAAAGCCTCGATATCCTGTAAGGTGAAATCAACTTCGGCTTCCTGAGCAATGCCGAGCAGGTGCAGGATTGTGTTGGTCGAGCCCCCCATTGCGATATCCAACGCCATTGCGTTGTTGAATGCGGCTTTGGAACCGATACTACGCGGCAGTACGCTTTCATCATCCTGCTCGTAATAGCGCTTTGCAATATCAACAATCAACGATCCAGCACGTTTAAACAATTGCTCTCGATCGGCATGAGTAGCCAGCATAGTACCGTTACCAGGCAGGCTCAGACCCAATGCCTCGGTCAGGCAATTCATCGAGTTAGCGGTGAACATGCCAGAGCAGGAACCACAGGTCGGACAGGCGCTGCGCTCATACTCCAGAACCTTTTCATCGCTGGCCTTATCGTCCACCGCAATGACCATGGCATCAACAAGATCCAGACCATGCTCGGACAGTTTGGTCTTACCGGCTTCCATCGGTCCACCGGATACAAAGACGACTGGAATATTGATGCGCATAGCAGCCATCAGCATCCCTGGAGTAATCTTGTCACAGTTGGAGATACAGACCATCGCATCGGCGCAATGAGCGTTCACCATGTACTCGACCGAATCAGCAATCAGATCACGACTGGGTAGGCTGTAAAGCATGCCATCGTGGCCCATGGCGATTCCGTCATCGACTGCGATAGTATTGAATTCTTTCGCCACGCCACCCGCGGCTTCAATCTCACGAGCGACCAACTGGCCCATATCTTTCAGATGTACATGCCCAGGAACAAATTGGGTGAATGAATTGACCACTGCGATGATCGGCTTTTGAAAATCATCATCTTTCATTCCTGTTGCACGCCAGAGCGAGCGCGCTCCAGCCATATTGCGTCCTTCAGTAGTTGTTCGAGAGCGGTAACGGGGCATAACACACCTGATTATTTGATTGGAATCGTTAAAGCAGCAAGGATAACAAAAAACTCGAGGTTAATAACCCTTGAATAAGATCCCCTTACCCCGTTTTCTGATCAATCAGCTGTTTTTATCACGCTATCTGCTGATAATACAGATTCTGCGGATGCTTAGCCTCTGCAAAGAAATACCACCGCTCTGCCATCAAGCCCAGATACTGAATCGCAAACGCGACCATTGGTAAAACTTCTGAAGCCAGGAAATAAGCCGTAACAATCAGTACCACAGGCACAACAAACACCAGCCACAAAAATACACGCCGAGTACTATTCACAAAGAAAGCCGACTTGTGATGAAAAAACTCACGCGTATTAAACGAGCCTCCAATGAAGCCCTGCGTCAACTGAACCAGCGTTTGATGACGTACACCTATGGCAGATGGCAAATCAATTTTAGGACGTAATTTTTTATTTCTCATCAATGAAGCAATACGTCCAATTGCTGCAATGATGGTAAAAATAACCGCCCAGGTACCAAAGAATGCAAGCAGATCATTTCCCTGATAAGCGGAGAATGCAGCTGCAAACATAAAACCTGAAGCCAGACCGAGGAAGGTGTAATTGAATACCGTCAATGGTGTGTGCCACTCTTTAAGAAATTTCAGGCTGGCGTAAATCATCGCGGTACAAATATACAAGGCAAACGCAACAAAGCTGGCAATAAAGCCAATGATCAGACTCAGATCCACAGGTAATGTATCCGACACAATAAATAACGGTTGCGTCCAGCCAAAGAAATGTACCACTGCGTATAAAAACACCAGCCCCATGAATACCGGTAGTACGATAACTTCACGTGACAACCATGAGGTACGCCACATGGTCGCGGCACGCCAGGCACGTTCTGGATGCCCCAGATGGAAAAAGGAGGCCAACAAACCACCGATTAAAAACACCAGGGCGACAAATGAGCCCAAGGCATAAAAACTCTGACTATCCTGCGCGGGTAGTAACTGAGCCAGACCATACAGTTGGCCGGTATAGAGTGCCAGAAATAGTCCCTGACCGATGCCGATCAGGGTGGTGAGAAAAATTACAGAAAATGCTGGATGCATAGTTTCATTCCAAAATTATATTTTTCTATCAGCAAGCTAAATGAGGCAATGTGCTTATTACCCACTTCTGTGAGATTGCCGCGCTTCGCTCGCAATGACAAAGATGGTTTACCAGGCGACATCATCAAGGGTTTCGCCCTGTTCATAGTTAATGTCTTCTTCCTTACGTAAGGGGTTATCCGAACGTACCAGCTCATCTTCGCTGATATGGATATGCTGTTTACGACGAGGCAGATAATGATTGGCCGGACGCGTGCCCCATTCTGGCTGCAATTGATATCCACCCTCTTCGCGAATTGCTCTGGATGCTTCAGATTCTGGATCGTGTACATCACCAAAGATACGTGCGCTGGTTGGACAGGCCATGACACAGGCGGGTTTACGTTCTGATTCGGGTAAATTTGTATCGGTTATACGATCAATGCACAGAGTACATTTCTTCATCACCTTACCTTTTTCATCAAACTCACGCGCGCCATATGGACAGGCCCAGGAACAGTATTTACAGCCGATACATTTATCATAATCGACCAGTACCACACCGTTATCTTCACGTTTGTAGCTGGCTCCGGTTGGGCATACCGGTACGCATGGCGGATCTTCGCAATGCAGGCAGGACTTGGGGAAATGCACGGTTTCGGTATTCGGATAACAGCCGACCTCATAGGTCTGTACACGATTAAAAAACACACCTGAAGGGTCCGCATCATAGGGATTTTGGTCGGGCAAAGGCCCGGCCCATCCCGAGGTATTCCAGGATTTGCAGCTGGTTACGCAGGCATGGCAGCCAACACAGACATTCAGATCAATTACCAGAGCGAGCTGTGTCATTATATTTTCTCCTTACTACGGAAAACCCCGGCGAAATACGCCTGCCACTTTTTATGCCGGCCCTTTTGACCCGGCACCATTTTTTGCAAAGGAAACTGCGGCGATGTCTCAGCAGGTTCGCTGTCGTCGGCTTTAGTAATCTTAACTCGCACATCAAACCAGGCAGCCTGACCAGTAACCGGGTCAGAGTTAGACAGGTGATCCCCTGCTTCACATTTCGGTAATTCTTCCGGGATCAGATGGTTTAATAAAAACCCTTTACGAGATTCATTGGCATTGCTGGAAAGTCCCCAGGCGCCGTTACCTTTACCGATTGCATTCCAGGTCCATACCGTGCCCGGTTCTACCGCTTCACTAAAGCGACACATGCAGCGTACCTTACCGGTGGGCGATTCAACCCAGATCCAGTCGCCATCCTTTATACCTTTCGGTTTAGCAGCCAGCGGATTAACAAACAGGTAATTATGTGTATGAATCTGACGTAGCCAGGCATTCAACGAATCCCAGGAATGGTACATCGCCATCGGACGCTGAGTCAGAGCATTTAACGGGTAGTCATGTGTATCTTCCAGCTTCGATAACAGGGGTTCGCTATAAAATGGTAAGGGGTCAAAGTTGGTTTCGACTCGCTTACGCAGATGATCCGGTGGCTGCCTGCCAGCGCGTTTACCCTGTGCCGCCAGACGGAATTTCTGTAGTACTTCTGAATATAGATGGATGGTAATGGGTTCCGCGTAACGCGTCATACCATGCGCCCGCGCCCATTGAAGATAACCCTTGTTCCAGTTACGCATGTACTGGTATGACTTGGGCAACTCGTGATGATAGACACAACCATTCTTTTGATACATTTCCCACTGGCGAGGATTGGGTTCGCCTTTAAGGAATTTCTCACCGCCCTTACCACGCCAGCCAGCCAGAAAACCGATACCGGAACCCGGTGAGGTTTCATAGTTGGTGATAAAATCAGGATAGTCGCGGTATTTAGGCGTGCCATCGTCTTTTACAAAAGCAGGCAGACCCAGACGTGAACCCAGTTCGATCAGTACTTCCTGAAAAGGCTTACATTCACCGCTTGGAGGTAATACTGGTATGCGCACTGAATCTACTGGACCACTGTATTCAGAGATAGGTCTATCCAGCATGGAGAGCGCATCATAGCGCTCAAGATAGGTGGTATCGGGTAGTACCAGATCCGCAAAGGCTACCGTCTCAGACTGGAATGCATCGCAGACTATCAAAAATGGAATCTTGTATTCGCCGTTTTCATCCTTGTCTTTCAGCATGTCGCGCACATTGACGGTATTCATGGATGAGTTCCACGCCATATTGGCCATGAATAACAGCATGGTATCGATCTTGTACGGGTCACCACGCCAGGCGTTGGTTATCGCATTGTGCATCAGGCCATGTACCGACAGCGGATACTCCCAGGAGAAAGCCTTGTCGAGACGTACCGGTTTACCTTCATCATCGATAAACAGGTCTTCCGGTTTTGCAGGCCAGCCCAGGGGCATGCCATCCAGTGGGGTATCTGGTTGAACACCATCTGGACTATTGGGTGGTTTCGGGCACGGTGGAATGGGTCTGGGAAATGGTGCCTTATGACGAAAACCACCGGGCCTGTCGATGGTGCCAAGCAGCGTCATCAGTATGCTCAGCGCGCGTATTGACTGAAAACCGTTGGAGTGAGCGGCCAGACCGCGCATCGAATGGAAGGCAACCGGATTACCCTTGACCGACTCATGCACATTATCCCAGCAATCTTCCCACTGGATCGGCAACTCAATCTGGTGGTCACGCGCCGTAACCCCCATTTCATGCGCCAGTCGAATAATAGTCTCGGCGGGTATGCCAGTAATGCCTTCGGCCCACTCGGGCGTATATTCCTCTACCCTTTCCTTGAGTAACTGGAATGCCGGTTTTACCGGCGTACCATCTTCCAGCTTGAAAGAACCCAGCAGGCGCGGATCGACACCCGGCGTATGGGTAGATATTTCCTTATCCAGCTCTCGATCCCACCACAGTTTGTTTTCCGGATCAAAACAACCTTCATCAATATGCATTTCAAAGCGTTTGAATAGACCGTGATCATCTCGTTTAGGATCATCAACGACCAGCTCGGCAGAATTGGTGTACTGCACCAGAAATTCACGGTCATACAGTCCCTGTTTGATCAACTGGTGAATAAGGGCCATCATCAGCGCACCATCGGTACCCGGTTTAATCGGCACCCATTCATCGGCTATAGCCGAATATCCGCTACGGATGGGGTTGATGGAAATAAATTTACCGCCGCGACGCTTGAATTTTGAGATATGAATCTTGAGTGGATTGGAGTCATGATCCTCGGCGGTACCGATCATCACGAATAGCTTGGCACGATCCAGATCTGGCCCGCCAAACTCCCAGAACGATCCACCAATCGTATAGATCATGCCTGCTGCCATATTCACCGAACAGAATCCGCCATGAGCCGAATAGTTGGGCGTACCAAACTGCTTGGCGAACATGCCGGTCAATGCCTGCATCTGATCGCGACCGGTACACAGCGCAAATTTCTTGGGGTCATCAGAGCGGATACGCGCCAGGCGTTCCTGCATGATATCGAAGGCCCTGTCCCAGGAAATTTCTTCGAACTCAGACTCACCACGCTCAGCATTCGGTTTGCGTAATAGCGGTTTGGTAATACGCGCGGGTGAATACTGCTTCATGATGCCGGATGAGCCCTTGGCACAGATAACCCCCTCATTATGCGGATGATTGGGATTACCTTCGATATGGCGCACTTCGCCATCGCGCAAGGTGACACGGATACCGCAGCGGCAGGCGCACATATAGCAGGTCGTTTCCTTGATCTCTACATTACCAATGTCTCGGTCTGATTGAAGGGTTGGATCCTGCATGTTCGGGGCCTGAAGTTCGTTTAATAGCAAAAACTCCAGCGAGTTATCAGCTTTGCTGGAGTATTGATGAGGGTTAAATTAATTTATTAACTGATTCTAATATTCAGCAATTAAACCTTCAACCCCAAAAACCCAGACTATTGAAATCAATAGAGATAGTAATCTATCCCGATGGGGTTAGAATTAAAGCTGTCTATGCTGATTTTGGTTGATCAGGCCCCGTTAACAGGCCCTGGGTAAATCGAAAATAAAGGTAGCCCCCTCACCCGGAGTGGCCTGTGCATCCACTCTTCCACCATGTTTCTTGATAAACCGTTTGACGATTGCCAGGCCAACCCCAGTCCCTTCAAACTCATCCATGCCATGCAATCGCTGGAACATCACAAACAGCTTGTCCCGGTAATCATTGTTAAATCCAATACCATTATCACTCACTGAGTAACGTATGTAGCCATCAATAAGCTCTCCTTTCACTTCTATAACGATGGGGTTGCTGGCAGCAGAAAATTTAACCGCATTATTCAGCAGGTTGGTTAAAACCTGGCGTAGAGCATTGGGATCAGCATCGACCTCTGGCAAATTATTGCAGCGAAAATCTATTGTTTTATCTGGAAACTGATTTTCTATATGTTGCCATACACATTCAACCAGCTGGTTCATATTGACCTTCTGTTGTTCTATTTCCTGTCGACCTGCACGTGAGAAAGCCAGTATATCGTCAATCAGTTCACCCATTTTTCGCGCATTATCCTGCACAATACCGAATAGTCTGAGTCCTTCTTCATCCAGTTTATCGCTATATTCATCACTCAGTATCGCTACGAATCCATCAATTGCTCTCAGAGGCGAGCGTAAATCATGGGAAACCGAATAACTGAATCCTTCCAGATCCCTGTTTGCCTGCTCCAGTTGATTGGTTCTTGACTGTAATTCTAAAGTTCGTTTATCAACAGCTTGCTCCAACTTCTCTCGATAATGCTCACGCTCAATTTCGGCCAGCTTTTGCTCAGTAATATCGCGTGCGTGTTCGAAACGAACCATTCGCCCGCCTTGCCATTGTATGGCTCGATCCACGATGTTATACCATCGTTTATCTAGCTTGTTTTCGAATTCCCAGACATGGGTATTGCCAAGATTAGTGCCAAAAATGAAAGGGTTGGTGCAAAATTCACAAGGGCTATCCGATCGCTGCAGCACCCTGTAACATTTTTCACCCAATGTATTTACACCAAACTGGCGTTCAAATGCGGCATTGACGAATAGCAACTCATAGCTATCAGGATCAGCAATATAGATCACATCGTCCATACTGTTGAAAACATCTATAAGCTGTTGCTCAGCTTTTTGTCTGGCCGCAAGCATGGTATTTGCACTTTTGGCCAGATCTTTGAATTCTTCGAAATACAATTGATCAACATCAATCGGTTCAGCCTCATCCACTTTACGCAGGAAGAAAGTATTAAAGTGAGTAAGCTCCTGATTAAAGCCTTTGAAAATAAGCAGTGCCACCCAGCCTGAGATTGCCATTAAACCCAGCATGATCAACACACCATAAAAGGTGGAGCGTTTAAGTAGCTTGCTAAACAGGTCGTCCTGCTCCGAATACGTTTCAAACAGGCTATCCAGATAAAATCCACTTCCAACTACCCATTCCCACTCAGGATAACCTCTGACATAACTCACTTTTTCTACCAGTTTTCCGGTCATGTAGCGATCCCAAACATAATGCACATACCCTCCTCCTTGTTGAGCGGTGCGCACCAGCTCTCGATTAATCTCAACGCCATTGGGGTCTTTAATATCGATAAGGTTCTTGCCAATATATTTGGGCTCCGGATGGCTGAGGTAAGCACCATCGTATTGAAATGCGAACAGGTACTCCTGACCACTCTCTCCATAGCGAACATCACTTATCATCGCCAATACCCGTTGCCTGGCCTTTTCTTCTATCTGTTTGTGCGAAATTCCGATAACAACCAGTAAATCGAGAGGATCAAAATATTCAATAATAAAGGTGAAGTGCTTTTTACTCTGGGTAATTAGCTTGCACAACCTTGCCTGCCTCGGTTGATTCAACGCGGTTTGAACACATTCCTCTTCAAAATTGATAGTATCTTCATCGCTGGTTTTCTCGCTTTGATAAAGCACCCTCTTTTCATGATCAAAAATCCACATAGAGTCAAACTGCTCAGATATAAGTACCGGCTCAATATCATCCACCGCATGTTGACTTAATGTTTCTTTCGAGTGCATCAGGTGCTCTGCCTCATACACAACCTGGGCGATCCGCATGGTGATTGACATATAATCTCTCGCCTGCTGAATAAGAGCAGTGCGTGTTTCATCACGAACCTTGTCGATACCATCCACAATATTATCGACTTCAAGTTCAACCATTTTCTTATGTGAGTTATAGAATCGCTGCTCTACCTGCTGTTTTTGTACCTCGTTGAGGTTCAATAAATTATTAAGCCATAACAGTGAAACGATAATGATTGGAAATAGCACAATCAGGAAGTAGGTGGCGGGAATAAACCTGCTAAGTTTTCTGGAAACAGGAATCATAATCACTCCTTAATTGTGTCCGGCGGTCCTTAATTAGAATTGTAATAAGCTTGTTAACTCATACTACTCAGTTTGATCATAGACCATGATCAGAAATCCGCATCATTTCTGATCATAATAAAACTATGGTTATACTTACAAAAATCTACTATAAAAGTTATACAATGAACTTTTAAAATCCAGGTAACCAACTAAAGACGGTGCAGCATTCAACAGGGATAAAGTTAAAACTACTCATTTCCTTCCCTCTAGAGTACTCCAGTACTGTCCACCAGATTTACTGGCAAAACCATATTCAGGATTCCAACTAACGCTAAAAGGAGATAATGCAATGGAAAAAAGTATTGTGGATATCTTGCTGGTTGAAGATAACCCGAATGATGCCGAGTTAGTTATCCGCACACTGAAAAAGCATAATCTGGCCAATCGATTACACTGGGTAAAAGATGGTGAAGAAGCACTGGATTATATTTTTTATCGTGGAAACTACATTGATCGCCCCCCCGAATTACCACGTGTTGTATTACTCGATCTCAGACTACCGAAACTGGATGGTATTGAGGTATTAAGCCAAATCCGTAAACATCCAAAGACAGAAAAAATCCCTGTTGTCGTTTTGACCTCATCCAAAGAAGATCAGGATCTGGTTCAAACCTATAAGCTAGGTGTCAACAGTTTTGTTGCCAAACCCGTCGCCTTCGAAGAATTTGCCCATACGGTTGCGAACCTGGGATTGTACTGGGTACTGGTTAACCGCGTCCCCCCTGAGATCAGAGACGATTGATGCCCGATCCCATACGGATTCTGATGCTTGAAGATAACGCCTATGATGCGGAATTAAACCAACGTACACTACAAAAAGGCGGACTCAATTTTTCTATCAATAGAGTTGAAACTGAAGCGTCGTTCCTCCTAGCTCTGAAATCATATAAACCTGATCTCATCCTGTCTGATTACAACCTGCCTGATTACGATGGTGCCAGAGCCCTGCAGGTTGTAAAGAGCCTGGCACTTAACATTCCTTTCATCTTCGTTACTGGTGCCATCGGAGAGGAAGCTTCGGTTAATATGCTAAAACAGGGTGCCGTTGACTACATTCTTAAAGACCGGCTTGCACGACTACCAGAAGCGGTTAACCGGGCTATAGAAGATGCTCGACAGCAAAAGCAGTTAAGAGCCAGTGAAGAGCGATATCGTCTGTTGATGGAATCCAGCCATTACGGCATATGGGACTGGGACTTAATTGCTGACACTCTGTACCTGTCACCACAATGGAAACAGCAACTTGGATATCATGACGATGAACTGGAAAACAGTTTCTTAACCTTTAAACAGCTGATACACCCTGCAGACCGCACGATACTTAGCGCCAATCTAAAATCTTTTATTGAAAACCCAGAAGATCAGTGGGATATTGAATTTCGCATGCACCACAAGTCGGGCGATTACCGATGGATCAATGCAAGAGGTAGTCATAAAACGGATGATCAAGGTCGTGTTATCCGAATGCTGGGCGTCCATATCGATGTTACCCAGCATCATCTGGCTCAGGAAAACCTGCGCCAGGCTGCGCAGGTCTTCAGCAGTACTATTGAAGGTGTCATTATCACTGATGCCAATGCAAATATTATCAGGGTTAATCCGGCATTTGAGCGCATCACAGGGTATAGCAGTGAACAAGTGATTGGGAAAAACCCCAGAATCCTCCAGTCGGGTCGCCAGTCCCAGGAAGTTTATCGGGCTCTGTGGCAATCCCTGCTCAGCGATGGACACTGGAGTGGGGAAATATGGAACCAACGAGCCGACGGCAGTCACTACCCCTCTCAGATAACTATCAGTGCTATCAAGGATGAGAGTGAAGTAACCACTGGTTATGTTTGTCTCTTCTCTGATATTACTCAGTCAAAACGCTCCGAAGCGCGATTAGAGTTTCTTGCTCATCACGATTCACTGACCGGGTTACCGAATCGAACACTATTCAAGGATCGCCTGTCTCAGGCACTGCAACATGCTAAACGAAAACAGACTAAAGTTGCGGTGATGTTTATCGATCTTGATCATTTTAAAAACGTTAACGACAGTATGGGGCATACAGTTGGCGACGAACTGCTCAAACAGGTTTCAGATAGACTTAAACAGCGTATCCGCGATGCCGATACGCTGGCTCGTATCAGTGGTGACGAATTCATTTTAATGATCGAGGATAGCCCTTCAGTCGAAAGCACCACCAATGTACTCAATAAAATCATGGAAGCATTTAGCACACCATTCGAGCTGAAACGTCATCAGGTTTTAATCCACTGTAGTATCGGAGTCAGTATTTACCCTGAAGATGCCCACGATGCAGACGAACTGGTAAGTAATGCCGATGCAGCAATGTACCGGGCCAAGGATGTAGGCAGGAATACCTACGAATTCTATACACCCGAAATGACAGCCTCTGCACTGGAACATATTTTTCTAGAATACGCCCTGCATAATGCAATCCCGCAGCAACAATTTGTGCAATATTACCAGCCACAGTACCAGCTAGATAATCTTCGCCTGGTAGGTTGTGAAACCCTGATTCGCTGGCAACATCCACTTGAAGGTATGATATCACCGCTACGATTCATACCACTGGCCGAACAGAATGGGACTATTCGTGACATTGATTTCTGGATGCTCAAAACTGCCTGCCAGCAGGGGAAAATCTGGCATGATGCCGGCCTGGCAATTCCTCGTATTTCTGTCAACATGTCTGGATCTCAGGTGCAGCGTGAAAACTTTGCTGCTTCAGTGCATGAAATTTTGCACGCTACCAACTTTCCTAAGGATCACCTGGAAATCGAAGTGACCGAGAGCTTTGTTATGCAACGGCCCGAGGTCGGCATCTGGCAGCTACAAAACCTGTATGAGGATGGCATTAACATTGCCATTGATGACTTCGGCACAGGCTATTCATCACTGAGTTATCTAAAAAATTTACCCGTGAGCAAGATCAAACTGGACCGATCCTTCATTACGGATATCACCGAAGATAAAGATACTCTAGCCATAGTGCGTGCAATCACAGATCTGGCCAGATCCATGGGCAAAACCATTCTTGCTGAAGGCGTCGAGACACTGGAACAGGCTGAGCTACTAAAAGAACTGGGCTGTGAGCAGGTTCAGGGCTTCTATTTTGCAAAACCAGGGGATCTGGAGTCTATGACTAAAGTGCTACAGGCTGAGTATGGACAATAAACCAATCTCTAAACATCAGTGTCTCTTACCAGGCCACCGATGCTGAACCTTCTTCAAGGTATTTAAGATAATCCTCATGCGCCTGTTTATCGGACTCGGGCACTGACCACACAGGTAGATCCAGTTGAACATTCGAAATCGCTACCAGTGGTTCATGCGCATGATCAGAATCATCCTCTGCATCCAGAGATAACAGGGTCTGCCCGCCGGTCATAGCCAGATAGACTTCGGCCAGGATTTCGGCATCGAGTAAGGCCCCGTGCAGGGTTCGGCTGCTGTTATCTATTTCGTATCGACGACAAAGCGCATCCAGATTATTTTTCTGCCCCGGATGTTTCTCTCGTGCCATCTTCAGGGTATCTGTAACAGTACAGATATCCTCTATAAGAGGCCACTCTCCATCTAGCAGCGAAAGCTCATGGTTCAAAAATCCAATATCGAATGATGCGTTGTGGATTACCAGTTCTGCCCCATTGATATACTCCAGAAAGCTTTCAGCAAGCTCATGGAAGCGAGGCTTATCCTGAACAAATTCATTACTGATCCCATGCACTTCAAATGCACCGATATCGATTTCCCTGTCCGGATTAAGATAATGATGCCAATGGTTGTTTGTCAGTCGTCGGTTTTGCATTTCAACACAACCGATTTCAATGATTTTATGTCCCTGTTTGGGTTCCAGACCGGTGGTTTCCGTATCCAGTATGATTTGCCTGGCCATTAATAATTACCCGTATGTTGATCGATGGCCTGGTTTGCTAGCTGATCAGCCATTTCATTGCCAGGTTCACCAGAATGTCCCTTAACCCACTTCCAATTGATAGTGTGACGCGATACTTCATTATCCAGCGCCTGCCATAGGTCCACATTTTTAACCGGTTTTTTGGCTGCCGTTTTCCAGCCGTTTTTCTTCCAGCCGGGCATCCATTCGGTAACGCCCTGTAAAACGTATTTGGAATCTGTCCTTAATTCCACTTCACAGGATCGAGATAGTTGCTTCAATCCATTGATGACAGCTGCTAGTTCCATGCGATTGTTGGTTGTCTGTTGTTCAAAACCTTTGAGTTTTTTTTCAGCACTTCCATATTTCAGGTATGCTCCCCAGCCACCAGGACCGGGATTGCCACGACAGGCACCATCGGTATACAGCACTACATTATTTGTCATATTTCATTCCTCGCCCAACACTGGGGCGAATTACTTTGGGTGATAATATGCGCTGTTTAACCCAACGCTTTCTATATGGAGTCAAAGGGATCGTATTCTTTTCAAATTCCAGAATATTAACCGCTGCCGAAAATTTTAACCAACGTTCAGAAAACCTGCTTAAAATTCTGGATTTATCAATCAAACGCTGAAAATTTAACGGCAATATATAGCCGCAACGATCATGATTGAGTAAATCAAATCCAAGCAAGCTGGTCCAGTCCTTGAGCCGTCTTGCAGTGTAATAATGCCCCCCCCAGGGAATCTCTTCCAGCCAGGACTGAAATAAATGACGCACACCCCACAAAGAAACTGGATTGAAATCAATAATCAGAAGCTTACCGTCAGGTATCAGAACGCGATCTACCTCACGCAAAAGAGCATGCGGATCTGCACATTGGGATAGTGCATGTGTGAGTATCACCAGGTCGGTACTATCGGTCGCTACAGGTAAAAAACGTAAATCCACATTAGCATGCTGATGCTTTTGCTGCTGCCCCAGATGGAAAACATGTTTCACTCGACAACCCGATAAAAACTCGTCAGGCAAAGGGTTGCTGCCTAACTGTATGGCGTAATAACCAAAGCTGGTTGCAAGTATTTCATCCAGATAAAGCTTGATTTGATGAGCCAGATATTCACCCAATGGACTTTGATACCAATTATCCAGAGACGATGAAGATGAGTTAATTTTATTGCCTTTTCTTAATTTTGGACTATGTTCGAGCATTATTAACCTTGCTTTGATGGCTTCAGGCTTGTAGGATTTTGCGCAAATTTCATAATGATCACCATAATAAACCAAGTGAAAAAAATTAATACCTCGTACAGGATACTATTCGTTGTTCCCGCTGCTATTTATTTATCAGCCTGCCAAACACTCCAGCTAGAGCCGCAATCTTCTTCAACTGAGCCTACTGAGGCAGTCATAGCCGAACAGAACTCGGTGGTTTTACTGCCAACTCAGGAAGAATTAGTAGCAGGAATCTCTTTGCAACAGGAGTCTGATTATCCACTTGAACTACCTTCAATGGAAGTATCAGACCCTGAAAATAATCAGGCTGTTTTCATAGATACAGATGAACAGGTAACGGATAACACTGTTGTTAACCCCTCGGTATCAAATGATATCGCGCAACAGGCAGAAACAGCTCTGCAACGTGAGAATACTGCCTGGACGCGTCTGCAACAGGGTATGCAGATGAAATCAGTGATGAACTCACGTGTCCAGGCTCAATTAGACTGGTATCTGAAGCATTCTGAATACCTGACTCGCGTGATGACCCGCGCCGAACCGGTTCTTCCTTTCATTCTGGATGAACTGGAAAAAAAGAATCTACCCACTGAACTAGCCCTACTGCCAATTGTGGAGTCTGCCTATCAGGCTTTTGCCTATTCTCACGGGCGTGCATCCGGTATGTGGCAAATCATTCCCTCGACAGGTCGCCATCTTGGCCTCAAGCAAAACTGGTGGTATGACGGTCGAAGAGACATCATTGAATCGACCAAAGCGGCCACAAAATATTTACAGGACCTGGCAGGGCAATTCGATCAGGACTGGGAGCTGGCTCTGGCATCCTATAATGCGGGACCCGGAACAGTTCGCTCAGCGATTCGATACAATAAGAAAAAAGGACGCCAGACAGATTTCTGGCATTTGACCAAGTTACGCCCTGAAACCAAATATTATGTTCCCAAGCTACTTGCTCTTAAGGAACTGTTTAGTAATCCTGAAAAATATGACATTGAACTACTTCATATTGAAGATGAACATGGTTACGGCATAGTAGAACTGGATAGTCAGATTGACCTGGCTCTGGCAGCTGATCTTGCAGGTATTACTACAAAAGAGTTATATCAGTTAAATCCTGCTTTCAATCGTTGGGCTACGGCTCCAAATGGCCCGCACCGATTACTGCTACCTAAGGAGTCGGTTGAACAATTTACTAACGAACTGGCGAAGCTACCCAAACAAAAACGCATTAACTGGGTACGATATAAAATAAAAAATGGCGATACACTCAGCGTCATCGCCAACCGTTACCGCACTTCAACAAAGCTGATCAAGCAGGTGAATAAAATCCGGGGCACTCAAATTAGAGCCGGTAAATACCTGCTTATCCCGACAGCGACCCGTTCATTAAAACAATACAGCCTGAGCCAGTCCTCACGCACTAGTAAGATTAAAAACACCTCGCGTGGTGGGAAAAAAATTACCCATACCGTTCAATCGGGTGAGAGTTTCTGGAGCATATCCCGTCGTTATGGCGTCAAAACCCGATCTCTGGCCAAATGGAATGGTATGGCACCTATCGATACATTAAAAGTGGGACAAAAATTAGTCATATGGAAACAAGCTGGTGCTTCAGTACAGCGTGTCAGCCTGTTCGATCGTAACCCGAACCAAAAATTGCATGCATTGCGCTACACTGTTCGTCAGGGAGATTCATTATCTCGCATTGCTGGTAAATTCAATATTCGTGTTGCTGATATAAAAAAATGGAACAAAATAGGTAAATATCTTCAACCTGGTCAAAAACTGAAGCTCTATGTCGATATCACTAGCCAATCGGGTTGATTAGCATTCAAGACAGCATATTATGTGACCGCATTCAGATACCCGTATTCTGCTACTATTGATCGCATAATATGCTATTGATTTATCAACCTATCCCCTACAGAATAAGCGCAACTTTATAAACCCTGCAAAATAGCCCTTAGCCGATGCCGATAGAAATTGATCCTAAAATAATAAAAGAATTATCACCGATCAATTCGCTTAATTCTGAAAATGCTCAAGATTTAATTAGTAAAATCAAACCTGAAACCATTAACGGGGGCCAGTTTATCTTTAAACAGGGAGATATGGATAAGGCCCATATCTACTTAGTAAAGGGAGAAGTTGAGGTTGTTTCTGATAGAAAAGTCATCAAAATTATTTCTGCAGGAAGTGCTGAAAGTAAACATCCGCTAGCTCATACCTTTCCACGTGCTGTTTCGGTACGTGCTAAATCAGCTGCTGTAATTATTCGAGTTAACAGTGACATGCTGGATATCATGCTGACCTGGGACCAAACCGGCAGCTATTCAGTAGAGTCACTAGATGAATCGCAGGATGATGATGAAGATTCAACCGACTGGATGACTCGCATACTTCAGACCCGAGCTTTTCACAGAATTCCTCCTGCAAATATTCAGGCCATGTTTATGCGCATGGAAGCCGTTCATTTTAAGCATGGTGATATCGTTATCAAACAGGATGATCCTGGTGATTTCTTTTACATCATCAAGGAAGGACGCTGCATGGTGACACGGGCCACTCCAGCCAATCCCAAAGGCGTCAAACTGGCCACCTTAGCCGTTGGCGATAGCTTCGGGGAAGAAGCTTTGATTTCGGAAACCAAACGCAATGCAACAGTAACCATGTTATCTGATGGCCACCTGATGCGCCTGAATAAAGATGATTTCAACTCCTTACTTAATGAGCCCTTACTGAATTGGGTTGATTATGCTGAAGCAAAAAAAATCATTGCTGAAGGCGGGCTATGGCTAGATGTCAGATTACCCGATGAGTACAAAGCCAAACATATAAAGGGCAGCATTAATATCCCACTGATTTTCCTGCGTATGAAGGCAAACTCACTGGATACCGGCAAGAAATATATTATCTACTGCGATACGGGACGACGCAGCTCGGCAGCATCCTTTCTGTTAAATGAAAAGGATATTAACTCCTATGTACTTAAAGCGGGCGTAGATAGTGCAGATATAGGTGACATTGAAGGCTAACAGCCAGGGCCTGTTAGCAGCTCCTGGTTCAGATACCCCATCACTTCCTGTTCGTTGATGTCATCTATCTGTTCTGGATCAAGAAATTCCTCAGCATATTTCAGATATACTTTTTTCTTAATAAAAATATCAAAAAGATCCGGATCAATATGATGATTCTTTTTCATATAACTCATGATTTTTAAACACTCGGATAGCTTCTTGCCCTGTTTATAAGGCCTGTCACTGGCGGATAAGGCTTCAAAGATATCAGCGATTGCCATAATTCTCGCCTGAACCGACATCTGATCCCGAGTTAATCCTTTTGGATAACCGCTGCCATCCATTTTCTCATGATGACCACCTGCGTATTCAGGTACCATCTTTAAGTGATTTGGGAAAGGCAAGGATTCCAGCATTTTGATTGTTGCAACAATATGGTAATTAATCACCTCTCGTTCATGTGCATTTAAAGTGCCTCGCTGAATGCTGAGGTTCTCTAACTCATCATCGCTAATGAGTTTCTGTTTTTGTCCCTGCATATCCACCCAGCATTGCCTGGCAAGCGTATGTACACGACTCACCTGTTCATCAGACATATATTCGCTACCGATATTAATACGTTGTAAAAACGCTATATCACGCCTAAGCTCCTCGCATCTGGAATGATAACTAGCTGTTAGCTTTTCCATACTATGCGCTGTCTCATCGATATTGAGCTGGGCCTTTAAATATTCAATTTCAGCATCGCGTAGTAAAATTTCATAACGTGCCTCGATCAATTGAATACGATCATAGATAGTTTCCAGTTTGGTCGACTTATCCATAATGTATTCAGGAGTCACTACCTTACCGCAATCATGTAACCACGCGGCAGTTTCCAGCTCGTATCGATCTTTTTCATCAATACTAAAGTCTTTCAGCGGCCCAGCCTGGTTTTTATCTACCGCGTCGGCAAGCATCATGGTCAGAACGGGAATACGTCTGCAATGTCCACCGGTATAGGGAGATTTATCATCTATCGCACTCGCAATCATCTTGATGAAGGATTCAAATAACACCTGCAGCTCGTTGATCAGGCGTTTTTGAGTGAGTGCGACGGCTGCCTGCGAGGCCAGAGATTCCGCTAACTGTTCATCAATCTCATCAAAAGCAATCACTTCACCAGTTTGCTGATCAGTAGCATTGATTAATTGGAGAACACCAATAATTTCATGTTGGTGATCTTTTAATGGGAGTGTAAGCATTGAGCGCGTACGGTATCCAGTTTTCTCATCGAATTCGCGCGCTCCGGTAAAATCAAAGCCGTTTTCATTGTAGGCATTCTCAATGTTTACCGTTTCACCGGTTAATACACAATGGGTTACCACCATATTATGATTTTCTTCACCGTCTTCTGTCTTCAGCGGCAAAGGTGCGAATACAATTTTTTCACCAGAAGTGCCGCCCATTTGAATGCCAAGGCGGTCATTCGATATGATTTCAAAGGTTAAGACATCTTCCTGTACAAAGTATAAAGAGCCTCCTTCTGCATGGGTTAGAGACTTCGCCCCCATCATAATTAACTCGAGAAGCTTGCGTGTATCCTTTTCTGCAGACAACGCAATACCAATCTCGTTTAAACGCTCGATATGATCGAGTATTTTTTTCATATCTGAAAATTTTGCATCAACATAATTAACTCACCCCTGATTCCTCGCAAAAAACTACACAAGTTTGAGTATAAGACAGCAAAATAATTTCATTGCAAGTTATTAAAACAGCTGCTTACGAGTTCCTAATCCAGGTCACATTTTTAATAATTGTACTGGCAAAAACCTAGATTCAACCTTATAGTCTATGCAATGTGTTTAAACGCTTAACTTTACAATAATATTGAGCACAGGTAAGTGCAGGGCTAGCTCCATTGATTTTAATTCTTTTAGCGCTTATTTTCGCCTGCTTCACTACATTGTTCGATATTCAGTACGACCCACTACTTAGAATTTATTCTATGGAGAGCTCATGAAAGAAAGATTCTGGAGTGCCGACTGGTTCGCCGGACTAATTATCACCGTAGTTATTGTACTTTCTTCAGGCTCAACCCAGTTACAAAGTCTGGAACGATCTGCCTACGACTGGGGCGTCCGCTCTACCGAACGATTTCCTTCCGATAAAGTTGCTGTTATCGCTATTGATGATGTCAGTATCGACAATATAGGCCGCTGGCCGTGGCCGCGTGATCTGCATGCAGATATGATTCAGCTGTTATCTGAAGGTGGAGCCAAGGTTATAGGGCAAACCGTTTTTTTTCTGGAACCTCAGATTGACCCCGGAACTGTGTATATAAAGGAACTGATAAATTTCTTTAGCAATGCCAGTTTCAACGATATTCCTGCTGAAATTGATGGACTTTCCACCATGCTAGAAGCAAATAGCAATAACAAGGCTATTGCCGACCTGCTCGCTTTCTACCTGGAAACCAATTTGCATTCTCGCCTTAATCAGGACCTGGACACATTAAAATCACGACTCATTGAAGCTGAGCAGGCTCTGGATACTGACACAAAACTGGCTCGAAGCATGGCCAAAGCAAAAAATGTCGTACTTGCGATGCCGTTTAAGATTGGCATTCCTCGTGGTAATCCTGACCAGGAATTACCTACCTATGTACTAAAGAATGCAATGACTACCATCCACGACCGAGTTCAGGCACTATCGCAGGGTCTTTTTCCCATCACCTCTGTTGATGCCATACCACCGATTGAAAAACTTGGCCCACTGGCCTCTGCAATCGGCCATCTGAATATCATCCCGGATATTGATGGCGGAGTAAGAGCTGAAGCTCTGATCATTAAACATTATGATCGTTATTACCCTTCTATTGCCCTGCAGATAGCAGCAAAAAGTCTGAATCTGAAAAACACTGACATCAAGGTAAACCTCGCCGAAAGTGTTGAACTGGGCAGCCTGGAAATCAAAACCGATAGTCAGATGATGATGAATACTTTCTATTATTCTGACGTTGAAGGTTTTCCAGCTTTTCAGGTCGATTCGTTTTACGACGTGGCTAGCGGTAAGATTCCACTGGAAAAATACAAGGGAAAAATCGTATTAATCGGTGCTACTGCTACTGGTGTCGGCAGTAGCCAGGTGACCCCTGTTGATCCTACCCTACCCCCGGTGCTGGCGCTGGCTCATTCTGTTTCAAGCATCCTGAATGAAGACTTTTTTATTGTTCCGGAATGGGGCATCTGGGTACGACTGGCAGCCTTTGTACTGATCGCTATCTACCTGATGTTTATTATGCCTCGCTTAAAGGCCGGAGTAGCTTTTGCTGTTACCGTCATTCTGGTATTAGGTTTAATCTCCACCCATTATATTCTTATGACGGGTAGTACCATGTGGATACAGCTGATGGGGCCTACTGCACTACTGGTTATAGGCCATCTGCTGATTACCACCAAACGTTTCCTTGTGACCGAGCGCGGTAAGCTAAAATCAGATGAGGAGTCTTCCGAAAGCAATCGTATGCTGGGCATTGCTTTTCAGTCTCAGGGTCAGTTGGATATGGCCTTTGAAAAATTCCGTAAATGCCCGCTGGATAACGCTGTCATGGAGGCATTATATAATCTCGCGCTGGATTTTGAACGTAAACGTCAGTTCAATAAAGCGACTGGTGTTTATCAATACATGTCTAAATATGACCTTAAGTTCCGTGATATCCAGACCCGGTTAAACCGATCTCAGCAGATGGAAGAAACCGTATTACTCGGTGGTGGTGGCGCCCATGCTGGTGGCACCTTATTACTTGACGGTAGCGGCGTAGAAAAACCTATGCTGGGTCGTTATCAGGTCGAAAAAGAGCTGGGAAAAGGGGCTATGGGCGTCGTTTACCTGGGTAAAGATCCCAAAATTAGCCGCGTGGTTGCGATAAAAACCATGGCCCTGGCACAGGAATTTGAAGGCGATGAGCTGGTAGAGGTAAAAGAGCGCTTTTTCCGCGAAGCTGAAACAGCAGGAAGGCTCAGTCATCCCAACATTGTCACTATTTATGATGCAGGCGAAGAACATGATCTGGCTTATATCGCGATGGAATTCCTGAAAGGCCAGGATTTGACAAAATACACCAAGAAAGACAACCTGCTGGATATCAAAACAGTTCTCAGTATTGTTACCAGAGCAGCTGAAGGACTGGCATTCGCACATGCCCAAAACATCGTGCATCGTGATATAAAACCCGCAAACCTGATGTATGAGCCTGAGTCAGACAGTCTAAAAATTACCGATTTTGGAATTGCCAGAATTACAGATTCAAGCAAAACCAAAACAGGCATGGTATTAGGCACGCCATCCTATATGTCGCCAGAGCAACTGGCCGGTAAAAAAGTAGACGGTCGTTCTGACCTTTTCTCTCTAGGTGTTATGCTATACCAGATGCTAACTGGTACCCTGCCATTTAAAGCGGACTCTATGGCAAGTCTTATGTTTAAAATAACCAATGAAGAAGCACCTGATATCAGATCCCTTCGCACTGGAATTCCAGAATGTATTGTTGAAGTAGTAAATAAAACACTGATTAAGAATGCCGATGATCGTTACCAGACAGGTACAGACATGGCAAATGATCTCAAATTATGTCTGATGAAACTGCAGTAACCTTATGAATTTACAAGGCAAAGTCCAAATCGTCGGATTTACCGATACAGGTAGAGTACGACAGAATAATGAAGATAGCATAGGCTATGATAGCGCTTTGGGGTTATTGGTTCTGGCTGATGGTATGGGTGGACATCTGGGTGGAGAGGTTGCTAGCAGCCTGACTGTCGATAGTATTATTCAGCAGATCCAGCAACAGTTACCTTCCATTACCGCTGGACAGATTGATAGTACCAGTGGTTTTTCTCTGGAATCAGTGTGTATTCAGGAAGCCATCGAACAGGCAAATGATCTTGTTTATAGAAAGTCAGCATCAGACCCAGAATTACGCGGTATGGGTACCACTGTCGTTGTATTTCTGCTTTATGATAACCGCTTTTCTCTGGCTCATATAGGTGATTCCCGCTGTTATCGATATCGTGGTGAAAAACTTGAACAGATAACCAAAGATCACTCTCTGCTACAGGAATTGATAGATCGTGGTTTTTATACACCTGAAGAAGCAAAAACATCGTTAAATAAGAATCTGGTAACCAAAGCCCTTGGTATTGACCCAACGGTGATTCCAGATGTCCAGGAAGAGCTCGCAATAAAAAATGATATCTATTTACTATGTTCTGATGGACTCACAGATCTGGTTGAAGATGAATATATAAGCTTAACTATTAATAGATTTAGTGATAATCTAGAAGAAGCTGCCAAGCAATTGATTACAAAGGCAAACCAAAATGGTGGTAAGGATAATATTTCTGTTATCCTATGCCGAATAAATGACGACTTTTCTGAATCTAAAGGTTGGTTCAAAAAATTGGTTGAATGGTTTTAAATGGAAAATTGCTATACAAACATAACACGAGGCTGGAAATAAACATGGTCGCAAAATTGGTAATGACATCAACATCTGGGGAGCATCAAGAAATCCCTCTTACCAAAGAAACAACAACTATTGGTCGCAAACCCAGCAATGACATTCATATTGACAATCTGTCAGTTAGTGGCAGTCATGCTCAGGTCATAACTATCCTGGAAGACTCTTTCCTTGAGGATCTAGGTAGCACCAATGGTACCTATGTAAATGGCAAACTGATAAAGAAACATGCATTAGAGCATGGTGATAAAATCACGCTTGGAAAATACCAGATCGTTTACGAAAATAGCTCCGCTGAATCAGATTCAGATTACGAACAAACTATGATTATCCGTCCCGGTGAAGCGGGTATGCCTGAGGAAAAAGGCAGTAAAGAAATTGATAAATCGGTACAGAAAATATCCGCTGCCATAGCTTCTGAAACAGCATCAACTCCTCAATCATCCACCACTAATCTGGAAGCCTGTCTGCAATTACTCAGCGGTGCAAACGCGGGCAAAGAACTGGTACTCAAGAAAGCCTTAACTACTATCGGTCAACCTGGTGTTCAAGTAGCGGCAATCACGCGTCGACCAACCGGTTTTTTCCTTATTCATGTTGATGGTGGCCCCAATAACAACGTTCCCAAGGTCGCTGGCGCTACCATTGGTTCGAATGCGCATAAATTGAATAATCACGACATTATAGAAGTGGCCGGTGTAAAAATGGAGTTTTATACCAGATAGTTCAGGATTTCTCCCTATCTAGTCTAGTATCTAGGGCATCGCATCCTACTGAAATTCTTAAAACTAAAAATTCCAGTGTGAATGGCATAAAACAATATCCTGGCCGAGGGGTACTCAATGCAACTGCAACGCATTATTCGATTGCTTATAAGTCTGGTTATACTGCTTGCATTGCTGATAGATACCTCTGATCTTTACAATTACCCCTTTGTCAGAAAGCTGGAAAACTGGACCTACGATGCTCGCCTTAACTTCACACTGCTAAACACAAAAGATGACAATGTTGTTATCGTCGATATTGACGAAACCTCTCTTGCCAGGGTTGGTAGATTTCCCTGGAAAAGGGATACAATGGCAACATTGGTTAACAATCTTTTTGATCATTATCAGATCAACACATTAGGTTTTGATATTTTATTTGCTGAAAAAGATGAAAGCTCAGGACTTCAGGCCTTTAACAATCTAGCCGAAAATGAACTTAGCCAGAACACTGAGTTTCTCGAAACCCTTAAACGCATCAAGCCTTCTTTAAATTACGATAATCTTTTTGCGCAAAGTATGCGCAATCGAAATATCGTACTTGGCTATTATTTTAAATCCAATCTACAGGAAGGTGAGCAGGAAAAAGTTGGTCAGCTACCACCGGCTATCACCAAAATGGATACGATATGGAGTGAACGGCTACCTATCAATAAAGCTATCGGTTATGGGGCAAACCTGGGGCAGTTACAAAAAGCTGCACCTTCCGGTGGTTATTTTGATAATCCTTTTGTAGATAGTGATGGTGTGTTTCGCCGTGTTCCTCTGATACAAAACTACAATGGTTATCTGTACGAGTCGCTGGCGCTTGCCACCACGCGAGCTGCTACCGGAAACTTAGGAGTAGAATTACTGGTGGAATCCGACGGCAAAAAATCAGGACATGATTATTACGCTCTAGAGGCAATTAAACTAGGCAACTATTCAATCCCTGTGGATCATAACGGTGCTGTATATGTCCCCTTCCGAGGCAAGCTGGGTAGTTTCCCCTATATCTCTGCCTATAAAATACTCGATAAAACAGCCGACCCAGCCATCCTGAAAAATAAAATAGTCCTGTTGGGTACCTCTGCCCCTGGTCTGCTCGATTTACGCTCTACCCCTGTTCAGAATGTATACCCGGGGGTAGAGGTGCATGCCAATATCATCTCAGGTATTCTTAACCAGACTATTAAACACAAGCCCGCCTGGGTGATCGGCTATGAATTTGTTCTGTTATTGGTTGTTGCTATTGCAGTAGCCTTAGTACTGACATATTTATCGCCCGCATTAGCCGCATTGAGCTCTCTCGCTATTACAGTCCTTGTATTACTGGGCACCATGTGGGCCTGGAGTAATAATCTGATATTACCGCTTGCCTCACCGCTATTACTCATAGCGCTTTTGTTTACCGTGCATATGACCTACGGTTTTTTTATTGAATCCCGAGGTAAACGCCAACTGGCTCAAACTTTTGGTCAATATATTCCTCCAGAACTGGTCGATGAAATGGTGCAGACATCTGCTGAATTTTCCATGGAAGGTGAAAGTCGAGAAATGACAGTGTTATTTTCTGATGTAAGAGGGTTTACAACCATATCTGAGGGCCTGGACCCCAAACAGCTCACCCAATTAATGAATGCGCTTCTGACGCCAATGACACGGGTTATCCATAAAAATCGTGGAACGATTGATAAATATATGGGCGATGCCATCATGGCCTTCTGGGGAGCACCATTGAATGACCCTGAGCATGCTCGCCACGCTTTATACGCCGCCTTCGAGATGATGAATGAACTAAGCATCATGCAACAGGACTTCAGAGATAAAGGCTGGCCACCTGTGAATATTGGTATAGGTCTGAACACCGGTATGATGAATGTAGGTAATATGGGCTCTGAATTCCGAGTTGCCTATACCGTATTAGGTGATGCGGTTAATCTCGGATCCAGACTGGAAGGCCTTACCAAGGCCTATGGTGTCGATATTATTGTCAGTGAAACGACTAAAAATGCGGTGGATGAGTTTGTTTTCAGAGAATTAGATTTAGTACGTGTAAAAGGCAAACGTGAACCCGTTGCGATATTTGAACCTGTTGGCCATAAAAATGATGTTAGCAAGCAGCTTACCTCAGAATTGATCAGCTATAAGCAAGCATTACTAGCCTTTCGCAAGCAGGATTGGGATAACGCAGAAATGATGTTTTTTAATCTTTCACGTTCCTATCCGAAAAGATTCCTTTATCAGGAATACCTCAATCGTGTTGCTAACTACCGCAATAATCCACCCGGTGATAACTGGGATGGAGTCTATACACATACCTCTAAATAAATCTCCAAGATTAATCTCTATTAATTTTATCGATGGATTTCAGAGTTACTATTTGACTGAGATCAATGTCTCCTATCCCTTTCAGACTTAACATCCTATCTGTTTACATAACTACATTGGGTGATCTATGGAAGTTTTTAAAGACTTATTTGGCGATGCTATTGGACTGACGTCTCTTGTTGTAATCGTTTTGACGTTAGCAGTGCCTATTTATTTTGGCATCATGTTTATCGCAAAATCAGGAAAAGAAGAATAATACAAAAAATTTGGGAGACAGATGCTCATACCATCTGTCTCCGCTGTTCTACCAATACTGCTTCAAAGTACGAGCAAGTATCTCTATACCTTTCCGAAGATCCTCTTCACTCTGTACATAATTCATCCTGATACAGCTTTCAGCATGTTCACTGACTGTATCCTGGCCAGGAAAAAAATACTTACCTGGTATTACCAGCAAGCCCTGTTGTTTAAGTTTTTCATATAGCTCACTGGTTGATATTGATAACCCTTCAAACCACAACCATAAAAATATAGCCCCCTCTGGTAGATGAATATGCAAGCGTTGATCATCCACTGCCTGCTTTAACCATTCAACGGCCAGTTCACAGCGTTTCTGGTAAAACGGCTTTATCACTTCATCCGATAAACGAGTTAACTCATTTCTTCTGAGTAATTCATTCACCAACGTCGGGCCAATACCACTTGGTGCCAGGCTGGTTATCGCATTTATATTAGAGATCAGCTTTATTACCTGTTGATTCGCAATTACGATCCCAGTTCTTACCCCAGGTAAGCCCAGTTTTGAGAGACTCAGGCATATGATGGTATTTTCATTCCAGAAGGGCTGAACCTGATTAAAGATGATATGCGGAAAAGGAGTTCCATATGCATTATCAACCAATAAAGGTACATCGTTATCCTGCGCAAGCTGATCCAGATGAAGACACTCTTCATCGGTTAATACATTTCCGCTCGGATTGGTGGGCCGCGATACACAGATTAAACCCGTTTCTCTGGTAATTTCCAGTTGATTAAAATTGATGTGATATTTAAAAAATTGACCAGACAGTAATTCAATTTCCGGATTCTGACTAACGAATAAGTCATCCTCTAATCCCAGATCGCTATATCCAATATACTCAGGGGTAATGGGCAGGAGAATATGTTTCCTGCTATTTCCACAACTTCCACCGAAACTATTAAACAAAGAAAAAAATGCTGACTGACTCCCATGGGTAAGCGCAATATTATTGCGACTGATACCCCACTGGTATCGGTCATTAAAATATTCGGCCAGGGAATCCAGAAATGCATGCTTCCCCTGCGGTGCATCATAATTGGCTAAAGCTTTAATCAGGTCTTTACTCTCCAGTAGATCACCCAATGACTGCTGAATGCATTCGAGCACTTCAGGTATTGCAGCCGGATTTCCACCGCCAAGCATGACAACATCATCCTGCTGCAGGCCTTCATTGAGATCATCCATCAACAGCGTTATTCCTGAAAATCGATTAAACCTTTGACCAAAATCTGAAAAATTCATATTTATATTATTTCTACTTAAATAACGATGCCTGTAAAAGCTTCTGTGTATATGGGTGATGAGGATGACCAAACACTTCTTCAGCACTCCCCTGCTCCACAACATACCCATCCTTCATAACCATAACTCTATGCGCAATAGAGCGCACAACCTTCAGGTCATGGGAAATAAACAGATAGCTCATCCTGTGTTTTATCTGTAAATCACGTAATAGTTGAAGAACCTGTTTTTGTACAGAAATATCCAGTGCACTGGTTGGTTCATCTAGCAATATCAGCTTAGGCTCCAGCACTATTGCACGTGCGACTGCGATACGCTGCCTTTGCCCCCCGGAAAATTCATGAGGGTACCTGTGGATCATATCTTCATCCATATCCACTTCATTTAAAACATCAATCACTTTTTGTAGACGCTGCTCTCTAGTCAACGTTGGAAAATGTAACTTAAGCCCTTCACTAATAATCTGCTCAATATTCATTCGCGGAGACAGTGATGAGAAAGGATCCTGAAAAACCATCTGCATCTGACGGCGAAATGGACGCACATCACGTTCTGCCAATTGATCGATGCGATTGCCATCAAATTCGATATTACCTTCAGCGTGGTAGAGCCTTAACAGACTCATCCCCAGAGTAGTTTTACCAGAACCGGATTCTCCAACAATACCAACAGTTTCAGCAGGATAAAGTTCGAGATCCACATCGTTAACCGCTCTTATCTCATCAACCGTACGACGGAAAAAGCCAGCCTTAACAGGAAAATGGCAATTAATCTTTTTACCTGTTAATACAGCGGGATTTTTCTTTAGCCCTGCTGCCTCACTTTGGTCAAACAAAGGTTCCGGCTCACTCGCCAGCAGTTTCTGTGTGTAAGCATGCTGTGGATCACTGAATACACGCTGAGTATCACCCTGCTCTACAATATGGCCTTGCTCCATTACGCAGACATAATCAGCAAAGTGATGTACAAGATTCAGATCATGAGAAATTAGCAAAACCGACATATTGAATTCAGCCTGCAATGAATCCAGTAATTCAAGGATCTGCTTTTGAATAGTAACATCCAGTGCCGTGGTAGGCTCATCGGCAATCAAAAGCCTGGGGTTACAGGCCAAAGCCATTGCTATCATTACCCGTTGACGCTGCCCCCCTGAAAGCATGTGGGGAAAAGCATCAACACGCTTTTCCGGTTCCTGAATGCCAACCTTATCAAGCAAATCAATTACCTTAACCTTAACTGCCGCTCGATCCAGTTTTTCATGCAATAACAAAGATTCTGCAAGCTGATTGCCAATCGTATATAGCGGGTTCATGGCAGTCATGGGTTCCTGAAAAATCATAGCAATATCACGACCTCTGATTTGTTCAATCTGTGGCAAAGGCAGCTTGAGCAAATCCTGATTCTGATAAATGATTTTTCCACTCTGATAGCGTGTAAACACAGGATCATGTAAACGTAGTATAGATAGCGCTGTGACCGATTTTCCTGAACCAGATTCGCCCACCAGTGCCAGCTTTTGACCATGATAAATATCAAAACTGGCCTGCTCGACT
>JBNLGQ010000020.1:0-127453 GCA_050306135.1 Gammaproteobacteria bacterium
CTTCGGAGATCGGACTCCCCTTACCGCCAATGACTGGCGCATCACGGATCTGCAAATCGTTGGAGAGGTAGCCACCGCGTCTGCGATAGGGCTGGGTGTTCAGACAAATAACCTGTTGCTGCATAAGCTCACCATAAGGAATGTTCACAGTGCAGTATCGGCCGGTGATTCGATATTGAGTTACTGGAACAAGCAGGGTGAAGGGCCTCATGATTTGCACGATGGACTAGCCCTGTCGGAACTCGACGTTCAAGGCATCGTCGGTGGGAACGGCGGTAACGGTGTGTATCTGGTGGGTCTGCGCATGGCCGCCATGGGTTGTTCCTTTGAGGATTCCACTGCGGCGGAGCATGTATGGCGCATGCCTCACATCGAAAAAGGGCTGCTTACCCACAACATCGTCAGCAAGGCGGCGATTGGCAAACATCTCTTGAAGCTCCACGGCCCGAAATTTGATGATGGTCTTCTTGGCAATGGGCAGTACACTGAGCGGGTTCAGATTTCTGACAACATCTTTCGCGCTGGGGTCGAGGCCTGGCCTCTGGCCATCGGTCCGCAGAACGAAGCAAATGATGAACGCATACGAGACATTGTGCTGGAACGGAATCAATTCATAGCGGGTTCCTCAAATGCGATCATGGTGGTCCTTTGGGCTCAATCCGTCACCGTGCGCAACAATCTGTTTGATACTTCGACTTCTACCGGTGATGTGCGTTGCGTTGGAGCAACCCAGAGAGGTGTCGAACCGGCCCCTGTGAACATAGATCTATATAACAACACCTGTTATTCGAGTTCTAACCGCAAGGTTACGCTATTGAGAATGGATGGTGCGACCATGTCCAGTGCAAAAAACAATCTGGTTGTATCGACGGGCGGAGTAGCCGAACTGGGCCTCGTAGGAAGCAATTATGAGTCCAATAACATTATTAGCACCACTTCACTCTTTGTTGACGCTGCGCCATCGTCCCCCGAAGGCTTCGTACCGTCTCAAGGAACGCAGGCAGACGGCGGAGGTGTGCAGATTGAGGGCTTGCTGGAAGACTACTTTGGAAATGCACGTTCACCAAGCGCCCCGGACGTCGGGGCATTCGAGAATTGAAATAGAAACTGAGGTCAGATCAAAATTCCCTCTAAAATTAGAATACTCTACGATCTGCCCCATTTATTTCTTGTGAAAATCAAGGCGATAACTCCGTGATACCAAAATGTATAAATACAAACCCAAAAGTATAACGGAGACGATTTGATTGAAAACGGGACAGAGTAGATATTTTGTTGACTACTGCTTTAATTAGACAAGCTTTAGCTGATGGCCGTCTACAACTATTCAATTATCAATCTTCGCAACGAATTCTAGGCCCGCTAGCATCCCGCCTGCGGCTGCAACGAATACACAGTTACGCCCGGCATACTTTGCTTTATAGAGAGCCTGGTCGGCCATATCGATAAAGTGAGTCAGGTTATTAGCGTTGTGAACATCAGTTGAACACACGCCAATTGAGCAGGTAACCAGCAGGTCGAGAGGCTTGAGCTGTTCTATCTGGGCTCTTAGTTCCTCTGCTTTCTCTACCGCCTGTCGACTGTCCATATTTGCAATGAGTACACATAGCTCCTCACCACCAAATCTGGAGACAATCGCATGATGATCGGCGAAGCTTTTATTGAGCAATGCGCCTATCGCTTCCAGCACATGGTCACCAGTAATGTGGCCGTGTGTGTCATTCAGTTTCTTGAAGAGGTCGAGGTCGAGCAGAAAAGCTGCCGCAGGCTGATTAGCTTCGTCACGAAGAAATTTTTCACCATTGTCCAGCAGGTAGCGCTTATTGCGTGTACCCGTCAGATGGTCGGTACTTGCGATCAGGGTCAGTTCATTCGATTTTTCGGCAAGTGCCGTATATTGTTGCTTAATGGTAATGAGTGATCGCACACGTGCAATTAAAACCCCTTCATAGATCGGTTTGGTAATAAAATCATTTGCGCCTGCGTGGAATACCTCTGCCTGTTTTTCTTCGTTGTCACTTACGGTCACTACGAGCACAGGCATTTCCTGTTGGGAGTAGTGATGCTTAACGCGAATCGCGTAAAGCAGGTCACCGCCGGTCATTGATCTTTTCAGGTAAAAGTCGGTGATAATAATGTCGAACTCGTTACCCTCTGTACTGTTAGCTGTGTTGAGAACTTCCAGTGCTTCTTCGGCGCTGGTCACATGAGTGACCTGAAGGCCATGCTTTTCGAGGATTTTGCGTGTAACCATAGCGGCAGAGGGGCTGTCTTCGATATACAGGACTTTGCCAACAAGTCCGCGATGGCGCTCGATGAACGATTTGATGAATTTAACGAATACCTCTTCACCGAGGGATTTGTCGAAATAATCGGTGACGCCGGCATCGAAACCCTCAGCGAGAAGACGCTGGTCAGCATCGCCAGATACGATGATGATCGGTGTGTAGCGATGCGTCTGGTTGCTGTGACGAATCTTACGGCTCAACTTCAAACCATCCATATCTGGTAGCACGATGGATATCGTGATGATGTCGAACTGGTCTTTATCCAGATGGTCTAGCGCTTCTTTAGCGGAAGCACAGGTGACCACTGTAGCATCCGGCATCTGCTCCTTAAAGCGAGCCGAAAGTACGGCACGGGCCAGTCTTGACCCATCAATCACCATGATGTTCTTCTGATTGTTTTTTGCGCTGCTATTGAGCATGTCTATTCTCAAACATTGTATTACCTTTATGATCAATCCATTTATAGCTTATCTTTAATACCAGTCAGGGGGCCTGAATAAGCTGTTGTTTACACGTATAATTTATCCGAATGCAACAGATTATTCAGGATTAAATTGCCTATTTGAATATTAAAATAGTCACTGGAATACTCTGGTTATCTTCATAATGCTTATATCGCGCCTGGTAGTCTTATATCGAAACCGTTACTACAGCAGCTTAACTCTTTCGAATAATGGAATCAGGTGTTTGATCATCGCAGACCTTTTCCATATTTTTTAGCAAGAATACTTCTTGCAGCAGTATAGCTTATGCTTTGCATTCTATTTTCCTGCACATGTACAAAAGCATTTACGTTTGCATGATTGTGCATATAAGTTCATGCAGTGTTAACAGGCCCTGGTGGTTTTTGTTCTCTGCCCCTGGTTCTTGTGAAACTTCACATTTCCATTCGTGACTATAGGTGATTATGTGCATCTAAGGCATAATCGCGTTTTTTCCTGTTTATTGAAAATCATGTCCAATTTGTTAGAAAAGCTGATCCAGAGCAAAGGCGTACTTCTTGCTGATGGTGCTACCGGTTCCAACCTGTTTCGAATGGGGTTGCAAACTGGCGATGCACCCGAGTTGTGGAATAGCGATTATCCAGAGCGCATCGCCGCACATTACCGAAGTTTTGTTGAAGCAGGGTCGGACATTATTCTTAGTAATACCTTTGGTGGCAGTCGTTATCGTTTGCAGCAGCACCAGGCTGCTGATCGTGTCGCAGAATTGAATATTGCGGCGGTTGAACTGCTCAAACAGGAAATCGTACAGTCAGGACGTGAGATCGTTGCGGCCGGGTCGATTGGTCCCACCGGAGAAATCCTGGCTCCTCTGGGTAAAATCACATTTGAAGATGCTGTCGATGCCTTTCGTGAGCAGGCTGAGGCGCTGAAGACCGGAGGCGTGGATGTGTTCTGGATAGAGACCATGTCTTCTGCCGAGGAAGCCAATGCCGCAGTTGAAGCCTGTACTGGCCTCGGGCTACCTATTGTGACTACTTACAGCATAGATACTAACGGGCGTACGATGATGGGACTGTCTGCGTCGGATATCGTCGCCAATGCCGCTCAGATCGATGCACCGTTGTTTGCGCTGGGCTCGAACTGTGGTGTGGGTGCCTCAGAGCTGGTGGCTGCAGTGATAAACCTGAGAACCGCGATGGGCGATAGTACTCAGCCATTGATCGTTGCTAAGGCCAATTGCGGGATTCCTCAATATGTCGATGGAGAGATCGTCTATGACGGTACGGTCGAGATCATGGCAGAATACGCGCGTATGGCGATTGATGCGGGAGCAAATATTATCGGCGGTTGCTGTGGCACCATGCCCGAGCATGTCGCGGCGATGCGCGAGGCCATTGATACGCACCAGCCCCGTGCAGTGCCCACACAGGAGCAGATCGAAGAGAAGCTGGGGCCTCTCAGCACTGGGGCCATTGCACAATTGCAGGGTAAGCTGTCGGTTGCAGAAGGCTCAGCGTCACAAACAGCTGGACGTAGACGATCACGCCGGCGTTAATGGTATTGACCGGCAGGTCTATAGAGCCAGGGCTGTATCGAGACAATGCTCTGCTTTGAGTATTTCCCTTATTATTAGTGTCAGGTACGCTTTAACCTCAAATGTTTAATGGCCGCCAAACTTTTTTGGCCTTAAACGGCGTATTGAGGTTCACAAGCTGAATTTCTGCTTCCTTGAATACTATTACATTTTACCCAAATGCAGCATGACTGCTCCTTGGCAGACTACAGGCTTATACTCATTAGCCCTGTGCGACCTCTTTCAGCTAGTCGCTTTTCGAGTTGGGGAATCAACATAAATTTTAAAAAAAGTGGGTAACGCGCCAGTTAGAAAATTACTACGGTTCAAGGAAAGCCAGGGTGCGTGAAACCATAATCCGGTCAGTTATTAATGACGGAAAAAAAGGTTGAGACGTTGTAGCGCACCTTGTAACCACATATCGTAAAATGCGTTTTTTCAGATACCAAAATGTTCAACATTGTCGACAGTGCTGATAATGGCAGCTCAACTGTTAAGTATAATATGTGAATACTATTCTCATTATTAGGCTTTTATATTTGTTGGCATATTGATTGCTCAACTTAAATTACATCTGTTAATTTTTGACGAGGAAGCTTTTTATGTCTGACAATATTTTGATTACCCATACTCAGTTGCAAAGTATGACAAAATCTTTACCAACTGTGATTATTGATACGCGCTCGCCTGATGCTTATGCCGCAGGACATATTCCTGGCGCGGTAAACATGCATGATATCTTTACTTTTCTGGCAACTTCTTCAAAACAGGGGCTTGAAGAATTACGCGGAAAGTTTGCTGAAGCCTTTGGCGCGGCAGGTTTGTCTGGCGAAGAGGTTGCCGTCGTGTATGAGGACAGTATGACTACAGGGTTTGGACAGTCCTGTAGAGGTTATTTTCTTCTCGAGTTTCTGGGTTATCCAAAGTCAGTCATACTACATGGTGGCTACCAGGCATGGATAGCGGCATCGCTTCCGGTTACAACTGATGTGCCGGTTACAGAGGCTAAAACCTTTCCCGTCGACGAGTCAGCGGCAAGTGTCATGTTAACCAGTGACGATGTGCTGGCATCGCTGGATGATGCCAGTATTGTTAAGCTTGATGTGCGTGACGTTGATGAGTGGGTGGGTACCAGTTCATCACCTTATGGTGTTGATTTCTGCCCTCGTAAGGGACGTATTCCCGGTGCTGTATGGATTGAGTGGTATCGAATGATGAAACCGGGTGAAGTACCGCTGTTTAAAAGCAGGGAAGAACTGCAGGCCGAGTGTGTGACCGTCGGTATTAATCCTGATTCCACTGTCTATCTTTACTGCTTCAAGGGTGCCAGAGCTTCGAATACATTTGTAGCACTAAAAGAAGCAGGTGTTAAAGATGTTCGTCTGTATTTCGGCTCATGGAATGAATGGTCGCGTGATCCCGAACTACCAATTGAACAGGGTCATGAAAACTGGGTAGCAGCCTAAAAAGTATTCGGGTAGTCGGATTCAACGAAACTTATATGATCCGGCTACCTGCTATACTTATTAATCTGATTGCGCCCCTGATGTTTGCACAGGTAAAGCGCCTTATCCGCCTGGTCGACTAGTTCATCAATGCTTAAACGCGTATCAAATTCTGTATACCCAATACTGATTGTCACCGCGTTTAATTTGGGGAAGACCTGCATTGCAATATTCTGGCGAAATCGCTCCAGTGCTTTGTGACAGCGGTCTTCGTCCAGGTTCATCAGTACTGCGGCGAATTCTTCTCCACCATAACGAAATAGCAGGTCGTATTCTCGAAATGAATCGGTCATGATGCGTGCGACTATGGCTAGCACTTCGTCACCATATAGATGCCCGAATTCATCATTAATTTGCTTGAAATTATCGATATCCAGCATCACGAAAAATGAAGGATTAAACTGGTTTTCTCGTGTCGCATGGTTGTGCGGATTTAATAAAACGTTCATGCGTTGATCAAACGCACGGCGGTTATACAGGCCGGTCAGGCTGTCGCGGTAGGTACCCTCAAGACTCAGCAGCTGATGACAGTAAAAGCTGAAAAGCAACTGGATATACTCTTCATCGATCAGGAGGTCCGGGTTGCTGATGCTGATAAACAACGCAAATTGTTTGCTGGTGAGCGGTTTGTAGGCACAGACCCAGCTTTCAAGCGTGGGTTCATAAAACCAGATGTTGGTTTCATCCGGGCTGACTTTTTGCTCCAGAACTGCCTGCTTGTGTTGATCAAGCTCCGCTGACGTACAGCCGTTACGGATAGTTCTGTGCCATTGATGATCAAAGCGCTCGTAAATCTCGACTCCCAGCTCATCCTTATGTTCGGGCGCCAGTTGTTTGAGAAAAGCATCCAGCAACAGCTCAGGGTCGTTGATTTTTATCAACGCACTGAATGATTCATATTTACACGCGATAGAGGTAACTACTGTCATGGGATTACAGATGGCTAATCTGAAGTGACCATGCTAGTGCCTGAATACAGGATTGTCCAATCTGATAGCGGACTATTTTTCCAGATACTGCAGTTTATCCGGTTTGCCGTCCCACTCTTCAGCATCGGGTAAGGGAGCTTTGCGCGTAGTAATCACGGGCCATTGTTGCGACAGTTCTTCGTTGAGCTTAAGGAAATGTGCCTGATCTATAGGGAGATCATCCTCTGAGACTATCGCCTGTGCCGGGCATTCTGGCTCGCATAGGGTGCAATCGATACATTCATCGGGATCGATCACCAGAAAGTTGGGGCCTTCGTGAAAACAGTCCACCGGACACACATCGACACAGTCGGTGTATTTGCAGCGTATGCAGTTTTCCAGTACTACGTAGGTCATGACAGGGCTCCTGGTATGATTGAGTTATGATCAGTGGCCCGATAATAACGCTTTTTCGGGTAGATTTATCTGTAGTTTTTGTCGGGTGTATGGATGAGCAAACTGTAATGCACTGGCCTGTAGTTGAAGGTCTCCTTGATGGGGTGCGGTGCCGTACTGTCGGTCATTAAGTACCGGGTGACCTATAGATGCGAGGTGGATACGAATTTGATGTTTACGACCGGTTTCAGGCTGCGCTTCTATGAGTGTGCAATCCTGTGGTTGATGTGATGAAATGATTTGGATATGGGTAGAGGCTTTTTTATCCTGTACATTGCTCTGGATATCGAATTCTGGGCTCTGTTCTAATATGCCTTTTACCAGTGCCCGGTAGGTTTTTTTAACCTCTCTATTCTCAAACATTCTATGCAATAGAGAATTGGTTTTTTCATTGTGGGCAACAATCATCAGGCCCTGAGTAAACCGATCCAGTCTGTGTGTGATGAATGATTTTCTTTGCGGCAAGGTATGCTGTTCTATCCAGCGGTATAGCGCCCAGTGATCTCCCCATTTACTGCCCTGGCTGAGCATGCCTGAGGGTTTATTCCAGATGCTGAAGGTATCAAAATCCTCTACCAGTTGTGGTTGGTAGGGGCAGGGATCCAGAGTGCTCTGATTACAGTAAAGGTATATTTCCTGTCCCTGAGTTAATAAGGTTTCCGTATCCCTGATGCGAACAGGTTTGGAGTCTTTCTGTAGCCACACTGAGCCATTGTCGAAACAGTTGTTGATGATCTCTGATGAAAGATCAGAGTTCTGTTTCAGCAGGTCCTGAGCACTGCAGTTTTGCTGTGCCTTAATATGCAGCTCTAGCGGCTGCCTCATATTTTTTCTTTTAACTGATAAAGGTAGTCGAGTGCCTGTCGTGCAGAGAGGCTGTCTATATCCAGTTGTTTTAACTCATCCAGTATCGGGTTTGGTGGAGTAGCTGCTACCTCGGCTACAGCGGCAGGTGCACTGAATAAATCGAACTGTGGATGTATCAGGTTCTGTTGCTCAAGCTCCTGCAATTTATGACGCGCCTGTTGAATCACTGATTCTGGAATTCCCGCCAGGCGCGCAACCTGCAGACCATAGCTCTGACTGGCAGGGCCGGGTTTTACCTGATGCATGAAGACAATATTGTCGCCATGCTCAATAGCATCAAGATGAACATTGATTAGAGAATCATAGGTTTCGGCAAGCTGGGTGAGTTCAAAATAATGCGTGGCAAAAAGCGTCATCGCGCGTGTCTCACAGGATAGTGCCTGTGCACAGGCCCAGGCCAGTGAGAGGCCGTCAAAGGTGCTGGTGCCTCTACCGATTTCATCCATCAACACCAGGCTGTTCTCGGTAGCATTGTTGAGAATGTTGGCTGCTTCTGTCATTTCAACCATAAAGGTAGAACGTCCGCTGGATAAATCATCGCTGGCACCAATGCGGGTGAATACCTGATCTATCGGCCCAATCTTGGCACTGCTGGCGGGCACATAGCATCCCATGCAGGCGAGGATTACGATCAGCGCAGTTTGTCGCATATAGGTCGACTTACCGCCCATGTTGGGGCCAGTGATCATGAGTACGCGAGTTGTGTTATCAAACTTTACGTCGTTAGCAATAAAGGGGTCGGACTGCACCTGTTCCACTACTGGATGCCGTCCACCCTGAATATGCAGCAGGTTGTCTTCGCATAATACCGGCTGGCACCAGTTATATTGTTCGGCACAAAGTGCAAAGCTGGATAGCACATCTATCTGTGCTAATGCGCTGGCAGTGGAGAGTAACTGGGCGCAATAAGCAGATAGTTTAACCAGTAGTTCTTCGTATAACTGTTTTTCGCGAGCGAGTGAGCGCTCTCTGGCGGATAGTACCTTGTCTTCGAAACTCTTTAACTCGGGGGTGATATAGCGTTCTACTGCTTTCAGCGTCTGTCGACGCACATACTCGGTTGGCACCTGGTCACTATGTAGCTTGCTGACTTCGATGTAGAAGCCATGAACGCGATTATAGGCAACCTTAAGATTACTGATGCCGCTTTTCTGCTGTTCGCGTTGTTCCAGGTCAAGCAGGAATTGATCGGCATTTTCACTGAGTCCACGCAGTTCATCGAGTTCACTATCGTAACCACTGGCGATGACACCGCCGTCACGGATGAGCATGGGTGGTTCTGCTATGACGGCTTTATCCAGTAGTTCGATTAACTCGGGTAGTGGTTCAATCGCAGCACTCAGGGTATCGATTAAGGGGCTGTCCAGCTGTTGCAGAATGCGCTCAATCTCAGGCAGATTACGCAGGCTACCCAGCAGAGAAGTCAGGTCTCGTGGTCGCGCCGAGTTGAGGGCAATACGGCTGCTGATACGTTCTATATCAGCTATCGACTTCAGTTGTTCTGATAAGGGTTGCTGACATTGGTGGGTAATGACCTGATCCACAGCCTGGTGACGCTGGCGGATGGTTTGCTGGTACTTCAGGGGTTGTTGCATCCAGCGTTTGAGTTCGCGTGTGCCCATAGCACTGCCGCAATGATTGAGGATGCCATACAGGGTGTGATGCGAGCTAGATTCACTGGATAAGGATTCAGTCAGCTCCAGGTTGCGGCGACTGGCAGAATCGATCAACAGGCTGTTACTGATGCTTTCGGTTTTGATTGATTGCAGATGCGGCAGTGTAGTGCGCAGAGTGTCCTGTACATATTGTAGCAGGCAGCCCGCCGCGCAGATGGCAACCGGGTAATCCTGTAACCCGAAACCGCGCAGGTCACGGGTATGAAACTGTTCGTTCAGTAAGCGATAACAGCTATCGTAATCAAAGTACCAGACCGGTTGATAATGTGCCTGTTTCTGGTAGCGGTTTTCCAATGGTAAGGGTTGGTCCTCGCAGTAAATCAATTCTGCTGGATTAAGTCGGGTGATTTCTGCCTGTAGCTGGCTGTCACTATCCAGTTCTGTGCATATAAAACGGCCAGTACTGACCTCTATTGTTGCAAGTCCCCATATGCCATTATTTTTATACAGGCTGCACAGCAGGTTCTCCTGACGATCTTCCAGTAGCGCTTCTTCTGTCAGGGTGCCGGGCGTGACCACGCGCATCACTTTGCGCTCCACCGGGCCTTTGCTGGTAGCCGGGTCGCCTATCTGCTCGCAGATAGCTATCGACTCACCCTGTTTCACCAGTCGCGCCAGATAGGAATCAGCGGCATGGTAGGGGATGCCAGCCATCGGAATGGGTTCGCCAGCAGATTGCCCTCGTTTGGTTAGCGTAATATCAAGCAGGCGTGCGGCTTTTTTTGCATCCTCAAAAAATAGCTCGTAAAAGTCACCCATGCGGTAAAACACCAGCATATTCTTATGCTCGGCCTTTATCCGAAGGTATTGTTGCATCATGGGAGTGTGGGGTTTAGTGGTGCTCATGTTGTGCTGATAACTGGCCTGAGTTGAGAAATTAGGGTTCGTTTACTAAAGCCGGGCAGAATAGCAAACCTGCCAGTAAACCACTACCGCTAGTAGCTCTTCTTTGTTACTCAATATATTTTTGATCTGTAGTGCATAAAAGTATTCAGCATGAAAATGATTTCTCAAAGCCGCAGATATCTTAAACACCCAGGGCAAAGTGCTACTAATCACGAAGACTGAGATGCATAACGGCAGTGCATTTAAAGCGTGTAATGTTCATGCTTCAAACCAGGTATCGCTATAAGGTTTGTTAATCTTAGTATGCTAATAACTTATGGCAAATGGGCCTGATTTGAGCATCTTAGGTTTACTTTAGTTGCTCTTTTTTTTTGTTTAGCTTGTCAGCAGGAGATGTTTGATGCAAGATTCATATAGGAGTCTGATTTTGTTACATTATTCTGATTTTTAATTCATAGATTAAGAGGATGTATTCGTAAATTAGAACATAATAAAATATATTAAAAGCTTAAGTTTGAGGAGGTAGTTATGAATTATAAAAATATTATTAAAGTTGCAACCAGCCTGACCTGTATGATGCCCGTTATCGCACAGGCTACCAATGGTATGAATATGGAAGGCTTTGGCCCTATTTCTACATCTATGGGTGGTGCTTCAATGGCCTATGACAATGGTGCGGCTGCAATGATGAATAACCCGGCTACTCTGGGTTTGATGGCTGAAGGTAGTCAGCTTGATCTGGCTCTGGGTATATTGGCGCCTGATGTTAAAAGTGAGTTTATGGGAATGGACGCGTCATCGGGTGGTGATCAATACTTCATGCCTGCTATAGGTTGGGTTAAGAAAGAGGGTCAGATATCCTATGGTGTTGGTGTGTTCTCACAGGGAGGTATGGGAACAGAATATGCAAAAGACACCTTTCTGGGTGCCGGTACCGGTCAGGATGCACGTTCGGAAGTAGGTGTGGGTCGGCTCATGGCGCCATTTGCCTACTCAGTTAATGACCAGTTTAACATCGGCGGTAGTATCGATTATGTCTGGGGTGGCCTGGATATGAAGATGCCTATGTCTATAGGTACAGGTCAACCAGGTACATTCTCTGATTTCCTAAGTGGATTTGGTGGAGGTCAGGTACTTGGTGAAGCGACTGTTACTGCCGGACTTGCTGGCAGCATCGGTGCTGGAGTAGGCGCAGGTTATGATGCTGTAGCTATCAACTTCTCTAATGACTCAGATTTCACTCAGGAAACTTCAGGCAGTGGTTTTGGTGGCAAGATTGGTATGACTTTTAAAGCGAATGAGCAGTTAACTATTGGTGCGTCTTACCATCTAAAGACTGCAATGGATGACTGGGAAGGGGATGCTTCTATGCTTGTCTATGACACAGATGGCCCTAATCCTACTCAGACCATGACCGGTAAAATGAAAGTAAAAGATTTTCAGTGGCCAGCTACCATGGCTTTTGGTGTTGCTTATAAGCCGGATAGCAAATGGTTACTGGTTGCCGATTTGAAAGTTTTGAAATGGTCCGATGTGATGAAAGATTTTAACCTTGTCTGGACAAGAGATGATGGTGAAGTTGCTGATATCACATTCTATCAGGACTGGGATGATCAGAATGTCATCAGCCTGGGCGGTGCTTACAAAGTGAATGAACAACTCACGCTACGTGGTGGTGCTAATATTTCCAGTAATCCTGTACCTGATGAGTTTGTGCATCCATTATTCCCTGCTATTGTCGAGAACCACTATACGCTCGGTTTAGGTTATGCCATGAGCAATACCAGTGGTATTGATTTCTCCATGGTCATTGCCCCAGAAGTATCTGTAACCAATAGCAATACTAATATGGATATCTCACACAGTCAGTTAAATTGGCAGTTTGCTTATACTTCTCGTTTTTAATGAGGCTGTTGTAAAAGAATAAACAATTCAATCACTATTTTCGGTTAGCATTGCTTAGGTCGTTACAGCTGTTTTTGAATTTAAACAGGCATAGAATGTAGCGCCCTTAAGCTAACCGGAAAAGTGCATGGAACAGTTTTTAAGCGAGATTTCTCATATTATATTGAATAAGGTAGATGCCGTATTTACCTTATTCGATTACTTCGTTCTGGCGATTAATGGATTAATCTTTATACTTTCGAACAATATCGTCACCAGGTTTGGTTACCCTGCGGGCGAGTCCAAACACAGTAGTACGGTATGGATGTTGCGTTCCGTCAACATGACCTTATTCCTGCTGTATTTTCTGGCAGTGTTCTTTACCGATAAGGCTCGACCCCTATCTATCACAGGCCTGACGTTACTTTGTTCCTACCTGTTGGTTAATCTGTTTCAGTTACATGTGCGTAAACGCTATGGTCGGGTGCGTCAGATAGATGATGCAGAGGTGCTTTCTCATACTTACCAGTCCGAGGTCATCAGTCTGATCGGCTGGGCTATAGCTGCAGTTATTTCATTTCTTATCATTATCAATACCTGGGATATGACTAGCTGGTTGCAGGCTACTTCTGTATTGGGGGCTGCCCTGCTGATTGTTTATTCTACCAAGGATGTCTGGGCACCAGACAATATCAATGGCCTAATCCTGCTTTATAACAATGATGTGGAACCGGGTTCGGTGGTGCAGGTTAAAGAGCTTGATATGCTTGCTGTGGTGATGCGCACATCTTTGACCCAGACCGTGTTTAAAGATCTGCGTAGAAAATATAAAATCCTGCTGCCTAACTCCCGCTTTCGAGCCTGCAAGATTGAGATTCTCAGTAGTGATTCGAATGATAATCTGGGTTGCTACGTAGATTTTAAGATTGGTTATGGCATTAGCAGTGAAAGGGTAGAGGCTTTTCTAACTCAGGTCTGGCAATATGCCTGCGATAATAGTTCATTAATTAATATTGATCGACCACCGCGAGTAAGGATTGTGGAGACAGGAGATCATGCGGTAGTGTGGCGCCTGTCCTATCGCATAAAAAGTGCTTACCGACTGATAGAAGCCGAGTATCTGATTAACAGGATTGCTTATGATATGTCGCTTGAGCAGGGGATAGGCTTGAATACGCCGATGACGCATGCGCTGGAAAATGTAACGACTTTGAAATCGTTGGAGAATTAAACCATCCGGCTAATACCGGATGGTTATTAGATTTTAATGAGCGTTTATCGACCTAACATACGCGACAGAGTACCATCCTTATCGATATGTTCGTGTTTAATGGCACCTGCGATATGCAGAATAATGAATGCAATCATCAGCTTTCCGCCCAGGCCGTGCATGATGTGACCGATTTTGGAAAGTGACTCCATTTTTTCACCAGTTCCAGCAATCAGCTCAATTCCAAAAACGGTTAACCCGTGTCCGCCAGCAATAGACATGACTATGCCAGAAACAGGCATCATCACTGTGCCCAGAATCAAAACCAGTAAAGTAAGTTTGGCGATGATTTCCTGCCCTTTTGACATTTGTCCCAGCTGTTCGGGGTATTTGCTGATGACACGCCATACGACACGGACCAGGGCCAAAACAAGAATGATAGCGCCTATGGATTTATGTATGGCGATCAGGTCTCCTTTCTCGGGGCTGCGCGGCAGGTCTTCGACATACAGTCCCATGGCTAGCATGGCAATAAAGGCGAAAGCAATAATCCAGTGCAGGCCTATGGTAATTGACGGTATTTTTTCATAGCTGTTGCTCATGTGAATGTCCTTAGAATAAAAACGCGGAACTCTAATCAAGCTTCATTACTTTGGCAATCAGAATTAATGGTTTTTTTGATCTCGATCCAGGTGATCATCTCTTAGCCATTCTTTATTTCCGGTTAACCTGGATCTGTCAGGATGAAGAGTTTTTGTTTGCAGGGTATTGCCAAATCATGAGTGTTGAACAAATATTGCGCGTTAAACTGATGCATAGTATGACTAATAAAAAATTAATCTTACTGGTTTTTTGAAAAGCAGTAGTATATGGAAGCGGTCTGCTTGAGAAGAATTTCAGGTACCATATTTAAGCTAGTTAAGGCAGAATAAGCTTTTTTGAAGATCAGGTGTCTTATGAAAGGAATCCTCGGGTCCGTAGGACGAAACGGTAAAAATATTCGCCAGGACATAGTCCTTGTACAGGAGCTACTCAATAAAAATATCGGATCGCTGCCAAAAGAGAAAAAGTTGGTCGTTGATGGGCTGATAGGTAAGAACACGATCAATTTGATCACAGAGTACCAAAAACAGGTGCTACATATGTCTAAACCAGATGGGCGGGTTGACCCCAACGGCAGAACATTTAAATCACTATTTAGCGCCCATCCAGAATCATTAAAATCCCAGATTTCTAAAGTGACCCAAAAAAATTGGTCAGGAGACAGTGCAACCTGGAGTCAGGATAAAAAACTTCAAAGCCTGAACCTTGAATTTCGTCCCAAAGTAGAAGCAGTAATAAAAGCACTCAAGGATCAGGGGTTTAAACCCAAAATATTTTATGGGTGGCGATCACAAGCTGTACAACTTGATCTATTCAATAAAAAACGTTCCAAGGTGAAATTCAGTTTTCATAATGCAGCAAAGAAAAATGGTATTCCGAACGCGTTTGCGGTAGATATTATTGATTCTCGCTACGCATGGAGTGACAAACCCGAAACTAAGAAATTTTGGGAAGCACTAGGAAAAGCAGCTAAGGAACAAGGACTGTATTGGGGCGGAGATTGGACGAGCTTTAAGGATTGGGCGCATGTCCAAATGTATCCAAATAGTAAATTAAAAAGCGTGATGATTGAGTCACAGGCTGCAAGCAAATGAGAGCCATGCGGATAAAACTTGCGGTAATTTTATCAGTTACAAGTGTATCTATATCCTGCGGTGCCGCAGGTACTCAGCCGGTTAAGTCTGAGCAGGCTCTTTATTTAAGCATCATTTCAACGCAACCGGAAGGAATGGAATTTATACCAAAATATCAGCAACTACAGGGGGAATTCCAGAGCATGCAGGTGATCAAGAGCAGTCACTGTTCAAATCTAAAACCAGGGTTGATTCTCATTACTTCCGAGTACGGTCCCGATAAACCAAAGGTTACCAAAGCACTGTCAACGGCGAAGAAAAAAGTTCCTGATAGTTATTTACGTGAATGTCATGTGGTTTCAGGAACCACGCTGGCATATGGGCTGCCTACTTTTGACTCATCTATCCAGAAGTTACCAGAAAGTGTTATCAACTGGTCATATACTGACACAGTGTCATCCGTGTTTAATGTAGACGATGGGCATGCGATTTATGTACAAAAAATATTTAATGGAGATGTCGAGAATGAGGCTGAAGGTCGCCAAACCCGGCTAAATCTATTTAATGTAAAAACTGGTAAAACTTCATTGATGATGGACCAATGCTGGGATTTTTCGGGCCTGAAGGTTAACGGAGATTTTCTTACGTTTCAGTGTATGACGGCGATGGCTGGTAATCAGTATATCCACACTTCATATGTTTATGATCAGGGGGATTCAAAAATGGTTTTTCAAAAAGAATATTGCCAGCAACCTGATATTGCCCAGGTGAAGCAGCTTAAGTGTCTTCATGAGTCGATAAATGATAAAGGTGAACTTGAATTAGAGAAGCAGACATTTAGCTATTGAGGTCTCACTAAAACCAGCGATTAATTGCAACCTGAAACCAGTTGAAAAACGTAACAAACGCCATTGATGTTACCAACTAATTAAATCTCTTCGTTTTCCCCGTCCTGCATCTCAAGCCTCGACAATGCCGTAGGCAATTCAACCCGGAAACGTACGCCGCGTACGTCGATGGGTTTAAAGGTTACTTTGGCGGATTTTTTGCGGTTACTGATATCCAGTTTCCAGCGCGGTAACAGAGGATTGCGCTTATCGTAATAGCTGGTGTTTTCTACACCTGTAAGCTTGTTAATAAGTTGCGGATCGGTATCTGCCTGCGCGCTGATCTCGATGGATTTGAGCGGATTTTTAAACGACCATTGCAGCGAGTTCGTGGGGACTTCATCGCTTTGTGCGATCAGGCACTGTGCCTTGCCATTTTTTTCAAGCACTGAAATGAAATGGTTTTCGACTTCTCCATTACTCAGTTCAACCCGCATCGATAACGCGTTTGGCTGATTTTCGATATTCTCAAAATCTACCATGCCTTCGAAGCCTTTGCAGATTTCATTGACGAAATATAGTCCCAGACCTTTGCCGTGATGGTCGCGTATACGACGTGATGAGTAACCAAGCTGGAAGATGTGTTTACGGTCTTCTTCCTTGATGGCTGGCCCTCGGTTGTAGATTTCGATCACCGCCTGTTGCTTCTGGTGGCTGAGCAGGATGGTGATACGGTTGGCGCGATTTTTACCTGTTTTCTGCGCCGAATAATACAGTGCATTGTTAAGCAGGTTTTCCAGTAACAACACCATGTGGTTGATGTTACCGAGCATGTCGCTATCGGTTTCTACCAGTAGCTGTACGCGGTCATCGCAGTATTCGTAGGGCATGAATAGATCGATATTATGACGCAGTTGCTCAGGGTGCTCGGTGATCGGTAACAGCGCTTTACGCAACGACTGGTACAGCGAAAACGTCGGTACATAGGGCAGGGTGGATGGGTCGGCACTGTTGAGCGTGGACTGGAAATAATATTCTTCACTATCGTAGATGCGGTTGGCAACGTGCAATGAAATATTATCGGTGGTGGCGATGTCCAGCAGGTCCCACAGGTATAGCAGGCTGTCTGCGGCTTCTTCAAATTGTTGCCCCTGGTCTCGATCTTCCAGTCGGTCGGCGCATAGAGCGGCGGCTTTTTTCAGCGCGGTTTGAGCCTTGTCGTAGCTGATCACACCATTGTGTCTGACCTCAGAGGCAATGTTCTTGAAATGCAGGAATTTTTCATCGTATTCGATGTATTCCAGTAGCTTGTCACTGATAAACAGCTTGAGCTTGTCGGCATGGTCGGAGTAGGTGCGCGCTCTGGTACCTAATTGTCGTTTGGAGTCAAATAGCTCTGTGATTTGCTCATCTCGATGCTTAAGCTTTGTCAGATAACCACTCCAGCCCTTGAAGAAGCGTTGCAACTCCCATAGCAGAAATAATATCCATAACCCGCTAGCGATGAGAAGTGACTCGCTACTGAACAGAGGCTCTGGTAATTGATAGGGTTCAATCCATAGTGGATGATCTAGCACAACTTGCCAGGCCATGATCAGGAATGCTAGCAGGCTGCTAGCCCAGGGAAAGGGGATGCCGGGTCGTGTCATGATTTCACCTGTTTGGGTGGCTTCCACAGATAGGCGCCTTCATCACCAAAGGTGACGATGCCGTAACCCTGTCTACACAGCTCAATAAAATGACCCTGACCCCCTTCTGCAGCATCGATGGCGCGGCGCAGGGTTTTGATATGCTGGCGGTAGCTGGCATAGGAGAATTTTTCCAGATCCGCTTCGATGCGTTCGGCCACCTGCAGGTAGCTGAGCGGGCGCGGCGAGCATTCCAGCAATTCACGCAAGATCTTTCTCGGGGTTGGTGCGAGCGGTCTGAGCTGGTTGTTGGGATTCATCAGGCGCTGGTTTTTCCAGTACACATTCCAGTTATTCAAATCGATGGTCAGGTCGCCGCTGCTCAGTTGATTGCTTGCGCTGGCGGCTTCGGAGCTACCGAGTGTATGTTGTCGAAGCACCGCGCGGATACGCCAGCACAACACCTGCTCGACGTTATTCTGGTGTTTGGCAATGAAATCGGCAGCAGAGAACTGTTCCAGTGCATCGCGTTCGATCTCGGTACCGCTGTGTTCCGACAGGTAAATGATGGGGATATCTGGCCACTTCTTGCGTAGTGCACTGGATACCGAAAACCCGGCCTGGTCGTTGCCATTCATGCGTGCGTCGAGCAAGGCGACATCGGGTGGGTTGTTCTTGTCAGTAAGTGCAATCTGCTGTTTAGCGGCTTCAGCAAAGCTATACACGGCCAGCTTATTCGGTTTGCCATCGAAATCACTCTGTTCGAGTATCGAGGAAAACTTTTTCACCCAGTGTAGCTGGTCTTCAACCCAGAATATCGATGCCATAATCGAGCAGTGTTATGTATTGCCGTAAAGTCTTTAAGTATACCTGTCTGTGCGCGTAACGCAGGCTCAGGAATGTGAATTAATGCCAATTCGAAAATCCTACTACGCTTTTCACCGATTTTTCACAACTACGAATTAGATTTTAGATGTACTTAACACACAAGAGGTGAAAACCATGTTTACTCAACTACTGTCGGTCTGGTCCGACGCCCCTGGCGTATCAGCCGCAATCTGGCTGGTGATTCTGGTATTTGTCGCGTATCTCGCGCGTAATCCGGCGCATGCCCTGTTTCGTTCTACCGGGCGTGCTATTTATATCGCCTGTCGCCTGTTTGCCGCATCATTGCGCAAGCTGGAGCTGGGTCTACAACGGCGCAATAAGGAAGTGATTCTAGCAATGGGGCAAGATGCCTGTCAGCGCAGCATCGAACGTGAATTCCAGCGTGTGAATACGCTGGTGTCGCGTGACCTGAGTGCTTACCCGGCGCTGCACAGGCAAATCAGTGATGCCATCGATAAGATAGAAGCAGATTATCAATCCGCCACCGATGCGCCACCTTTACCCCCGGAATGGTTGCAGGCGGTTGATTCGGTGGCTGCGATTCCACGTACTGGTGATGCCACAGTGTGCGATATTCTCGACAATATCGGAGCATCGCTGGAAAAGGCTCACAGGGAAACCCAGAAAGCTTACCGCAAGTCCACGTTAGAGCGGCATAAATTGCTGGGCGGTATGCAGTCTCAATGGCGCGAACTGGGGCAGTCACTAACCCAGGTCAAGGGCAAGATCGATGGGCTGGATCAACGCTCGGCTGAGATCGATAAACAGATGGCCAGCTACGAAGCCATGCGTAATGGTGAAGATAGTATCGCACGCACGCTGGCTTCTTCATCGCTGACCCAGTTCTTTATCTCATCGCTGGTGTTGGTGATTGCGATTATGGGTGGTCTGATCAACTTCCAGCTTATCGCTATGCCCATGTCAGAGATGGTTGGTGGTAGCAGCTATATCGGTCCGATGCGTACCTCGGATATCGCCGCACTGGTCATCATCATGGTGGAGATTGCGATGGGACTGTTCCTGATGGAATCGCTGCGTATCACACATCTGTTTCCTATTATCGGTTCCATGGATGACAAGATGCGCAAGCGCATGCTGGTAATTACCTTCAGCATCCTGGCCATCCTCGCCACCGTGGAAGCCTCACTGGCCTATATGCGAGACCTGCTGGCGCTGGATCGAGAAGCACTGACCCAGTCACTCGCAGGTACTGGTGTAGTGCAGGCTCAATTCCGCTGGATCCCCTCACTGGGACAAATGATCATGGGCTTTATCCTGCCTTTCGCTCTGTCATTTGTGGCGATACCACTGGAATCATTCATCCACTCGCTACGTACAGTATTGGGTGTGATCGTGATGGGTATATTGCATGCGATTGCTTTTGTTGCCCGATTAATCGGAGGTGTCGCACGTCAGAGCAGCTTGATACTCATCAGTGTGTACGATTTATTCATCATGTTACCGCTGAGTATTGAAATGTTAATCAGGCGCCTGCAGCAGGGACAAAAGTCGCAGCCTGCAAATGCTGTAACCAGCAAGGTTCTGGCGGAGGAATAATCATGAAAAGATTAATTTTGCTTTGCCTGCTAGGTCTCGTAAGTGCCTGTAGCTCACCACAGTCAAATTCACGGGCGGTATTTTTGTTGCTGGATACTTCGGGTACCTACACCGAGGAAATGAACAAGGCGCAATCGATTATGAATTACCTGCTGGCTACTCTCGATAGCGGTGATTCAATCGCCATCGCTCGTATCGATAGTGGCAGTTTTAGCGAAAAAGATATCATCGCCAGCACCACCTTTGATACGCGACCCAGTACGGCAAATGACCAAAAGCGAGCATTCAAGGCAACCATCGAACGCTTTGTGGAAAACACCAAAAAAGGTAGTCGACATACCGATATCACTGGTGGTGTATTGCAGGCCAGCGAATACCTCACCGAAACCGGTGCAGGTGAGCGCTATGTGCTGATCTTCTCGGATCTGGAAGAAGACCTGAAGAAAGGGCATATCCGCGACTTTCCGCTATCGCTGCCCGGTATTCATGTTGTTGCGCTGAATGTTACCAAGCTGCGCAGCGATAACATCGATCCGCGTGACTACATCAAGCGCCTGGACCTGTGGCAGGAACGGGTGCAGCAGGCCGGTGGCGACTGGGCCGTAATCAACGACCTGGAACACATCGACAAACTGATTGCCCGGCGTTAGACCTGAGGTTAATGATCTATACGGAGGAATTCTTCTTCCGTATAGGTTTGCTAGTTTCTTCCTGGGAGTATAGAAAATTGAGCAAAATGTTTAAGGAAAACCTGACGTCTTAAGTGGTAATATCCCCGCTCAACAAAATTAATGATCTATGGATCAGATTATGAGCAATATATTGTTATTCCCATTTCGCTTAATCGCTTTCTTTATCGGAAAATTCTCCTGGGTGGCACCGCCCTGGTTACAGGCATTGGGCGGCTTTATCAAGGCTCATGTCAAATTCACGCTGGCCTTTGTAGTGCTGTCTGTTGCAGCTGCTGGAGGGTACTGGTATTACCTGTCCCTGCCGGGGCCTGTTATGGTGAGGGCCGAGCTGAACCAGATTCAGGTTACAGCTAACTATGAAGATGCCAGGCCTGATAATTTAACGATTCGATTCAAGTATGACTTTTCAAGGCTAAAGCAGGGGCAGTCACGTCCGGATGGCAGGCCGTCCGTTGCACGTATTGATCTGGTAGGCAAGGACTTAAAATCGGGTATCAGCCTGTCGCCCGCAAAGCCCGGTATCTGGAGCTGGGTGGATGATAACAATCTGCGTTTTGTACCCGAAACCGACTGGCCTGCTGGTACGGAATATACGGTTAGCTTTGATGATCCGACTATTTTTGCTGAGGAAACGGTGCTGGCGGAAAAAAGCTATCCAATGGCAACACCTGAATTGACAGCTCGTATTAGCCAGATGGAGTTTTATCAGGATCCTCAGGATATATCGGTGCGACGTATCGTTGCCACGATCCAGCTTTCACATCCTGTCGAGAAAGCATCATTAGAAAAAGCACTGAGCATGTCAATGCGACCTTCCGGTGAGAATATCAGTACATCACCAAAGGCGTATCAATTTTCTGTTACTTACGATAAGAATTATCGTGAAGCCTATATTCAGTCTGAGGCAATCTCATTACCCGAGCAGCCTAACTATATGCAGCTAAGTCTTGCAAAAGGTGTGCGCAGCTTGCTCGGTGGTGAGGTTTCTAAAGAAGCGGTAGATAGCAAGGTGTTGATTCCTGATGTGTATAGTTTTCTCAAGGCGAGTTCGAGTATACAGATCGTTAGAAACGAGCAGAATGAACCTGAGCAGGTGGTGATGCTGGAGTTTACCGATGATATTTCGGATAAGGAACTGGCCGAAAAAATGTCCATTTATCTGCTACCGGAAAAACAGCCTGGATCGAATAAACACCACTGGAGAAGTCCGAGAGAAGTAAAAGCGAGAGCATTGAAACTGAGTAAGAAACTCAACTATGTTGTCATTCCTAATGAAAAGAATTATTCCAAACTGCATAGTTTCAAGGTCGATGTTCCTGAAAACCGATACCTGTATGTGAAAATCGACAAGGGACTGACCTCGGTTAATCGCTTTGTGCATGCCTCTTTCTACGATAGTGTTTTAACGGTGCCTGAGTATCCGAAAGAAGTTAATATTGCTGGCGAAGGTTCACTGTTGACCTGGTCCGGTAACCACAAGCTGACCGTGTTAAGTCGTGGTGTTGCTGGGCTTAAATACTCGGTGGGCCGATTGCTTGATGAGCAGCTGTATCACCTGATCTCTCAGACCAGTGGTGATATCACTAATCCTGAGTTTTATGGCTGGAATTTTAACGAGCAGAATCTGGCGGCATTCGATACACAGCTGCTTCGTCTGAAAAGTAGTCACCCCAAACAGGCTAATTATTCATCGTTCGATCTTTCAGAGTATTTGCCTAAACAGGGTAAAAGATTTGGGCTGTTTTTTGTAAATATCTCAGGTTACGATTTTAAACATAATAGAGAAGTCTATCAGGCAAAGGATAAGCGCTTAATCCTGATTACCGATCTGGGTGTGATTGTCAAAAATAATGCAGATAACTCGCACGATCTATTTGTGCAATCAGTTGCCTCAGGTGATCCTGTGGCTAACGCAAAAGTTGAGTTGCTGGGTAAGAACGGTGTACCGGTGTTTAGTGGTTATACCAATGAATCCGGTCATGTTTCTATTCCCATCGTGTCGTCTTTAAGTCAGGAAAAAACACCGACGGTGTATGTGGTGAAGTCCGCTGAAGATATTTCTTTTATTCCTTTCGATAGAAGTTCACGTCAGATCAACCTGTCGCGCTTTGATATTGGTGGAGAACGTTCCAGCAGCTTTAACCGTGACGCTTTAAATGCCTATGTATTTACTGATCGTGGTATATATCGCCCAGGTGAAACTGTGAACGTGGGGATGATTGTTAAGAATTTCGATATGACGAATATCGAAAACGTACCGCTGGAAGTGGTAGTACGTGATCCGCGTAATAAGGAAGTTAAGGTTAAGAAATATCGCTTACCAAAGATGGGGCTAGCAGATTTTCAATACCCGACCGATGCCACCTCGGATACTGGTCGATACGAAGTCTCGCTGCATCTGGTTCGAGATAACCGTTATCGTGGACGAGAGATAGGCAGCAGCAGCTTCAAGGTTGAAGAGTTTCAGCCCGATACCATGAAGATTCAAAGTAAGCTGCTGGATGTGGTTGACAATGGCTGGAATACGCAGCAAAAAATTAACGCCAGAGTCACACTAGGCAATCTATTCGGTACCCCTGCTCAGGACAGAAAGATGTCAGCACGACTGAATATTCAGCCGGTTAACTTCCATTTTAAAAAGTATCAGGACTATCATTTTACCGACCCTTATTTCGACAGGGATCAACAGCCGCTGAGTCTGGATACCATGCTAGCGGATCAAACCACCGATGCTGATGGTATCGCCGAGTTTGAACTGGATTTGTCGCGTTTTAATCAGGGTAGTTATCGACTTAACTTCACCGCTGAAGGTTTTGATCAGGCCGGTGGTCGCAGTGTTATCGCCAATAACAGCACATTGATTTCACCGCTGGAAACTCTGGTCGGCTATAAGGCAGATGGAAAACTCGATTACATCAATGCCAAAAGCAGGCGTAATATTGATTTTATAGCCATCGATAAAACGCTTAAGCAAAAGCCTGCCAAAAATCTCACCCTGCGTCTGCTTGAGATACAGAGTGTGTCGACGTTAGTTAGACAGCAAAATGGAACTTATAAGTATCAAACCATCCGCAAGGAAGCCGAAGTATCCTCTAACGATCTGGTGATTGCAGAAACTGGTTATCAATATTCCATCGATACCACTCAACCTGGTGACTTCGCACTGGAAGTGATTGATGAGCAAAAGCATAGGCTCGCCGTTGTTCATTTTACAGTGGTTGGTTTTGCCAATCTTACAGGTAAGATTGATAAGAATGCTGAATTGCAATTAAAACTGGATAAGAGTGATTACTTCCCCGGTGATACGATACAGATGAGTATTAAAGCACCGTATTCAGGTGCAGGCTTAATCACTATTGAGACCGATAGGGTTCATCAATATAAATGGTTTAAGGCCAGCGAAGAAAGTAGCGTACAGGATATTCGTATTCCTGATGAGTTAGAAGGCACCGGTTATGTGAATGTTACCTTTGTGCGTGATGTAAGCTCGAAGGAAGTATTTACCAGTCCATTAAGCTATGCGGTGCAACCCTTCTCGATCGATAAGAGCAGGCGTCGCGTGGATATCAAGGTAACCACTAAAGATATCGTTCGCCCCGGAAAACCGATGGAGATTCATTACAGCACGTCGAAACCCTCCCGAATCGCAGTCTTTGCGGTTGATGAAGGGATTTTGCAGGTAGCTAAATATCGAACTCCAGATCCATTAGCGCACTTCCTGAAAAAGCGTGCGCTGGATGTGAAAACCTTGCAGATTCTCGATCTATTATTGCCTGACTTCGATATCATCAAACAGCTATCGGCCAGTGGTGGTGGTATGGATGCACGCGAGAAGGCGCTGGCCAAAAACCTCAACCCCTTTACGCGCAAAACCGATAAGCCTGCGGTATTCTGGTCTGGTATCTATGATGCCAGCGCAGACACTAAAACACTCAGTTTTGATGTGCCGGATACCTTTGCCGGGCAGCTGCGTGTAATGGCGGTAGCGGTTGCCGAAGATTCAGTGGGTGCGAGCAGTTCAGCGGTAACCGTACGTGGCCCTTTCGTGATTTCACCCAATGTACTGACACAGTCAGCGCCGGGCGATGAGTTCATGGTGACGGTGGGTATCGCAAATATTATCGATGGTTCTGGAAAAGGGGCCAAAATTGATGTATCGGTTAAATCCTCGAAGCAGCTGGAGATTGTGGGAGAAAGCTCTACCCAACTCAGCATTGATGAAGGCAGCGAAGATAAGTTTAGTTTTAAGGTGAGAACCAAAGATGAACTGGGTGCGGCAGAGCTCGTGTTCACAGCGAGGCATGGTGATGAAGAAGCCTCGCGTACAGCAAGTTTAAGCGTGCGCCCTGCAATGACTTATTACACCAGCTTTGAGAGTGGCTATGAAAAAGCTGGTGATATTGAGCTGACATCGATAAGAAGCCTGTATCCCGACCTTGCTAAACAGTCTGTGGCTGCTTCGGCCAGTCCGCTGGTGATTGTGGATGGACTCACCTCGTATCTGGAAACCTATCCGCATGGCTGTACCGAACAGGTGGTGAGTAAGGTATTCCCGCTGGTCGGTTTGATGACGCACCCGGCCTATGGTCCGCAGGTGTCGAACGCGAAAACCTATTTCTCACATCTGATTGATAAGCTGCGCGAGCGGCAGTTAGCGGATGGCGGTTTTGCATTCTGGCCGGGGCATAATCGTTCAGCAACCTATCCCAGTATTTATGTTATGCATTTTCTGCTCGAGGCGTCTGAGCAGGGTTTTCCGGTACCAACGGATATGATGAAACGGGGTCAGGATTATCTGCGCTGGTATGTGGGGCAGTCATCATCCGGTTTATCCGACGCCAGAGATCGTGCCAATGCCATTTACCTGCTGACACGCATGGGAGAGGTAACGACTAATTATCTGGTTGATCTGGAAGAGGGCCTGAATAAGAACTATAAAGACGCCTGGCAGCAGGATATTCTTTCTGCCTATATGGCGGCGACCTATCAACTACTACAGAAAGATAAGGAAGCGAATCGACTGATCAAGGGCTATAAACTCGGTTCAGTGCATGAGGATTTGAATGACTTCCATTCAGAACTGACTATCGATGCGCAGTATATCTATCTGTTAGCCAAACACTTTGAGGCTAAGGCGCGTGAGCTGGATGGAGAGCAGATTCTGCGTCTGACTGATCGTATCTTCAAAGGTGAGTACAATACCATTTCATCAGCCTACTCAATCCTTGCTCTTGGGGCCTACAGTAAACTGGTACTTTCAAATGAGTTTAATGAAAAGATCAGTTTCAGCGCTGTTATGTCAGATGAGAAAAAACAGATATTAACGGCTGCACTGGAACCTTTTCTCAAGGCTAGCTATCCGGCAGGGACACATGCGCTACAGATTGATGGCAATGAAGGGCTGTTCTACCTGAATGTTCAAGCTGGTTTTAATCATACATTGCCAACTGCAGCTACTCGTGAAGGTCTGGAGATTATCCGCAGCTTTGAGGATGAAAAAGGCAATGAAGTCACTGAGTTTGAGCAGGGTAAAGAGCTGACAGCAAAACTTAAGATTCGGGCTTTGGGTGGTAAATCATTGAGTAATGTTGCTGTGATTGATTTGCTACCGGGTGGCTTTGAAGTGGTGAGAAGTTCGGTGAACAGAACGGCCGCCGGATGGCGTGCTGATTACGTCGATATTCGCGAGGACCGAGTGGTGTATTACGGTGATTTTGGTAGCTCTGTGCGCGAGTTGAGCTATAAGGTCAAGCTCACCGCTGCGGGTGAGTTTGTGATACCTCCATCCTATGCTGAGTCGATGTATGATCGTTCTATCCGTGCCATTTCAGCATCCGGCCGTTTCAGGGTTACTGCGGGGCAATGAGAAGGGCTGTTGCTGCAATAGCTTTCAGCATACTCGCTCTGGTTTTACTTGCCGGTCTGGGATATGGATTCTGTCCCAGGCCGGAGTTGTCTTCGTTTGTACCTTACTCCAAAGCCTATTTTGATGATCAGGGCGAACTGCTGCGATTAACACTGGCGGAGGATGATCGCTATCGGCTGTACACACATATTGAGGATATAGCCCCTGAATTTGTAGAAGCAACCCTGTTGTACGAAGATCAGCATTACTACGATCATCCGGGGGTTGATCCTGTGGCGTTGTTACGTGCATTCTGGATGACCTATGTAACCCGGCAGCGACGTATCGGTGCTTCGACCATTGTGATGCAGCTAGCGCGACTGCGCTGGAGTATTCCCTCCAGCACCCTGTCAGGAAAGATGACTCAAATCCTGCGCGCAATACAGCTAACACGGCATTATTCAAAACGTCAGTTACTCGAAGCTTATCTCAATCTGGCCCCTTATGGGCGCAACATTGAAGGCATTGCGGCGGCCAGCCTGGTTTATTTTGGCAAGAGGCCTGTTGAGCTTAGTCTGCCGGAAGCGCTGACCCTGGCGGTGATCCCGCAAAACCCAAACCGGCGTAACCCGACTACAGATGAGGGGTATCAGACGCTACTCACAGCCAGGGATACCCTGTTTGAACGTTGGGTAGAATATCATCCTGAGGATAGTGCCAAGTCCAAGTACATGAGCCTGCCTTTGAATATACGCAGCCCGGAACAGCTGCCTTTTCTGGCCCCGCATTTTGTTGATTATCTGCAACGGAAAATTTCACCCTGGGATAATGGCTATATACAAACCACCTTAAATGCCAATACCCAAAAAACCGTTGAAAAGGTGTTGCAGGATTACATTCAGACACAATCAAAAGACGGACTACATAATGCCTCTGCGCTGCTGGTCAATTACCAAACGCTTTCCATAAAAGCCATGGTGGGCTCGGCCGACTTTTTTAACCCTGACATTTTCGGTCAGGTAAATGGCACCCTGGCAAAGCGTTCCCCCGGCTCGGCGCTCAAACCTTTTGTATATGCACTGGCTATGGATGAAGGTCTGATTCATCCCATGTCATTGTTAAAGGATTCCAGGCATAAGTTTGGTGGCTTTACACCAGAGAACTATGACAAACAATTTCTTGGCCCAATCTCGGTTAAGGATGCGCTGATTGCCAGCCGTAATGTACCGGCTGTGGAATTGCAATCGCGCCTGCGTAAGACATCGTTTTATCAATTTTTGAAACAGGCCGGTGTGAGTGGCCTGCAGCAGGAGTCTCATTATGGACTGGCGCTGGCCCTGGGTGGTGGAGAGGTGACTGCGCTGGAGATGGCCAGCCTGTACGCCATGCTGGCCAATGGCGGTGAAATGCATTCGATACGGTCATTAAAAAGCGATATGGATGAAGCGGGCAAACCTCTGCTAAGCGCTGAGGCCAGCTATCTGGTGCTGGATATACTGCGTCAGCATAAAGCACCGGATGCTCTGGATTTTGATGTACAGGCCAGCGGGCATAATGAAGTGGCGTGGAAAACGGGAACCTCCTGGGCATTTCGCGATGCCTGGTCGGCAGGTATCTCTGGCCCCTATGTTTTAATTGTATGGGTAGGTAATTTTGATGGCTCGGGAAACAATACCTTCATTGGAAGCAAAGCTGCTGGACCTTTATTCTTTCGTATTATGGATGCCGTATTTCCCACGCAGGGCTGGACATTCAATGCGGCTTATCCGGTCGATCAATTAAACCTTAAACGGCTTGAGGTTTGTGCGAATACGGGTGATCTGTATGAAAAGAACTGTCCGCAATCAGTACAATCCTGGTTTATTCCGGGGGTGTCGCCGATCAAGCTATCCAATGTATACCGCCGCATACCGGTGAATATTAAAAGCGGTCTGCGCGCCTGCTGGTATGACCCTGCTAAAACAAAGATGGAGGTATACGAATTCTGGCCATCAGACTTTTTGCAGATTTATAACCAGGCGGGTATATTTTTAAAGACACCTCCACCGTTTGAAAGTGGCTGTGACCTAAATCAAACCAGCAGCTCGGGCCAGAGCCCGGTCATTACCTCGCCTCAATCATCTATTGATTATGTGCTCAGGCTGAATGAGCCGCAGGCTAACCCGATTCCATTGCAGGCTATAGTAGACCCGGATGTCGAACGATTGCACTGGTTTATTGAAGGCCAATATATCGCCAGTTCTCGCCGAGGGGAGTCTGTGTTATGGCAGGCAAAGCCCGGTCGACATCATGTCAGGGTGGTGGATGATTCTGGTCGCAGTGCGAGTAAATGGTTCACGGTACAAAGCAGTAGCCTGTAGGGCACCTCTTAAAATTGCCTTTTTCCGCGATAGCGGCGTCAGCTCCGTGCTCGAATCCTCATGTATCCCCTTATACACTGCGGTTCTCCGCGCGGTGCTTCCTTGCTCTCACGAAAAAAATCGAATTTTTAGAGGGGCCCTGTAGTATTACGGCTATAGTTGTTGGTATTTCTTAGTAAAGTATAGAAGGCAAATCAAAGATCGATATGGCTGTAGTTTCCGCAATCATCCCAGTGTTTTTAATTATTCTTTGTGGTTATCTATGCCGCCAGTTTAAGTTTCCCGATGCTGATTTCTGGCGCGGTGCTGAAAAGATTACCTACTTCCTGTTATTCCCTGCCTTGCTTTTCAGCAAGATGGCGTCGGCCGATCTGACGAAGATTGACTTCTTTAAACCCATTATTGTCATTATGGTGCTGTATCTGGTGATGACGGCTTTACTGTTAGCCGTTAAGCCATGGGTAAAAATCGGCAATGCACAGTACACCTCGGTGTATCAGGGGAGTATCCGTTTTAATACCTATATCGGCCTGGCCCTGGCGTCAGCGCTTTACGGTGCTGAGGGGCTGGTGGCTGCGGTTGTGATGACATCGGTGATGATTCCAACGCTTAATATCCTCTGTGTGATGATGCTGGAGTTTTATAATGAGCAGCATGCCGGCAACACATCCCGCAGAGTTGTTAAGTCGATCATTAGAAATCCTTTGATAATCGCCTGTGCAGCAGGAATGGGAATTAATTTTGCGGATATTTCATTACCTGCGGTATTGATGGAGACTTTGAATGTTTTTTCACGTGCTGCATTACCTCTGGGTCTGTTAACCGTCGGTGCTGCACTGGCTCTGGATGCCATTAAATCTGCACTCAAGCCATTGCTATTGGCCAGCGTAGTCAAGTTTATCGTATTACCTTCAGTGGCCATGGGCTTATGTTACTGGCTGGATATAGATTCCATGGTGAGAAACGCCATCCTCATATTTACCGCGTTACCAACCGCTCCGGCATCTTATGTGTTAGCACGACAATTAGGTGGTGATTATCACCTGATGGCGACGATAATTACTGTACAAACCCTGCTGGCGGTGATGTTGATGCCACTAATTCTGGTAACTTTAGGCTAAGCATATTGTTACGACTCATTTATAATGCCGCTATGAACCTTAACCCAGAACAACTGACGCGCGAGCTCGCCGAAAAACTCACTCAAAGGGGGGCGATGATCTGCACTGCTGAATCCTGCACAGGCGGCCTGATCGCGAAAACCTTTACCGATCTTGCAGGAAGCTCCGACTGGTTTGAGCGTGGGTTTGTCACCTATAGCAATCAGGCCAAGATGGATATGCTGGGTGTTAACTCAGAAACGCTGCAACAGCATGGCGCTGTCAGTGCAGAAACAGCCAGTGAAATGGCCAGCGGGGCTATCGCAAATAGTGAAGCGCAATACGCTATCGCTGTGACCGGCATCGCCGGGCCGGGTGGCGGTAGCCCTGAAAAACCGGTGGGTACCGTATGGTTTGGTTTTGCTACCCCCGAGCATATAGCCTGTGAAAAGCAGGTATTTGAAGGCGATCGTGAGCAGGTAAGAACTAGCAGCCTGCAATATGCATTACAACGAGTTATTCAATTTCTTAATTAATTTCAAAAAAAATTCTACAGGCTCATCTCATGAGCTACTGGCCAATTATACTTTAATCCATGAAATTTAAAGCGTCTGGGGGATAGATAAAAAAAATCTCCCACAGACAAAAGTTCTCTTTATGTTCTCGGTATCCTGTGTGATAATCCGCGACTATTAAATCCACTCAACACGATCAGGAGTTAAAATGGACGACAATAAAAAGAAGGCGCTAGGCGCTGCGTTATCACAAATCGAAAAGCAGTTTGGTAAAGGATCTGTGATGCGCATGGGCGATGGCATGATCGATCGCAATCTGGAAGCGATCTCAACCGGTTCTTTGTCGCTGGATATTGCTCTGGGAGTAGGTGGTCTGCCCAAAGGTCGGGTGATCGAAATCTATGGCCCTGAATCCTCGGGTAAAACCACGCTGGCCTTACAGGTGCTGGCACAGTGCCAGAAAAAAGGTGGTACCGCAGCATTTGTGGATGCGGAACACGCACTGGATCCACTATATGCCGAGAAGCTGGGTGTTGATATGGAAGAATTACTGGTTTCTCAGCCAGATACCGGTGAGCAATCACTGGAAATCACCGATATGCTGGTACGTTCGGGTGCGGTGGATGTGATCGTTATCGACTCGGTTGCTGCATTAACGCCAAAGGCTGAAATTGAAGGGGATATGGGGGATTCTCATGTTGGTCTGCAAGCGCGTTTGATGTCTCAGGCGCTGCGAAAGCTAACCGGCAGTATCAAACGCTCTAATTCAATGGTGATTTTCATTAACCAGATTCGTATGAAAATCGGTGTTATGTTTGGTAACCCTGAAACCACCACCGGTGGTAATGCGCTTAAATTCTATTCTTCGGTGCGTCTGGATATTCGTCGTATTGGCGCGATCAAGAAAGGCGATGAAGTGGTGGGTAATGAAACCCGCGTCAAAGTAGTCAAGAACAAGGTGGCACCTCCTTTCAAACAATGTGAGTTTGAAATCCTGTATGGTGAAGGTACCTCTCTAGAGGGAGAATTAATTGACCTAGGTGTTAAGCTGGGGTTTGTTGATAAGGCAGGGGCCTGGTACAGCTATAAAGAAGAACGAATTGGTCAGGGTAAGGATAATGTGCGCAATTATCTCAAGGAACATCCGGAAATGGCTGCCGACATCGAAGCGCGTATCCGCGCTGAGCTACTGCCCAAAAATAAAGGCAAGGATGAAGAAGAGAACCAGGACGCAGATGCGGATCTGATCGAGAGTTAAGCCTTGAATGTTGTACGCAGTGCTCGCAATACCGCGATGGATTTGCTATCGCGGCGCGAGCATTCGCGTAGTGAGCTGGCACAAAAGCTCAAACAGCGCGAGTTCGATAATGATGAAATTGAGCAGGCATTACAGCAACTGCAGCTGGAAAACCTGCAAAGCGATGAGCGTTATGCTGAGAGCTATGTATATCAACGTGCCCAAAAAGGCTTTGGTCCTTTACGCATCCAACATGAATTATCCCAGCGCGGTATCTCTGAAAATCTTATTGCTGAGCTGATGTCCGAATACAGCGATAGCTGGAACGAGCGCATGCAGGAGCAGCGTGTAAAGAAATTCGGCACTAATATCCCCGAAGATTATGCAGAAAAGATGAAACAGGCTCGTTTTTTGCAAAATAGGGGTTTTTCTCCAGAGTCAGTCATGCGATTATTCCGCTAATATGGAATCTTACGGTATTGAAAATACCTGAGTTAAACATGCTCATGTGTTTTTCCTTGTACACATCGCTACAGAGTCCCATTCAAATTCAGTTTATAAGTCTCTATAAGGCTTGAAAATATTATCAATAACCGGGTTTAACAGTATTAATGACTACCAGCGCAGAATTACGAGAACAGTTCCTGACTTTCTTTAAAGATAAAGGACATGAAGTAGTGGCATCCAGCTCACTGGTGCCAGGCAATGATCCCACCCTGTTGTTTACTAATGCGGGTATGGTGCAGTTTAAAGATGTTTTTCTGGGCAAAGATGAGCGTGACTATACGCGCGCGACAACATCACAACGTTGTGTGCGAGCTGGAGGGAAACATAACGACCTTGAAAATGTAGGTTACACCGCACGTCATCACACCTTTTTTGAGATGCTGGGTAACTTCAGTTTTGGCGACTACTTTAAACGTGAAGCCATCCAGTTTGCCTGGGAATTTCTGACCGATGTGGTCGGGCTTCCGGCAGAAAAGCTATGGGTTACTGTCTACGAAGATGATGACGAAGCCGCTGATATCTGGCTCAAGGAAATGAATGTTGATCCTGCACGTTTTGGCCGCATCGGAGACAAGCCGGGCGGGAAAAAGAATGAAAGCGATAATTTCTGGTCGATGGGTGACACCGGCCCCTGTGGTCCCTGTAGTGAAATCTTTTATGACCATGGTGATCATATCTGGGGAGGCCCTCCAGGCTCGCCAGAGGAAGATGGAGATCGCTACATAGAGATCTGGAATCTGGTATTCATGCAATACGACCGTGATGCCAGTGGTACCTTGACACCTTTACCCAAGCCTTCGGTAGATACCGGTATGGGGCTGGAGCGTCTGGCAGCAATCTTACAGAATGTGCATAGCAACTATGAGATCGACCTGTTTCAGGCTTTGATCAAAGCGGCAGCTAAATATACTTCGGTCACTGATCTGGAAAATAAATCTTTACGTGTTATCGCCGATCATATCCGATCCTGTGCTTTCATGATTGTGGATGGTGTACTGCCATCCAATGAAGGTCGTGGCTATGTGCTTCGTCGTATCATACGACGTGCTTCGCGTCACGGACATCAATTGGGTTGCAATGAGCCGTTCTTCTATCGACTGGTAGAGGATCTGGTTGATCAAATGGGTGCTGCCTACCCCGAACTGGTTAAAAACAATCAGCATGTAGCCAATGTGTTACTTAAGGAGGAGCAGCGATTTGCTGAAACACTGGAACATGGAATGAAAATCCTGCAGCAGTCTATCGATAATATGACTGGCAAGGTGATCGATGGTGAAACCGTTTTCAAGTTATACGATACCTATGGCTTTCCGGTAGACCTTACTGCCGATGTCGCGCGTGAACAGGAACTGGAAATCGATCAGGAAGGTTTTGAAAAAGCCATGGCGCAGCAGAAAGATCGAGCGCGTTCACATAGCCAGTTTGCCTCGGGCGACAATGTGATTCAGTTGCAGAATGTTGAGAAAACTGATTTCAAAGGTTACGAATCACTGGCAGAAGATTGTCAGGTGATCAGTATTCTTAAGGAAGGTGACGAAGTCGATGTGCTTAATGCCGGCGAAGAAGCGATTATTATTCTAAACCACACACCTTTCTACGGAGAGTCAGGTGGTCAGGTAGGTGATACCGGTGAGTTGCTGGCGGGTGATAACCGTTTTCTGGTGAATGATACTCAAAAGCAAAGCGATGTGTTTCTGCACATTGGTAAGCTGGAGACCGGTAGTCTCAAAACCGACGATAAGATATATGCACATGTGAATGAACAGCGACGCCAGGCGATTAAGTTAAACCATTCGGCTACCCATTTAATGCATGAAGCCCTGCGTACCGTACTGGGGGATCACGTGCAACAGAAAGGTTCACTGGTTGACAGTGAAAAATTGCGTTTTGACTTTTCCCATTTTCAGCCTATGACCGATACTGAGATTCGTCAGATCGAAGGTCTGGTGAATGACGAAATCAGAATGAATCTGGAAACAAAGGCTCAGCTGATGTCGATAGAGGATGCAAAGGAAACCGGCGCGATGATGCTGTTTGGTGAAAAGTATGGCAGCACGGTTCGTGTGCTCAGTATCGGCTCAGATTCGGTAGAGCTATGTGGTGGTACGCACGTAGAGCGAGCAGGCGATATCGGTCTGTTTAAAATTGTTCTGGAAACCGGCGTAGCCGCAGGTGTGCGTCGTATCGAAGCACTCACCGGTGAAGCAGCAATGCAGCGCTTTTATGATGATGAGGATCAACTTGATCAGTTGGCTTCTCTGGTCAAAGCTGGCCGTGATGATGTGATACATAAGATTGAGCAGATGCAGCAAAACCAGCGCAAGCTGGAAAAAGAACTGGAGCAGTTAAAATCCAAAATGGCCTCTCAGGCCGGTGGTGACCTGGCCTCGCAGGCTATCGATATTGATGGGATCAAGGTACTCGCAGCAAAGCTTGAAGGTGCCGATGTGAAAACACTACGCGATACGGTTGATCAGCTTAAAAATAAACTGGGTCAGGCGATAGTGGTACTTGCTTCATCAGCAGAAGGTAAGGTGTCTATCATCGCGGGTGTGAGCAAGGCTGAAACGGCAAAAATACGTGCAGGCGACGTGGTGAATATGGTTGCGCAACAGTGTGGTGGTAAAGGCGGCGGCCGTCCAGATATGGCTCAGGCAGGTGGAAACCAGCCTGAAAATCTGCCAGAAGCGCTGAATTCTGTGGCTGAATGGGTAAAAGGACAGTTATCTGGCTGATTTTCATCAGATATTTCGTGACTTGATGCTTGCAGATATCTATAATCCCCGACCCAATTTCGGGTTAAGCGATTTCCTTTAGATTTAATACATTAAGTAATGGCACTTTTAGTTCAGAAATATGGTGGCACTTCAGTGGGTTCTGTTGAACGCATTGAAGCAGTGGCCGATAAAGTCATTGGTTATAAAAACCAGGGCAACGACATGGTTGTCGTAGTTTCTGCTATGAGTGGTGAAACGAATCGTCTGACCGATCTTGCCAAACAGATAACCCCTTCTATTCGAGGAAGAGAGCTGGATGTGCTCCTCACTACAGGTGAGCAGGTCACTATCGCATTACTTACCATGGCAATAGAAAAAAGAGGGTATGCTGCGAAGTCTTATACTGGAGCGCAGGTAAAAATTGTTACCGATGGGGCTCACAATAAGGCTCGTATACTGGCAATTGATTCTGACAATATTAATCAGGATCTTGCTGAAGGAAAAATTATTGTAGTGGCCGGATTTCAGGGCGTCGACGAAAAAGGTAATATCACGACCTTAGGACGCGGAGGTTCAGATACCACTGGTGTTGCTTTGGCCGCTGCGTTAAAGGCTGACGAGTGCCAGATTTTTACCGATGTGGATGGTGTTTATACTACCGATCCCCGAGTGGTTCCTCAGGCACGTCGTCTGGAAAAAATCACTTTTGAAGAAATGCTTGAAATGGCAAGTCTGGGATCAAAAGTATTGCAGATTAGAGCGGTTGAATTCGCAGGCAAATACGAAGTACCTTTACGCGTTTTATCCTCTTTTGAAGAAGGGGATGGAACTCTGATTACATCTGAAACGAAAGAGGATGATGCTGTGGAACAGGCAGTAATTTCTGGAATAGCTTTTAATCGAGATGAAGCGCAGTTAACCATTAATGGTGTACCGGATACTCCTGGGGTGGCTTTCCAAATTTTAGGGCCAATCTCGGATGCTAATATTGAAGTAGATATGATCCTTCAGAATATTGGTGCAGATGGAACGACAGATTTTACCTTTACCGTTCATCGGAATGATTATGAAGTGGCATTGGAAATCCTGAGAAAGACATCAGATACACTAGGTGCTAGAGAAGTTTCTGGTAACAATAAAATTGTTAAGCTTTCGATAGTAGGTGTTGGTATGCGCTCACATGCTGGTATAGCCAGTAAGATGTTTGAGGTACTGGCTAAAGAAGGCATTAACATAATTATGATTGCAACATCAGAGATTAAAATTTCTGTCGTAGTTGATGAAAAATACCTGGAGCTAGGTGTGCGTGCATTACACGATGGATTTGGCCTGGCTAATACTGTCGAAGAAACAATGTAGCTGTATTCAGTGACGAAGTCGGCATATCTTTAGATATGTAACTGTTGGGGCTGGCTCTAGCACAAAATGTCGGGTAGAATTCCGCCTTCGGACGTCGTAGTAATTTGGATCTATAATAAGACAGGTATTGTTCGGAGAACCTGCATTTGTGATTGACTAATTAGGAGATGAAAAATGCTTATATTAACAAGGCGAGTAGGTGAGACCTTAATGATCGGTGATGAAGTTACAGTAACCGTTCTCGGCGTTAAGGGAAATCAAGTAAGAATAGGTGTGAACGCACCACGTGAAGTGGCTGTCCATCGTGAAGAAATATATGACCGTATCAAAGCGGAGCAAGAGCAAGATCCTGACAACCTCGGTAATAGTTATTAGGAAGCTTTAAAAAATACGGAGAGCTGGCCGAGTGGCTGAAGGCGCGCCCCTGCTAAGGGCGTATACGTTAATAGCGTATCGAGGGTTCGAATCCCTCGCTCTCCGCCATAAAACAAACCGCCCTTGAGGCGGTTTTTTTTATGGCGGAGAGCGAGGTTTGATGAGAACCCTGTTCGACAAAATCGTCAGGAACGATTTTGCATGAGCGTAGCGAGCCCGAAGGGTGAGGCACAGGGAAGTGCCGAATAATCCCTCGTAAAGTTTATTTCTATATGTGAAAGGACTACCGTTTTCAATGTAAAAACAAACCGCCCTTGAGGCGGTTTTTTTATGGCGGAAAGCTTGCTCAGATGAAGAACCCCCGTTCGACGTATGCGCATGCAATTTATAAAGCATATCCTTGTGTTTTACCAGCAAGCAGGCCAGCTAAAGCTGTTTAAACTTATTCCAGATAAGTTTGTGGACCGCCGACCAGGCACCTCGACTAATTCGTCTGGAACGAATTAGAACAGCGTTAGCTGGCCCGAAGGACGGAGACCAGGGATGGTCGTAGTAACGGGTAAAAACGCCAGAAGCAATGGCGTTTTTATTCTATCCCTGAACGGATAGCAAAGTGTTTATGGTGGATATGCTCTTTAAATTACTGACCCCGTAATTGCGAGTTTTTTAAGTGAAGCGAGCCCGAATAATCCCTCGTAAAGTTTAATTCTATATGTGAAAGGACTACCGTTTTCAATGTAAAACAAACTGCCCTTGAGGCGGTTTTTTTGTGGTGGAGAGCGGGGATAGATGAGAACCCCGTTCGACAACATGACTTAGCATGTTAGACCACTGCCAGGTGCCCCGACTAATTCTCAGGGAGAGAATTAGAGCAGTAACTGCTATGGGTGTCCCCGAGTCAAAGATCAGTGAGAGAGGTATCACTTGAATATCATGACCAATAGAGTTTTGGCCTTACAACGAACAGCCATTGGCAATATTTTTACGGAGTATTGTCGGGACTCAAAAATGCTTCTATAAAACAAAATTCCGAAGACTAAACTACAGCAATAAATGAGCGTTGGGCAGCCAAAGTATATTCTATATACCGATATGAGCTCGATCAGTAACTCTGGTAATTCCCACTAGAAGTAAACAAATTAAGTGGGTCTGTCTCAGTCAGGAGAAACTTCAATAAAAGACTTTTTATAAAGATTTTAAAGTGTCCTAAGACTTGTGTTAATTGTAAGTATAAAGTTAACAGAATTTTAAAAGAGGCGGAGTAAATTAGCTGCAAAACATTTAATGCAACTCGAAAGAGTGTGATTCATATTTAGCGGGTCAGAGTTCTAAAAACCAGTATGAGCAGAAAGCTCGCAGAGTTGAAAGCTTATCAATCCAGTTGGCTTGGTGCTAGAATACATGCTGACGCCACATGAAATATGGCCGTTATTAGCGAGCTCAATTTTTTCATGAGATAAATAGATTTCGCGATCATCGACGTAAACATAGGTTCCATTTGAGCTGTGATCTTCAAGGTAAATAGTGTTGTAATTTAATTGTATAGTAGCATGGTTTCTTGATACCTGATCGCTATCAATGAAGATGTCTGAGTTGCAAGATCTCCCTATGGGTATAACAATATTTCGTGATGAGTGGAACACTTTATTTTGTCCGTCAAAATCAACCTTAAAGGCCATTTCCTGTTCCTGAGCTTTGGTAATATCTTCATCATCTATAGCGATACTTATCGAGCGGTCTTCATCGTCTCGTAAAAAATAAGTCACGTCAGAGTGGGTTGAAATATATTGATCAACAGTGGCTGTATCAATACGACTTAACAGCATTTCATTCTTACGAGAAGCATAGGATAGTTTGGTAGCAAAATTCACCGCTTCGCCGTAAATTTGATCCTGGTGGATAAAATAATCACCCATGCACAGGCTGGATTTTATACTGATATTATCGCAGCCGTGTTGCTCTTCTTTTTTTGAAGTAATACGTAATATAGAAACCAGAAAATCAAGGGCCTGGTTGATATTGCTAAAAGTCAGGATAGACTCGTCGAAAATATCAATATGATTGAGAGGTGTTATATGAGACCTTTCTATTGCTTCACGAAAAATACTGTTACGTAATTGTATATATTTGTCTGTTTCATCAAAAGGTGAAAAGCAGACAGTAGAAACGATTCCATTTTGTTGTTGTATATTCATAGACTGATTCCAGTTCCCATTAGCTGTTATTTAAAAGTAAAGGAATAGTTGAGAAATTGCTTTTAACTTCTGTAACAATGTCTGAGTTAGCCTGTTTAACGAATAGCGAAGTACTGTGGTTCATTTTATTTCCGCGAAAAGCTTCGAAACTTTTTTGAAAATCTACGATCTGTTTATTATCACCAGTGAGAAGAAACCAGTTTGGATCATCAATGCGATGTTTTTCTGCGTAGTTTTTCAGCTCATTGGGTGTATCGGTATCAGGATCGATACTAATCATGGCAATAATAGTATTACCTGGTAAATGTGGCTGTATGCTTTTAAGGCTTAGCGTCGTCGTTGTGCAAACAGTAACACAGTGAGTAAAAAAGAAAGCAAACACGACATTCTTATTGGTATTGAATATGGAGTCGAGTGGAATAGATTCGTTGTGCTGGTCAATTAAACTGATATCCGGAAAGTTGTAGCGGAATTCTTCAGGGGTAGCAGTCTTGGCTGAAACAAATGCCAGATTGTTTCCGGTAGCAACCAGGCTACTTAAGTCAAAAGCGGCAAGGTTAAAACTGAGGGACAACAGTAAAATTGATATTAAAAATTTATTCCTCATAAGTAGCTCCCCCCTTGAGAGCTGCTTTGTAAAACGCAAATATTATAAAAGAATAGTTGTTAAACGTGAAAATTACGTGAAAAAAAGTGGTTCCACGGGCGAAGTGGATCACAGATTTAACATAAAAAACCCAGAAAAAATGTTGCGCTTATATCCACCTATGTTTGCGTAAAAATCTACCATCTAGTGCTCTGATTTCCTATGTAGTATGCGGCAGATTGTCGCACTAAAGCCAGTCTTCTACGTATTTCTCTTCTTTACATTCTCAACCATCATTGTATCCATCAAAAAATGGCTTTTGGGCGGGTTGCCCGAATTTGAACGAACAACTGTTACATGACTTTGAATTAAGCGTTACAAGTGATGAATGTTATGAGGATAACCGAATGAGTAAATCATTAATGTATGAAAGGTTGGTGAAGCCGGTTGCGGTGACTGCCTTCCTGTTAGGGACAGCCCTTTCAGGAATGGTACATGCGGCATCGCTCACCATAACTACTGAAGATGGACAGGGTGGTTCAGCCACCGGTTTTAGATACATAGTTGAAGAAGATCCTATGTTTAGATCAACACCAGGTGTTGATGTTTGGCAGGATACCACTGGTGATGAGCTGAACAAGAGTCTGTCTTTTAATTTCCACAAAAGCCATAGCCCTGTGGCGAGGAATACTCTTGGTGATGGCCTGTCAGGCGAAACCAGCCTGGGTAGTATTACACTGGATAATGTGCCAGAGGGTAATTACTTTGTTTCGGTTCTGCCTTATGGTAAATATCAGCTGGGTGGTGCACCTGTCGAAGTGACTGCAGCAGGTGGTACAGCCACAGTGCGTGTTAATCCAACTCCCATCCCGACTGCTCAGATCAGTATTCAGGTGTTTGAGGATAATAGCCCAATCAATGGTGCGATCGATCCTGGTGAGCGCGGTTTGAATGGTTCCATGGGTGAAGATGGTCAGCTACATCCCTTCCATATCATTCTGGAAGACCCTGCTGGTCAGTACGGAGCCGGTGGTGGCCGTGTGGCCTTTGATGCCTTTGGTAACCCGCTAGGTACAGATTACTGTGGTGTTGAGGCTGGTTGTACCGATAGCCAGGGGAAGGAAGTTGCCTATGGTGATGTCCTTTCATATCCCGGCGGTGATCAAACCAATGGGGTGATTATTAATCCTGGTGCCCTACCAGGCAATGCTGTTCAGTTGGTACCCAACGATCAGGGGTATCTGGTGATCAAAAACTTGCCACCTGGCAAGTATGGTGTACAGGTTGTTCCTCCTGCAGGTTTTGGCTGGATCCAGACTTCTACTATAGAAGGTACTAAAGTAGTTGATGCCTGGGTTAAGGCCAATGAGCCACAGAACTTCGTGGAATTCGGCCCACCTGGCCCACATGTATTCATCGGTTTTGTGCGTGAGTACGATTGTAATGCTGGCACATGGGGTAAATGGAATAACTATAAAGCCATAGACATGACCAAGGAAGTGACGGATGACAACGGGGTGATTACGGTTGTTGAAGAAACTGATCCCGAGATTAACCCTTGTGTGGGTTATGCCAAGCCTGCTCCTGGCGGAGTGACTGCTTCTATTACAGGTAGTGTGGTAGATAATCATATGTCACGTTCCCCTGATTTCCAGTTCCATAACGGTACGCCTTTCCCGGGTTGTCGCCTGGGTATTAATCTGGGGATCGCGGGTAAGACCATTTATTCCGGTCCTTGTGATGATACTTCAGCGTTCGATATTGGTAATCTGCCTCCTAATGATTACAGCTTGTCAATCTACGACAGTGGTCTGGATGCGGTAATTGCCAACCATCCTTTCACGATTGCTAATAGCAACAATGCGAATGCGCCCGCCGGAACGCTGGCGGTGACTGCGCAAACTCAGGATGTTGCTTCTAATACCAACGGTAGTGCGCCAAATGAGGCGGATTGTGATGCCAACAATGCCTGTTTTCTGGGTAAGGTGCCAGTGTTCAACTGGTTCCACAAGATGTACACAAACGTGTTCGTTGATGACAACGAAAATGGCGTGTGGGATGCCGGTGAGCAAAATGCCAATGCCGACTCCTTTACTAATAACATTCGTTGGAGAGATGGTCGCATCTACCAGAGTGTTGCAGTAGACGTTGAAGGCACTGCTCCTTTTGATCAGGTATTCCCATTCTTCCACTGGTTAGTACTGGAAACCGACTTCGCCAAGTTCAAGGCTACCGGTGCGACCATTCGTGTAGATGACGGCGGTGGTGACCGTGGTCTGGCAGATATCACTGATAATCTACAGGCAGATGGTTTTATAGCACAGGCCCAGCATGCTGGACTGGATGTTAATGGTGATCCCATAGCGTTGCCTGATTGTGCGACTGATCTTACTGCTGAGCAATGTACTACCGATGGTTACTCGCTGACCTTACGTGGTCCTGCGCTGACCCTGGGTATGCAGGGCTTCCTGGGACAGAAGTCGGTTGTTGATTTTGGTAAGACAATCTACGGTGAGAATGAAAACGGCGGCATCAGCGGTATGGCTATCTACGCGATTACCCGCGCCGAACACGATCCTCGTTACGCCGTTGCTGAAATTTGGGAACCAGGTATTCCACGCGTCCAGTTTGCGCTGTATCAGGATGACAATGTTGATGGTATGGCTGACGATATGGTAGACGGTGTGGCGGGTTTAACCGAGCCTGACGTGGATAATTATCCGCTTGGCTGGTTTGCTGATCCTGCTGCCAAGGGGCCTGAAGATATCGACCGCAATGGTAACGGTAGTTTCGACTATGGTGATGCGGTTGACGTAACCTGGTCAGATAGCTGGGATGATACACCTCCAGAAAACTGTCAGGGCCAGAATAATATGGGCTCTATGGTGTTAGATAATCGTTGTATGGATAGCATGCGTAACTGGAACCAGGTACGCCCAGGTGTATTTGACGGTGGTTATGCCTTCCCCAGTAATGCACTTGCCAGTGTGATGACGACTGGTGCCGATGGTAGTGATTACCTGAATGCCGGTTACTATGTGGTTCAGGGCTTTACACCTCCAGGTTATGAATCTCTGAAGGAAGAGTCCAAGAATGTAGACTTTGGTGATGACTATCTGGCAGCTGCACAATTGTTACCTCCGACCTGTGCGGGTGAGTTGCGTACGGTTCCAGATCTGCTGACCTTCGTCACTGATGCTGATGGAAATCCAATTCCTGGAGCAACCATAGTCAACGAAGCGGGTGCCACTGTACCTAACCCGGATTATGCAGCGCCTTTCGCGGGTGAAACACGTCCTTTGTGTGATAAGAAGCTGGTGCTGTTAACCGACGGCAAAAACGCTGCGGCTGACTTCCACTTCTTCACAGAAACACCCAAGGCTTCGCATGTTGTAGGCGGTATCCTGAATGACCTGGCGAATGAGTTCAATCCGAATGCTCCAACTTTCGGTGAGAAATTCGCGCCACCCTGGTTGCCGGTTGCTTTTTATGACTGGACCGGTAAAGAAGTAACGCGTGTATATGCTGACCAGTATGGTAAGTACAACGCTATGTTACCTTCAAGCTATACAGCGAATGCAGCCAGCCCATCCGGTTTTACGCCGAATATGCTGACAGCCTGTATGAATGACGGTGGTTACATCGATCATGACAATGATCCAGTTACTCCAGCGATCATCGATCCTAACTACAACCCTCAGTACACCCAGTTCTGCTATACCTTCCAGTATATGCCGGGTGCGACTACCTACCTGGATACACCGGTTTTGCAGATTGCTGCATTCGCTGGTGAAGGTTTTCAGCTGGATTGTGAAGAAGGTGATGCAACTCCGATGATTGCCAGTGTTGAAGGCCCTAACGGTCTGGCTGGACCTTACATCGCTGCGCCGGAATCAGCATTAGCTGAAGATCGTACTCTGACCATCCATTCGGTCGGTATGCGCGACGTGTTGAACCCTGCTTCCAATGAGTTCACTCAGAAATTCGTGACCCGCAACTATGGTTTTGGTGGCGTATCTACGGACATGGGAACCTGGGGTATCGTGAAACTGACCGATGAAAACGGAAACGGTGGCACGGTGAACGTGACAGACTGGAACGATTCTACTATCGTTGCAGAGCTTGACCAGGGCTTCCCTGATGGTCGTTACCAATTGAGCGTGGTCAACGCTGCCGGTGTCGAGTCACCCATGGGTGTCTCCGTGATCGTTGGTGCTCTGGAGTTCGGCAATAACAGGGTTATTGAAGTGTTCCCAAGTCCTAATCCGATGGATACGCCCATCCAGGACGCTATAGATAGTCCGCTGACTCATCGAGGTGATCTGATCCTGGTTGCTCCCGGTGTGTACAACGAGATGGTTGTCATGTGGAAGCCTGTTTACCTGCAAGGTGCTGGTGCCTTCTCTACTACCATCAACGCGCGTCCGGTTCCAGCTGAGAAGACTCAAATCTGGAAGGATGATGTCAATTCTCTTCTAGCAAGCGCTCAATTTGACCTGCTGGATGGTCAGGAAAATGGACCTCTGTTATTCGATACCGAAGAAGGTGCAGGCATTATGGTGGTTAGTAAGGCACCTGGCCATACCAATACTTTCAATAATGGTAATAAGAGCTCCGGTATCGATGGCTTTACCATCACTGGAGGCATGACGGGTGGCGGTATCTTCCTGAATGGCTATGTGAATGGTCTGGATATCAGTAACAACCGTATCACTGGTAACGAAGGTACCTACGGTGGCGGTATCCGCATGGGTCATTACGCTCTGCTGGATAACAACGCCCAGTACCCTCAAGCCAGGAACTGGAACAACCGGATTCATCATAACGAGATCATCCGAAACGGTACGCAAAATGGTGCTGGCGGTGGTATCGCTGTATACAAAGGTTCCAATAACTACAAGATCACTGACAACCTGATCTGCGGTAACTTTGCAGCCACTGATGGTGCGGGTATCGGTCATCTGGGTCTGAGTACGGGTGGCCGTATCGAGGATAATCGCATTATTTTCAACCAGTCTTTCCGTCAGACTCCGGGTATGGAGACCGATGGTGGCGGTATTCTCGTAGCTGGTATGGATGCGGCGCTGGGTGCTGGCTCACTACTAACTGAAGGTTCCGGTCATGTGACAATTAACCGTAATCTGATCCAGGGTAACCAGGCTGGTGCCGGTAATGGTTCTGGAATCGCGGTACGTCGCGCTAACGGTGCGGATATCGAGGCCAACCCTGCTCGCGTATCAGGTAATACAGCCTGGTGGGTGGTGTGGATTGCTAACAACACGATAGTCAACAATGTTGCAGGTGCTGCTGGTGCAATCTCCATGCTGGATTCTGCAGTAGTTAATATCGAGAACAACACTATTGCTAACAACGTTAGTACGGCGACTGCAGGCCAGGCTTTTGCACTCGGCAGCCCGGGTATATCCACTGGTCAGATTGCTGGTGTGGCTTCCTATCACCACCAGACTCTGGCAGGCCTGATCGATGCGGCTGTGCCTAATCCTAACCGTTTCACTAAGCCTTTTGGTAATGCCTTTCTACAGAACAACATTCTGTGGCACAACCAGTCATTCTACTTCAAGTTGAGTGGTGCTGGCACTACAGGGGCGAACATTGGTACCTGCCAGGCGCCTAACGGCAATCTCTGTAACCCCAGTGAGTTGATTCCGGATACTCAACTGTCTGCTGACACTTTCACCGACCTGGGTGTGGTTAAGGCGGGTACAGGTGAGTTGCTCAACCAACTGCGTTATAGCACGGTTTCGGATGCTACCAAGTATCCTGCCTGGTGGCACCTGACGGATCTGGATCCTGCATTTGCTAATCCTTATGTGAATGCAGCTGCTGGATTGACGCCGAAGCAGGCTGAGTTCCAGACCATTATGGTAGCGCCTGCACTGGATGAAGGTGGAAACTGGATCGATGCACGTTACGCGCCATTGTCCATCAACGACATTTCAACGGGTCAAGATGGTATGGGTGGTGCGGTTTCAGGCTCGTCTGATTATCACTTGACGGCTGCTTCCACTGACGCAATCGACGGAGGTAATCCTGCCCGTACAAGTCGTCGCTGGAATGCTGATATCGACAAGACCGAGAATGTCCTGGGTGCTGCGGTAGATCAGGGTTCTGACGAGGTACAGTAAGATGAAGCGATTAACTAATCAGAAATCCGAACTGGACAATATTCAAACCGTGAGGTACGGAAAAATGAAAACTTTGTTGAAATACGGAACATGTGCCTCGCTATTGGCGATGCTCATGTTGCCGGCAACACCCGTCCAGGCAGCTGCATTCGTGCAGTGCCCTGGCGATACTGACGGGGATGCGGTGATTGATACTCCGGATCCAGCCCACCCAAATGCAGTGTGCATGCACCTGAGTTCCGGTGATGGATACACGAATGCCCCGGGTCGCAAAGAGATGTATGGCTTTGGGTTTGGCCTGATCACCGAGCTCAACCGGGCAGGTGATGATATGACTAACAAGACCGTCACGCCACTGGAAGACTCGCATGACGTGGGTATCCTGAACGCCCAGTTCACGGCACCGACCATCGTGTTGAACCAGGGGGAGGAATTCTATCTTTCCCTGTCCAACACAGGCATGGTCGAGCGTCCTGACCTGTTTGATGCGCACACGGTGCATTTTCATGGCTTTCCCAACGCGTCCAGCGTGTTCGACGGTGTGCCTGATGCCTCTATCGCCATCAACATGGGTGCAACGATGACCTACTACTACAACATCGTGGAGCCGGGAACCTACCTGTACCACTGTCACGTAGAGGCGGCCGAGCACATGCAGATGGGTATGCAGGGTAACCTGTATGTCCATCCAGCACAGGATGGTACGGTAACTATTCCTGACTCGACTGCACCGGCGACCGATACGCGTACATTCTCTAAGTTTGCGTATAACGATATCGACAACTATGGTCAGGCGGGCTCAACAGGATATGACAAGGAATATCCCCTGATGCTAAGTGGTATGGACTCGAATTTCCATGATGCGCATATCGCGGTCCAGCCGCTGCCCTTTGCAGAGATGAAGGATAACTTTCATATGTTTAATGGTCGATCCTATCCTGCAACGCTAGAAGCTGATAACTACTACACCACGGCTGCTGGCCGTGGTCCTGCTCAGGATAAGATTGCAAGCCGCATCGCGGATATGGTCAATGCTGATGCGGTGATTACTGATGGCTACAAGCAAAACTTCAACACTCAGCCTTACTCTTCCAGGATGACGGCGGTGCAGGGTGAGAAGCTTCTGCTGCGTATCACCAATCTGAGTATTACCCAGTTCCATACCATTACCGCACTGGGTCTGCCCATGAAGGTTATAGGTCAGGGTGGTCGTGAGCTTAAGGATAAGTACAACGTTAACTCAGTGAATCTGGGTGGTGGTGAGTCTTATGACGTCATCATTGATACGTTGAATGTAGCTCCTGGTACCTACTATGTGTACACCAACGAGTTGCACCAGTTGAGCAACAATACTCAAAGCTTTGGTGGTGCGATGACGGAAATCGTCGTTTCAGCAGCTGCTATTTAATTGGGAGAAAATGATGAGAATCTTAAATTCATATCTTAATACCGGACGTGCGCTGGCAGCAGCTTCGCTATTGGCCCTGTCTTCCGGTGCGCAGGCTGCTATCGAGAGTATCGATGCCTCGGTCGTTGACCTGTGGGCCAAACAGTTTCAGATCGCTACCCCGGACGGCGACAGTATTCGCATGTGGGGTTTTGCGGAAGGGGACTCAAACGGCCCCACAGGTGAGCCCCAGTATCCCGCACCGACATTGCGCGGTAGCGTGGGGCAAACTGTGCAGATCCGTGTGCATAACTTCGATGTCCCGCAGGGTGTGAACCTGGACTTTCCAGGTCAGGCCGATGTGACTGCTCGCTGCCTGGGTACCTCGACCAGTATCAGTGAGGGCGGCCCGTTTTTTGGCTGTTTTAACCCGTTCACCTATCAGAACTTTATTCCTATGGCGACTCCCGAAAACAATAGGGGCCAGGGTGTATGGGCGATGGAGTACGAGTTTACGCTGAGCAAGCCGGGGACCTTTCTATACCAGAGTGGTGTTAACCCGCAGATCCAGGTAGACATGGGGCTGGCAGGTGCGCTAATTGTAGATCCAGACCCGTTGATGACTAATGTCAATGCTGCTACCGGTGAGGTAAACGTCAATGGTATGGCCGGAACCCCGGACTTCCATGCGCGGGGTTTGGCCTACGATGATCAGGCAACTGTTTATGATCGCGAGTATCTTTTCTTCCTGAGTGAGACTGATCCCAAGCTGCATTACCTGGCTGAGCTGGATCGTTTGCAATATTGGGACAATGGTGGTTACAGCTCTACACTGTTTTTCATCAACGGTCGTAACTCCCCCGATACGCTGGCGCCGGATTTTCAGGTAGGTTTACCCAATCAGCCATACGGTTCTATTGTGACCATGCATCCCGGTCAACGCGTATTGTTGCGAGTCATCAATGCCGGTCGTGACCAGCATCCACTGCATCTGCACGGCAATCACTTCGACCAGATCGCTCGCGATGCCAACCTGATTGGTGCCAGAGATGCAACGACAGGCGCAGTGACTGTGAGCCCGATATCAGACTACACCTACGGTGCAGTTCAGGGCGGTACCTCTGACCTGATCTTCCACTGGACTGGTGAAGGACTGGGTTGGGATATGTACGGTACTGGACCGGGCTTTGGGCATACCTGCGAGCCTTATTTCTTACAAGATGGTAGCGTTAATCCATTGTCTGAAGATAACCAGAACAACATCACTCATGTACCGGGGCCCGATGGTTATCACGATAGTACCTGGGAGTCCTGTGCCGACCATGATAAAGAGCTTCCAGTTGTTCTACCTGAGAATCTTGACCTTGCCTTCGGTGGCTTCTGGGGTGGTAGTCCCTACATCGGTGTTTCCGGTGCCCTGCCTGTTGGTGAAGGTGGTCTGAACCCTGCTGGTGGCATGGTGTTCATGTGGCATTCGCATTCTGAGCGCGAACTCACCAATAACGACATCTACCCAGGTGGCATGCTCACCATGATGCTGGTGGTTCCTTACGAAGAAGGTGCTAACGAGCCTACTGGCGATGCAAACTAATCGTACCGCTCAAGTTGAAATTAGGAGAAACAAAATGAAACGTTCTTTAATTAATGCTTCGATCCTGAGTATTCTGGGTCTCGGAGTGGTAATGCCATCGGTGGCGCTGGCTGAGCAGATCACTGTCGATCTGTGCGCCGGTGAATATGATATACCTGCCAACACCGGGAATATGGGGAATACTACCTCTATACATATGTGGGGTTATGCGATTGGAGGAGATGCGGTAGGCAATGATCAGAGTGCGCCCTGTGCGGGCGTAAGCTATCAGTCACCGGGTCCATCCATCCTGTTGCCCAACAACAAGGGTACCGGGACTTATGATCTGACTATTAATCTGCATAACCGGTTGCCGAGGGCAACTTCATTGATCATACCGGGTTTGTTCAAACCGATGACACCGGTGACTTTCGATGCACCGGATGGTAGCTCGCGTCTGCACTCCTTCGACGCTGAGGCCAGCGCGGGTGGTAGCGTGAGCTACACCTGGAACAATATCAGCGAAGGTTCCTATATGTACCAGTCGGGCACGCACCAGCAGTTGCAGGTGCAAATGGGTCTGGTGGGTGCGTTGATGGCTGATGCGCCGCGTGATAGTGGTGATCCGCGCTGGGCCTATCCAGGTCTGGACTACAGTAACCTGTTCCCGGTGATCTACAGTGAGATCGATCCACAGATCCATGCTGATGTTGCAGATACCACGACATTACCCGACTACGATACCGCGGATATGCAGAGTACCATTAACTATGCGCCCAAGTTTTTCGGTATCACCATGGATACTATAACGGCTGCCGGTTGTCCCGAAGACACCTACTGTCAGCAAACTTCGCGCCAGAGTACCTTTGCGGGTCACACTTACGCGCAGTTACAGGTGAATAATGCTACTACGCCATTATTCAGGTTGTTCAATGGCAGTACGCGCATCCATACACCCACATTGATTGGTGCCAACTTCGATATCATTGCAGAGGATGGTAACCTGTACCCTAATCCGCGTCGCCAGTACGCAGTGGCACTGCCACCGCTGAAGTCCAAAGATGCAATCATGGATACTTCCGAAATGGGTCTTGATGGTGGCCGAATCCGTATCACTGATTCGGCGATGTACCTGAGCAACCCGGCCACTGGTGTGGCAGGTAACGTTCAGGCACAGTCCGAGAACGATACCATCGCCAATGGTGAAGCCTCTGTGTATGCCGAGGTAGAAGTTAAGCCAGCGCCCAACCATACTTATCTGGCGTTTACTTCTGGTAGCTCTCCAGTGGCGCGTCGTGACAATGCTGGTGTACTGGAAGGGGCTTCGGTCTCTATCAATGTGCTGGCCAACGATGATGTTAACGGTGCTACTGTCGAGGTGGTATCTGGTCCCAAACATGCCGTTGCGGGCAGCTTCGTGACTACAGCAAATGGCTTTGACTACACCCACGATGGTAGCGAAAGCGACAGTGATTCGTTCCTGTACCGTTTGGTCAAAGCGGGTGAGCCTTCGTCCATGGCTGGCGTTAAAATCGCTGTCACCGCGCAAAACGATGCGCCAGTGGCCAACGATGATAGTGTCAGCATGGCGGTGGGTGATATTCTTGAGGTTCGTGTACTGGATAACGATAGCGACGCCGAGGGTAAGTCTGGTCTGCGTGTGACTGCTGTTGATACAGCAGCATTCGATGCTTTTGGTAGCGTCAGCTTCGTGGACAAAGCTGTGACCATTAGTGGTTCTGCAGAAACATCAGGCCCGGTTAATGTCGGTTACACGGTAACTGATGCGGGTGGCGCTAGTGCCAGTGCCAGTATCAGCGTGACGGTGGCTGCTTCCAGCACTTCGGGTGGCGGGTTTACCGGCAATACAGGTGATGACAGCAGTGACAGTACTACTACAGGTGTGCCTCCAGTAGCTACAGATGACAGGTATTCAGTAGCCGAGGGTGGCAGCTTGAGTGTGACCTTGATCAACGGTGTTCTGGCCAATGATACGGACAACGGAGGCAAGGTGCAGATGGATGAGTACCCAGAGCATGGCGCCATTGAAATGAAAGAAGATGGTACCTTCACCTATACTCATGATGGTTCGGATGAGGATGAAGACCGCTTCAGCTATACCGTTTACAACCAGTGGGGATCGGATACTGCTGAGGTGAAGGTGATGCTACAAACCAAGATGGATCCACCTGAGGTCAATCCGGATCGAGCCAGAGTTAAGCCTGGTCAGTCGGTTGTGATCGATGTGCTGCGCAATGACAAGGATGAAGACAGTAATGTGCGCAACGCTACCATCGAAATCACCAGTGCACCGTCCATGGGTACAGTGGTGATCGGTGCGGACAACAAGATCACCTACACCGCGAACGCGGATGCGTCGAGGAAGGATCAGTTCAAGTATCGTTTACTGGATGATGTAACTGGTACTCCTTCCAAGAAATCGACTAAGGTCAAGATCAGGATCCGTTAGGCTTGAGCATAACCATTCAAGATTACAGGGTGCAGGGAAGCACTCAATATTCGCACTAGGATAGAATGTGTTATGAACCTTAGAATGAAACAAAAAGTAGAAGCTCAATCCTTGCGGTTGAGCTTTGGTTCAACCAGGTCCCATCATTTTCTTTTACTGTCACTATAATATCTGTCATGATGATCAATCGAATTTCAAAACAGTTCAATATGGAAGATTTATCGACCAGTGACATGAGCGCAGAGAATCTCGATACTCAGGAAAGTCCAGGCTTTCTGTTTCCTGATGACGAATACCAGTTTATTCAGTCACTTAAAGACCATTCAATTTTGTCTGGCAGCGAGCTCAAAAAGATTGAGATGCTGCTTAAATCCGGCAAAACCGACTTATCAGTGGTTCAACTGATTCTAAATTTAGGACTGATCTCGGAAAGTGATCTGCTAAACCGTCTTTCTAAAATGGGCCGTATGCGTATCCTGCAGGCTGAAGATTTTCCTACCGAGCTGTACGGAAAAAATAATTTTAATGCCCAGTTTCTGAAACAGCATCATATGGTTGTGGTTTCAGAAAGCCAAGATGTGATGGAAATCTGCATCAACGACCCCTTTGCCAAGGGCCTGCAGCAGGCTCTTTCATTTGCCATTGGCAATAAATTTCTAAAGATTCGACTAGGCTTCAAGAAAGATATCGAAGAAGCCCTGGAGCGGATCTTAATGACGAAAGCAGACTCTTTCGCCAATGATAAATTTGATGAGATAGACGCAGTTCTGTTAGACCGCGATATCCAGCAACTTAAGGAACTGGCCAGTGAAGCGCCAGTAATTAAGGTAGTAAATGCCATCATCAAGGATGCGATACTGAAGAATTCCTCAGACATACACATGGAACCCCAAAGTCATCAGCTCAAGATACGTAACCGTATCGATGGCGTACTGATTACAGTACGTGAGCTTCCGGTTAATATGTCCGCCGCCGTTGTATCACGTATCAAGATACTATCTGATCTGGATATAGCGCAACGTCGGGTACCACAGGATGGACGTTTTAATATGAATATCGATGGTCAGGATGTCGATATACGTGTTTCTATCATGCCAACGATACACGGCGAAAGCGTGGTTATGCGTTTGCTGTACAAAAAGTCTATCAAGTTTGATTTTGATAGTCTGGGGTATTCTGAGTTTAATCAGAACCGTATCTTCCAGATGCTGAATAAACCTCATGGTCTGATTCTGGTAACGGGTCCAACAGGTAGCGGTAAATCAACTTCGCTGTACGCTATGTTGCAGCAAATCAATGATTCCGAGAAAAAGATTGTCTCGGTGGAAGACCCGGTGGAATACAAGATTGAAGGTATTAACCAGATTCAGGTAAACCCTGAAGTCGGAGTTAGTTTTGCAAACGCCTTAAGAGGTATTGTACGACACGATCCTGAAGTGATTATGGTCGGTGAGATGCGCGATGCGGAAACTGCCAGTATTGCCATTCGAGCTTCTATGACAGGACATTTGATTTTAACCACCCTACATACCAATAGTGCTGTGGCAAGTATTGATCGTCTGCTGGATCTGGGTGTGGAAAAAGCTTTCGTGTTTTCCTCCCTGATTGGAGTGGTAGCGCAAAGACTGGTGCGTAAATTATGCGATCATTGTAAGAAGCCAGTACATTCTTCTCTGGTCTCAACCGATAGTGAGTCTGGGGATGCTTCTATTACCGATCAGATGGGCTGCTATGAGCCGGTGGGTTGTGAACATTGTAGTAATACAGGATACAAAGGGCGACTTTCCATCTGTGAAGTAATGATACTGAATGACGACTTCCGCTCGGATGCTCTGTCCGGCAAAGGGAGTATTCAGCAGTTGGCTTTAAAGCATGGTATGCGCTCGATGGTCATTGATGGTTTTGAAAAAGTGAAATCGGGCGAAACTACTATAGATGAGTTGTATAGAACGGTACTGGAATAATCGTGTTCAAGTACCAGGCACTGAACAAGGAAGGGGAGTATGTTGAGGGGGAGTTAAGTCTGTCGACTGAGGAGCGTGTGGTCGAAGAGCTACTGAAAATGAACTATGTCCCCATTAAGGTTAGTAGTGTTCAGCCCAAAAAAAATTTAAAACTCAATCTCAAATTAACTAAAAAAACCAAGTTTGATCTACAGCAGTTTTTTGAGAATCTTTATGATTATCTGGATTCTGGATTATCAATTGATAAAGCTCTGGAACTGGAGGCCAAAAGCCTGGATGAATCATCCAGTCACGGCCTGATAAGCGACTTACTGGATCAGGTGCGTCAGGGTGGTACTTTATCCGATGCGATGAAGGATCAGCCCGAATATTTCACCTCTTTGCATACTGGTATCGTTCAGGTAGGCGAGGAAACTGACTCGCTTACCGAATCTTTCAAGTTGTTGTCTTCACTGATATCTGATCTGAATGAGTTTAAACAGAAAATAAAATCTGCACTGGTGTATCCAATGATACTGACCGGTGTTTTATTTTTATCTATCCTGGTTCTGTTTGGACTTGTTATTCCGCGCTTTGAAGCTTTGTTTATCAGTATGGGGATCAAGATGGATGGGTTGACTGGCATAATAGTTGGAATTTCAAACGTACTCACCCAGCAGTATCAGTTATTGTTGGTTATCCTGCTGGGTTTGATATTTCTGCTCAGGTATCTGGCGGGACGATTTAAACAGGATATCAAGATGACAGGTAAACTACTTAGAATACCCCTGCTGGGTGAGATGATGATTCAGTATAATCTGTATATTATCTCGCGCATACTTTCTATCCTGCTGGAAAAAAATATCACAGTCATGAAGTCGTTACAATATGTTGGCGATGCGGTCGCTAACCTGGTTTACAAGAAGGAAATAGAGCAGATGTCGATAGACATTAGCAAAGGTAGTGCGATTCAAGATGTGTTTAACACGAAATTATTCAGCCAGCATTTTATTTACATCGTTTCCATTGGTGCCGAAACAGGCCGTCTTGCTGAGTCTTTTTCCAAGCTGTCAAAATTCTATTATAAACAGCTAGATGTCAGAATAAGAATGCTGATGATGTATGTGGAGCCGGTCATTATTATGGTGCTGGGTCTGGTGGTTGGATTGATCGTGGTTACTATGCTACAGGCTATCCTCAGTATTAATGAGCTGGTTGTATAGACCGATGTTAAAAAATAATTGTAAAGTTGGGATATTAATGAAACATAGAGTCAATGGTTTTACCCTGGTTGAATTATTAGTAGTGTTGATAATTTTAGGTCTTGTCGCGAGTATTGCTGGCCCCAATGTGATGAAGTATCTGGGGAGTTCAAAAGCTAAGACAGCGAAGCTGCAGTTAAAGGAGATCGAGTCATCGGTTGAACTATTTTTCCTGGATACCGGTAAATATCCGCCCAATGATCCGGGGCTCAAGGTCCTGGTCAGTAATGAAACCTCGATTGCTGGTTGGGGTGGTCCTTATTTTAAAAGTGGACAGGTGCCGCTGGATCCCTGGGGTAACGATTACGTTTATGTTTTCCCTGGTGAGCATAGCCCGTTTGATCTGTTAAGTCTGGGGGCGGATAATCAACCGGGTGGTGAGGGCGATAACGCAGACATTACCAACTGGATAAAATGAAATGCGTAAAAACGGGTTTACACTGGTTGAGGTGCTGGTTGTATTAACCATTGTCTCTCTAGTTGTAGGTTCAATTGCATATGTCGCATTTAATACGAAACAGGATGTGCGCTCGGTCTCCAGAGAAATTGTCCAGTCTATCAAGTTAACACAGCAACGTTCGATTAGAGATGATAGATCTTATCAGATAGAGATTGATATTGCGGAAAACGTGATCAGCTTTCAGGATAGTAAAGTCGATATACCGAAAAACATTTCGCTTACCGTGAAGACTGCAGCAAGCCAGGTGATTGAAAAAGATATTGTCGGCATGACTTTTTATCCTGATGCAAGCTCCACCGGTGGAGCCATAGTGTTGGAGTCAGACGATGAGCGCTACGAGATTACCGTGGTTTGGATTTCCGGCAAGATCATGACTCAGTATTCCACTCAGTCATCATAAAGAGCAGGAATTTATGCGAAAGGGTCAGACAACAAAAAAAAATCTTGAAAGCGGTATGACTCTATTAGAGGTGCTGGTAGGTTTTGTCATATTTAGTGCGTCGCTGGTTGCTGTTCTGGACTATGTTTCCAATCAGATATACCTGAGTCATCTGACTGAAAAAAATCAGCATAAAGCCAGTTTAATCTATGAGTATGCGGCTTTATCAAACCTGGGTGAACAGGCACAGCTAGCCTTCATTGGTGCTCAGCAGGAGATGAATATTATGGTGAATTCGGTGCCTCTTTATGAGATCAAGGAACGCAATAAAGAGATGGCTTTGCTAAAAACAGATATATCCGTTTCGGACCAGGGTAACAGCTATCAATGGTCCATCCTCGAAATAAAGTGATAATGAAAGATGCTGGCTTTTAATTCGATGGTTTCTGCTGGTATTGCAAAGCGTGGTGCAGGAGTTTCCAGAAAGCGGGGGTTTACGCTGGTAGAGATGCTGGTCTCACTGGTATTAAGTGCAATCATTTTTGTCAGTGCATATCAGGTTATATCAAATCTTATCCAGTATCAGGTACGTTACAGTGAGAAAAGTGAAGGGCAGTTAGATCGCCTGTTGCTCAAAAGCCTGATCAATCAAATCTTATCCAGAGGGTTGCACCGGAGTGATCTTTTTTTTCGCATCGGGAAGGATTCATTTTTTTCTGGTGAAGCGGACTCTTTACGGATTGTGTCCAGAGCGTTCAGTGATCATTTTGATGTGCCGGGCTACAGGGTATATCGAATTTACGTGAATGAAGGTGAGCTGTATGTTGCCTATAATAGATACGATAAAGAATCTATTTACCTGAATGCTCAGATCCAGACCAGTGGTATTAAGGTTCAGGAGCTCGGTTTCAGGTATTATCAGGATGGAGAATGGCTGCGTGAGTGGCGTGAGAGTAACAGTATACCTCAGAGCATAAAGGTGAAGGTTACCCTGCCTGATAGCGCTGTACTGGAATGGGTTGTTTCTACCGGGACGGCATGAGCATGGAATGCGGTCAAAAAAATAAAAATAAAGGATCTGTTCTACTGTATGTGTTGTGGATTTTGGTTGTTATAACGCTGCTTGCGTACAAGTTATCTTCAGCCTCAAGGGTGGTGATGATCAAGCAGGTATCCCAGGTCAGTCAGATCAAGAAAAACCTGCAGATAAAATCCGCAACACAATTCGCCATGTTTAAAATAATCAATGGTGACTGGAGAAATGAAAATTTCGAACTAAATCTTAACAATCAGAAAATTAATATCGAAATTTATAATGAAAGTGGTTTTGTATCGCTCTATGATCTGAGTAGTCAGTCACTAAATAATGTGCTGGAAACCAGTAGTATAGACAGCTCTAGTCTGGACGAGTTAAGAAAACAGATAGAAGAAAATAATCTACGATTTAATGATTTTATGGAGTTGACGCAATTTGAAGGGATTTCAGTGCAGGATGTGCATCAACTTATTCCATTGGTCAGTATTTATCACCAGGAAAGTGTGAATCCGAATGAGTCACCTGCTGAGGTGTTATTCATGCTTCAGGGGATAGATACATATCGGGTGGATAAAATGATTGAAAGTACAGATATTGAAGAAAAAACTGTACTCAGGCGTGAAATAGTAGAGATTCTCAGATCAGGAGATCAGTCCTATTCTGGAACTTCTAATGATTATTATCGAGTGCACATTTCGTTGGGCGGTCATTTATACCGCGTTTTTTTAAAGCAAAAACGTCGCGGTGATGGTTTTCTGGTAGTGAACACGATCAACCCGATTGAAATGCTTAATTAAATGAGCTGAAAAATTTATGAACATCGATCAACTTAAACAAAATGCAAGATTGTTTTTTATCTGTACATTCCTTATGTTTATCACGAGTGTTCAGGCTGATGAAGGTAATCTTAAAACAATTGACCTGAAAAAAGACTGGGGAATCGAGCCCGTGATGCTGAGAATTTCCGCAGGAGGTTACATGATTGAGTTTCGCTACAAGGTGCTTGATGTAGATAAAGCGACAGTTTTATCCGTCAATAAAGAGTTTCCACATTTATTGTCAATGAAAAGCAAAGCTAAATTCGATGTGCCTTATGGTTCCACAGTCGGTTACCTTAAATCAAACCGAAAATTTCTTAAGTTAAATCGCAACTATATCACTATGTTTGCCAATGAGAATCGTCATATGTTACCCGGTGATCAGGTGAAGATTATGGTGGGAAATGAAGTGTCACCACCTTTAACCATTGATAAATAGAACGAGGCAGCTGTATGCGCTTTTTATTCTCATTTCTGATAGTTCTGCTGGGTATGCAAAATCTGTCCGCGCAGGTTTTGCTTGAAAAAGTTTCTTCAGATGCGGGGCGCTACATTGTTACATTCGGGCAGGCTGCTACAGAAAACCAGCTGAGGGGAAAGGCGCCTTCAGAGAGGCATCAGGTAATGGCTGAATTACGTCAGCAGATGACGTTATACATCGAGAACATTAAATCTGATCTGGCAGATACCGATTTAGAGGTGGTTCGTGAATTATGGTTACGTCAGGCTGCTGCGATTCATCTGTCAGCAGAATTCCTGCCGCGCATAAAATCACTGCCTTATGTACTGGAGGTTAGTACTGATCGAAAATTTCAGCTTAAACCGCAAAGTGCGTTGCCGTTATCTGGTGTAGAGGTGGGTGATGATATAGCCCGCATCGATATAGATACCTTGTGGAGTGAAGGTTTCCGTGGGCAGGGTGTGGTGGTCGCTATACTGGATACTGGTGTGGATTACCTGCATAAAGATTTACGTGATCGCTGGCGTGGTGGCAGTAATAGCTGGTTTGATCCTTATGGTGAGTTTGCCACCCCTGTTGATACTTATACCGCTGATGGTAAGCCTCATGGAACAGGTGTCACCAGTCTGGTGCTGGGTGGTAATCTAAATCAAACATCTAAATATCTCGGTGTGGCGCCCTCAGCGAGCTGGATAGCGGCGCGAATAATCGATGGCGGTAATGCAACAGAAAGTGCGATCATCAGTGCGCTTGAGTGGGTATTGGATCCTGATGGCAATCCTGCAACAGATGATTATCCCGACATCGTACAGAATTCATGGGGTATGACCGGTACAGATTTTTCGGAAGGCTCCTGCAACAATCCTTTCCAGCAGGAGCTGGCAGCAATAGATGCTATGGGTATAGATATTGTGTTTTCCGTGGGTAATACCAGTGCAGCCAATACTCCTTCCAGTTATCTCTCTCCATCCTTTGACAAGAACGTCATTTCGGTCGGTGCGCTTAATTCTATAAGTGATACGGTGTGGGCGAATAGTGCGCGTGGCCCGGATAACTGTAATACCTCAAAGATGATCATTCCCTCGTTGATGGCTCCGGGTCAGTTAATACAAATGGCTGATGAAACCTTTGGTGGCCTTTCTTCAAATCTGGACAATGTGATGTCATTGAGTGGTACTTCCTTTGCGGCCCCGATGGTATCAGGTGCTCTGGCACTGTTACGTAGTAAGTACCAGGCCAGTAATCACCGGGATTATCGGCAATCCTTATATGACTCTACAATACAGCTTGGAAGCGTAAGTCCGAATGCAGATTACGGCCGAGGCCTGGTGCAGGCGAGTGCTGCAGCGGCATTGCTGGAGTTCGAAACTGGCCAGTTCAACCCTGGGGTGATTCATCAGGCTGAAGAGGTAAATTTTTCAACCGCAAAATACAGCTATGCGGAAGATACTACCGATTCGGTTGATATTACAGTGTATCGTTCAGGTGATATCAGCTCTGCGGTTTCAGTTCGTGTCGTCTCCAGTAATGGTACTGCGATTGCTGGCAGTGATTATGTGGCGGTTGATACAACTCTTGATTTTCTGGAGATGGAAAGCCAGAAAACGGTAACGGTTACTCTGCTTAATGATAGCGACGTCGAAAATACTGAAACATTCGGACTGGTGTTTACCGCGCCTAATTCCATTAATCTGGGTAGCAAGAGCTCAGTCTCGATTGCTATTATCGATGATGATACTGCAGCAGAAGAAGATGTGATTGGCGGTTCCGCCTTTGGCTTACTTGAAATCTTTTTTCTGCTGACTGTTGCAGCAGGCCGACTGGTGATGCGGTGGGTATAAAGCCTTTCATCATTATCCTGCTCGTCTGCTGGCAGGTTGTCGCATTCGCTTCATCAGTAGAGCAGGGTGAAGTCATCTATATGAAAGGTGTAGATGCCGATGGCAGTACCATTCCTTCCGTGTTGAATGACCTCAATTCTGATGTACCTTTGGGTTGTGTTAACTGTCATCGAGAATCCGGTTTTGGCAGCTCTGAGTCAGGCCAGACCTTCCCCCCGGTGAGCTGGCGTTTTCTGGGTAAGAATCAGCCGGAGGATGATAGCTCTCGTTTTTATCACATTCAGAATAAACGTAAGGCTTATACTGCAGACAGCTTTTATCGATTGATGACCAGCGGCATTAATTCTAACGGTGAGGTGGCTGATAGATTGATGCCTAAATACGCTTTAACAAGGCAGCAAAGTGATGACCTGGTTGCCTACCTTAAAACGATTAGTCCAGCCGATGATCCTGGCGTTGATGGGGAAGAGATTCGGATAGCGACTATCGTAGATAAACGGCTGCCTGCCGCAGAAAGGGCACAGCATATTGCCTTTTTACAGGGACTGTTCGAGATGAAGAATGGATTAAGTCGGGGAGAATTAAAACGTAAAAAATATTCGCCGGTACAAAAAATTCCGCAATACGAATCGTTCCGCTTATGGAAGCTGGTGGTTTGGGAATTGTCTGAAAATCCAGCTGAGTGGTCACAGGAACTCAGTCGTTATTATCAACAATCCCCTGTTTTTACTGTTATACGTCCCAGAGTAAAAGACGATTACGGTAAAGTGGCCAGCTTTTGTTCTGAGAATAAAATCCCCTGTTTTTTTCCTTCAGGACAGAAATTGCCAAAAGGAGATTTTTATAACTTTGTGTTTCGCGACAGGGATAAGCAGGCAGTTGATTATCTTAATAGTAAACGCAGGGATCTTCCCGAAAAATTACTGTATATTGATGGCAAGGGTAATATTCAAAAGGTTGCTGAATTGATGCGCGAGATTCCTTTTGTTGCCAACGTTGGTTTTGCAGATCTACAGCAGCAGTTTGAACGATTTTGTTCAACTGACTACCAATTGCTGGTCAATACCACCGTGGATCAAATATCAGTGCTTGATCGTTTAAGCTGTCCGCAGACTCAGCGCCTTCAGTTAACTGCGATGAGTAATGAGTTAACGGATTATCAGCTTATTAGCGATTATCTGCAGCAGAACAGAAATTCTCAGCTCTGCTGGGCAACCGATTATGACAAGGTGTTACAGCGTAACCTGCGCTCAATCAGGGTTAATGCGATGGTGCGTCGATTTAATATCGATAACCCTGACTTTGAAGAGCTAGCAAATACTTTGCTCACTTATGGGTTGCTCACCGATTCACTACATAAAACAGCAGGTAATTTTACACGCGTATATATGATGGAAATTATCGAGCATATGCTGAATAGCTTTCCAAATTATACCTACTTTACTTCTATTACCGGCGCACCTTATCAACGCCATATTGTTGGGCCGTTACATGACTATTGCGGATCAGGTAAGCAGTCATGAATTTTAATATCGCTCCTGAAGTTAGCAAGTATTTTAACTGGTGGATTGGCACGCTGAAATCATGTGTACCTGAGCAACTTCAAAACCAGTTTAATAAATATAATAAGGATGTTGAGCTGATCATCAGGCACCAGGGGGACAGTGTATTTTTACAGGATAATCATGGAGAGGTTATTGACTCCATTACTATGGATGGCGAAGGGCTGGACTTTGATCTGAGTGAGGGTGAAGTAGATGTTGAAGAAGCAACTACGCTGAATGATGCTGACGTCACCCATATTGACCTGCCTGGTCAAGCAGAGGTAATACATCATGAGTTCAAGAAAAAAGTAACTGATCAGTCTAACTTTACGCTGGATCAAGTTGACCTGACTGAGCGCGAAGATTCAACCATTGTGTTTAATCGTGATGATATAACCACACGTTTAAAAGGCATGGTTTCGGAAGACGATACGCTGGTGATTCAGGATGATCAGGGTACCCTGCTGAATATTCGAGCTGAATCAGGGCAGGCACAGGATAGTACAGTTTTATATTATAGTGATCGCGGTAAGATCAGGGCGGTCGACCCCGGAAAGGAGCTGAAAAAGACTCAGGAAGTCGATGTAGATATTGCTCTGGAGTCAGCTCCACGCGAGGTGAGTCAGGATAGCTGTCTGGAGTTTGATCTGGCCGCAAGCCTGCTGCAGAGAAATCCGGGTAACAAAAAATGCCTCTATCTTCTCCCGGATGACAAAGTATTTTCGCTGGCACTTAATTATCCCATTGAAACACTGGAAAATATCGAAAATGTCCTGCGTTATGATCTTGAAAAGCATATTCCATTAAATTTCCAGGAAATTCGTTTCTTTTATGCGCTGAATATACAGTCTGCTCGCAGTAAGGTGGATGTAGATGTGATTGTCATAAAATCCAGGGTTTTCGATCATTTAACGGCTGCATTTAAATTAGAAACTGAGCGAGAGGTCGTCTGTACAACGCGTCACTTTTATGAGTGTTATGGCACAAAAATAAACATATTAGGCAATCGTGCCGAGTTAAAGCCCCGGTCATTGTTTAGCCCGAGCAATCTGCATACAGCCCTCAATGTTGCTCTGTTAGCCGGATTGCTGATACTCCCTTATCAGATGAGCTATCAGCGCTTGAACGCTATTCAGCCTAAAACTGCGGAAGAAATAAAAAAAGCAGGAGAGATCGTTTCTACTATCAATCAGTTAAATGCTGAAATAGCATTGGGAGAAAAATTAAATACCCAGATCAATAAGGAACATCGGGTAGTGGAGCTGTTAGCGATTTTAAGTGAGAATATCGGCACCGATGCATGGATTTCTCGCTTTACCTATAAAAATGGAGAGATAAAACTGAAGGGTGAGGCGGTATCTGCAACAGCGGTCTCTGATGATCTGAATGATCTGGGGATCTTTGATAGTATCAAGTTTACTTCCTCAATCATCAAGATTCCGAATACCAATAAAGAGACATTTGAGTTAGCGCTCAGATTAAAGAACAATGCATAATCTTTTCGGAAACCAGAATCTGGATAAAGCAGTTGCAGTATCAATACTGGTATTGATTTTGCTCATCAGTTATATGCTGTTCTCAAACATTTATCTGGATGGCCTGAGAGAAATTGATTCTGAAAAAGAGATATTACGCAAGAAAACTGAGCGGGTGGATAGTATTTTAGCGAGCGAAAAATCCTATCAGGCTGAAATTCAGAAGGTTAAAAAGAAATATAAACAGTCAAAGAATTTTCTCAATAGTTCACAGCCTTCTACAGCATTATCGGAGATTCAGAATAAGTTAAAGAGTATTATTAGCCGCAACACCCGTGCAAAAATATTGACCGTGAAACCTTTTCCCGTTGTAAAGAGTGACGGGTATAGTGAGGTTTCAGTAGAGATCAGGATGAAGTCTGTTAATCATAAAGAGATACAGAAAATGATGTACCTGATCGAGAATGAATTACCGCTTATCCTTATTAAGGATATTGATATCACCAGGAGTTCTGTAGCCTATAAATCTATCCTGGGTAAAAGTAAGGATACGAGTGATATGAATATTACATTTGTTGCGAGTAGTTTTTTCAGGGATGGTAGTAACTTATGAAGGCAATAATCTCGCTCATATTATTCATTGCGCTTGTTTTGCTGTACTTAATTCAGGGGCAATCAGAGGAAGAGCAACAACAGACTACTCGGGATTTGAAAATCAATTATAGTCAGGATGATACAAACGTAAAACAGTTGAAGAACCTGAATGCCTATAATGCAATCGTAGAGCGACCTCTATTTTTAGAAGAAAGGCAGTTCGAAGAAGAAAAAAAGGTCAAGGTGGTAACAAGGCCTAAGCGAGTTATTGAAGACTTAAAGGTTACGGCACTTGGTATTGCACTGACAAGTGATGGCATACTGGCTGTATTAAAAGATTTAAAAAATGGTAAAAATCTAAGGCTCCGTATTGGTGATGAAATATATGGGTGGCGTTTAGATGGGGTATCAGAATCAAGTTTTACTTTTTCCAAGGCTGGTAGGGAAAAGGTAATCGCATTTAAAGGTTGATCCGGGGGGGGTTATGGGCCGTTTATTTACAAAAATACATTTTAAGCGAGTGATTGTACTCAGCTTAATTTCTTTAATTACGTTTATATCAGGTTGTTCAGCACCCAAAGGCCCTAATTACCGGGTTGAGGTGAATGGTGCCGGTGTCCCTGAAATTATTTCGTATGACGATAAGGGTGAGAAAATTACTGACGGAGAAAACTCAAAATCTCTAGGTGCTGTATATAAGTATGGTGATGGAAAGATTGTCAATTCCTCACCTAAGAAAAAATACAGCAGAGGCGATGGTGAGTTTAGCCTTGATTTTGTGAATATTGCCATCGAGGAATTTCTCTCTATTGTATTTACAGAAATGCTGGGTAAAAACTATATACTTGACAGCTCAATTAAGGGAGAAGTCACTGTTCAAACCAAAGGCAAGGTTAATTCCGAGCATTTGCTTTCGATAGTAGAAAGTGTTTTAGCCTCAAAGAATGCAGTGATGGTCAACAAGGATAATCATTACGAATTTATCCCACTCACCAAAGCTAAAAATTACTCCTTAAAGCCAGAGTTGTACAGTGCGCGAAATCTCGAAGCAGGTTATAGAATGGTTGTCATCCCGGTCAATTTTCTTGATCCAAATTCTTTAAAGCCCATTCTGGAGTCTGTCGCTCCCGGCGTTACTCATTTAAAAATAGACAAGGAAAGAAGAGCTGTCATCGTTACCGGTACCGCTCAGGAAATATCTAATATCGTTGATGCCGTGCAGATTTTTGATGTGAGTTGGTTGAAATCAAAATCAGTTGCTCTGCTTCCGGTTGAAAATACACAGGCATCAGTAGTAAAAGGTGAAATTACTAAAATTCTGACCAGTCAAAATAAAACTAATGAAATTTTAATTGATACCTTTGAGCGGTTTAATGCTTTGTTAGTAGTTGCTTCTACCAGAAGAGAGGTTGAAGCAGTCCAGAACTGGTTGAAAGTTCTGGATGTTGAAGTGCCAACTGTCGATACACAGTTGTTTGTATACGATGTTCAGAATCGCAAGGCTAGTGAACTAGCCGATATGCTGAATAATATCTTTGGTGACGGTCCAGCAGTATTGTCTTCAGCGAGTGCAGCAGCCAGCAATACCGTGTCGAATAATGAAGTTGTTGCGACCAATAAGCCGGGCAATACGTCTCCAGCAAAGCGCGCTAAAACCTCTTCAAGCGGAGATTCTTCATTAAAAATTGTCGCAGATGAAACCAATAATTCTCTGGTTATTCTAGGTAAAAGGGCTGAATACGATAGTATTATGAATGTCATCAAGGATCTGGATACGCTGCCGTTACAGGTATTAATAGAGGTCTCTATTGTAGAGGTGACGCTGACAGATGAGCTAAGTTATGGTCTTGAATGGTTTCTCAAGCATAATGATGTGGCAAATAAATACGATACATCAACTACGCTGGATTTAAATTCGGGCGCAGGTATAGGTGCGATATCACCAGGGTTCTCATTCTTGCTTAGTGGTACAGGATCTCTGGTGTCGGCAGTATTTAATACTCTGGCAGCTCAATCCAAGTTAAACGTAATATCAAGCCCGTCATTAATGGCGCTGGATAATCATACAGCTACTATCCGTGTGGGTGATCAGCAACCGGTTCAGGTAGCATCTGCCAAGTCTTCCAATAACGATGTTTTGACCCAGTCGATAGAGTATAAGAGTACGGGTGTTCTATTATCTGTAACACCGCGAGTGAATTCGGGTGGGCTGGTGACTATGGAATTGAGTCAGGAAGTGACTGATGTAGGTAGTATTGATGATGCGACTGGACAGCGTAGCTTCTTGCAGCGTAATATCAACAGTACAGTTGCTGTGCAAAATGGCAGAACTATTATATTAGGTGGCCTGATTACAGAGAACTCGATCAATGGTGAGAGTGGCATTCCTGGGTTACATGATGTGCCTTATGCTGGTGGACTATTTGGTAAAACTTCTAACTCAAAAATTAAAAGAGAGCTTATTGTACTAATTACGCCAAAAGTGATTTTTAACCATCAGGATGCTTTGGATATCACGCAGGAATATGCTGATAAAATGGAATTACTAAAATCTTCTCTTGATGTTAAAAAGTAAAAACTAAAGATAAAAAGATAAAGAGCGTTTAGTGGCTTTAATATGATAATAAAATCAGTATACATAGCTGACACCGAAACAATATTTACTGACTGTCTGGCAACCAGCCTGGAGCTGACAGAGCAGTTTAAGGTGATAGGTGTCAGTGGTAGCGGTTCTACGGCTTATAATGATATTCGCCAGGAAGTCCCCGACCTTGTAATCACAGATTTAGATCTTGGCGCATTGAGTGGGATTAATCTGATACGCAAAATCAAGGCCAGCGGATTACCTTCAAAAATCATATTGTTATCTTCTGACATCACGCCTCCTGTTATCCATAAGGCATTGAGTGCGGGTGTGGATGGTATTATTCTTAAATATGATCATTATTCCTTATTGCTTGAAGCGATCAGTGTTATCCATCAACGAAAATTTCTAAGCCCTGGTATCTCTGATCCACTAGTGAACAACTTTCTGAGTTTTAACAGTGGATCGTCTGATCATAACAAGGTTTCTCCTCTTTCAGATAGAGAAGAGCAGGTGGCTAAATTAATCGGTGACGGCATCAGTAGTAAAGAGATAGCAGAAGTACTTTCGATTAGTGAAAAAACCGTAAGCAAACATCGCAGCAATATTTTTAAGAAGTTACAGATTAAAAATACCGCTCAGCTGGTTAAGTATGTCTATGACAATAACCTGGTGGGTTAAGGCTTATTGATTTCTTCGTTTTAGACCATGTGGCTGTAATGCTGAGCAAACAATGAATATATTACTTGTTGAAGATAATCATGATCTTGCACTTAATGTTACTGAGTTTTTTGAGAGAAAGGGTCATATCATAGATTATGCAGCGGATGGTCTGTCAGCGCTTAATCTGGTGCTAAAGCAATCCTATGAAGTCATTATTCTCGATGTTATGTTGCCTGGTATGAATGGCCTTACTTTTTGCCAGCAATTGCGTGAGAACTACGAACTGGATATACCGGTCATTATGTTGACCGCTAAAGATACCGAGGAAGATAAACTCAAAGGTTTTAAAGCGGGCACGGACGACTACCTGGTGAAACCCTTTTCATTGCCCGAGCTGGAGGCAAGGTTGCAATCCTTAATCCGGCGCAGTAACCCTAATTCATTCAACAAGAAAAAACTAATCGTTGAAGATCTGGAGTACGCCCCAGATACCATGCAGTTGAAGCGTGGAGATCGAGAACTCACGTTAAAACCTATCCCTTTGAAAATCCTGATTATCCTTATGCAAAATCCCGGTCGAGTAGTCACACGCCAGGAGATAGAGCAGCAGGTATGGAATGATGAGCCACCTGACAGTGAAGTGTTACGCTCACACATCTATGCCATTAGAAGTGAAGTTGATAAAAAAGGCGACAAAAAGCTAGTACAGACGATTCGCGGAGTTGGCTACAGGCTTTTTATTAATGAGCGCTAAATACAAACTTCACAGCCGCATAGCACGAAAAATCCTCTATATGGCGGCCATAGCCAGTGTTCTTTATTCAGTTTTTGTTGTCACGCTGGTGAACCGACTGGAAGTCCTTATGGTGACTACATTATTAGGTCATGAGGTTTCTGAAATGGTTATCGAGTTGCAGAATGACCCTGATATTCCAATGCCTAAATCGGCATCAATACAGGCTTTCCGGCTGAGCGAAGAAGATATCTATCCTATTCCTCAGTATTTAAAAGATCTGGATTATGATGGTTATGTAAAAGTACAGTCGGGAGATCGGAGTCATCATGCTACTGTAGTCGATCTGTTTAATGACCGGATATACATTTCATTCGATACCACCGATATCAATAAGACGCTATCCCTGTTAGAGCTTATCTTGATAGGAGGTGGTATTGTTTTTGTTATCCTGCTTTTTGCCAGCTGGTTCTGGTTAACCAAAAAGTTTGTAGTACCGGTTTCTACACTGGCAGAAGAAGTAGCCACTCTTGACCCAAATATCCGTAATATTCGTCTTGAAGAAGGCTATAAGGATTATGAAGTTGGGATCATTGCTCAATCCTTTGATCAATTTCTGGTACGTATGGATGAGTTTGTCGAAAGAGAGCAATCATTCTCTGCTGCTGTCAGTCATGAACTACGCACACCGGTTTCAGTGATTGCTACAGCTCTCGATCTGCTTGAGCTGGATGGAGTGACCGAGCAACAGCAAGGGGTAATCAATCGCATAAGGGCTTCTACAAACTATATGCATAAAATGATTGAGTCGCTGCTGTTTTTTGCCAGGAATGCTGATGAAAAATTTGAGCCAACCTTGAGTGAAATCAACCTGGAAACGGTGTTTGAGGAAACGCTGGCGCAATATAAGGATCAGGCAAAAATAAAAAAACTAGAGCTGTTGCTGGAAGTTGAATATGACAAGAAAGTCAGAATTATTGAAAACCATATCCAGATTATTCTGGGGAATTTAATTCAGAACGCTATTAATAATACCACCGTTGGAAGCATTAAGGTGGTACTGCAAAAAGACAAATTTTGTGTTGTCGATACAGGGCATGGCATAGGCAGCAATGAAATCGATCTCGTGCTTGAGCGTTGCTACCATGGCCCAGAAAGTAATGGTTGCGGTCTTGGTCTATATCTAGTGATGAAAGTCTGTAAGGTCCACGGACTCGATTTGAAAATAGATAGTCAGCTTGGGCAGGGATCCAGTTTCTGTGTTATCTTCCCTCAGCAAGCTGAGGCAATATAGCTACTATCGGTATCGATTGATAAGGCATCTGAAATAAATTCATGATTTTTATGCTGCAAAAAATACCCCGGTTTATCTGCAAAATATCAACATTTGGATGCCTGTTTTAACCCATTTCGAAACATATCGTTATATTTCTGTCTCAGCCTGAAATTAACCAGAGCTTTCTCAACTGGCTTTAGCTTTCTTGCGGAAATACTTCGGCCATTTTTCCTGCACTACAGGGCTATCTTCTGCATGGGTGTGGCAGGTGTTAATTAGATAGGGCACATAGCTTTCCTGAGCATTTTCATCATCTGGTTTATCAGACATGTCTTTAATGCTCACCATGGTTTGAAAAGCGGTTGTTGCCATGGGACCAAGTAATTCAGTCAGGTGTGTGCAGCCATTGCGACCACCCATTATCTCACGCACCTTGCCGCGCCAGCCGGAACCAATAGTAATGCCTTTGAGTTGTTCGAAAACTGAAGCAATAGATTTACAGTAGTTATATGGCGTGAAATCCATGATCGCTTCAGCTTTGTGAATGGTCATTTGATGATCAATAGTGAGTCGAATAGACATGCCATGCAGCGATTCACCCGCTTTGATCTCTCCACCACGGTCCTGATTGGGGAAATCAAAAGGCTTTGTATCGTTTAGATGACCTTCAATATCTATTAAACCATCATCGCGTAAAAAACCCTGGCAGGTGACTTCACGGGTATGTAGTAGTTTACGTTTACTTGGGCTGGAAAGCGGCATATGAGAAAGGTCCAGTTAAAAAGACGCTATTTTAGAGCTTTTAAACAAATTGTGCACCTGCACAAATTATGACTTACTAAAGTGTTAAATGGGTTCGTGTATGAACCTATCCTGAGTTGTTGCGATTATCAATATGAGCAAATACATCGATGATCCATAAGCAAAAGAAAAGCACAGATATGAATGTTATCAGCGGCAGTACATAAGCATATAAGCGGCTCATGCTGTCCATATCAGTAAAGTACCAGCTGGGTATAGCAATAATCAACAGTACAATTAATCGATTACGTCTGGTTCGGTTTACGTTTAATTTCATATCAGGTGGCCTGTCAGGATTGATGAATTTGCCACAGTTCCATTTCTCTAGATACGGCTTTAATGATGTAGATCATGAGTCATTGTGGTGAATCTGAGCTATAACTATTAAAACTATAAAAAGATAATAAAAGGATATCATGCAAAATACTACACTGACTATCGATGGTAACCAGGCAGCAGCCACTATCGCCCATCTTTGTAATGAAGTGATAGCCATTTATCCAATCACGCCAGCATCCCCGATGGGTGAATGGTCCGATGAATGGTCATCCAAAGGGCAGAAAAATCTGTGGGGAACAGTGCCTGATGTTATCGAAATGCAATCCGAAGCAGGTGCTGTGGGAGCTATACACGGGGCCCTGCAGACGGGATCTCTAACCACAACCTTCACCGCATCGCAGGGATTACTGCTGATGCTACCCAATATGTACAAGATCGCCGGGGAGTTATCACCCACGGTGTTTCATATTGCAGCCCGCTCACTGGCCTGCCAGGCACTCTCGATATTTGGTGATCATAGTGACGTAATGTCTGCCCGTATGACGGGTTTTGCGATGCTGTCATCAAATTCACCACAGGAAGTGCTGGATATGGCGCTTATTTCACAGGCTGCCACCTTACTCGGCCGTATACCCGTACTACATTTCTTTGATGGGTTTAGGACCTCGCACGAGCTTTCCAAAATAGAGGCTATCCCTGTGGATACGATCAGGGCATTAATCGATGATGAGGCTATCAAAGCTCATCGCGCCCGCGCCATGTCGCCATTTAACCCGATATTACGGGGTACATCACAAAACCCGGACGTTTATTTCCAGGCCAGGGAATCCGTCAATTCTTTTTACCGGGCTTTTCCAGGCATAGTCCAGCAGGTGATGGATCAATTTGCAGAGCTGACTGGGCGATCCTATAAACTTTACGAATACGAAGGTGATCCGGAAGCTGAAAGCATCATTATCTTAATGGGCTCTGGTGCAGAAACGGTCCATGAAACAGTGGATTATCTGAATCGACAGGGGGCTAAGGTCGGCGTTTTAAAGGTACGCCTGTACCGGCCTCTGGATAGCCGGCAGCTATTACAGGCGATACCCACTTCAGTGAAGGGTATTGCAGTGCTTGATAGAACCAAGGAACCCGGGTCTGATGGAGAGCCTTTATACAAAGACGTGGTCACGGCTTTTGCGGAACATTTGACTAGTGAAGATGCTCGTTTTAAACAAATGCCCGCTATTATTGGTGGTCGTTACGGATTGTCATCCAAGGAGTTCACTCCTGCGATGGTAAAGGCAGTCTTTGATGAAATACAAAAAAGCGAGCCAAAAAATCATTTCACTATCGGTATTGTAGATGATGTAACTCACACCAGTCTGGAATGGGATGATCAGTTTAAAACTGATGCTAACGACGATGCCATTCAGGCATTATTTTACGGGCTGGGTAGTGATGGCACCGTCAGCGCAAATAAAAACAGTATCAAGATTATTGGCGAAAGTACCGAATTAAAGGCGCAGGGCTATTTTGTTTATGATTCTAAAAAATCAGGTGCTGTTACTGTATCTCATCTGCGCTTTGGCCCACGCCCTATACGTTCCACCTATCTAATCGGCGATAACGAAGCCAACTTTGTGGCCTGTCACCAGTCGGTGTTTCTACAGCGCTACAATATGCTGGATAAGGCGGCAGACAATGCCGTGTTTCTATTGAATACCAGTCAGCCCGCTGCCGAAGTCTGGCACTCCTTACCCCGTAAAATGCAGCAACAATGTATCGATAAGAATATCCGACTCTACATTATTGATGCCTATGCGGTCGCTGAGAAATCAGGTATGGGTAAACGCATCAATACCATTATGCAAACCTGTTTTTTTGCAATATCAGGTGTATTGCCGCAACAACAGGCTATCGAATCAATCAAGGAAGCCGTTGTTAAGACTTATGGTAAAAAGGGCCAACGTATTATTGATATCAACTTTAAAGCGATTGATGAATCCCTGGCCTGTTTACATCAGCTAGAAATACCTGCTTCAGTAGAGAGTGATTTTGAGATTCGTCAGCCAGTTACCCCGGATGCCCCGGCGTTTGTACAACAGGTCATAGGGTCCATTATCGCAGGTACAGGCGATGCCCTGCCGGTATCTGTTTTCCCCTCGGATGGTTCTTTTCCGACAGCGACTGCAGCCTACGAAAAACGTAATATTGCAACAGAAATCCCTGTACTGGAAGCCGATATCTGCTCGCAATGTGGCAAGTGTCCTTTAGTCTGCCCTCATGCAGCTATCCGTAGCAAGATCTTCCATCAGGATGAACTGGGCAATGCCCCTGAGTCCTTCAAATCCATGCCGATGAAGGGTAAAGACTTTCCGGAAGGTTATCATGTCACTTATCAGGTGGCGCCTGAAGACTGTACCGGGTGTGGCCTCTGCGTAGATATCTGCCCGATTCGTGATAAAAGTAATGCCAGCCGTAAGGCATTGAATATGGTGCCTATAGAATCTCTGCTGGAACAGGAAAAGCAAAACTGGCAGTTTTTCCTGGAACTACCAGATTATGATAGACGTGAATTGAAAATTGGCACCATCAAGGGTGCTATGGCACTGGAACCTTTGTTTGAGTTTTCTGGTGCCTGTTCGGGCTGTGGCGAAACCGCTTATGTAAAACTGGCTTCGCAATTGTTTGGTGACAGAATGTTGGTTGCAAACGCCACTGGTTGTTCATCGATTTATGGTGGCAATCTGCCGACAACGCCCTGGAGTAAAAACAAGCAGGGTCTGGGACCTAGCTGGAATAATTCTCTGTTTGAGGATAATGCTGAGTTTGGTCTGGGTATGCGGGTTGCTGTGGATAAAAACAGGCAACAGGCGCAGGAGCTGCTACAACAGCTAAGTAATCAGCTGGATGCAACACTGGTTGAGCAAATACTCAATGCCGACGAGTCAAACGAGGCTGGAATTTATGATCAACGGCAACGTGTTGAACAGCTAAGCGAGCAATTAAAAGGATTATCAGATGAAAAAGCCAGGAAACTCGAAGAGCTGAAACATTACCTGTGCCGGCAGTCGGTATGGATTATGGGAGGTGATGGCTGGGCTTACGATATAGGCTATGGTGGACTTGATCACGTGCTGGCAAGTGGCCGTGACGTGAATATCCTGGTGCTGGATACCGAGGTCTATTCCAATACTGGTGGACAAACCTCCAAGGCGACTCCGCGCGGTGCGGTGGCCAAATTTTCGTCTGGTGGTAAGGCAACGGCGAAAAAAGATCTGGCCATGCTGGCGATGGATTATGAAAATGTATATGTCGCTCATGTCGCTTATGGGGCCAAAGACGTTCAAACATTGCGCACTTTTATTGAAGCAGAAGCATTCGATGGGCCGTCAATTATTATTGCCTATTCACCCTGTATTGCACATGGTGTTGATCTTTCAAACAATCATAGACAGCAGCAAATGGCTGTGGATAGCGGGCATTGGCCGCTGTTTAGATATGATCCCAGCAAAGCATGGCAGGGTCAGAACCCTCTGCATCTGGACTCAGCTGAGCCAAAGATTCCCTATCGCGACTATATTATGAGCGAAACGCGTTTTAATATGTTGTGGCATACTCACCCAGAGGAAGCAGAAGCCTTTTTAGTGAAATCACAACAGGAAGTGAATCATCGTTATCATTATTATCGTCAACTGGCTGAACTGGAATGGGATCAGGATACAACCATCACCTCAGCAAAGGCCAGGCTCAACGAAGCTAAAGACAAGCAGGAGGAGAAATAGTATGGATATGACAACAGATTATCTTGGACTAACCCTGAAAAATCCTCTGGTTGCTTCCTCAAGCCCGCTGACCTGGGAAGTTAAAACCGCAGTTGAGTTACAGCAGGCTGGTATAGCAGCGATTATTATGCCATCTCTGTTTGAAGAGCAGATCGATTATGAACGGGCACAAATGGATCGCTTTGTATATCACTCGACACTGGGGCATGCTGAAGCGGACAGTTTTCACCCTGATCCCGTCGAGTTTCAAGACTGTGAGGAAAAATATATATCTCGATTAAAGGCACTAAAACAGGCGCTGGATATTCCTGTTATTGCGAGTCTTAATGGTGTGACTGATAGAGGATGGGTGGAACATGCTCAAAATTTGCAGCAGGCAGGTGCCGATGCCATTGAATTGAATATCTACTATATTGCTGCAGAGCTTCAGGAAACTTCACAGCAGGTCGAACAACGTTATCTGGATATTTTTGCTGCAGTCAAAAAACAGGTCAATATTCCTGTCAGTATGAAACTATCCAATCATTTCAGTGCACTGTTACCCATGATCACTCGGTTGCAGGAGGCTAGGGCCGCTGGGGTATCCTTATTCAACCGCTTTTATCAGCCGGATATTGATCTTGAAACACTTCTTGTAAAACCCAGGATCAATTTATCCAGCCCTGAAGAATCGCTGATGCGAATTCGCTGGACAGCGATACTCAGACAGCACACCAGCATGTCTCTGGCGATTACCGGTGGTATGCATGATGCTGATCAGGTGCTTAAAGGTCTGCTGGCTGGTGCTGATGCCTGTTGTTTGTGCAGTACCTTGCTTAAAAACGGGCCGCAACATACTGCAGTGATTCTGGACGATATGTTGAACTGGTTACAGGAAAAGGAGTACGAGTCGATTCATCAGTTAAAGGGTAGCTTAAGTTATGCTAATGCCATTAACCCGTCTGAATACGAACGCGCAAATTATCGGGATGTATTGAATAGTTATTAGCCCCATATTTTGATGTAATATATCGGGTATGAGTAAAACAGATTTAAACCGGCTAACGATTACGCAAATCCGCCAACGCCTGTTGCTAGAGAAGCAGATAACTCAGGATATCCCATCTGACTGGGATGAGCAGAAATCGTTGAAGGCTGGCGTGTTAATCCCTTTTGTACGTGACCTGGATAGCTGGCACATTGTATTTATCCGACGTTCAGATCATGAGCATGATTATCATAGAGGTCAGGTGGCTTTTGCGGGTGGAAAATACGAAGATCAGGATCTGGATCTGCAGCAAACTGCACTACGCGAAGCGCATGAAGAAATCGGCCTGCATCCTCAGCATGTCGAAGTCCTCGGGCAACTCAACTATCACTATAGTATTACTCGATTTAAGATTGCACCCGTTGTGGCGCATGTTAAGCAGTGGCCATATGCCTTTGTCCCTGACCCCGATGAAGTTGCTCGCGTTTTCAGTATCCCTTTAAGCTGGCTTGCCGAAAAGGCAAATTTTCGAATGGAGCAAAGAACTATAAATGGCAGAACTTTCCCGGTAGTTTTTTATGATGAATACGATGGTGAAGTGCTTTGGGGAGCGACTGCAAGAATGGTGCAATCACTTATATCCTGTCTACGAGATTCATCCGTCTGATTCAGGGGCAATGTAAGTCGCTCTTAGCCCTGTCTTCGGGAGCTAAAAACTCATGTCTTGCTGGCCGGGGTTCTGGTTTTAACGACCAGATAAACACCCATCACGGTAATCGTAATGCCGATAATCGCTGCCAGATTGAGTTGCTCATCAAAGAATAACCATCCCTCGAGTACTACAACAGGCGGAACCAGATAAAAATAACTGGCCACACGAGCAGATTCTCCTTCTCGAATCATAAGCATGAGTAGCAATATGGCTATTATAGAAAGTACGACCACCAGCCATACCAGAGAGGCGATCAGGGTAAATGACCAGGTGATTTGCTGAGTTTCAAATCCCGTACTGAGAATCCCCATCCACACAACTGTGGCCAGATACTGGAAAAAAGATCCTGGCAGTAGCTTACTGCCCTGGCCATATCTTTTCTGGTACAAAGTGCCGATTGAAATACCGAATAGAGCAATGAGTATGGCGATGACAGCGCCCAGAGTTATATTATCGAAGCCGATGGATTTCCCCTGTAGCAGCACCATGGTAATACCGATCAGTCCCAGCAATAGACCAAGCCACTGCCTGGGTTTTAGCTGGTTGCCAAGTACCAGCCAGGCCAGGATTGCTGTCAAAAGTGGCTGCAAGCCGACTATTAGAGAGGCAATACCTGCGGGCATATTGAGTTTTATGGCGGCAAATACTCCACCCAGATAGGCGGCATGAATCAAGGATCCAACCACCATCTGATGAAATGCGTCTATCGGCTTTGGCCATTCGGTTCTAAATAGCTGGATGAGTAACAGGAACACCACCACTGTAACCAACATACGTACCAATAGCAGGGTGAAAGGTTCTATATAGGGCAGGGCAAATTTGGCGGCGATAAAGCCCGTGCTCCACAATAGAACGAAAATGAGAGGGATAAACCTCAGCATGCGATGTAAATAACTCAAATCTGTAGCCAGTAAAAAACTCGGAATTACTGGATTATAAGGGGGAGGACGTTAGTAAAACAGTAACAGATGATGTGTAGTTGCAAACACATCTGTATTAACTGGTTCTAGGACTTTGTATCAATAATCTCAAACATTTCATCATACAGTGCCCAGGCTTTCTGTGCTTCTTGCTGATCGATACGAGAAATGATGTTACCCATACTGATCATCACGTACTCACCAACCTTTAAGTCATCTTCCATCATTAATAACAGGCTGGCTTCACGCTCAACCCCCCTGGCTTCACATAGGGCACTGATACCATTTATCCTTTTAATTTGCATGGGAATACCAAGACACATAAACTGTTCACCGGTGAAATAAATATATTAGGGGGCGTTTTGCAATATAGCGTCCGCTAGACTTTATTGGATTGATCCAGATCAATCATAGAATACAGCATTAAATTATACTGACAACATAATGCTGTTTTACACTGCAGGTATCAAATGAATAAGAATAAGACGCTGGTACTAGGTATAGGGAATACACTCTTGAGCGACGAGGGGGTGGGCGTTCATGTCATTAATCAACTTATACTGGAAAACAAATTTTCACCAGATGTATTTTACATGGATGGTGGAACCCTCAGCTTCACTCTGGCTCAATCTATAGAATCCTGCGATCAATTGATCGTGGTAGATGCCTCTGAAATAAAATCTGCGCCAGGTGCTGTCCAGGTGTTTGAAAATGAAGATATGGATTACTTCATTACTAATGGTAATAAAAAATCTGTTCATGAAGTCGGCCTGGTAGATGTGATGTCAATCGCCATGTTAGCCGGCAATCTGCCTTCGCGGCGCGCTCTTGTCGGAATTCAACCAGAGTCTCTGGATTGGGGTGAGCATCCAACCGAGGCCGTTCGGCAGGCTATCCCTCTGGCCTGTGAAGAAGTAAATCGCATTATTCAGCGTTGGCATTAATCATGAATCCACTTCAAATTCCTATTGAAATAAATCACAGCTCAAGCGGAATGGCTCAGGCACTATTTAATGAGCTGGCTCAGCATTTACAGCAACTGCTGGATCAGGGCACAGAGCATACCGTCGATTTGTTTAGCCTGCCGGTGAGCGACCAGGATAAACAGGAACTGGAGCAGTTGCTGGGTAAGGGAGAGGTAGAAATAACACTGACTACCGTGGGTGAAAGCCGTATCTATGAGACAGCTTATAACGGTATCTGGTGGGTCAGGCACTATGCAGCAGACGAGTTATTGATTTCGGAGTTCATCGAAGTTTCATGGATTCCTGAAATAATTAAGAGTCATCCGTCAGATGTCGCACTATCGGCGGATCGTATGAAAAAGATCATCAATCAGGATGAAGGAGGCGAATATCTGTGAATTATAATAAATCTGTTTTGGCTGACGAGCTACAGCGCCACGGAATTACACGGCGAACATTCATGAAGTTCTGCAGTAGCGTTGCTTCAGCCATGGCGCTATCGCCAGCTGCCGCTGCGCAAATGGCTGATAAACTGGCACATACACGACGACAATCTGTAATCTGGTTATCGTTTCAGGAGTGTACTGGCTGTACCGAATCAATCACACGTTCGCATAAGCCCAGTCTGGAAAATCTGATCTTTGATTTTGTCTCGCTGGATTATCATCACACGCTACAGGCTGCATCCGGGCATGCAGCTGAGCAGGCGCGTGAACAGGCGATGCATGAAAATGGTGGTCAATATATTCTGATAGTAGACGGCTCTATTCCTCTCAAGGATGGCGGGGTTTACTCGACCATCGCCGGTATGACAAATCTGGATATGCTGCAGCAGGTGGCAAAAGATGCTGCCGCTATTGTTGCGGTGGGTACCTGTGCGACCTTTGGTGGATTGCCCAAGGCTTCACCAAACCCGACGGGTGCAGTCGCTGTGTCAGATATTGTGACCGATAAGCCGATTATTAATATTCCGGGTTGTCCACCCATTCCCGTCGTGATGACAGGTGTTCTGGCGCATGTGCTGACCTTTGGGATTCCTGAACTGGATAGTCTGCATCGACCCAAGGCTTTTTATGGGGATTCCATTCATGATCGCTGCTATCGCAGACCGTTCTACGATCGTGGGCAATTTGCCAAAAGCTTTGATGATGATGGGGCACGTAAAGGCTGGTGTCTGTATGAACTGGGCTGTAAGGGGCCTGTGACACACAATGCCTGTGCCACGGTTAAATGGAACAATGGCACTTCTTTTCCGATTCAGTCAGGACATGGTTGCATCGGTTGTTCTGAACCTGATTTCTGGGATGCGGGGGGATTTTATAAGGCGCTTTCGACTGGTAGCAATAACCCGGGACAGTGGGCACAGGGCGCTTTGGCTGCAGGTGTGGTCGGCGGACTAGCTTCGGCTTACCTGAATAAGAGTACTAAATCATCGGCTAAGAAAAATGTTCAGCCAGTCACTCTAAAAGATATGGGAGGCAGTGATGAATGAAGTTGAATTACTAAATTGGGCGCGCGGCCCAGGATTGTCCTATGCCACCGTATTCATGGTATTTGGACTAACCTTAAGGATTATTGAAATCCTTTCTTTGGGGCGGCCAACAGAGCTGGCTGAAGTACGTGACAGTGGTACTAGCGATGGCTGGAAGATGATTCTAAAACGCTCTATTCCTGAACCGAAAAACTGGAAATTTATTACTGCTTCTTATATTTTTCATGTGGGGCTATTGATAGTTATTTTCTTCTTCATACCTCATACCCAGTTATTTCGAGATGTGTTTGGGGTGTTCTGGGGTGGCTGGCCGAGTTATATCATCGACTTTTTTACTGTTCTCAGTATTGCCGCTCTGATGTATACCCTGGTGCAGCGCTTTACCGACCCGGCACGCAGAATCCTGAGTAGAATGTCTGACTATTTCGCATGGGTAGTCACCTTTTTGCCACTACTAACTGGCTATATGGCTTACCACCGTCTGGGCATGGATTACACTACCATGCTGGCACTACATATCCTGTCGGTTGAACTGTTGATGGTTGCATTACCCATCAGCAAGCTGACCCATGTGTTTACTTTTGCTATGTCCCGTTTTTATACCGGATCGAATAATGGTCGTAGGGGGATTCAGTCATGAGTACTTCATTTGAGCAGGGCATTAATACCCTGAAAAAAGTCATCGATGCACCCATTGCGTCGTATTTCTCCAGTTGCACAAGCTGTGGCATCTGTTCGCAGGCCTGTATCTTTTTTACCGAAACAAAGGATCCTAAATATACCCCTATCCGTCGTGTAGAGCCTATGCGCAGAATCTGGGAGCAGGAATATACTGTAGTCGGTAAGCTGAAAAAACTCATTGGGCTGAGTAAGGCAGTAACAATGCAGGATTTGCAGGATAACGTCGAACTGGCTTTTGAGAGCTGTACCACCTGTGGTCGCTGTACCATGATGTGTCCGGTAGGTAATGATATTGTCTACATGATCCGCAAGATGCGTGAAGGTCTGACAGCTGCCGGGTTGGCACCACCATCGTTACAGGCTGCGGCAGTACGCACGCTGGAAAAAGGCAGTGTGATGGGCTTTCCGATGGCAACTTTGGAAGCGATGGTGAAAGCGGCGGAGAAAGAAACAGGTATCGAAATAGGCATAGATAAACCTGATGTTGATTATCTATTGTTACTGTCTTCAGCTGAAGTCATGCAGTTCAATGAAATCATTGCCTCTCTGGCACAGATATTTAAAGAAGCAGGTGTGACATGGACACTAAGTACCAAAGCGCATGAAGCGGGTAATCCTGGTATGCATATGGGGGCTTCTGATATTGAAGCGATGATGATCAATCGTATTGTTGAAGCTGCCGAAGAGTTGAATATCAAAAATGTGATCAGCCCTGAGTGTGGACATGCTTATATGGCTATTCGTTGGGAAGGCCCGAATGTGATCGGTAGACCTTATCCATTCAAGGTTTTTCATATTATCGAAGTGCTGGATAAGTTACGTTCTGAGGGCAAGCTGAGAACCACAGGTATGGAAGATGAGCGACTGACCTTCCATGATCCCTGTCAGGCTGCACGCCGTGGTGGTGTTAACCAGCCGCAGCGTAACCTGTTGAATATGGTAACTTCCAATTTCATCGAAATGAAAGATAACCAGGCCTGTAACTGGTGTTGCGGTGGTGGCGGTGGCATGAACACTATTGAAAAGGCTGAGCCGTTAATGCGCCAGGTATTTCGTCGTAAACGCCAGCAGATAGAAGAGCTTAATGTCACCACAGTGGTCACTATGTGTGCTACCTGCCGCAATACGCTGGATGAGGGCATAGAAGAAAATAATATGAATATCGAAGTGGTTGGATTAACCGAGCTGGTTGCTAATCACCTGCTGAAGGAGAAAGAATCATGAGCGAACGCGTCGTAGTTGATCCAATTACCCGAATCGAAGGGCATTTGCGTATCGAGGCCGAAACCGATGCTAATGGCAATATTATTGGCGCCTCCAGTGCAGGGACGATGGTTCGAGGTATTGAAACCATTCTTAAAGGTCGTGATCCACGTGATGCCTGGGCCTATGCTCAGCGTATCTGTGGGGTTTGTACGCTGGTACATGGTATTGCATCTGTTCGTTCGGTTGAAAACGCATTGAATTATCAGATTCCTGCCAATGCGCAACTGATCCGAAACCTGATGATTGCTGCACAGTATGTACATGACCATGTGATGCATTTTTATCACTTGCATGCACTGGACTGGGTAGATGTGGTTTCGGCATTGAATGCCGACCCAAAGGCGACTTCGCAACTGGCTCAATCGTTATCCAAATGGCCTAATTCTTCGCCTGGATATTTTTCTGATGTGCAAAAGAAGATTAAGCAGTTCGTCGATTCCGGGCAATTGGGTATTTTCGCTAATGGTTACTGGGGACACCCTGCCTATAAATTGCCAGCGGAAGCGAATTTAATGGCTGTGGCACATTATCTGGAGGCGCTTAGCTGGCAGCGTGATGTGGTACAGATTCACACCATATTTGGTGGTAAGAATCCGCATCCTAATTTTCTGGTTGGTGGTGCCCCTTCACCCATAAGTGGCGTGACTGGCGATATGGGCGCTACTGCGTTGAATATTCTGGGGCTGCAGGAAATACGAGGCATTATTAACAAGATGATGGATTTTGTGAATAATGTATATGTACCAGATACCATAGCTATAGCTGGTTTTTACAAAGACTGGTTCAAGCGTGGTTGCGGTGTGCGCAATTTTATGACCTTTGGTGATATGCCAGAACAGGGTATGGATGATCCATCTACCTACTTCATACCGAGCGGAGCCATACTGGATCGAAATCTAAGCAAGATTCATCCGGTAGACCTGAATGATCCCGAGCAGATTAAGGAGTTCATTGCGCACTCTTATTATGATTATTCTTCGGGCAAGGATAGTGGCTTGCACCCATATGATGGTGAAACCAATCTGAATTACTCCGGACCCAAACCTCCTTATGATTTTCTTGATATTGAAAACAGCTATTCATGGTTGAAGTCACCTCGCTGGAAAGGTCAGCCCATGGAAGTAGGTCCATTGGCCAGGGTGTTAATGCTTTATGCGACCGGCCATGAGCCTACTCAGGATCTGGCTAATGCCGTGCTGAAACAACTCGATGTGCCTCTGGAAGCCATGTTCTCAACCCTGGGACGCACTGCTGCACGCACTCTGGAAACCAAGCTGATTGGTGATCAAATGCATGTATGGCTGGATAATCTGATTGGGAATATTAAATCTGGTGACTTAAGTGTGCATAACGAAGAGTTCTGGGATCCTGCCACATGGCCATCTGAAGCACGAGGAGTTGGCTTTATGGAGGCACCACGGGGGGCACTGGCGCACTGGATTGTGATTAAGGATCAAAAAATTGAAAACTATCAAGCCGTGGTACCATCCACCTGGAATGCCGGCCCGCGTGATGTAGAAGGAAATGATGGGCCTTATGAAGCCGCGCTTACTGATAATCATCAGTTGCACGATCCTAAGCAACCTATTGAAATCTTACGCACTATTCATAGCTACGATCCCTGTATTGCCTGTGCAGTCCATGTGACTGATCCTGATGGTGAAGAGTTGATCCAGGTCAAGGTCAGATGATATTGTTTTCTCAGTAATTTGAACTGATACCCAGTCAAAGAGCCTGCATTGGGTAATAATAATCGCTATATCTAACTAAGTCCCTCTGGCCTGTCTGGCCTGAGGGACTTGTATTTTTAGAGGTTTTTAGTGCGAATATTCTGGGTTTTGCTAGGGGGTATTCTGTTTGCTCCGGTTAATGGATATGATCAGGCTGATCCTATAGCTCAGTTTAATTCAGATATGAGGCAGCTTGATTTAACACCCTATATCATGGTGTTAAAGGATCCTGATCACGTATTAACTCTACAACAGCTGTCTTCGGGAGCGATGTCCGCTCAATTTCATCCATTAACTGACACTGGAAACTCTCTAGGTTTTTCTGATGCCACCTATTGGGTGAAATTTCACCTGAAAACCGATAAAGCGTTGAATGAGTCTCTGGTTTTACACTTTGATTATCCATATCTCGATCAACTAACCTTCTATCGACAGAAAACAGGCGGGGTATTTTCTGAGGATTCGTTTGGTGATCACTATCCTTTCAAACAGCGTGAAGTTGATTTTCGTAGCCTGGTATTAAAACTCTATCAACCACCGGGTGAGGTTCAGACCTACTATCTCAGGTTAAAATCTTCAGGTCCTATGCTTATTCCAGTTTCTATATGGAAGACGTCAGCCTTTATTGGCAGGGTGGATAAGCTGGCTCTTAGTTTTGGGTTTTATTACGGTATTATGAGCATATTAATGCTGGTGGCTTTTATTGGTTTTTTGAAGCTTAAAGACCCAATATTACTGGCATTCTCGTTCTATCTTTTAAGCTTAATCCTGTTGCAAATGTCGTTAAATGGCTTCGGGTTTCAGTTCATCTGGCCTGAATACAATCAATGGGTGAACAGGATAAATACTGCACTGATTGATCTGGTGGTTGTCAGCGGTTTTTTATATTGCGGTATTTTTTTTCAGGTCTGGAGCAGGGAAGGGGGGGGCAGGTATCTATATGATTTTTTCATACTGCTTGGCCTGGTCAGTATAGGGGTGAGTTTTTTCGGGGAGTTTCAAATTGCAGCTATGTTGTCTATTGCTGCTGCGCTTTTACTCGGTCCGATAGTAATTGTTACTAACATCATAGCTATCTTAAGGGGATACAAAGGTGCTCGATTATTTTTCTTGGTGAGTGGGATATTTATTACAGGAGTGTTTTTATCGGGTCTTGTTTTTCTTGGCTGGATTGAAAGAAGTTTCCTGAGTTTTTACGCCATGCAGATCACCTCCTTATTTGAAATTGTGTTACTGGGCTATCTTTTGATTGAGAATATCTCTCAACTGAATATTGAGAAGGAGCAGGCAACCCTGAATGCGCAAACCTATCTCGAGAATATGAATCAAAACCTGGAGCAAGAGGTGGCATCCAGAACGCGTGAGCTAAATAAAAAAAACCAGATGCTTATGGAATTATCTTTGCTCGACAGTATGTCAGGATTGCTCAATCATAATGCTTCTCTTGATCAGCTCAAGGTCTTGACTAACTCGGCTATACGTTATGGTCGAGTGTTTGCAGTCATTATGATAGACATAGACCACTTTAAATCGATTAATGATCGCTATGGGCATCCTTCAGGAGATCTGGTGATAGAAGAACTTGCTTCACTTTTGAAATCATCTATCAGAGCTTCGGATATCTGCGGTCGCTATGGAGGAGAAGAATTTATTCTATTGCTCCCTGAAACAGATAAATCGGGTGCTGTCGAGTTAGCGGAACAAATCCGTCTGTCTATCATGCAGATTCAGATCGCAGAGATAGAAAACCATCAGATTACAGCCAGTTTTGGCGTGGCTGTTTTCGATCATGAAAATCAACAGGCAGATATGATCAGTAAAGCGGATCAGGCGCTGTATGAGGCTAAAAGAAATGGCCGTAATCAGGTGGTTGCTAGATCAGCTGTAGTGGATGATCAACTGGATTAATTTTAAGCGTCACTACAGTGCTGAAGCAATGTAGATTCAAAATCACAAACCAGGGTTAATCGTTCTATGGGTGTTGATGAATTTACTTTAGAACCAGAAAGCGGCACCACTACCACATAAGGTCATCAGGAAAAGAAACCACTTTAAATGTGAAGGTTTGGCCTTAATGGCAAATTTAACACCATGATGTGCCCCCAGCATCATGCTTACAGCAAGAATCAACCCCGGAATCCAGCTGACCTGATCTCTCAAAATAAAGATCACAAGTGCAATACTGGTAAATCCTACTGTGCAGGCTAGTTTTAAGGCATTTGTCTTTACCAGGTCATAGCGTAATGATCCAGCAAGAGCCAGTATCAGTACAAAACCAACTCCTGCCTGAACGAAGCTACCATAAAAGCCAGAGATGAATAAGGTGACCCAGGATGACGGTGTCTCACTAACGAGTTTGGGTATGGTGCCAGGAGCAGGCATGATTACCGATGGGCGAATCAGGATGATTAATGACATTGCGATCATAGTGATCAGCAAAACTGGCTTTAGATAGATGACAGGTGCATAAGATGCTGCCAGCGCACCAAGAATGCCACCTATGGATAAAGGAATAAACAGGCCTTTGATGTCATGTAAAGGGAGTTGGCCATGCCCGTGAAACCCCTTAATAGCCCACAGCCCCTGAAATAAAATACCGACTCGGTTGGTTGCATTGGCAATGTCGGCAGGCATCCCGAGAACCATCAGTGCCGGAAGGGTTAGATTCGAACCTCCACCCGCTAGTACATTGATAATGCCAGCAATATAACCTAATACTAGCAAAGTTATGATATGTAGCACGCTGTAATCCATAAGAAAAATCTCAGTTCTTACTTAGAAGTATGTTTTTTTGAAAGGAGAGTTAATGCCTTACTGCTGGTAACAACCGTGTGCTTAAATTGTTCGAACAGTTCTTTATTTAACGTTTCAGTTGAATTGTCTCGGTCAGCATATATCAGGCCTATTGCCTTATTGTTTATAAAAAGTGACATAGCAAAAAAGTTATTCGTCATAGTGCTGGCCAGAAAACTCTGTGGAATCATTTTGTGGTATTTAGCAAAAGTACTGGTATTGATCCATATGGCTTGAGGTTTACTCAATAGTGCTTTCAGTAAACCCGCTTTGCTGGTTGCTATCTTAAAGTGCTTAAGTGGTGACTCAGGGTTAAGGCCTATGTTCATTCTGCTTTGTAGTGTTTCTCTATCTTTGGATATAAGCAGCAGACTAACACGGGTTAAGCCCAGATTGTTGTGCAGGCCATGCATGCATGAGTTGAGTATTTGAGACTGGCCTGTTTTGGGGTTTTTTAATAGCGCTTTGATTTCATTCAGTATAGCTTCATATCCGGAGAGCGGGTTACTGTCAGCATTGCTTTCCTGTTCCGCTTTTTGCGTGGGTTCAGGTTTTTTAATGTCAGGCATTAGAATGAGCCTGGCTGCTGCGTGCCAGGAGTCTTTCAGCAGTGTGTTACGTGCTGCCTGCACTGAATTTTGATGGATCTCCCTGACCACTTTATCTAGCGGTAGTCTCAGGTATTCAGCAAATTTTTGCTGGGTTTCCAGCATTCTATCGCTGTACCAGTTGTCCTGGCAGTATTTGCATATCAAAGAGAGGAATTTAATCAATTGAGCGCGTTGGCCAGTGTCATCCTGAATGGGAATGGCTCTGAGCATAAGGCTGGGTAGGTTGAATTTTTTGGCAATGCTAAGAGTCAGTTCGTCAAATTTAAACCCAAAAACCTTCTCCTCGTTGTTTTCATTATGCTCCAGGCTGAAATATTTCTGGTAGTTATCGAAATCATAGGTACAGCAAAGTAATTCGCCAGTATAGGCAAGTAAACCTGCGAGTTTTATGGGTTCTATCTGTGTGTAGCCTGCCATCTGAGCCCATTTTTCAGTTTGTTCTTCATTGTGGAAGCTGCGGTTGATAATTTGCTGGAAGAGTAAAAACTGGTTTGGTTTCTGCAATTGCTTTTCAGCTACAGGAGCATTTTCAAACATTCTTCGAGTAGCTTGTTCACCTAAAAGTGAAATAGCCGATTGTGGTGATTCTATAGGATCACGATCTGAGGTTGACTTACGGCTTGAATTAACTTTTATTAACAGCTCTAAAGATAGTCCAGGATCTCGTATTGCCAGTTGAACCAGGTTATGTGCCTGATGTTCATTCTCGAGCAACTCGATTATCTCATTATGATGAATAGCGAGAGCCGGAATAACATGAGAATGCTTTTGCATCCATAGCTGAGCTTTTTCAATGGCCATTAATCAGTTTATCTTATAGTTATTAAGTTAGGGGACCTCTGATCAATTCAGAGGCTCCTGCGACATAGTGATGTGCCGCCAAAATCGATGGCTACAAACCATTGATTTTGTGAGAAAAATAAAAATCACTGTTTTCATTTTTCGTGCTCTGATCATTCATGGATGAGTTATTCAGAGCTGCCTTAGATTATCTGTGATTATGTTTCTTCAAACCTTGATGCTCCTAACGCTAGAAGTTGTTTACCATGAATATGTTTCACCAGTATTTCACGGTCAGCTTCGTGGATATGTTCAAAGTCAAGAGCAATTTTATAGTGCCCCGGCTCATCCTCAGCCTCTTCACAGTTAACTACCCTTGCAAATACAGCTATTTTCTGTTTACCCGGATTTAGCTTCAGGTGTAATTCGAGGATGTCGCCCACCTTGGCTGATTCTTCAGATAAAAATGATATGCCTTGAGCACTCAGGTTTACCTGTTTTTCCAGTGTTGTGAATTTGTCTTCGTCTACTAATATTTTATCGGTCAGAATATCTAGCTGCTCCTGAAGCATTCCAAGATAACGACCGAGCTCAGGCATCTTAATGCTGATTTTTCGTAAATCAGCACGGTGTTGTTCGAGCTTGAAGTTGAATTCATTTCGCATCGAAGCTTGATGTGGCTCGTTCCAGAATTTTTCAAGTTTTTCAGGAACCTGCTGTTCATCGATAACCTCGGCTTTTAAGCTGACAATATCTTCGATACGGAAAAAGCGTCTTCTTTCCTGTGTCATGGCTATTTATTCCTTAACATAGTCAACATCTGTAGATGGCGACTGTGTGTTGATAGATTCGGTATTGCCGTGTAGTACACTGATTTCTACACGTCTGTTTTTTGCACGATTTTCCCAGCTATCATTAGGAACCAGTGGCTGGTTATCTGAATGTGCTCTAATTTCCATACGTTCAGGGTCGATACCCCCAAATTCTATAAAAAAGTGCACCACACTAGCTGCTCGTGTGGCAGAGAGTTCCCAGTTTGAGCGGAATTGTGAAGTATGTATGGGGATGTCATCGGTATGACCCGCAATAATAAATTGGCCGTCACGTTGTTTGAGGACATTTGCTATTTGCTTCAGGATGGGGGTAAATTCAGGCTTCAGGTCGGCCTGGCCTGATCCAAAAGAGCCTTTTTCTCGAATTCGAATCAAAACACGATCGTTGAAGCCTTCAACTTCCAGAAGTCCAGCTCCGATTGCGTCAGCCATTTCCTTTTTTAATTCATCGGCTTCTTCTTTGGCTTGTTGTCTGGCCTTCATCTGCGCTAAAGCTTCTGCATCAGCCACTATCTTATCGCTGACTGAAGACGTATCAGTAAACTCCAGATTATTCTTCGTGTCATCGCTGGTTTTTTCTCGCATTATCTCTAATGGTGTGACTTCAGTAGGCTTGCCGGGGCTGTAATTTTGAGCAATGACGCTGGTGCCTTTTGGGATTTCGCTGGCTTTTACATCGCGTTGTACACCAAATGCATCTCTCATTGCGCCCGCAACCTGTTTGTATTTCATGACATCTAGTTCTGCAAAAGAAAGCAATAGCACGAAGAAGCACATCAACAAAGACATCATATCGGCAAAGGTGGCCATCCAGGGGGCCAGGCCGGGTTCACAGACTGGACAATCGTTTTCTTCACTCATCGAGATAGCCTTGCCTATTCTTCTTCTCGCTTACCTTCTGGCAGGAAAGCACTCAGCAGTTGTTTCATGACTCGGGGGTTGGTGCCATCCTGAATAGCAGAGATAGACTCCAGTATTAGCGATTTATTCAATTTTTCCGAAGCACTTATCAGTAATAGTTTTTCTGCCAATGGAGAAGCAAATGCGTTCGCAATAATCGCACCATATAGCGTAGTGAGTAATGCTACCGCCATTGCAGGACCAATTGCAGAAGGGTCGCTCATATTGGAGAGCATCTGAACCAGACCTATCAGTGTGCCTATCATACCCAATGCGGGGGCATAAGTAGCCATGGCCTTGAACATATCAGCACCTTTGGTATGTCGTTCAATGGTTAGATTTATATCTTTGGATAATAATTTATTGACGATTTCAGGGGAATGCCCATCGATGCACAACCCTATGCCGCGTTGTAGAAAAGGATTACTTATTTCACGTCCTTCCAGCGCAAGCAGGCCTTCCTTACGCGCAATATTGGCCATTTCAACCGCTTCCTCGATGAGGTCGGTCGGGTTATCTATTTTAAACATGAAGGCCTTCATGCCGACCTTGAAAGAGCCGAGGAAGTCGGCCAGGGTGACGCGCATCAGGGTAACGCCAAATGTCCCGCCGACGACTATCAGAATAGACGGTACATTGACAAATAAAATGAAGGGCCCACCCATAGCTATAGCGGCACCTATGATACCGAAAGCCGCAATAATGCCGACTAGACTTGCAATGTCCACTGATTAAGCTCCAACTTGAATGTTTCAGGATTAAGGAATAGTTTAGACGATTCTATCGTTTTTTGAATTTTCATCGCATTATGTTATGGAAGCCGTTTTATTACAATTCTTATGCGATTAAGCCACCCTCTGATGAAGTTAATGAATTCAGTAGTAAATATGTGATTCAGATCGATTATATTAAAATAGATTAATAGGAAAGAGTTGCAGTTGACTTAAGTCATTTGTCGATACGGGCTAATTTCTAAAATGGACATCAATTGACAGTTCATGCTAGGAAAACTTTATCATCATGCCGCAAACTCTGGATTTCGATCAAGATTTAATTAAAAAGTACGACAAGTCCGGGCCTCGCTATACCTCGTACCCTACTGCTCCTCAGTTTACACCCGAGTACAATGAGGAAACTCTGAAAAAAAGTATACAGCGTAGTAATACGGAGATGATTCCTAAGGCGTTGTCGTTATACGTACACATTCCTTACTGCGATACCATTTGTTATTACTGTGCCTGTAATAAAATCATTACCAAAGACCACTCGGTGACTGAGGGGTATTTAAGCTTACTCAGTAAAGAAATGCAGATGCTGTCTCCTTTGTTTGATAAGGATCGAGAACTGGATCAGCTGCATCTGGGAGGGGGCACGCCTACGTTTTTGAGTGATCAGGAAATGATCACTTTGATGGGGTTAATAGAGGAAAACTTTAAGATTTCAGAGCAATGTGAAATGTCAATTGAGATTGACCCTCGTAAGGTTAGCAATGACTCTATCAGGACGCTGTCAAATATCGGGTTTAACCGAATGAGTTTGGGTGTTCAGGATTTTGATATTAAGGTCCAAAAGGCGGTAAATAGGGAACAGAGTTATGAGATGGTGAGAGACCGTTTACTAGTTGCCCGCGAAGTGGGAATTGAGTCCATCAATATGGACTTGATCTATGGCTTGCCATTTCAAACCGTTGAAACCTTTGGCGATACGCTAGATAAGGTTGTCGAGTTGAAACCAGACCGTTTATCTATTTTTAATTATGCTCACTTGCCGGAGCGCTTCAAACCACAGCGCAGAATAAACGACTCTGACTTGCCTACACCTGCGGTTAAGCTTGATATATTGCAGTTAACAGTTGAAAAATTACAGCAGGCTGGTTATGTCTATATTGGTATGGACCATTTTGCGCTGGAAAGTGATTCTATGGTCAAGGCGCAGCAGGAAGGTACACTGCAAAGAAATTTCCAGGGCTACTCTACTCACGCGGATACGGATCTGGTTGCCATAGGAGTGAGTTCTATCGGATCTATTGGCGATAGTTATAGTCAGAATAGTAGCAATATTGATGACTATACCGCGAGCATCCAGGCTGGTAAGTTACCAATCGTGCGTGGTTTGGTGCTAAGCGATGAGGATTTGCTGCGCAAGCAGATCATCAATCAGCTGATTTGTCATTTCCGACTGGACATTCCATTGGTTGAGCAGCAGTGGGGGATCAGTTTCCGCAAATATTTTTCTCATGAGCTGACTGAGTTAAAAAGAATGGAGCAAGAAGGGTTGCTATCATTGGATAACAACACCATATTAGTGGAGCAGAAAGGCCGCTTTCTTATCCGCAATGTGTGTATGGTTTTTGATGCCTACCTTGAAAATAATACCGTTAAGTATTCCAAGGTTATTTAGCTACTGCACCAGCTGCCTAATAAACCTAAAAGGATTCAGGTTCTTCGCAGTTAGTAACCATCTGATTCAACTTATCCATGTCCAGAATATCAACCTGCTTACGGTTGATTTTTACGACATTCTGTTCCTGGAAGGATTTAAACAATCGGCTAACGGTTTCAACAGCTATTCCCAGGTAACAGGCAATGTCATGTCGTGACATAGGAAGCATAAAGCTGTTAGGCGAAAAGCCACGGCGTTTGAAACGAGTAGAAATGCTCAGCAAGAAGGTGGCAAGTCGCTCGTGGGCAGTTTGCTGGCCAAGTAATAGCTGATGAGAATGATCGCAATTTAGCTCGTGCCCCATTAATTTATACACCTGATGACGCAGATCCGGGAGTATGCTGCACAGCTCATCAAGTTTGTTAAAAGGAAGCATACAGTAAGAGGTGTTATCCAGAGTTGATGCATAACATCTGTGAGCATTGTGCTCCATACCGTCCAGGCCAAAAATTTCACCGGGTAAATGGAAACCGAGTATTTGTTGCTCTCCAGTTTTTTTTGTGAGATAGGTTTTTACTCCACCTGATCTAACCGCATAGAAGCCACTGAAATCGTCACCAGGCTGGTAGATCATGGTATTGGGTTCCAGTTTTCTGGGGCGCTCTATATGTTCATCAAGCTGAAAGATTTCTTCAGTGGATAATCCTCGAGGAAGGCATAGCTCAGACAGGCTACATGCCTCGCAGCTAACTTTAAGCTGTTTGGCTAATTGTGCTTGATTCATACTTTTTATATTCCTATTAGATTGATTCATAACCCTTCGTGATAGCTCCTAGTATGACTAAAATTAATCATTAGGGATATATGCTATAAAAAAATTATACACTTGACCCAAGTCATTTTCTCAATTGCGACATATTGTCACACTCGCTGCGCTTTAAATCCAATTTTATATGAGGCCATGTTTTATGGAAACCTACAATTATAAGGTCGTGCGGCAATTTGCTGTTATGACAGTAATCTGGGGAATCGTTGGCATGTTAGTAGGTGTGTTAATTGCGGCTCAGCTGGTCTGGCCGGAATTGAATTTTGATACGCCATGGCTAACATACAGTCGATTGCGGGCACTGCATACCAATGCGGTGATTTTTGCGTTTGGTGGATCCGCGCTGTTTGCTACATCTTACTATGTAGTACAACGCACCTGTCATACGCGCCTGTTCAGCGATGGACTAGCGGCTTTCACCTTCTGGGGTTGGACGCTTATCATTCTGCTTGCAGCAATTACATTACCGTTAGGTATTACTTCTAGTAAAGAGTATGCCGAGCTGGAATGGCCTATCGATATCCTGATCGCAGTGGTATGGGTAGTTTACGCTCTTGTGTTCTTTGGAACCATTCTTAAGCGTAAGGTTAAGCACATTTATGTGGCTAACTGGTTTTATGGGGCGTTTATCCTGACTATCGCAGTTCTGCATATTGTGAATAGTGCTGAAATGCCAGTATCGTTCACTAAGTCTTATTCTGCCTATCCAGGTGCTATCGATGCCATGGTTCAATGGTGGTACGGGCATAACGCAGTAGGTTTCTTCCTGACAGCTGGTTTCCTCGGTATGATGTATTACTTCATTCCTAAGGTTTCTCAACGTCCGGTTTTCTCTTACCGTTTATCAGTTGTGCATTTCTGGGCGTTGATCTCCACTTATATGTGGGCGGGTCCTCACCATCTGCACTATACAGCGCTGCCTGACTGGACCCAGTCTCTGGGCATGGTATTTTCGCTGATTCTACTGGCTCCAAGTTGGGGTGGTATGATCAACGGCATCATGACGTTATCAGGTGCATGGCATAAGCTGCGTACTGATCCAGTACTGAAGTTTCTCATCGTTTCTCTTTCTTTCTATGGCATGTCGACCTTCGAAGGTCCGATGATGTCAATTAAGACAGTTAACGCGCTTTCTCACTACACTGACTGGACAGTTGGTCACGTGCACTCTGGTGCATTAGGCTGGGTTGCTCTGGTAAGTATTGGTTCTATGTATGCGCTTATCCCCTGGGTATTCAATAAAGAAGGTATGTACAGCACCAAGCTGGTTGATACTCACTTCTGGATTGCTACTGTAGGTGTTGTGCTTTATATCTGTGCCATGTGGATAGCGGGTGTTATGCAAGGTCTGATGTGGCGTGCGGTTAATGCTGATGGTACTTTGACATATAGCTTTGTTGAATCACTTGAAGCTACATATCCTTTCTACTTTGTACGTCTGTTGGGTGGCCTGTTGTTCCTTTCTGGAATGATTTTGATGGCTTTCAATGTATTTAAGACTATTGCCGGTTCACCAATGACCGACGATGAAGTTGCACAGCCAGCGCACTAGGAGAATTGCTATGAGTCATGAAGTAGTAGAAAAGAATATCGGTTTGATGACAATCATAATTGTGATTGTCATCAGTTTCGGTGGCCTTGCTGAAATCGTTCCTTTGTTTTTTATCAAAGATACGACAGTACCGGTGGAAGGGCTTAAGCCATATACCGCTTTGCAACTTGAAGGTCGCGACATTTACATACGTGAAGCCTGTAATGCCTGTCACTCACAGATGGTTCGTCCATTCCGTGCTGAGACTGAGCGTTATGGTCATTACTCAGTAGCTGGTGAGTTTGTTTATGATCACCCGTTTCTTTGGGGTTCCAAGCGTACAGGGCCTGATCTGCAACGTGTTGGTGGTCGTTATTCAGACGACTGGCATGTTGCGCATTTAACCAATCCACGTGACGTGGTGCCTGAATCTAATATGCCTGGGTTCCCCTGGTTAGCTGAAAATAAGCTGACTGGAGAAATGACGGCTGCCAAGATGAAAGCGCTTAAGTCACTAGGGGTTCCTTATACCGATGCAGATATGAAAGGTGCAGCAGATGCAGTCAAGGGTAAAACCGAGATGCAGGCGCTAGTTGCTTACCTGCAGCATCTGGGTACTTCGGTCAGTATTAGATAAGGGGGCAGATATGAGTGCAACAGTACATAGTATCTGGACACTGGTTCTAATGATCACGGTTCTCGGTATTTACGCCTGGGCCTGGAGTTCAAAGAGAGAAGCTGACTTCGCAGAAGCAGCCAATCTTGCTCTGGACGACAGTTATACAAATCCAGAAAAGGAAGAATCATAATGAGTAACTTTTTCAACTGGTGGGTAATCGTAATTACCCTGGTCAACATTTTCGCCTGCTATTGGCTGATTAAGTGGACCATGAAGAAACGTCCTGAAGAGAGTGCTGCTGGTGAAGCTACTGGTCACACCTGGGATGGGCTACAAGAGTTAAACAACCCGCTACCTAAATGGTGGTTGTGGATGTTTTATATCACAATCATTTTTGGTCTGACCTATCTGGTTATTTTTCCAGGGCTGGGTAACTGGCAGGGTGTCCAAGGCTGGAGTTCGCACGGTCAGTATAATCAGGAAGTAAAGGAATCTGATGATAAGTATGGGCCAATTTTTAACAATTTTGCCCAAACAGAGATCCCGCTACTTGCTAAGGACCCTAAGGCCATACAGGCTGGTAAGAGATTATTCGGCAACTACTGCGCACAGTGTCATGGGTCAGATGCTAAGGGTACAAAAGGATTTCCTAACCTGACTGATAATGACTGGTTGTATGGTGGGGCGCCTGAAACTATCAAGGCAACTATCATGAACGGTCGTAATGGTGCGATGCCTGCATGGGGTCCTGTACTTGGTGAGAAAGGTGTTGTTAATGTGGCTAACTATGTTCAGTCTCTGAGTGGGCGTCAGGTTGATGCGGCTTCAGCTGAAGCAGGTAAAGCGCAATTTCAAACTTTGTGTGTAGCCTGTCATGGTGCAGATGGTAAAGGTAATCAGGCTTTGGGTGCGCCTAACCTGACTGATAACATCTGGTTACATGGTGGTACAGTAGCAAGCATTAAAAATACTATAACCAATGGTAAAAATAGTGTTATGCCAGCACATAACGTCTTTCTGGGTAACGATAAGAGTCACCTGTTAGCGGCTTTCGTTTATAGCCTGTCTAACTAACCAGAAATAAGTTAACTCCCCCGCCGGGAAAGAAGCGAAGATTTGTCTCCTTGGTAAAATCGCTTCTTCTCCCGGCATTTTTATGTCTGCTCCTCGCAGATTAATCCGCTTCAATTCTCCACTCATATCAATAGCTCTTTGTAGCCTCCTGTTTGGCGCTTGATTACACTAAAAAATATCTACGTCCATTTATTTAACTATGCAGAGTTTGATGGGGTAGAATATTGATCGGACGAACTCACGGAGGCTTAAAGTTGTTATTATTCTGCTGGATTAGATTTAACAATATAAAACCATTTTTTGTGTTGCTCCTTGCTCTTTTAGTAACATCATGTGATGGGGCTCATCAAAAAGTGGCGCTGGGGACTCTGGAACGCGACCGCATAGCGCTTACCGCAACCACGAATGAGGTAGTCATAGATCTTCCTCTAGCTCCTGGCACTTCTGTTACAAGAGGAAGTGTTCTGGTCAGGTTAGACGATACATTACAGAAAGCGCAGGTGGATAAGGCAGATGCTGATGTGGCTCAGGCACAGGCTAACCTTGAAAAGCTTCGACGTGGCGCAAGGCCAGAAGAGGTTGCATCTGCCCGCGCTAAAGTGGTCGGGGCAAAGTCTGCACTAGCTGAAAGTCAATCGAATTACCAAAGGGTTTTGAGTCTGATCAAACAAAAGCTGGTCAGTAACACAGAATTGGATAAGGCTCAGGCGGCACGTGATGCCAATGAAGCGAGTTTGCAGAGCGCTCAGGAAGCCTTATTGCTGTTAACCAATGGAGCAAGAGAAGAGGATTTGACGGCAGCAGAGGCAGTATTGAATGCTGCGAAGGCGGTCCAGGCAATGGAAAATAAACGTCTGGCGGATCTAACCATTACCGCAACACGGGATGGTATTTTAGATAATCTACCATGGAACTTAGGTGAGAGAGTCACCATAGGGAGTCCTTTGGCAATCCTGCTCGCTGGAAAAGCACCGTTTGCTAGAATCTATGTGCCGGAACCCAGTAGAGTGAATCTGCAGACAGGGGACAGCTTGCTGGTGCATGTAGATGGACTGGAGCGGTCAATCAATGGGCGCTTACGCTGGATTTCCAGTGAGCCTGCTTTTACCCCTTACTATGCGCTAAACCAGGAAGAACGCGCACGCTTAATGTATCTGGCAGAAGTACAGTTACCGGATAGCGAAGCTCAATTACCTAATGGTGTACCGGTTCAAGTCGAATTGCCATGAGTGATTTTGTCATCAAGGCAACAGCGCTTAGCCGTAATTTTGCTGATGTAAAGGCCATACAGCAGCTGGACCTGGAAGTTGAAAAAGGCAGAATCTATGGGTTTCTAGGCCCCAATGGTTGCGGAAAGACAACGGCCATTCGAATGCTTACCGGACTTTTAATACCAAGTTCTGGAAATGTAGAGGTGTTAGGGCATAAGTTGCCAGAAGATGCCGAAAGCTTGCGTCTGCATATCGGTTACATGACACAGAAATTCTCACTGTATGATGACCTGACTGTTAAGGAGAATCTACAATTTGTAGCGGATATCTATGGTTTTTCCGGACGACAGAAAAAACAACGTATTGAAGAATTACTGGATCTTTACAACCTGGAAAAAAAGAAGGATCAGCTTGCAGGAAGTATGAGTGGAGGACAACGTCAGAGATTAAGCCTTTCCGCCGCGACACTTCATAAGCCTGAGCTGTTATTTCTGGACGAGCCAACTTCTGCGGTAGATCCTGAAAACCGACGTGATTTCTGGGAAAGGCTGTTCGACCTCAGCGAGCAGGGTACAAGCATACTGGTCTCAACACATTACATGGATGAGGCAGAGCGATGCCATAAACTGACTATTCTGGAAACTGGTATTAAGCGCGCAGATGGAACACCGGATGAACTGATGCAAAACATGGGGGCACGGGTGGTCGAGATCGAATCGTCTAATCTACGTGAACTTAAGCAAAAGTTATTAAAAATTGATGGAGTAATCTCAGCAGCTCAGCTCGGTTCTCGTCTCCGAGTTCTGGTCAGAGATAGCATTGCAGATCCGCTTATATTCCTTTCTCAGCAGTCCTGTATAAATACAACTGATAAGCTGGATCTGGTCAGGCCCAGCCTTGAGGATGTATTTGTCACCAGTACAGGGAGTGGAAGACAATGAAATCACTACTCAGAATACGCGCCATATTCACCAAGGAACTGATACAGCTAAGGCGCGATAGAATGACCTTCGGCATGATGGTGATGATCCCCTTGATTCAGCTGATGCTATTTGGATATGCGATTAATACCAATGTTCGCCACATACCCGTAGGCGTAGTGGACTTTAGCAACAGCGCCCTGAGTCGAATACTTGTGCAGACAGTAGGTGCAGCTCAGGTGGTTAAATTTACCGCTCACTATAGTGACTTACCCCAGGCCTATGCCGCGATGGCGAATTCAGAGATACGCGCCGTACTAGTGATTCCAGAGGATGTCAGTCAGCGCTTGGCACGGCACCAGACAGTGGGGTTGGGAACTCCCGCAGCAACTGATGGCGAAACCAGTCGCCCTGTTGCGCAATGGGTTGTTGATGGCTCTGACACTATCATAGCGTCAGCTATTAAAAGTCTTCGAGCCATGCCACTGGTTGAGCTGTTAGGTAAGTCAGCTAACCAACACACCCCAACCTTTAGTGTGACGTTATTGTATAACCCGGAGCAACGTAGTGCGGTGAATATAGTGCCTGGGCTGGTTGCAATTATTCTCACCATGACGATGATTATGTTTACTTCTGCTGCTATTGTGCGTGAACGTGAGAGAGGCAATATGGAAATGCTAATCACGACTCCCGTGCGTTCGGTAGAGCTCATGTTGGGTAAAATCATTCCCTATATATTCATTGGTGCTGTACAGGTAACAATAATCCTGGGGCTGGGTCATGCTCTCTTTGAAGTGCCGGTTAATGGTAGTCTGTTACAGTTAGCCGGGGTGACTTTTCTGTTTATCACCGCTAGCCTGGTGCTTGGATTAGTGATTTCTACAGTCGCCAAAAACCAGCTTCAGTCGATGCAGATGACCATATTTGTATTGCTGCCCTCAATTCTGTTATCAGGATTTATGTTCCCTTATGAAGGCATGCCTGTTATCGCTCAGTATATAGCCGAAGCCTTACCTGCTACGCATTTTATGCGGCTTATTCGAGGTGTTGTGCTGCGCCAGGCTGAAATGGTTGATATGCTCAGAGACGTATACTGGCTGTCAGGGTTTATCGTGATTGCACTGATTGTTGCATCTGTTCGATTCCATAAAAGACTGGATTAGCTACGGGCTATTTAGCCTTTGTTTAATCAGTAAGTTGCCAGAAATAATGTGAAACTATGGGTACTGAACCCAGCGCAAGAATATTGATGCAACTGGTCTGGATTGGGTCTGCTATAACGACTCGAATTTTTTTACCAGTCGCCTTGGCAGTTAGTGCCAGAGTCAGTTTCTCTTTAAACGAAGTGTCGATTTTTGGCAGGAAGATTGCTCTGGGCCCGGAGGCACAGTCTACACCGGGGTTATTAAACTCACCCAGCAATACCAGGCCTTCAGGTACTAAATGAATTTCTGTAGGTATAGCCGAGGTCCATAGATAGGCATAACAGCTGGTAGAAAATAAAAATAAAAAAACTCCGCCTGTAAGTATCATTTTCATAAGAGACATCCATAAGATATATGACTAAACAACGTTTTAAAGCACAATTTTAGCGCTTCAAAACAGTAAGTTTAGTCTTTCCTGATGAAAACCTGAAATTACATTTTATGGGCCTGCTGGTCTATACGATTAATGAGAAAACTTATCAACTCAAATATCACGGTGGCAATATAAAATGCAGCTAGCATGACCCCACTGAGAGTCACCAGAATATGCGATGTATGATCAGGCGTTAGCCATCCGCTCACATTAATAGCGGTAACCAGAGCCATGACGAACCACAGGGCCCAGTTAGTTTTACCTGAATAAGAGTAAATAACTTGTAGAAAAAGAAGCAGGCCCAGTGCTATCCAGCCAAGCTCAGAATGGCCGCTGTCATTCTGTTCAGTATAACTTGCTGCGCCAAGCAGACTGATGGCGGTCAACCAATGTAATACTCGAACAGCTGTACTCCAGAGTGGAGTTTTGGGGGCGTTAATAATGGTATTTACATAAGCGAGTTTCATAAGATTATCCTTTTGTGTTAATCACGCAATCAGGTTACACACAGAAACTGAAATGAAACTGAAATGGCTAAAATAGATTTAGAGTCATTTATGCCGGGTTAATCTAACCCGGCCAGAACGATTTGAAGCGTCAGAGAATAGTTTAGGGTAGCCCTGATAAATTCAGTGCTACCTTAGAGATTATCTTAAGACAGGCCCTAGTTAAAAATATGTTTAGAAAGAGTCGTCGGTTGCCCATACGATCCCCAGCTAAGAGAGATTATTGTGTCTAATATGTCATCCTTTTTTTGTGACATAAAATATGATAAATCCGGCTGTATAGTTTTAATACCAAGTTCTGCAATAATGGATGCCACACCAAGATTCTGAGACAATGACTTTATATCGATTGCCTGTAAAATGTTTGAGGGATCTTCCGAAATTAAAAGTTTAATAGCCTGGACAATGTCCAGGTCAGGGTTAGACGTGGAAAAGTATGCCGCTACTTCGTATATAAAATCATTTGCCTGAATAGCGCTAAAACCCTGATTTTCCAGCAGGGATACAAACACCTTATTCTGGTCATGAAAAATCTGTTTTAAAAATTCCATTGTCTTCTCCGCGATTTATATTCATTAAAAAAATTGAATATGCAGAGACTATAGGAAAGCGAGCATCTGTAAGCAATGCCATCTGGAGAGATTTAACAATTGGTTACAGTTGATGCTTCAGGAAAGCCTTAAAAGTATCAAATGAAAAAATCCTGATATTGTTTTGGAGTGACTGCGAGACGTTTTTTGAAGTTTCTTTGAAAGTGGCTTTGATCATTGAAGCCAAGTGCTAGGGAGGTGTCTAGAATGCTTTTACCGATTTGCAAAAGACTTTTGGCTTTCTGGATGCGTTTGTCCAGTAAAAAAGCATGCGGTGATAGACCAAACTGCTGCTTGAAACAGCGCAAAAAATGGTAACGACTTAACCCTGCCTGTTCAGCTAGATCATCAAGTGAAAACTGTTGATCTAACTGATCGCAGATGAGTTCTTTTACTTCGGTCAAACGATGTGTCTCATGCGATGGTTCTTCGCAACGATTTAAAAGTCGCTCAGCATGAAAGCAGTGTTCAAGAAACTCGATTAATAGTGTTTCACTTTTTAACACATTCGTTTCGCTCATCAGCTGATTAAATAGCTGGTCAAAGTCCCTGAAATAAGAGGAATCTGTCTCGTAATGATTGATAAATGGCTGAAAGCTGGGTAATACTTTGCCCAGCATTTCGCTTTGAAGTTTTCTGATCCATTCGCAATCAATAAACAGCATTCGATATGACCATTTCCCCTGTTTTGGATTACAGGAATGTACCTCATCTGGATTAATGGTGACTGTATCGCCCGCTTTAATTGTGTAGCTATTATCTTTGTTGATGTAGAGGGCTTCGCCTACGTCAATGACACCGAAGGAAAATTCTTCATGCGTATGCGGATGATAACAGGCCGATGATTTTGATGCCTGGCGCATTTCTATAAAGGGCAGTCTTGCATGCCGTTTTAACATTACGCTATCTTCTACTTTCATAGTGCCGCAGTATTCAAATAAACATTAGTAAAACGCTGCCGGATAACAGCGTAGCCATGACTATATTAAACCCTATCTGCCTATTACGCCCGTTTAAATAGCGACTGATGATCAGACCGCTTGCCGCCCAGATCGATACACCGCTAAGACAGGCAATAAATGAGATACAGCAGAAGGCTATCAGATATAGAGAAACCGGTGTGTTTGCATACACAAACAAGCCTACTCCTGACATAGATACCAGCCAGGCCTTGGGGTTAAGTGCCTGAACAAGGCCTCCCTGTATAAAAGATGGTGGCTGTGGCTGATCCCTGGTCAGCTGATCAGTCTGCACAGGAGCGGTAGCGATTTGATAAGCCATATACAAAAGAAAGCCTGCACCCAGGTAATTCATAGAGCTAGCAATTTCAGGCACGACAATTAACAGGCTACCCAGGCCTATACCCATAAGAAAAACGATCAGGGTATAGGAAACAGTAGCGCCTAACACATGAGCGAATGCCCTGCGAAATCCATAATTAGCCCCGGCACTGGTCGCGATAATATTAACCGGGCCAGGTGTTACAGCTCCAATAAAAGCAAATATTGCCATCGATATAAATATACTAAACATGTCTAAAGTCAGCCAAATGGGACTGTGACTTTAAAGCAGCTTACTCACTCGATATAGAACAAAATTGCTATTGGCTGTCTTCAGTTATCAGTTGGGGAATCTTGAGGCAGAAACAGGAGCCTTTACCCAACTCGCTACTCACATCAACCATCCCCGAATGACGCCTTGCAACTGCATCTACAAAGGCTAGCCCCAGGCCTATACCCTGTTTATGCTCCACGCCTGCACCTCGAGTACGCCTGAACATCTCAAATAGATGAGGCAACTCGCTGGATTGAATACCGCTGCCCGTGTCAACGACACAGCACTCAATGGTCCTGTTGTTAAGTGTGACTGATACCCTCACCGAGTCATGTGGGTGACTATGCTTCAGGGCATTGGATAGTAGATTGGTGATGGCTCGTTCGAGTAAATCGGGTTCAGCATGGGTCCACAGTTCTTCGTGCTGGAAATGGTGCTCGATAGAAACCTGCAATTTATTCGACAGAGCCCATAGTTGATCAATGGCATTTAACACCAGACTGTTGAAATCGATGTCGTGAAACTGAATATTCTCCGTCGTATTAGCTCGTGATAATTGAAGAAACTGTTCTGCAAGGTGCAGGGTTTTATAGGTGTTTTTTTCCATGCTCTGCAACATGTCCCTGATCTCTTCAATAGAGGATTTATTCCTGGTCAGCTCTATCATCGCTATCATGGATGACAGAGGAGAACGTAAATCGTGGGATAGAAAGTTTAATACCTCATTGCGGTTACGCTCACTCTCTTTCAACAGGCTGATATCGGTCAGGTTCACAACCAGCCCAGGTAGCTGCTCTCCGATAATCTGCAAGGGGCTAACCTCTATCATAAGATCTCTGCCTGATGCGTGTAGCGCCTCACTGTTAACACGTTGCTGAGTCAGCAGAACCTGTTGTATGGCCTGTGGCCAGCTCAGGTTACTATTCAGCTTTACCTGCTGCAAAACCTCCAGTAAAGAGCGGCCATTCAGAGCGGCATGATCATCTCCGCTTAAATACCAGCTGGCTCGAGGATTGGATAACACCACCTGTCCATGGCTATTGCTGATCAAAACTCCATCTGCCATAGCTGCTAGACTATCATCTATTATTTTGCGGAAGGCTTCATATTCATTACCCAGATTCTGTACGCTAGTGATACGGCTATGTAATACATCGGCCAGATAAGGAGTGCTAGTTGAATCATCGGGGGCAGAGTGAATAAGGTTGTCTAGCAGCAATTGTTGCTTTTCAGTGATCTGGGTTCCTGTCTTAAGTTTTAAACCAATTAAGCAGTTTTGATTCTGATATTGCAGGGAGGCCCAGCATTGATTATCTGCTATTTGCCATATACCAGATGCCGGTTTGTTGATGATTTTGGGTGGAGCGCTGCCCTGATGCAGCATTCTATGGCCTTTGGCATCAAACACTATCCATCCTGCTAAGGGTATAAACGAAGCGATAGATTGAAGATCAAGGGCCAGGTTGCGTTCACTGCGCAGGCTGGACTCGCTCTGCTTTATCAATAGCTGATCCAGTTGCTGGTTTAAATAACGCATAGTTAGTACCAGGCGTCGCCAGCTCCATAAGGGATAACTTAGCAGTTGAAACAAGAGAATGGTGGATACAGGCACCCAGACAGCTGCCCACCATAGCGATAACGCTGTCGTTACTGTGCTAAGCACCAGCATGCTGAACATAAGCAGCAGGGTGTAGTTGGGATTAATAAAGGGGTAAATTAGCATGGGTAGTGCAACCATAAACACGGTGAGAATCAGTAAAACCGTGGTATTCAGTTCACTGATATGTAGCCCATTTTGTAGTGAGTCGATGACATTGGCGATAATTTCAACACCCGGCATCGCCCCACCATTGCCAGACAAAGGGGTGGGTAGCACATCGCCCATACCTTCTGCAGTACTGCCTATCAAAACTATCTTGTCACGGAATAAATCCTTACGGTATTGACCACTGAGCACCTGAGCATAACCAATACTGGGGAAGTGCCCTGGCCCTCCCGCATAGGGGATAAGATAGGGAAATTCGCGTGACCAGTGCATGGCTGAATAATTCTCCTTAGTCCTTTGTTCCGGGTATTGTTGTTGCGCAAAACTGGGGTCATCCACACTTAATATTGCGAGGCTGTAATGAGGCCAATGAGGTTTGCCAATACCTTCACGCAGGTAAACTCGGCGTGCAATACCGTCATTACTGATGTCTACGTGGACGTGGCCGAGTTGCGCTGCATATTGCGTGAGTTCAGGAAGAGGTAAAGCTTCAATGGGGACAGAGTTATTGCTCAGTTGTGACATGTATACGGGTAGTACTACCTTGCCACTCTTTCGTATGGCATCGCTTAATTGTCGATCCGATTCAGGATTGTTGGCATCAGCTTCGCTGAAGATGATATCCAGCCCAATGGCTTTTGGCGATTCTGCCTGCAACTGATTGATAAGGCGTGCATGTGTCGAACGAGGCCAGGGCCAGTGTCCCAATTGATTCAGGCTTTCATCATCAACTGCAACGATGATGATATTGCTGGATACTTCGCGACCCCATAATGATAATTGAGTGTCGTAGATCAGGTTATCCCAACGCCATAACACATTATAATGCACGAACAATGCAGCAATCGATACCAGGCTGGTAACCAGCAGCAGGTGCTCTACAGCGGTAAAAATCCTTGCTTTGATCCTTTTATTTTCCATAAGGGACTAATTAAGCATCAATATTCCAGAGGGTATAATGACTCTCTGAAAAGTATCATCGAAATCAATGACTGATTTTTCTCTTATGGTAACGCTGCGTATAGAATCCAGACCTTGCAGCTGATTTTTGTCGACGCCTCTGACACGAATAAAAACGGATCCAGCTGACAGCTGGCTGAGCTGAATGTGTTGCTCTGTCGTGAATTTATTGACGATCACATGATTGAAGTCTTTATCCGTAGCTAACTGGTATCTATAACGCTCAGCGCCTTCCAGTGCTGTCCAGCTAACCATTAGTGAACCGGCTTTACTGGCCTGATTATCGCTAATCTCTGGTGCTTCTAATAACTTCACTGGATCCCTCAAAGGCTTGCCTTTTTCTGCCACCAGACCAAAGCCCTGTTGTACCTGTTTGGTCACATTACCTACACTAACACCGACTATGCCTTCGGTAACCTCGGTGCGACTGATCTGGCCAGAGGCATCTGAGATGACACGATACTGGGTGCCTCTGACCGCTGTAATAGCACTGGGTGTTTTAATCTGAAAACGACTATCCGGTTTGAGCTTCTCCACCCAGCTATTAACATGGCCGCTGTTCAGTCTCATTCGTGTATCCACCATCCCCGTGTCCTTATGGTAGCTGAGTTTATCCAGAACAACTTCGGAATCAGGCAGGATCTGTAACTCGGATTTATCCGCGAACTGTAATCTCAGACTTTGTCCTGCTGCAGTGATTATGCGGTCTCCACTGAAAAGCTTTAAGCCAATTTCCGTTTCTACTTGCTCACCATTCGCTCTCAGCAACCTAGCGTTGCCATTAAATGCGATAATGATCGCAGGTATTGGTTGTTGTTTGAGCATGGAGACCGGAATCTTGATTCGTGTTCCCGGTAGTATCTGTCGGTCAGGTCCCATGGCGATATTGTTGAGATTCTGGATTGCACTCCAGTTATTCACACTATTGGTATGTTGCTCGGCAATACTCCAGATGGTATCTCCGGGCCTGAAGGTGTACTCCCAGTATTCTTCATCGGCATGCACCTGGCTGCTCAAACCTGTGATCAGGATAACTAGAAGAAAAAATAGTCGGTGTAACTTCATGGCTTATTCCATACCTACACGAAACAGACGATAACCGCGTTGATAAATACTGCTCAACTGCCAGCCAGCCGATGGGTTGATGCCCAGTTTGGATCTAATCCGGCTGACATGTGTGTCGACAGTGCGCGTGTTCAGGTCGCCACGAGTTCCCCAGATTTCTTGTAACAGAAAGTCGCGTGAAACCAGGCAGCCGGCATGACGGAAAAGATAGGCAGCCAGTTCAAACTCCTTGGTAGTGAGTTTGACAGCCTCGCCATTAATACTGATTTTCTGCTCGTCATGATGGATGGTAAAGGGTTCGAAGCTCTCAATAGACGGGGGCGCTTCGACTGAGGTTTCTATTTCAGACGGGTTGTCATTGATATGATGACGGCGTTGTAGTGCCTTGATTCTGGCCAGGGTAATGTTTTTGTTCACCGGTTTGACCATATAGTCATCAGCACCGTGATCCAGTGCTTCAACCACACTGGCTTCGCTGTCGCGACTGGTGATGAATATCACGGGGGTCGTGGAGGCCTTTTCGCCGCGCAACCAGTCCAGTACTTCGATACCTGTGGTATCCGGCAGGTGCCAGTCAAGTACAAGCAGATCAAACTCTTCCTGATCCAGTGCCTCACGAAAGCTTTTGCCGGTGGTATAGGGTTTAAGCTGGTCACCAGCTTCATTTGCCCACAGGCTAATCAATTCTATCTGATTATTGTCATCTTCCAGTAACCCTATACGCACTTTATTGGCCTCTATTATTGCGAAACTTTATAGTTTAAATGATGCCACAGTTTCTGCTCCGGGTGGCAACTGTACAGGTTAACAATTGTAAATTGTTAAGAGTTTCCTTAAAACTTCCCGTCAACAGGCATATTTTATGTCGAATCCTAAATTGTCATCCCGGTTGTAATAGCTTTAATGTTAAAGCATATTGAGCGAAACGCCGAATGAGCGTGAGCGGAGTCAATACAATGCATTTTATAAATGGGATAGCTATTTTGCTGTGCTTTCAATTACTGGGATCGGTTATCGTGCTGTGGCTGGGTTTAAAAATCCCCGGTGCCGTGCTGGGTATGTTTTTGTTATTCATGGCGCTGTTGCTCATGCGTAAAATGCCACAGTCACTGGATCAAACGGCGAGTTCTCTGCTCAAACACCTGTCGTTGCTGTTTATACCTGCCGGTGTTGGTGTGGTGGTGCATCTGCAACGTATTGGTAGTGAGTGGTTTGCCATCGTGACGACGTTGTTTGTCAGTACACTGGTCGGTATGGCGGTGACAGCATGGGTTATGCAATGGACTATGCGACTGATGCAGCGACGCGAGGCAGACAAATGACAGAGACAAGCTTCACTCAGATATGGGTTTATCTGTCGGCGACTCCCTTATTGGGGCTGAGTATTACGCTGCTGGCCTATATTGCAGGCATGCATCTATATCTCAGATCAGGATCCAATCCTCTGGTTAATCCTGTTGCAATCGCTATCGTGCTTATCATCATCTATCTGTTTATCAGTAATACCAGCTTCGATGTCTATTTTGATGGTGCGCAGTTTGTGCATTTCTTACTCGGCCCGGCCACTGTGGCGCTAGCTGTTCCTCTGTATTTGCAGATAGCTAAACTCAAGGCGATCTGGATCCCCCTGATGATTAGCGTTTTAATTGGTAGTGCAACTGCTGCACTGTCATCGGTGGGTATCGCATGGATGCTATCAGCCAGTCCACAAACGATTTTGTCGATGGCACCAAAATCGATGACGACACCTATCGCCATGGGGGTGTCTGAACAATTAGGTGGCTTGCCTTCCTTGACTGCGGTACTGGTTATTTCAACCGGCATTATTGGAGCTGTGATGGGCACCCGCTTATTTCATCTCATGAGAATTGAGGACGATAGCGTTAAAGGTGTTGCTATGGGTTTGAACTCGCATGGCATAGGTACGGCCAGAGCCTTTCAGCTGTCTCCCGAGATGGGGGCATTCTCAGGTCTGGGTATGGCACTGATGGCGTTTAGCGGTCCGGTGTTAATTCCGTGGTTGTTGTCGATATTCGGGCTGGTTTGATTCAGTGCTTCAGAGCGCTTTTATTATCGCCAGATACCGGTAAAAAAGCGCTGTCTGGGACGCAGTGGGAGCAGGTGAGAATAGGGATGGAAGGTGGTATGAAAGTGTGGTGTATAGGCCTGACTGCCATGAAAGCCTTTTTTCTGAAGAGACAGCAGGCGCTCTACCCGTTCAACAGTGTCAGGGTGGGTGCGTAATATCGAAGGCTGGTATTCGCGATAACCGGGCATGAAAATTCGTTGCCATGGGCTGATGTTTTGCTGGTCGATTCTGCTCAGAGCCTGTGCCAGAGAGACCGGGTCTTCAGTGATTCTGGCAGCATCCAGATCCGCATTAAATTCTCTCACCCGTGACAGGCCCAGCTGCAGTAATGCACTGATTGCTGGCATGATAATCAGCAGCAGTAAACCCATTAATGAAACCTCGATGGCTCCAGCTAATATCCAGGGTAAAGCCACCAGGGTGCTTAGTAATCCAAATAGCGCAAGAAAGTAAGTCAGGCGGGTGAATATATCGGCCAGCATGAGTAAGCGCAGGTCATTATTTCTGATATGACTGATCTCATGTGCTAGTACGCCAGCCAGTTCCCGAGCTGTGAGTAAATTGAGCAAGCCGTGAGTAATGGCAATTGCCGAATTTTTATCTGAACCAACTGCAAAGGCATTCAATGTCTGGCTAGGAATCCAGTAAATTTCCGGTTCGTGATTAAGTCCGGCGCGCTTACTCAGGTCATTTACCAGCATAAAAAGCGGTGGCGATTGCCTGGGGTCAATCGGGCGAGCTTTATACAGCTTAAGAATCCAGTAGGGTGAGATTTTTGGCAGACTCAATATCACTGTCAGCAGGGTAACAAATATCCAGGGCCAGAGATCCGGGCCGAGTATCAAACGGCTGATCCAGGCCAGCAATAAAGACATACTGACGAGCAGGAAAAAAGTCTGCAAGCGGTTTCTGAATTTATGGTTTGCTCTGACTTCGTGATTCATGATTAAAACTTAATGTCAGCAAATATATTTTCAAGTTGTTAAGGACTGAACGGTATAAAAATTATTCATTTTTTTACTACCCCGAGAACTTGTGATTTTATTTTATGTCCTTAAATAGGTCTGGCCTGTTACGGGCAGTGTATTACGAAAACAAGGCGTACCTTAGCCGACAAGTTTTTCCCTGAATCTTAAACTGATCGGCTTTTCCCGGGCCGCGCTCAGCTTTCGCATAAATGTTAATAATTCGTTAATAAATTCATTGATATAAAATCTCAGTCAGGAGAAAAAAATGATAGAAATAAGAAATCTATTTCGAGCTTATGATGATTTTATGGCTGTGCAGGATGTCAGCTTTTCTATTAACAAGGGGGAGATCGTTGGCCTTCTTGGACATAACGGTGCAGGTAAAACAACCATCATGAAAATGATCAGTGGTTATTTGGAACCGAGCTCGGGAGGCATCACCATTGATGATCTGGATATCACTAAGCAGCGCGAACAGATTCAGCAGCGACTGGGTTATCTTCCCGAGGTGTTGCCAGTCTATCCTGAAATGAATGTGGCCGATTATCTGGATTATGTCGCTCGGTTGAAAGGTATGGACAGTGAGCAGGCTATGCAGGAAGTTCGTCGGGTGGTAAAGGCTACTGATCTCGGCAATAAACTGATCGCACCGATTTCTACACTGTCACGAGGATATCGCCAAAGAGTCGGCGTGGCGCAGGCGATACTCGGTAAGCCACGGTTACTGATTCTGGATGAACCCACCAATGGACTGGATCCAACACAAACCCGCCAGATGCGCGAACTGATTCGTGATATCTCTAAAGAAGCCACTGTTATTTTATCCACTCACATTATGCAGGAGGTGGATGCACTTTGTGATCGGGTATTAATCATGCGCAGTGGAGAACTGGCACTGGATGCAACGCTTAATGAATTACGTAACAGCAATCGTCTTTATTTGAGCAGCGATATAGATGAGCCCGCAATCAATAAAATTTTTAAACAGATTCAGGGTGTACAGAACATTCTGCGAGTTAATGATTATTATCAGATCAGCATTGATGAACAGGCTGATTTCAAACAATTGAGTAATCAGATCTCCACTGAACTCATCAAAAATAATTACCCCCTGTATGAGTTAAAACGCGAACAACGCGATCTGGAAACTGTATTCCGTGAAGTCAATGATCAGGTTACTGAGGAGGTGCGTGATGCTGCCTGATGCTGCCATTCGTCGAATTTCAATCAAGGAGTTGACGCTATTTTTCAACTCACCAGTCGCTTATTTATTTCTCGCAAGTTTTGCTGCCGTGACACTTTTTGTGTTCTTCTGGGGCGAGACCTTTTTTGCAAGAAATATTGCTGATGTTCGTCCACTGTTCGAGTGGATGCCTTTATTACTGATATTCCTTACCAGTGCCTTAACTATGCGCATGTGGAGTGAAGAACGTCATAGCGGAACTCTGGAATATATCTTAACCCAGCCACTATCTATCTGGCGTTTTGTATTAGGCAAGTTTTTTGCCTGCTTTACTTTATTGTTTGTAGCGATCCTGATCACTCTTCCTATTCCTGTTACGATATCCATGATCTCTGATCTTGACTGGGGACCAGTGTGGAGTGGTTATCTGGCAACCTTACTTCTGGGGGCGGCTTATCTGTCGGTAGGCTTATTCGTTTCAGCACGTAGCGATAACCAGATTGTCAGCCTGATCACTGCTACGGCTTTATGCGGATTTCTCTATCTCATTGGTTCACCAATAATTACCGAGCTTATGACCAATCAGGTAGCTGAGTGGCTAAGACAGTTAGGCACAGGTTCACGCTTTGCTGATATTACCCGTGGGGTGATAGATGTGAGCGATTTTGTTTATTATCTGAGTCTGGTTGCGATCTTTCTGACGCTGAACACTTTCAGTCTGGAACGCGAACGTTGGGCTGCAACTGGTAACAAACAGCATCATACAAAATGGTATGTAGGCAGTGGTCTACTGGTCGCCAATGCCATTGCTATCAACCTGTGGATGGGACAGATCGATGTACTACGTATTGATACCACGCAGGGCAAAATTTATTCCATCTCAGAGGCTACTAAAAGCTATCTTGCACAGTTACAGGAACCCTTACTGATTCGAGGTTATTTCAGCTCAAAAACGCATCCACTGCTGTCTCCGCTGGTGCCACAGTTGCGCGACCTGATAGATGAATATCAGGTGGCAGGTAAAGGTCATGTCAGGGTTGAGTTTGTTGACCCACAGAGTTCACCCGAAGTCGAACAGGAAGCTAATCAGAAATACGGTATCCAGCCGGTTCCATTTCAGGTGTCAGACCGTTATCAGGCATCGGTGGTAAATTCCTATTTCAATGTGCTGATTCAATATGGTGATCAACATCAGGTACTGGGTTTTCGTGATCTGATAGAGGTTAAGCAGCGCGGCGAGGGCGATCTCGATGTGTTATTACGCAACCCCGAATACGATATCACCCGAGCCCTGAAAAAGGTCATGCTGGCTTATCAATCGGGCGGGAATCTTTTCGATACCGTTAAGGGTAAAATTGACTTTACTGCCTATGTTTCTGCGGATGAGCGTTTACCGGAAAAGCTAAGCAAGTTTAAACAGGCGTTACAACAAAAGCTGGAACAGAAGCAGCAGCAATCTAATGGACGACTACAGGTTAAATTTGTAGAGCCAGAGGATAATAATGGTGCGGTGGCACAACAGATTGCAGACGACTATGGTTTTAAACCCATGGTTGCCAGCCTGTTTGATGATAAGCAGTTTTACTTTTATCTGACACTAAGTAATGGCGATCAGATCGTACAGCTACCTACCGGTAACTTTAGTGCGGATGAATTTGATCAGGCGCTGGATGCAGGGATCAAACGTTTTGCCAGTGGCTTTACCCGTACTGTGGCACTGGTGGCTCCAAAGGCTGATTATCAGGCTATGCAGATGGGTATAACCAGCCAGCAGTTTACTCAGTTGCAAAAGGTGCTGTCAGCTGATCTGAGTATTAAAAATGAAGATCTTAGTGATGGTAGTGTCGATAGCGCTGCTGATATTTTGTTACTGATGGCCCCCAAAGATCTGGATGAAAAAGAACTGTTCGCTGTTGATCAATTTTTGATGCGAGGTGGTAGTGTAGTCGCAGCGACTTCCCCATTTAGTGTAGATCTGGGGCGTGATCGCTTGAGCATGAAAAAACAGACCAGTGGTCTGGAAGACTGGTTAAAGCATAATGGTTTAAAAATAGAGCCAGAGTTAGTGCTTGATAATCAGAACAGTGCTTTTCCAGTTCCTGTTACGCGACAGGTTGGCGGCTTCCGTTTTCAGGAAATCCGTATGATCGACTATCCCTATTTTGTAGATATACGTGGTCAGGGCCTGAATCAGAAAAGTCCGATCACCAGCGATCTGAATCAACTGAGTATGGCCTGGAGTTCGCCCATAACCATCGATGAAAAGAAGAATTCCAATCGTCAGATTACCGAGCTGTTACATAGTTCGGATCAATCCTGGCGTTCCAGTTCAACAGATGTTATGCCAGAGATTGACAGTCGTGGTCACAGCTCGATACACGCATCATCAAAGCTTGGCAGCGAATTACTGGCAGTTGTGTCACAGGGGCGTTTTGATTCCTATTTCGCAGGTAAGAAGTCACCCTTAATCGAGCAGGCAGCAAAGGCTGATGACAAAGCTGATGCATCAACTGATAGCGAGAAAAAGGATCAGACTCCAAGCATAGACAGTGTGATTGAACATTCGGCAGATTCGGCGAGAATTATTCTTTTTGCGTCTAATGATTTTGTCAGTGATCAAGTGGTGCAACTGGCTGCGTCTGCAAATGGTAGTCAGTATCTAGGTGGATTACAGCTGCTGCAAAACACGCTGGACTGGGCAATGGAAGATAGCGGTTTGCTTTCTATTCGCTCACGTGGGCACTTTAATCGTACTCTGCCCCCAATGACCGAAGAACAGCAATTCTTCTGGGAGGTTAGCAATTATGTGTTAACCATAGTGTTATTAATACTGCTGGCTGCTGTGCAGAAGTTTAGACAGCGTCGTCGCAGCCAGCAATATATTAAAAATCTAATGGTTTAGAGGAGAAGATAACTATGAAGTCACGTTTTAATACGACCCTGTTTATTGTGCTGATACTTCAGATAGGTATAGCTATGAGCATGCATCATAGCAGTAGCTCAAATAAGAACGAGCAATTTAATCAGCCCATTATGGATATTAAGGCATCCAGTGTAGAGCGTATTACTGTGGATGATGGTAAGGGGCAGTCCTGTGTGTTGAGCAGGGTTAATGATCAATGGCAGCTAGATAACTACCATCAGCTACCAGCCGACCAGAATAAGGTGAAATCACTGTTAGATAAACTGGAAAAGGATAAAAGTGGCTGGCCGGTAGCGACTACAGAATCTAGTCGCTTACGCTTTAAGGTAGCAGATAATGATTATCGCAAAAAACTGTTGTTAAGCACTGACTCCGGTGAAAAAGGATTATATCTCGGAGTATCTCCCGGATTTCGCCAGTTAAATGTCAGGAGACAGGGCGAGGAGCAGGTGTATGCAGTGAAGCTAAATGACTATGATTTTTCGCTTAAGGATGTTGAGTGGATGGATAAGACACTCTTACAACCAAAAGCTGATATCAGTTCAATCAGCGCGGCAGACTTTTCGCTTAGCAAACAGCAGGGAAAGTGGGCGCTGGATAATATTGATCAAGCGGTAGACAGCAAAAAGGTAGATAAAATGACCAGTACATTGTCTCGGCTAAGGGTGCAGAGTGCGGAAGATAAGACGGCTGCAGCAGATGCCTATCAAATAAAACTGCGAGCGAATGATAAAGATTATCAGTATAAGCTGTTCAAGCTTGAAGATGATTACTACATCAGCAGAAATGATTATGAGGTAGCGTTCAAGATCAGTCAGTCAGACTATGAGAGCTTAACGGTTGCAGACGTGGAGCAATTGCTGGAGAAAAAGGCTGGTAATGACGTCCCGCAGCAAAGCCCTCAGCAACAATCAGATAGCGCTTCAAGCTGAGTATCCCTAACACCGGGGGTAATAACCCCGGTTTTCAGCTTCATTTAATCCAGGCCTGTTAAATTACGGCACAATTTTATGTCATTAATTGATTTACAGGTAGAGTATGAATATACAGGGCTTATTAAACCAGTTTTTCGGTACACCAGATTCCTTGTCGAATACTACAACACAGGGCAGGCAGCCGGGTATCGGTGATATGCTGAGCCAGTTTTCAAACCGCTTACCTGAAGGCTTTGCAGGTGGTGCAGCTACCGGTGGAATTATTGCTTTATTAATCGGTAGCAAAACCGGGCGTAAGTTGGCCAGCAAGTTCGTCACTTATGGTGGTGCAGCACTACTGGGTGGTATGGCTTATAAGGCGATCAAAAACTGGCAACAAAATAATTCTGCATCGCAAGATGTTGATTTCACAGACAGCAACCGGAATACTTCCAGACAGGACATGCTTGACCCTGTAGAAGCGCAACAACCCGCATTTGAGTTAACCTTGATTAAGGCGATGATTGCAGCTGCTAAAGCCGATGGGCATATCGATGCCGAAGAGCAGCGCAGGATATTCGAGGCTATACAGAAAATGGAATTATCAGCTGAAATGAAAGGACTGGTTTTTGATCTGTTGCAACAGGACATCTCGGTAGCAGATATCGTCAACGGCGTAACGGATATCACTCACAAGTCAGAGGTTTATCTGGCCTCATATCTGGTGATCGACCCTGACCAAATGTCCGAGCGTATGCATCTGGATAACCTGGCCGAAGCGCTCGATTTGCCTATAAGTTTAACCAAACAGCTAGAAGCTGAGGCTAAGCAACCTATGGTTTATTCTGGATCAAGGGTGTGGTGAGATGAAATAATCTGGATCAAGGAGCTTCCTGTTGGGATGGATAAATCTGATAAAGGGTTGGCTTTAATACAACCATTTGACCCAAAACATCATTCTCTGGAGATAATCGTTTTATACTAGATATCAGGCCCAAATAAGAGGATCACGATCATGTTACCCATTACTATTGAGTTTAATGTCGAGAAGGGCGGTCAGGTGTTTAAGGAAGACAGCGTTACCTTTCAATCTGCAGAAGACCTGTTCGCCTACATTGCCCCAGGCGGAGGTTGCGAAAATATGCCATCCGATCTGGGCGAAATCCAGATGATGTTTACCTCGCCCAAACATCCAAATACCATGAACCCGCTAGCTGATAAACGGGTCAACCTACAGCTGGGTATGGTGATGTTAACGGGTTCATTATCTACCATTGTATCTATCGCTCAGGTCATCCTGGACAAGGTGGGACGAGGAGAGCTATCCAGGGCATTTATGTCGGTGATTGGAATATAATTAGCGAGATTTAAATCTGGGGAAGCAGCAGCAGAACCACTGTATGGACGTAGGAGGTAGAGAATCACGACTTGAAGGAGAGGGCGGTAGTGCGAAGCAGGATGCAAGAGCCGAGGAAGCCAGAGCCGAGCTTGCGACGTGGCAGGAGTGCTACAAGGATGTAGCGTTTACGGAAGCAAGGGATCTAATCTCTTTCGACAGGTGGCCTCAGCACTGTTTAGAGATTCCATCCTCAGGTCCGTAAACGGCACATCCTTGTGCCACTCGTGCCACGCTTAGTTTATGCCCTTTGGGTACTCGCGAAGACAGTTTTCTGCTTAAAGTAAGTGCTATTCAGATAAGACCCCTCGGATTAACTCAGCCCCCTCAAACTTTATACCTGACTGCTTCGAGTCTGGTCCTTTTTTAATTTGTGCTTAATTGTGATATAAAGAATTACCTTAAAATTTTGTGAAATTTATGCAAAAGTTAACCATCAGTACCGTATTACTCAGTCAGATGTTTTGCGTTGTCTTTGCTGCCGATTTATCGATCAATAAAATTACCGCTTTGAAGACCCCCGCCTGGCTACAACAGGGGGGAGGTAAAATCGAACTAAACAGTAATCAGGAATTAAAACCAGGCGATCAAATATCCACTGGTAAAAGCGGGCAGGTCGAGATACAAATGGGATCAGCAGCCTCGTTGCTACTTTATTCTGATTCTAAAATGAGCATACTAGCTGAGGAAATGGGCAAATCATCGACACAAGGCCATCCAGTGATGTTAGCTATCCATCAAGGAAAAAGCTGTATCCATTCTGAACATTCGGTAAAACCAGAGGATATACTTAATATTAATGTCGCCAGTTCTGTAGTCTCAACGCTTAGCTCCAACTATGATTTCTGTGTGCAAAGAGAAGGCAGTTTATCTTCGGTTAAGTTACGTAATGGCAGTATTCAGGTAAACCATAGCAGGGAAGGTCTATTCATTCTTAGTGAACCGGGTATAAAATTGCTAATCGATGAAAATGGCTCCTTCGATTTGATAGCTTCAGATTCAGAGGGTTCAGCTATACCAACTGTAGATAAGCAGAAGAGAAATAAGGCCGAAGACGTTTCACAAAGTCAGCCAGCTACTACGCTTAAAGCTGAAACCAGTCTTACTCAGGATAAACAGCCGGCAATAGAAACAAATACTGCTCCCAAATCAAAAAAATTGAGCAAGCAATATAACGTTTACCTGTTTTCTACACTTGATAAAGCGCAGGCTGAAAAGGTCAATCAGAGGTTTCATCAGGGCAATCTTGATTCTGTAATTACCATTGTTGATCAGAAAGGTACCAGTCGATACCGTATCGCTGTGCCAGGTTTTAAGTCACTAGAAGAAGCTCAGGCATTCTCCAAATCAGTGAAGGGTAAACTGGGAATAAGCAGTACCTGGATTGGTCATGGCAAGGCTTTTGAGAAGTAAATTGCTGGAATACCAACTGGGTCAGCCTTTTTTGATAAAAGGTCAAACCACCGGCTTAGCTGGTGGGCAATAAAAATTTGACAGTTCCGGGTTTCATCGGAAGTTTCCCATCAGTGAATCGTGGAATGTAGAGCAGGACAGCCGGAACATCCCCTTCGAGCAATAGAGTTGTCCAGACTTTCTCCATGTGAATTTGACTGGGCCAATAGCCAGAGCTGTAAAATTACAGTTTGATCCGGATGGGTTATCGGCATGGGGGCCGTGTATCAAAAAATTGACCTTGTTGAGTACGAGTAATGAATCAACTTAGTGCAAGAAAGCGACCTGTTATGAAGGAATCTGTTGCCTGACTAATCGGGCAACTACTTATTTTCCTGGTCTACCAATTCAAGTCCTTGTTCTTATTCATTTACTGCGCCCGTAACAATATATTGAGCGACAAGCCTGGCAATTTTCGGGTCACGAAGAATTTTACGATGCCCTAACCCACTTACGGTATGAGTAATTAAACCCGGGTAAGCTTTAGCGATATCTTGCATTGAATGATGAGGGATCTCTTTGTCATCATCCGCATGAATGAGTAGAGCTTCTGGTTGCAACTCTGAAAATACTCTTCCAACATCCAGCTCTTTTGATGGGCGCCCAACTTTTTTCTCAATCTGTCGTACAAAGTGATGTTGAAGTTTTTCCGATAAGCCCATGAAGCGAGCAAAATCCAGTAATACATTGTATAAGCAAGAAGGTGAAGACAATAACACGCTACGATTAAACCGGGCTCCATATTCCATCGCTATGGAAATGGCCGCTCCCCCCATAGAATGTCCAATTGCTGCATTAAATGGTCCCAACTCTTCGCTGGCGGCAACAATAGCCCTGGCAAATGTCAGCGGGTTTGACTCGGTGCCTTGTGAATGACCATGCAATGGGGCATCGATGGCAACAACGGTGTAACCACAGGCAAGCAATGGCTCTACAAAGGGATACATTTGCGTGGCTCGACTTTCCCAACCATGCATCAATAAAGCTTTCTTGACTCCGTTACCCCATATAGCTGCACTTAAATTCTGTGCGAAATTAATCCTACGCGCACTTTGTTCAGCGAGCTTTTCCCAGTCTTTTAATTTGAAGCGTCTAGGAGTAAGAAATAATCTGGCATTCGAGTTAGCCACAGATTCAGGCATGATGGAGCCCAGGATTTTGTTCTTTATACGAAGCAAATCAATTATGTTCATTTTTCATCTCCTCGGGGCAATTGACTGTTTGTATTCAATTTGAAAACAGTTTGTAGGCTTACACCCCGACTCTGATGATCAAACCACCCAGATCATTTAAAAGTCAGAGTGTCGTTAGCAAAGAGTGATTCCTTACAAAAAGGATTGAATAAGTTGTTTCACGGCAGCTTGACCAGATAGTCGAAAGCGGCTAAAGCAGCATTAGCACCCGCGCCTGCAGCAATCACAATTTGTTTTTCATACGAATCGGTAACGTCTCCAGCGGCAAATATACCACCAGCTCCGGTATGCCCATGTACATCGACTTTAATTTCTCCACGCTCGTTGGTATCGAGTAGATCCAGAATAAAATCAGAGTTAGGGTAAAACCCTATTTCGATGAATACACCTTCCACATTTAGTGTTCGGATATCACCGCTATCGATATGTTTAATCTGTAGACCTTCAACCTTATCCGTGCCCTGAATTCTAACCGGGTCATAGTGGATATATGTCTCGATGCGGTCATTGCTAGTGACCTTATCCTGAAGGATAGGGTCGCCATTAAACTCCGAGCGTGAAATAAGATATACCTGGCGTGCTAGCCCACTCATTTCTATGGCAGCTTCCAGTCCCGAGTTGCCACCACCTATGATGGCGATATCCATGTCTCTAAATAATGGACCATCGCAGGTTGAGCAGTACACCACACCTTTACCGGCTAATTCTTTTTCTCCAGGAATATTAAGCTTGCGTTTTTGTGCGCCGCTGGCAATGATCAATGCGCGTGCATGAATCTCACGTCCTGAAGCTGTTTTTAAGACTTTGCATCGATTTTCAAAACGCAGGCCAACAACCTTCTCGCCAATCAATTTTTCGATACCGTACTCTTCAGCATGATTATTAAAACTCGATACCAGATCTGGTCCGCTAACCATCTGGAATCCAGGGTAATTAGCTACCTCGTAGGTGGTTCCCAATTGACCGCCTATATCGGTAGAGATAATTAGTGTTGTAAGGTTTTTTCGACGGGCGTAGATCGCCGCCGATAGCCCCGCAGGTCCTGCACCGACAATAATCACATCGTAGATTTTGGATACATCAAGTTCGTTTTCCAGTTCTAGAAGTCGATCAAGCTCACCCGTTGCGTTTAGCTGAGCCAGGTCATCGTAACCGCCCACAGACTGGCCATCTATGAAAATCTGAGGAACGGTGCGACGACCTGATCGTTCAATCATTTCCTGTTCACGCTGCAGGTTAGAGGTTAAGTCTAACTCAACGTATTCGAGCTGTTTTGATTGCAGAAGAGACTTGGCTTTTGAGCAAAAAGGGCACCATTCCTTAGAGTATATTTCAATTTTTTTCATGGGTTTATCTCACTTAGATTGTATATTAATACGGGTAAACAGACAGGCTGTTTACCCGATTTGCAATTCATTTGAAACTGATACTTTTGTTAGTAGTTATTTAGAAATTTCCTGCACAGCCTGTTTAGTTGTCCACACGGTATTGGCGATATAACGGAAGTTTACTAACGCGGCTTCGTAGCCATCACCTTCGGGCAATTGAGCCGCAGCTGTTGCATCTTTTACCACGGCCACTTCAAAGCCCTGTTCGATTAATTCGCGCATATGAGATTCTGTGCACAGGTTAGCTGACATACCAGCAAGTATGACTTTGTCGATACCCTGCTTACGCAACTGTAGAACTAGATCGTTGGTTTCGGGGCCATAAACCTTGTGTGGGCTGGTTACCACGGTTTTTCCATCCTGAATGAAAGGTTTGTACTGGGCTAACCAGTCAGCGCCCGAGCCTTCAAAACCTTCGACATTTAAGGCATCTTTTCGATCAAACATGCCTATTTTGTGCATCAGTGCTTCAAGGGCCCCCTCAAATTTCCAGCCGTGATCATGTGGAAAATAGTAATGTGGTGAAACAAAAACAGGCATGCCATTAGCTTTGGCACTTTTAAACAGGCTGTGAATGTTTGCAACAGTATTGTTTTTAGTGACGCTTTTTCCGACTACGCCCCAGGTAACTCCATCAGGACTGAGGAAGTCATTTTGAGGGTCAGTGACGACCAGTGCAGTACGTCCCTTCACGATGGTCATACCAGGATCGGGAAGTGCAGCATAAGAAAATCCTGAAATTGCAAGAGTAGCAATCAGTAAAGTTGATCTGAAGAATTTAGTTTTCATGTAATTAACTCCTAAAATTAATATGGTTAATAGTTATGGCTGAATAAATAGCCGTATTTCCTATTTCAATTCGCGTGCCAATTATTAATATTTTATAAGTCATTGATTAATCTTGTGTATTCGCTATCTTTGATGTTTGTATTAGTTACGTAAATTCGTGATTAACGGAATTCCGTAAGTGAAATTACGCAATTATGTAAAGGATTAGTTTATGTAAGGGGTATGGCGTTGGTGTTAGTTGAAATATTGAAGATGATAAATGTTTAAAACGGGGCAGAGTAAATTAAGTTGCTGGTGAGGTCGAGAATTGATACGGGATGGTTACAGCTTGACTCGGATTAAGCAGTAAGTCCTGGCAGAGTAATAACATAATTGATCTGAGATGCCCTGGCCAGATTGCTGCGCTTGATAATCTTTAGAAAGCTGGCAGGCCTGGCGTGAAACTGTACATAAGGTCTGCCATTCTTCCAGCCTTTTCCATATAAATCCTGTCTCTGGATTGGATCAAATCAATCTCCAGTTCCGTTTGCTGATAGCAATCTCCAGAGGTTTTCATTCGTGCTCTGATAATTCATAGATGAATTATCAGAGCTTCCTTAGTTTGAATTGTTTGATTAAAGTCCCAGATCTGATAGCTCTGGGTGCCCTGTGGGACGAGGACCAGTTGGCCAGTAAAATTTTCGCTGGTTTTCGCTGATCGGAAGATCATTTATGCTGGCTATTCGCATTTGCATTAATCCATTCTCAGCGAACTCCCAGTTTTCGTTGCCATAGGAACGAAACCAGCAACCATACTTATCCTGCCATTCGTAGGCAAAACGCACCGCTATTCGATTGTTTTTGAAAGTCCAGAGTTCTTTTATTAAACGATACTCATGCTCTTTTGACCATTTGCGTTTAAGAAATGAAACGATGTTTCTTCTGCCATTGATGAATTCAGAACGATTACGCCATACACTATCAACCGTGTAAGCCAGTGATACTTTTTCAGGGTCTTGTGAATTCCAGGCATCTTCAGCCAGCCGAACTTTCTGGCGTGCTGTTTTCTGGGTGAAAGGCGGTAAAGGGGGGCGTTCTTCGATTATCATAATGATGATCCTGTAAAATAAATAAGAAAATAAAGGGGGCATAGATTTTAAAAAGTATCCACTGCCCATCAGGGTTAAACAGGGAAAACGCAATTGCATTTTCTAGTTAAACGTTAAAAGACCACGGTATGCGTAAAATTCTGTGTATAACCTGCTAACAGCGGGTTATCTTTTTGCAAAGCAAAGTGCTCAGTATCGAGTAGATTAAGCTGTAAGTGATTCAGATTGCGTTGGTTCCGATATGCGCCTTCAGCGGGTAAGTGATAATTATTTTTTCCACCCATGATTAAGGTAGGTTGTTGGTATTTACGGTTAGAAGTCTGCCATTGTGGGGAGTAATGAAAATTTTTAGGAGAGTCATGGCGCACTTGAAGCTGAATCGGTGGATTATTCTTAAGTGACTGGTGTGTGAAATCTATGTTCCAGTTATTCGAACTAATGCTAATTTTATTTCTGATAGCATGACCGTATGGCGGTTGAATACCATCCTGTTTGATGATACTTGCTGCTACAGTATTTTTTGCACTATGTTCATTCCTGTATTCTCTGATCGTTTCCCGGAGCTCCTGCGGTTCTTCCTCTAAGATCTGGCCATTTTGAAAAATCAGTGAATCGGTAGACAAGGGGCTGTCGTTAGTCATTCGAAATCCTATCGGGATGCCAGAGTCCATAAGGTACAGGCTATAATTTTTTACTCCTGGCTGATCGACCACATCCCCCGTCAATTTGACCCGCTTTTTGGAGCTGTAATCAAATTCCTCAGCGCTCGGTTTTTCGCTATTAGCAAATCCGTGTCGTAATAAGATTGTGGGTGCATCACCCAACTCCGCTTTCCGGTAGGAAATATTGATTCCGTCGACCTTTAAGTTGTGATGCTGAGTCTGACTCTGTTGTAACCAGGTCATGGATTTTGTTTCAAGCTGATTGGCGTTAATGCCATTTGTCATTACGCTAACAAATATTGCGATGGTTAATAGCGCCACTGAGGATGTTATGGCGTATGTGTTTCTTGTTGGTATCGTAGTTTTCATTTTTATTTTCTCCGCTAAAAAAATATCCTGCTGCCATGGAGTGAATGAGTTAATTGTCTCGGCAGTAAAACCGACCTAACCCTAGGGGTTAAATCCTGTCCTCCCTGACTGAATGTCGATAATTCATTAATCATGCCAAAATTGTTGCTTGCATTTAACTTGTTGAATTAATGGAAATTTAATTAGATTTTTATGGTGTCTTTTAAGTTACGAATATTCGCTATTCACGGTTTATCATTGACCGTATTACGATATATCGTTAAGTTATGGACGAATAATTAGCTAAAGGTCGGGGAGAAATGAAGCGGGAAGAAAGCGCATCTGGCGAGAACTGTGGTGATGAACTCAGCCTCAGTAGTCGTCTTAATGAATTAATACTTGGAGCAGTGGGTGATGGTATTTATGGACTCGATCGGAATGGAAGGGGGACTTTTGTCAATCCAGCGGCTACCAGTATGACAGGATGGTCGGAGGCCGATATGCTGGGAAAACCGATCCACGATATGCATCATCACACCAAGGTCGATGGTAGTCACTATCCTAAAGAGGATTGCCCAATTTACGCAGCAATCAAGGATGGTATTGTGCATCGTAAAATGGATGAGGTTTTCTGGCGCAAGGATGGTACCAGCTTCCCTGTTGAGTATGTCAGTACCCCGATTATTGAAGAGGGCCAAATTGCCGGTGCGGTCGTTATTTTCAAGGATATTACCGAGCGCAAAAAAAACGAACAAGAGCTGCTAGAGGCGCATGCCGAAGTCGAGCGTATGAAGGAACAGCTGGAAGCTGAAAACAGCTATTTACAGGAAGAAATCAAGATAGAGTGTGATTATACAGGAGTGGTGGGACAAAGCCCGGCAATCCAGCGGATTCTGAACCAGGTTGAGCTTGTTGCTCCAACCGATGCCAGTGTACTGGTGACCGGGGAATCAGGTACCGGCAAAGAACTGATCGCACGCGCCATCCATGAAAGAAGTGATCGCAGTGATCGCCCATTGATTCGGGTAAACTGCGCGGCCATTCCTCGAGAGTTGTTTGAAAGTGAATTCTTTGGCCATGTTAAAGGGGCCTTTACTGGGGCCATCAAAGACCGTGTTGGTCGTTTTGAGCTGGCTAATGGAGGAACTATATTTCTCGATGAAGTGGGAGAAATCCCACTGGAACAGCAAAGTAAATTATTACGTGTATTGCAGGAAGGGCAGATTGAGCGCGTCGGTGAAGAGAAAACTCGTAATATCGATGTGCGTGTTATCGCGGCTACGAATAGAAATTTGAAAGCTGATGCCGAGGCTAAACTGTTTCGCGAGGATCTTTACTTTCGGCTCAATGTATTCCCGATAGAAGTTGCCCCGTTAAGGTCACGTAAAAGTGATATTCCAATGCTCTCAGCGCATTTTATTTCGCAAATATGCAAGCGTAATAATCGTGATGAACCAGGTCTGACCCAGGCGAATGTCAGGCAGTTACAGAACTATCACTGGCCGGGAAATATCCGTGAACTGCAAAATGTTATAGAGCGCGCGATTATTATCAGTTGTAATGGGAGTTTAAAATTTGACCTTCCGGTTGCTGATGAGGGGATGGAGTATCATGATCAATCGATAGATGATCAGGCTGAGTCAATGATCCCTTTTACGGAAGAAGAGCGAATTAAGCGTGATAGAAATAATATTCTCGCCGCGCTAAACATGACTGGTGGAAAGATATCTGGAAAACAGGGGGCTGCAGAGTTATTGGGTATTAAATCTACTACTCTAACATCCCGCATGAATGCTTTGGGTATACAGAAATCTGGCAAATAAATTTTTAGAAAATTGAGCCGGAGTAAAGTAGCAGAGTGATGCTTTACTACCCGATTCCTTATAAAAATAGATAAGGTCATCCAGTGCGGTGCACTGGGTGACCTGTGTGCTTTAGTTTAATCAACCTTATAAGCTGAAAAAGCCTTGTCCACTTCGGTATCAAATAAATGATTACTATAGTTGCTTAGTACCTTAACTGAAACCGCAAGAATAATAGCCAGTAGATGGGCCTCGGTATAACCTTCCTGTAAAAACGTTTTTACTATGTTATCTGCAGGCCGGCCTCGACTATCGTTAATTTCAACAGCCATGGCATAAAGGGCAGCCAATTTGTTATCGTTAATGGCTTCTCCATTACGGATGGCGGCTAAAACTTCTTTAGGCACTCCAGAATGATTGGCGGCCAATGTGCTATGTGCCGCCATACAGTAGTGGCAGTCATTCGCTTTGCTGATAGCCAGAAAGACTATTTCCTGCTCGGCTGAGCTTAAATCGCTTTGCTCACGAAATAAGCCGTAACCGTGTAAATAACTGTCAAGATAAGCGGGCAGGTTAGCCATATTGCTATACATGTTAGGTATAAAACCGACCTGTTTTTTTGCCTTATTCAGTATGGATGCTTGCGCCTCTGATGCTGACGACAGGGGTACGGCCTGTAAGTTGTTAATTAAATAATGTGATGACATGGTTTTGTTCTCCAGTAATGATGTTTAACCGACTAAGTGAAATTGACTATTCATGCCCTGGTCACGAATAGGAATTATGGCCTGGTAAGCCTCCGATCTATACCAGTTCTCAGCGCTTTCTCGATCGGGAAACTGGATTACGACTTTGGTGCTATAGGGGGCTTCACCGTGCAGCGCCTCAATAGGTCCTTTGGCAATAAACTCGCCTGAATAGGCAATCAATGATTCTGCAGCTAATGCACTATAGGCACTGAGTCGTTCTTTATCGGTAGGTGTCAGGTCAACAATAATCAGGGTGCTCATAATAAAATCTCCGTTGTTTGAATGTGTTGACATAGCTTAAGAATCAACCGAATATTAAACAATAGACAAATAGTGAACTGATTGTTTAAAAATATGAACAATATAAAAATGCTTCCCTCCTTGCTGATTTTTGCCGAAGTTTCCAAACAGCAATCGTTTACCCTGGCTGCTAAACAATTAGGTATGAGTAAATCCGCAGTAAGCCAGCAAGTGAAACGCCTGGAGATACAAACAGGTCAGCAGTTGTTATCACGTCATACGCGGGGCATGTCACTTACCACCGCCGGAGAAAAGTTATTAAGCCGTTGCGAGCTATTACAAGATCAGGTCAACCTGGCTTTTGCTGAAATCGACAGCAGCAAGGAAACACCTTCAGGTGTATTTTCAATCACCATCCCGCATTCATTAGAAAGAGAGATAGTCATTCCTGCATTAAGCCAACTGTGTATCGAATTTCCGAATATTCAACCCCGATTACTGGTTAGTGATCAGATGCAAGACCTGATAAAAAACAACCTGGATGTTGCGCTCTCGTTTGGGGAGCTAAAAGACAGCCATTATCGTGCACTGCCGGTTGGAGTGGTTGGTGAGATTATTTGTGCTAGCGCTGTTTATGTACAAAGGTACGGATTGGCAAAAACTCTAGAAGACTTGCAGCAACATCGCTGGATTCCGGCGCCCTGGCAAAAACAGATGCTTTCCATCTATGAAAACCATGCGGCGTCGAATAAGATCGACGTTGAGGTAAAGTTTAGTGCAGAAACTAATACCTTACCTACGGCATTAGAAATGGTGTTAAACGGTATGGGCATGGCCTTATTGCCTGCGTTTTTTTTGCAAGCTGAACTGGCTTCAGGCCGCTTAATGAGAGTAATACCTACACATCAAGGCAAGCAATGGCCGTTATATATGGTTCATCGATTTCAAGCTGATAAACCCATTCATGTCAGCCGCTTTTATCAACTGGTGAAACATTTTTTTAACAAGGAAAACAGATAACCTGAATCCGTAACTTAACAGTTATTTCATCCCTGTATATGGAAAGTGGTATTTTATTCTCCTGGCAGATTAAGCTGCAAATACGAGCAGTCAACTGCGCAATCCAGGTTCAATAAATGTCTCTCTTTTTTAATCCAGGTCTTGATTCGACGGTAAGCCCCTTGCGAAGTTGAATCTGTCGGTAGCCATGATCAGGTTGATTTGGTCGCCATCGAAGCCCTTGCATTTGCCGCGATAAACTTGGTCAGCGATACTAATTTCAGGTGTCTTATTGGTCAGTCTTTTCCTGATACGCTACCTAAGTCAATGGTTATAGGCACAAACAACTGGATGAGAGAATATAAGTTTAAACGAACTCAATATTAGCAATCTTACTGACGTGGCCACTGACCGATATATTACATATCTGCTGTTTTTCTATCTCCAGTTTCAAATGCATCTCGCTGGGTCGTCCCACAAATTGCCCCTGTTTGATAACAAAGCTTTCCTTTGCTTCAACCAGTCCATGCTTGTATAAAAAAGCAGCAGCGGGGCCCGCTGCACTGCCAGTAGCGATATCCTCAACTCTACCCAGATTATCCCAGGTGCGTCCCTCCAGAGCCTGTAAATCAAGAAAATAAGCAAACTTTGCACCATGCTTAGCCAGTTGATCTTCAAGGTCATCGCAACTGATTCTGACATTTTCAAGACCATTTATAAGAGGGATGATCAAATAAGGTAATCCTGTCGATATCACCTCAAAAGGATACAAGGAAAGATTGTCTTCATTCAGGTTCAAAGATGAAAAAAATGATTCAGACTCACTTTTGCACAATTGTTTGATGAATTCGGGAGCGCCCTGATCCATCGTTGCAGCGAAGTATTCTCCTGCCTTATGGGTATGCAGTTTGACCGTCTTTTGATTCAGTCTTACAGACCAGCAATGCGCATCCAGCTCGCCATAGGTTTCATGTAAATGTGCAGCTAACCCGATTAATGGGTGTCCTGCAAAATCCAGTTCTTCTTCAGTGGTAAAGATTCTTGCGTAAAAACCATCATCCTCCCTGACAACAAAAATGGATTCAAACTGTCGCATTTCCTGTGTCAGCGAGAGCATTTTCTGTGAGGAAAGATTTTCGAAATCATAAAAGATAGTGAGTCCATTACCCGATAATTTTTGTCTGGCAAATACATCGACTAATTTACATTTCATACCTGTTTCCCATTCTGATTTACCCGGTTATAGCTAAGTTACTTTGACGAACACTTCCAGGAGAAATCCCATACTCCCTCTTGAATGCACGACAAAACGCGGCTTCCGATTTATATCCTAGTCGATCAGCAAGTACCGCCAGGGTATCCGATGACTGTTGCAACTGGGCATGTGCGCTTCTCATCCGTAAACCGGTCAGATAATGCATCACCGACTCACCAACCAGATTCGTAAATCGAGCTGAGAATCCTGAACGTGACATACCAATCTCTTTCGCCAGAGTTGCAACGCTCCAGTCTCTTTCAGGTGAACGATGGATAATGGAAAGCGCACGACCGACCTGCCTGTCCTTTAATGCTGCCAGCCAGCCACGTTCTTCAGCAGGTACAGAGTCAATCCAGCTACGTATCGCCTGAATGATGAGGATATCCGCCAGATGTGTAATCACCGTTTCACCACCGGGTTTTAAAGCCTCGGCTTCATTAGTGATAAAACGAAGTGTACTTTGCAGCCAGCTGCTTTCTTCATCTGCCCAGCTATCAATCTGCAACACCTTGGGTAACAGTGAGATCAATTGTTGACCGGCAATATGATCGAAACGCACCACACCACAGGTCGCCTGGGTTAAATCACCACTACCGCCATAGCGCATGATTTCGTATCGATCACTCACCTGCTCGACGGGTATGTCAAACAGAGGGACAGCCGGTTGAGACGCGCTACTGCGTATCGAGTGTCCGATACCATGAGGAATAAGAGCAAGACTGCCCTGTTGTAACAGGCGTGGCTCATCGCCTTCAACCTCCAGCCAGCAATGCCCCTGTGTAATCACATGGAACATCATACAGTCCTTAAATGGAGGCATATCAATGCCCCAGGGTGCTGTTAATTCGGAGCGACAGTACAACGAACCCGTGAGCCTTAGCAGATGTAGCGTTTCACCGATTGGATCGCTGAAATCGGGAATAGTTCTTTTACCAGTAGTCATGAACTGGATATTGCCATGGTTATTTACACAAAGTCTAGATGCTTTGGACGTTAGGTAAAGTTTTATAGATGAATCGTGATTGTTGGTCCGACTTGCTTGAGAGATATTAATGTTCATGGCAGGAACTACTCCTGCCGTATCTAACAATCAACTCATTTGGGAGACTAACACATGAAAACAGCACCTATACTCATCATCGGTAAAAATGGCAAAACTGGGGCCAGGGTTAATCAGCGATTACAGAACCTCGGTTATGCAACTCGAGCAGTTTCTCGTTCAACCACACCCTCCTTTGACTGGAATAATCCCCAAAACTGGTCATCTGTACTGGACGGGGTAAAAAGCGCCTATGTAACCTATCAACCCGACCTGGCGGTACCTCAGGCTGAAGCTGCAATCAATGAGTTCGTGAGTGTCGCAATCAAAAGTGGGCTACAACACATCGTACTGCTTTCAGGACGCGGAGAAGAAGGTGCCGAACGTGCAGAAATGATCCTGCAAAGCAGTGGTATCAACTGGAACATCGTCCGTTGTAGCTGGTTTGCACAAAACTTCAGTGAAAGCTTCATGCTGCAGGGCATAGTTGACGGTGAGCTGGTACTTCCGGCAAATGATACCGTAGAA
>JBNLGQ010000021.1:0-28642 GCA_050306135.1 Gammaproteobacteria bacterium
TATCTTTACTCCAACGCTTGTTGATCGCCATTGCTTGCATTGAACAAGATACCGTTCACCGTCTTTGATTGCTACCAGATCAACACCACCATCTGGACCAGATGAAGGTAATTGCTTTACCGTATATCCCTTTGTCTCGAAATACTTACCTACAAGTAATTCAAATTCTTGCCAATCCATCTCAAGCAATGCTTGACGTTTTGGGTTATTTTTCACACTTGAGTAAAGTTTATTTTTACGCTGCCACAGTATTAAGGAATACAAAGCCCCTAATAGAAATATTGAAGGCATAATAAATTGAAGGTATTTTGAAAGGTTTACGGCTAGCTGTTTAAAAAAATAGGGGCCTAATACATCTAACCCAGCAACCTGTTCAACTTGCATGGTTGAAATATAGTGAATAAGAAAATATGACACCGCAGCTAGAACAACACCAACCCACCAGGGCAACATAGCTGTCAAATCGAATACGCCTTTTAAAATTGAATCCTTTCTTTTAGCCATTTTTTATAACTCTTTTCCTTTATCAGTTAAAAACCAACTCATTTCGACTTTTTGAATCAGTGCTTGATTTTCTACCTTATCAAATAGTTCTTTGACACTAACTCCTAATAACTTCGATATAGCCGTGATTGAATTCAATTTTAGGATACCCCCTATTTTATGAATCAAACTTTCCCACCCACTCCTTTAAACTTTTCCACGAACGCGGCAATCTTTAGGAAAACGCTTTTCTTCTTAGTGAGATACTGCGGATTTAACGGGCTCATCTTGGGCAGAATGGCATTCAGCTCCGTTCCGGCATCGCTGGCATACTCGCGCTTGAGCGAGGTGGCGATGTAACGCCGAGCCTCTTCCGCATTCAGGCTTTCTTCGTTAATCAACTCATCAGCTTCCCGACGCTGCTCGGCCTGGGCGAAGGCAAAGAAGGCCTCAATCACGCTAGCCTTATCGCTAATCTGGTCAAGGTCAGTTTGATTAATGAAATCCACCACCAGACTTTCTTTAGCTCGGTTGCCCAAGCTGGCGCGGATCACGCGGCGCACTTCGTCCACCAGATCGGCTTTGCTTTTGTTCTTTTTATTGTGCTCAAAGATCAGCTCCAGAATGTAATCCAGATTGATTTCTAGTGACTTGAGCAGGTCCACCTCAAACACAACGTCATCCCAGTCAATGGTGGACTTGTCTTTTTCCTCGGCTGATTTTTGGCGACGCTGCCAATCTCGGATGTCGTTGTAAGTCGAACGGTAATCCTGAACCTTACGCTCAGCAGGCAGACGTATGGTTTGCAGCTCAGCTAGTTTTTCGTCATCCAGATAGTGTTCGGCTTTAAACGCCTCAACGGCTTCCTGGTCACTCATGTCTACACTTTGTAAGGCTCTCAGGCTGGTAAATTCATCGTAGTTTTGCAGTATATTCTCCACGCGCAGGTATTCGCCAAAGAGCTTGGCAAAGGCTTTTTTGTCGGACTCTCTTTCAATGACCGAAGGGTCTGGAAAGCGCTGTTCCAGCTCGCTCACCACTTCCATAAATCCGCGCCGCGCTTCACCGGTGACAACATCGGTGAATCCTTCCATATATTCTTTGTAGCTCTTTTCCAGTAACACGTTTTTGGTGTTTTTATCACCAAACAGGGTGATGGCATCCACTGTGGCCTTTTCCAAGTCTCGGAAGGTAACGATATTGCCAAATGTTTTGGTGGCGTCGTAAATGCGGTTGGTGCGCGAATATGCCTGCATCAAACCGTGGTAACGCAGGTTTTTATCCACAAACAGAGTATTCAGTGTTGGCGCGTCGAAACCGGTGAGGAACATGCCGACCACGATCAACAGGTCGATCTCTTTGTTTTTTACCCGTTTGGCCAAATCGCGGTAGTAGTTCTGGAAGCCATTGCTATCTACGCTGAAGTTGGTTTTAAAGAAAGCGTTGTAATCACCTATCGCAGCGTTTAAAAACTCTTTGGCGCTTGAGTTCATCGCTGAGACGTCAAAGCTTTCATCCGGAATATCCCCCACTGCGTCCTGCTCTTCATTAGCGGCAAAGGAGAAGATGGTGGCGATTTTCAGGGGTTTATCACTGTCTTTTTGCAGACGGTTCAGCGACTCATAATACAGCTTGGCGGCATCCACTCTGCTCACTGCAAACATCGCATTAAAACCTTTTGCATTCGCTTGCATGCGATGCGTCTTCTGACGGAAGTTATTCAGAATATATTGAGATATTTCGCGAATACGTTCAGGGTGCAGCAGAGCCTCTTTGTTCTCCGCTGCGGTAATCTTATTATCATCCTGCTCGGTTTCGATAGCCTTAAACTGTGGGCGCACATCGTTGTAGTCCACCTTGAACTTGAGCACCTTTTCGTCGCGGATCGCATCGGTAATCACATAAGAGTGAAGTTCACGGCCAAACACACTGGCGGTGGTTTCGGCACCCAGGGCATTTTTTGGGAAGATGGGCGTGCCGGTAAAGCCGAACTGATAAAAGCGCTTGAATTTCTTGTTCAGGTTCTTCTGAGCTTCACCAAACTGGCTGCGGTGGCACTCGTCAAAGATAAACATCACCTGCTCATTATATATTGGCAAGTCCTTTTCACTTTTCATCAGAATATTCAACTTCTGGATGGTGGTAACGATGATCTTGTTATCGTCCTTATCTAGATTACGCTTTAAACCTGCGGTGCTGTCTGAACCATTCACGCTATCGGGTGAAAACCGCTGATACTCCTTCATGGTCTGGTAGTCGAGATCTTTTCGGTCGACCACAAAAAATACTTTGTCGATAAACTCAAGCTCGGTGGCCAACCGCGCCGCCTTAAAGCTGGTAAGTGTTTTACCCGAGCCAGTGGTATGCCAGATATAACCACCGCTCTCCGGCTTGCTCCATTTTTTTGCCTCAAACGAGCTTTTTACCTTCCATAAAATACGCTCGGTGGCCGCTATCTGATACGGACGCATTACCAACAAAGTATCACTGACATCAAAAACCGAATAGTGCAACAGCACATTCAGCAAGGTATTCTTCTGAAAAAAGGTAGCGGTAAAGTCTTTTAAATCTTTAATCAGACTATTATCGGCCTGCGCCCAATTCATGGTGAAGTCAAAGCTGTTCTTATTGCGCTGGGTGGTGTTGGCAAAGTAACGGCTATCGGTGCCGTTAGAGATCACAAACAGCTGCAAATATTTGTATAGTGAATGCTCACTGTTAAAGCTCTCTTTGCTGTAGCGGTGCACCTGGTTAAAGGCTTCGCGAATCGCCACACCGCGTTTTTTCAGCTCAATCTGTACCAACGGCAAGCCATTCACCAAAATGGTCTCATCGTAGCGGTTGGCATGACTACCAGTTTGTTCGAACTGTTTAATCACCTGTACCTTGTTACGGGCAATGTTCTTTTTATCCAACAGGTAGATGTTTTTAATGCGGCCATCATCAAACACAAAGTCGTGGATATAATCATCGTGAATCTTACGGGTTTTATCGACGATGGTATCGCTGGGCTTATCCAGATAAGTCTCAACAAAGCGCTGCCACTCGCCTTCTAAAAACTCGGCTTTATTGAGGGCTTGCAATTGCACCCGCACGTTCGCCAGCATGGCCTCGGGGTTATTCAGATCGGGCAGGTATTCATAGCCCTGGTTGACCAAATCCTGAATCAGCTCCTGCTCTAGATCGCCTTCGCTCTGGTAGCTTTCAGCTACCTTCCATTCCTTGGTGTATTTATCAAGAACGATAAAGTTCTTGGATTCGGCGATGGTTTTGTATTCAGTCATCCTGTGAGCCCTGCAGGTTGTAGTATTGTGTCTGGTACTTCTTACCGTCTTCGGCAGTTGTTTCCAAAATGGAAATAACTGAATCCTGCTGTAACTCATTGCTTTCAAATATGTTCTTTAGGTGTTTGGAAATAGCAGGCACCCCAACACCAAACAGCTCAGCCATGCGCTTCTGGGTAAGCCACAGGGTTTCGCCACTAAGCAGCACCTCGACTTTCACCGCGCCATTGGGGGCGGTGCAGAGCAGAAACTCTGTGCTTTGATCTTGCAGGCTCAGATTCGGCATAAGACACTCTCCATAGCACAACGGTTAGAACCGTCAATTGGGTTGGTGTAGTCAACCATGTTGTTCTTCCTGCTTCCAAAAGCCGTAATTGCTTACCAAGTGGTTCAGTAGGAATGCTACCGTATTCTTTTCTGGCCCACTGGGTTCTGCGACGACTTCATTTGACAATGTTGAATGACTGGTAAATTGAATGATGCGATTTAAATAAGCCTGCTTGTCATCAGGCAAAAGTTCTGACCATTTCGGGTAGCCCAAAAAGTTGGCAGTTTTTTCATACAAATTACGCAACAGCGTAAAGTGGTATCTTTGAACCTGATTCTCAGCAATCGCCTGTTCAAGGGTATGCTTTAAATAAAGGTGATAAGAAAAGCTCTTGTTGGAGTCCCCCTGCTTTTCAGTGAGGGCAAACGTGCCATCTTCAAGATGCTCTAGCTGATAGCAGGTTTTGCTATTAAGCTCATTGTAGAGCACGTTATAAAACAGCGGGTTGTGAGTAGTAACAACAAATTTTAAATCTGACTGGCTGGACTTTATTAACTCAGCCAAATTGACTGCCAACTCAATCAGATGGTTTTCATCGAGTGAACTGACAGGGTCATCAATAAACACATACTCCAACTGATCAAACCGATTTATTTCTCGTTCATCCGGGTCGACAACGTTGAGAACACTGATAACTTGATCCAGCAACGAATAAAATATGCTCCAAATAAATATACTCTCTTCGCCTTTGGAAATTTTTATATTACCTGAACTTTCATCACCACTTTCAAGCGAGAAAGTTACTTCAGAAAAAGCCTTTACTTTAACATCCTTACCATTCTCATCTTTAACAGTGTATTCAGGGTTAAAATGGGGCGTTAGCTTATCGTTAGCATAGCGCTGAAAAATACTAATGACGCTTTGGTCTTGTCCCTGCTCTTCAAGAATCCATTTGGTGTAATCATTGGGCCTAATCATCAATTTTCGTTCAACATCACCCTCTAAATCGTTATCCCAATAGAAAAGATCTTCTGTAAATGCATTGTAATATACAAATTTAGTGCGCGGCTGTTCTGCATCATCGCTGTCAGACTTTGGAGAAATTAACTCTTTGAACTCTCTCGAAAGGCGTGTTTTGCCTGAGCCATTGAAAGCATAGATTAGCTGCACCTTTGGAACTGGTTTGGTTTCTTCAACTTCTTTAGCGTCGATTCTTTTTGTTTCTTTAGTTACCGTTTTCTTGATAACTCTAGGTGTGCTCAGTAGTTGGGCTATGTCCGTTAGTGATTGACTCATATTACACCCCCACCATTACTTCGGTCTCTGGCCTGGGAAAACGCAATAGCTGATCGCGGTAGTATTCGTATTGCTTGTGGCGCAACTCGATTTCGCGGGGTAAGCCTTCGGTGATGGAGTTGGTTAGGGCATCGAATTTGTCTAGGATGGCTACGATGCGGGCTTGTTCGGCAAGCGATTTTTCAGGGTCGTCTGCGAATGGTATAGGAATTTTGAAGTTCTTTATGATGCTTGAATTAAGATCACCTCTAGCCCCCTGACCTAGAGCTTTGATGTTTTCATAGTTGTAACTAACCCAATGAAAAACATAGCGATACAGCGCCTTGCTACTATCTATTTGCAAGCAGCCGCAATGCTGATTGGTTGTCAGAGGAATCTTATTAATTGCAGATCTACCTGCTGTTGCACCAGATATGGCAATGATTACGCAATTTTCGGGAATCCATTTGGCAGAGGAGTTATCCAATGCAGATTGAGTTACCTTCACCTCAGTACTCTCGATATCAGAAAACTTAACCTCTTGAGTTCTTAGCCATGGAATATTACCACCTTCGTAATAATCAGGATTTCCAGCTCTGGGAGTTCCACCGGAATACCATTTCTTTGTAACGTCCCCCAACGTCTTCCACTCCACCTCCTCTTCTTCAAAACTCAACAACTGGTCGCGGTAGTGGTTGTATTGTTTTTTTCGTAGGCTAAGCTCGGCGGTCAGCTCGGCGGTCAGCTCGGTGAAAGTGTCCAGAATGCGGACGATTTCGGCCTGGATTTCCAGCGACTTTTTGGGGTTGTTTGGACAAGGGATGGGGATTTGGAGCTTTCTAAGCTCGCCCATAGGTAAACTTATCACTGGCGAGCCGACAATTTTTTTACTGTATTCCTTTACTATTTCCTGAGAGTTAAGAAGGTGAGAAAGATATCTTGAACTAATAACTTCATGTTTCGGCTTAATTACATACACGCCTTCTTTTATATTCCAGGAATCCGGTTCTTTTTCAATGACAGCAGTTCTTCCAACCGTTCCAGTACCCGAAAACAGGATATCTCCAACTTCCAAATTTGAACGGTTATTTATAAGTTTTAGAGCTTGTACGTTCACCCTATCTGTTTTTTCGAGAAATACAATCTCACCATTCTGGATTTCTCGTACTGTAACGTAGTAGCCATCCGCATCAGTTGTATTCAACTGAAAATTCTGGCGCGGATTAAGGCCAGTTTTTAGCGAGACGATGATGTCATCAAGAGACCTCCACTCCACCTCAACCCCATCCAGCAGCTTTTCCATAAAGCTTAACTTGCTCATTGTTTACGGCTCTCTTGTTTGGCTTTTTTTTCCAACAAAGCAATAGATTCCAGATAGTCTTTTTCCACGGCATCAAGCGTTTTGGCTTTGTATTTTTGATATTCCTGTCTGGCCTTCTTTTTGGCCTCATCACTGGATATTTTTCCCGCGTGGTCGAGCACTTTTCTATTGGTTGAGGAGAGAATGGTATCCAGCTCGCGCACATAATCGGCCATACGCATTTCACGTTGCTCGATGGCGTTTAGCTCGGCCAGGTCAAAGTAACCGGAGACTAAATTATTCAGCAATTTAAGTTCTTTTTCTTCGAGGTAGTTTTTGGCGATCATGGCTTCGGCCTGCGTTGGCTGCCTGCCTTTAAAACTGGTTAAACCGGCAAAAGGTTTGTCGCTGTCTACACGCAGGTAAATCACTTCGCTGGCGGTATGGCCGTGGGCGGCGTAATGGAGTTTGTTTTGCACCATTTTGAAGAAGGTGGCGCTAGCTTCGGCTTTGGGGTCGTAATCTGTGGCTGTGGCATACAAGTCGAGCACTTGGCGATACATAACTTTTTCGCTGGAGCGAATATCGCGTATGCGGTCGAGTAATTCTTTCCAGTAATTGCCGCCGCCCAGATTTTTCAGCCGTTCGTCGTTGAGGGCGAAGCCTTTTTCCAGATATTCCTTCAGCACCGTCGAGGCGTAGCGCCGGAATTGCACACCACGTGGCGAGCGTACGCGATAGCCCACGGCCAGTATCACATCCAGGTTATACAATGTGATGTTGCGCGAAACCTCGCGCCATCCCTCGTTTTGAACTGTCAACTTTTGGTTGACAGTTGCCACCTCGCTCAATTCTTGATCGCTGTAAATCGCTTTTATGTGCTTGCTGATGTTCTGTTTGCTGGTTTGAAACAGTTCGGCCAGTTCAAGTTGAGAGAGCCAGACTGTGCCATCCTCAAGTTGCAGGTCGATTGTGGTAGTACCATCATCTGTGGTGTAGAGAATGATTTCACTCATGGTCTACTCCTTCAATCTCCGCCACAATCGCATCAATGTCCTTGCGCAGCTGGTCAATCTTGGCAACGGTGATTTTAAGCTCAGCATTCAATTCCGTAATATCCACCACTTCGCGGTTGTCTTTGGCTTCCACATAGCTGCTTACCGACAGGTTATAGTCGTCGGAAATTTCTTCATATGGCACTAATCTAGCGAAGTGATCCACATTAGATTTGCTATCAAACACATCCATGATTTGTTTGATATGCTCATCCAATAGTAAATTATTGTTGGTTCCTTTCTTAAACAGACCGCTGGCATCAATAAACTGGGTGTTGGTGTCGGTTTTGTGTTTGGACAGCACTAGAATATTTACGGCGATGGTGGTGCCAAAAAACAGGTTGGGCGCCAGTGAAATGACCGTTTCCACATAGTTGTTATCCACCAGATACTTTCTGATTTTTTGCTCCGCACCGCCACGATAAAAAATGCCGGGGAAGCAGACAATGGCAGCACGGCCTTTGCTGGAGAGGTAACTCAGCGCATGCAGCACAAAGGCAAAGTCGGCCTTGGATTTGGGTGCAAGCACACCGGCGGGGGCAAAGCGGTCGTCGTTAATCAGGGTGGGGTCGTCTGCGCCTACCCACTTTACCGAATAGGGCGGATTGGAGACGATGGCATCAAAGGGTTTATCATCCAGAAAGTGTGGGTCGGTCAGGGTATTGCCCAGCTGCATATTGAACTTGTTGTAGTTGATGTTGTGTAAAAACATGTTCATACGCGCCAGGTTGTAGGTGGTGTGGTTGATTTCCTGGCCGAAGAAGCCCTCTTCAATAATGTGGGCGTCGAAGTGTTTTTTGGCTTGCAACAGCAGCGAACCGGAACCGCAAGCCGGGTCGTAAATTTTATTGACGCTGGTTTGTTTGTGCATGGCCAACTGGGCGATCAGTTTGGAGACATGCTGCGGAGTAAAAAACTCACCACCGGATTTACCGGCATTGGCTGCGTAGTTGGAAATTAAGTACTCGTAGGCATCGCCGAACAGGTCGATCTTGGCGGCATCACTTTTTTCATAAAATTCTTGGCCAAAATCCAGGCCTGCCACGCCTTTCAACACCGCTGCTAAACGCAGATTTTTGTCTTTAACGGTATTGCCGAGGCGGTTGCTGGTAGTATCGAAATCGGCAAACAGGCCTTTAATGTCGCCCTCAGAGGAGTAGCCGCTGGCCGAGGCCTCGATAGCGGCAAAGATGGTGGCCAAATCCGTGTTCAGGCTTTCGTTGCTGTTGGCATTATTAGCGACGTTGGCAAACAACTGGCTGGGGGAGATGAAGTAACCCTTGGTTTTGATGGCGTCGTCTTTGATGTCGGGCGTGATGACGCTATCGGGCAGTTCGGCGTAGTTGATGCTGTCGTCATCCGCTTCAATGTAGAGCGCGAAGTTTTCGCTGATAAAGCGGTAAAACAGGGTACCGAGTACGTATTGTTTAAAATCCCAGCCGTCTACTGAGCCGCGTACATCATTGGCAATGGCCCAAATCTGGCGTTGCAGAGCGGCACGTTGTTGGGTACTTGTCATTGTAAATTCCTGTTGAATGCATTTTATCTTTAATATTCAGAACAAAAAGAGGGTTGCAGCACGGCGATCATTATTTTTTTGCGATAACCCCACTGTCATCGAGATTAATTAGGGTAAGTTAAACATTAATATTTATTTTGTATCTAACCACTTTACCCCAAGTCATTCTGTTTTTAGGCTTCGGATTCTATAAGTGAAGTGTCAATCAACTACAGGCCCTTGGTTGTTTTTCTGTCCTGACTGGATTGTGTAAGAAAGAGCCTTTCATTGCAAACTTAGGGTTATAGAAACACTCCAGAACTAGCAATGATTCGCAACAAGGTAAGATTACAGCCTCTTAAAAAATCACCACTGAGCCTTCTTCACCAAAGTTCCGGTAAAATGCTTCAACTACAGTCTTTCGACACCAGTACCCCTTTCAAAAATGCGCGCCTGATGCTTCCGGCGGCTATGGCTGCAGCAACTTTTTTTGAGTAGCGTTCTGCGCCTGATAGTTTTCTAACCCAGTCTCGAAAAGGAATGACATTCTCTGTGGTGTCGCGTATAGATCCTACCGCTGAACTTTTTACTCTATCGACACCTCTTTCGATGAGACTGGGATGGTTATCGTTATCTGGCGTATCGAGATCTGCCCCTAGCACCGAGTTTAGCTCGTTAATTTCTCCGCTCAGGGCTTCACAGCCTGATTCAGGGCTAAATCCATAAGGGTGTTTCAATGCACTGATAAGAACTGGAGGTATTTCGGCGTTAACCAGATTCAAGTCGTTGAATGGTACCATTGCCGCATCGGTTATCTGTGCCTGGTCATTGGATGTACACGCGGTGAGTGAGATCACCATAAAGGCAGCCACCCAATATAGATAATTACGGTAAAACATTTAAGAAATTCTCCAGTATTCCTTTTGTCCTGTTAAAACTGCCCTGGCCTTAGCCCCTTGGTGATCTGAATCACGATTATTGATTCAATCAACTATAGGCCCTTGTTTATCTTTTGCCCTGACCAGATTGTGTAAGAAACACAGCCCTATAGCAATCACCACATGTATATCGATCTGAATAATCCCCACTCAACCAGATATTTAACGCTTTGATAGCATGGATTAACGGGAAACATACCCCTCAGAAGTGATTTTTCCAGTCTTCGCATCTATCACAAAGCGAGCTTTGGTTCCTCGTTTCCCAGCATTGGTTTCAATCTCATAACGATTGATGCCACCAAACCAACCCCGGCGTATGACGACTTCCAAAGGCTCGGCGAAAGCCCAGCCATTTATAGCGGCTCGCTCTCGTGCAATCTTTATGGCCAGGTCTTGTTCAATCATTATTCCAGGATTGTTTTATCTTAAGTAAACACGACATTGGCAATAGATATTGAATTCATGCTTTAGCTACAAGACCCAAATTGGGGCCTGTAGTACCCACAAGGGTCTTTTCAGACTTTCTGTTTTACCTTACCAGTCTTATTTTTATTGAAAAAACACAATATATAAGCAATCTTTTATACATTCGTACGCGCAAATTGAACGTTAAAATTTTGTGAAAAAAGGCAAATGCTATTACCAATCCAGTATGTTAGGCTTTCACCCTATTACTAACTACCAATTTACAAGGATGTATTATGTCAACTGTCGCACCTTTATCCAGTACTGCTCCTGTCAGCTTCCAAACTGCGAAAACAAAAGCTTTACAGTTAATAAGCGCTTTTCAAAACAACTCTATTAGTAGTTCTAGTCACTATCCGAATTTAGTCAAATCGAAAATTATCACAGAATTAAAAGACACAGTTAACACTATTAATCTAAATAGCAACTTTAACAATACAAACCCAATTTTATTCCAGGGAAGTGCTAGCCTTTGTGGCCCAGCCTCATTTTTTTTCACATTGACTAAAATCAGGCCCGATATATACGTTCAACTCGTTACTGACTTATATACAAATGGCCAATCACAGCTTAAAAATCTAAAACTTCAATCGTCAACAAAAGCCAGACAATATAAGCCAGTCTCTATGAATCAATCGGACTGGTTACTTCTTTCAAGTATCAACCCAAAGTATGATCATCCAAGTGAGCAACTTGATGGAATTACCTTACCTGGGAAATTAAGAGATTGGTATATAAGTGCTGGCTTTACTCAGGTCCAAGACAATACTAATTTAGTATTTCATAAAAACCTGGATACCCTATTACAGGCTCAGAATGATTACCGAAACGGTTATAGTGTTAACTTTTTGGTGAATGCTAATGTTTTCCAAGATTTTGCATCGAAGAGCTGGGGAGTTGGTTTACCTGACCATTGGGTAGTAATGAATTCGGACATTAAAATAAGTCTATATAATGAAAAGACGAAAACACTAGCTGCACCAGTAGTCATCAACCAGTCTGTCATTAAGACCATAAAGGGTAAAATACGAGCTAAAGAAAATAAAGCTTTATTTGATAAGGATATTTCTACAGAAACCGAAGATAGAATATTGCTTGATGCATTTAGCTGGGGAAAATTACATACCTCAGTAGCAAGCAGAATTAGTCCTTCACAAAAAGCTCTTCTATCTTACTTTTTGAGCCGTTTTTATGGCTATATAAGAGTAAAACGCTAACAATAACTCATGGAAACAGCTATGCTGCATAACAAATACAGTCAATTACGCCATGTTGCTTATATAACATCACTTGGATTTTGCTTAATAGCGCTTGTTACTGGCTGCTCTTTATTCACTGATAGTTTATCTTTCAAAATCAGTCCAGTTCAGACGACGGAGGCACAATATAAGCTGGTCTACTCACATCAGGAGTATTCAGATCAGCACGTAGAGCTCTTCCCTGACTCCAGTTCGCTGCTCATTAAAGACATAAACAATGTTTTTACCGTAAATGTAGAAAATGGCAAAGCCATTAAACGCATTGAAGTTACTGACACGGGGATTACAAGTGGTCAATTATCTGAAACCGGAAAAGAATACTTTATTTCAACCCGGAATTATCTACAGATCTGGAGGACTTCTGACTGGAAATTAGATAAACAATTGGACTCTATGGCTGCTGGTTATAACAGTGGTTTTTCACCCGGTTTTAAATATTTCTTTTCAGGTGATGCCATCTGGTTACAGGAAACTGCAGAAAAAATCATGGATACCCGGTGGTATCGCTCACCTACTGGATTCGCCTTTTCAAAGGATAACAAATACCTGGTTACTTCAGGTCACTTTTGGGGAACGGATACTTACGATCTGGAAAACAGAACGAATCTGGAAATACAAAACCGCATCAATGCCGTCAACAAAATTAGTTTTCGAAGTGATGATAATTTTTACGCCAGCTACGATGCAGAACTCACTGAAATTTATCATAACTATCTTGCACGCAAACTCGGATTATTCAATATAAAGACGAATGAAGTTATTAATAGCTTCTACCCTCCTTCTGGAATCACAAGTTGGTGTAACGTTCCTCAGCAAGGCCTTTTGGTCGGTTTATTAAATGGCGACATATTATTGCTTAGCGATGAATTCGAGATTACTAAAAAGTGGCATATTGAAGATAATATGGAAGTATGTTCGCAAGGCGGTAATAACGATTTATGGTTAGGCAGCGAAAGCTCAGGTGTGTATAAACTTGATCTCAGAAAAATGAAGCTATCACATGAATACATTACCAAAATCAGAGTTTCTGACTTAGCAGCTTCACCTGACGGAAAATATCTGGCATTGGTTGAATCGCCCCCAGGTCAATCCATTGTCAAATTGTTGCACGTAAAGTAACCACTCCCGTACTGCCTTAATCTGTGGTTTAGTCTCTTTTTATGTCTAAACGCCTGTAACTACAAGGCTACTATTGCCTTCGTGGTTATTTCTTTTATTCATCAAATACCATAAATCCATGGTCAATTCGTTGCCTGACAATTGCTCTATTCTTCTACGCCCTTTTTTTATGTTCGTAATGCCTTGTCTGATAAAAAAGGATGTCTTTATGAAAATCATTCAAATTTTCATCCAAACCCCACTCTGCCGCTATTTCATCCGCATTCGAATCATTCCTGTCTGGAGCTATCTTTTTCTTCAGTTTAAGGGCTAATCCCACTAATTTTGTTGCTCGTTCTTTTTCAACAATATTAAAAGTTGAAAAGAACTCGGTTATATATCCGATTCGCTTTTGTTGCTCTAGAGGCAAAAGCATCGCGATACCAATATCAGGTAGAAATCCTTCATGCCAATAAGCACAGGCAAGCTTTACGATTTCATCGGTTGATGATGCTAATAAGCCTTGCTTTGCCACTTTAAGTAAAACAGAACTTGTATCCATTGTTACCTTGAACCTGTGTACATACCAATTACCTGCCTTAAATGACTTTTAACGACTGACTTATTACCTGCGTTGCTCTAATTACAGGCGTCCTGCCTTAATCCGTGGTCGTAAATCCCTGTTAAACCTTAAAAGCAAACAAGCTACTCCAGTCCCAAAGTATCATTTTATGCCCCCTCATAACCCCATTTTTTCCTTCGCGTTCTTCGTGCCCTTCGTGGTTAATTCTTTTACCCCCCTGATAATAATCACAACGGCTGAGTCAAATCAGGGATAATAGATCGCTCAGGCAGAAAGGGATGTATTTCCATAGCCTTTAAAATATTCTGTACCGCGAGTGCGGGTTTGTTTTGCCTTAAACGGATGATCCCCCTGCCCGCCAGTGCGCCAAAGTGTCGAGGTTCAAGCTCCAGGGTTTTGGCAACATCTTCCAGGGATTTCTCATACTCCTGTTTAAAAAAGTAGATAGTGGCTCTTTGATTCCAGCCTTCTGAGTAGTCTGGCTTTTGCGCAATGATCTGGTTGAGTATCTCTATAGCACCATCGTAATCGTAACTTCCTCGTTTTTTTATGGCTTGCTGCATAAGTTCGTCGACTTTACTATCACCAGATTTGAACCAGGCTTCCCATATCTTGTTTGCGTTTTCGCGCGCTGTGGTTTCATCGGGTGAGCTTTTTAGCTTTTCGAATAGATTATCTAATTCAGATTTGTCTGCGTAAGCAGGTAGCATCAGCCCGAACAGGCAAAGGATTAGAAGTATTCTGCTGAGTGATTGCTGCATGTGGCTACCTCTCAATGATCTTTCAGGGAACATTATCACTATTCAACACAGTAACCATTGATAAATCAAATGCAAATTGCTTATGCATTGTTTCCCTGATTGGATGGTGTGCATTATATTGACCGGCTAACTCAGTCAATTCTGGACTGATAGATACGAAACAATGAGTAGAGGAAAATTTAATGACCCAGGATGTAGTAATACTAAGTGCTGTTCGTTCCCCCATTGGTAGCTTTGGCGGGGGCTTAAGCTCTCTGGAACCCTGTGAGCTAGCCGCTAATGTGATGCGTGAGTCTATCGCTCGCTCTCAGGTTGATGCTGCGAAAATCAATTATGTAACGGTTGGTAACTGTATTCCTACCGATTCTCGTTATGCCTATGTGGCTCGTGTTGCGTCTATTAATGCGGGTTTGCCGCTTGAGTCTGTGGCCATGGCGGTTAATCGTCTATGCAGCTCAGGGCTTCAGGCTATTGTTACCACGGCTCAGAATATTATGCTGGGTGATTATGAATACGGTATCGGTGGTGGCGTTGAGGTGATGTCTCGCGCGGGTTACCTGTCGACCCAGATGCGTACTGGTGCCCGTCTGGGTGATAGCCAGATGATCGATATGATGGTGGCTGCATTGAACGATCCTTTTGGGGTTGGGCATATGGGGATTACTGCTGAAAACCTGGCGGAGAAATGGAATATCTCACGTGAAGAGCAAGATGCCTTTGCAGCTGAATCGCATCGCCGTGCTGCCATTGCGCTGGAAGAAGGTCGTTTTAAAGAGCAGATTGTTCCGATCACTATCAAATCACGTAAGGGTGACATTGTGGTTGATACGGATGAGCATGTGCGTCCTGGTACCACCGCAGAGTCGCTAGCGGGTATGCGCCCGGCGTTCAAGAAGGATGGCACGGTGACTGCGGGTAATGCTTCCGGATTGAATGACGGTGCTGCGTTTATGGTACTGGCTTCTGCCGAAGCTGCTGAAAAGGCTGGACAGAAACCACTGGCAAGAATCGTATCCTATGCCGTTGCTGGTGTACCGAATGAGATTATGGGTGAAGGCCCTATCCCTGCTTCTAAGAAAGCTCTGGAAAAGGCTGGCCTGTCGCTGGATCAGATGGATGTAATTGAATCGAACGAGGCCTTTGCATCACAGGCGATTGCTGTAGCCAAAGGTCTGGGGCTGGATATGGAAAAGACTAATCCGAATGGCGGTGCAATTGCGCTAGGTCATCCGGTGGGTTGCTCTGGCGCCTTTATTGCGACCAAGGCGATTTATGAATTGCAACGGGTGAATGGCCGTTATGCGCTGGTGACTATGTGTATTGGTGGGGGTCAGGGGATAGCTGTTATTTTGGAGAGGATCTAATCCTTTATCCAGGATCTGACCGAATGTTGTTTCACACGCCTTTCTGTCCTTGCTCCGTAGCTATAGACGAGTAGGCGTGCGAGCCCCTTTTTTTGCTTGTCCAAAAAAAGAGGCGAAAAAAAGGACATCCCAATTGAGTGGCCTGCGGCTACCCGAAAATCAAGCCATTTTGCAGGGCACGGACCGATTCGCATCCTGCTCAACGGTCCTCAGCAGACATCCATGCCCGCTGACCCTACAAAATGGCTTGATTTTCGGCACTCAATAAGGGCATTCAAAGATAAATTAGCACTTTGAGCTTTGCTCAAAGTGCTTAAATAAAAAATACCCTTTCAAGCCCGCGGCAAAATAGTGTTCAGATCGGGGGAAAACGCCAGGGATGGCGTTTTAGGCAGGGTCGCGTCGGGAACGCGTCACTGCCGACAGCGATATGTGCACTATTTTGACGGTGAAGGGATTGTGGGGCGCGCTTTCTTTGGTGACTTTCTTTTCGCGCAAAAGAAAGTTACTCGCACGCCTATTAGAAAGTTACTACAAAGCTCGGAAAGCCAAGGCGTGTGAAACCCTATCCTAGAAAGACAATTTAATCCTATCCCCAAACCAGTTTTACAATAAAATGCTACACCATGAAATCAAACACCACCCTAATCAACTGGATCCTACTAATGAGCCTCGTCATGCTCTGGGGCACTTCATTTATGTTCACCGCTATCGCGGTCAGAACTGTAGATCCTATGTCTCTGGTTTTTTTCCGCGTGGTGATCGGTGCGCTTATCCTTACCATTTACCTGTATGCACGAAATAAACGTTTACCCTTTGATGTGAAAAGCTGGCTGATATTCTGTCTGTTTGGGTTCGTCGGTAACCTGTTTCCTTTCTTTCTCATCGCCTGGGGTCAACAAACTCTGGATTCGGGTCTGGCGGGTATGATTATGGCAATCATGCCGTTGGTGACGATGATTCTGGCGCATTACCTTATTCCGAACGAGTCTTTTAACCGCTTTAAACTGTTTGGTTTTATATTGGGTATAACCGGGGTGACATTATTACTCGGACCTGTTTTCACAGGTGAGCCTCTTGAGATGTTGAGTGCCATTGCCATTTTTATTGCGGCTTGCAGCTATGCTCTGAACTCAGTCCTGGTTAGGCGCCTGCCGCCTTTTAACCCTATGGTGGCGGGATCGGGTGTGCTGTTTGCGGCTAGCCTGTGTTTATTGCCTCTGTGGTTGGCTCAGCAACATTTTGTGTTCAGCGAGATCAGCTCTGAATCTCTGTGGGCGGTGATCTGGCTAGGCATCGGCCCTACCGGCATTGCGACTATCATTCTTTTTGCTGTGATTGAACGCGCTGGCCCGACCTTTCTATCGACTATCAATTATATGATTCCGGTGGTGGCTTTTCTGGCAGGGGTCTGGATTCTTTCCGAACCTTTAAGCTTGAGCAGTGTACTGGCACTGGCAATTATTCTTTCAGGTATTGCTTTGACCCGTTTTAGAGCCAGCCATAATGCCCGCGCTCAAACTTAGTCGTTTACTTTGCGACTGATCCAGATCAGTCGGAATATCAACCACAGGGCAGCATGCACAAGCCCGGCAATTAACCCTACCCAGAATCCTGCGGCCCCCATCGGTTCTGTTATCCAGTTTTTAAAGGTCAGGCTATAGCCAAGCGGTATTCCAATCACCCAGAATGAAAACAGCATGATGTACATTGGAATACGGGTATCTTTAAAACCACGCAGGGCATTTATTGCACTGACCTGCATGACATCGGCCAGCTGAAAGATTGCTCCAAACATTAACAGGTAGGTCGCTTTTTCCAGTACCTCTACATCGTTTGTGTATAAGCCTGCCAGCGTAGCTCTGGTAAGTAGTAAAAATATAGCGAAACTGAGCGCGATTCCCAAAGCCAGAAAAATGGTACTCCGTGCTACCAGCAGGGCACTGTCACACTGATCTGCACCGACCAGAAAACTGATCCTTAAGGTTAATGCCATACCAAGGCTTAATGGCACCATGAACATGACACTGACTACATTCAACGCTATTTGATGCCCTGCAACTACAATCGAGCCTAGTGGTGCCAGCATGACTGCAATCACTGAAAACATGGTGGCTTCTACAAAGATGGTAAATCCGATAGGAATGCCCAGTCTGAGCAGTTCTTTAAACTGTTGCAGTTGTGGAGCCATGCGGCTGGACCACAGATGATAATGCCTAAAAGCAGCTGCTCTATGTATATAGATCCATAATGCCAGCAAAGCGACCCAGTTAGAGATGGCAGTTGCCCAGCCACAGCCAACACCACCCATTGCTGGCATGCCCAGTTTGCCAAAGATCAGTATGTAATTAAGCGGTGTATTGATCGCGATTGAGATCAGCGTAAACGCCATAATAATGCCTGTATGTCCCAGACCATCGGTAAGCCCCCTTAGCGATATGATCAGCAGGATAGCGGGGATCCCCATGGAAAAAGCGAACAGATAACCGCTGGTAATAGCTGCAGGATTTGCCTCCATTGATAACCACTGCAATAGAGGAGATACCTGATTTAATCCAAGCATGGCGATAAACGAGGCGATCAAAGCCAGATAAATGCCATGCCAGGCTACCGGCGTGACACGCTCATACTGTCTGGCACCATTGAATCCGGAGATCAGGGGTTGTTGGGCATTTAACACTCCAACTACAAATAAAAAGATGGGTACCCACAGACTGTACCCGATGGCGACTCCAGTCAGGTCATCGGCACTGGCACGCCCGGCCATCAGAGTATCGATCACGCCATTGGCCATTTGCGCTAACTGTGCGATTAGAATGGGGGTTCCCAGACGCGCAAGGGTTAGCCATTCGAATTTGACACGCTGACTTAGCGTGTCGGTTTCGTGAGCTTGTGGTTGGTGAGTTTCGTCCAGTATCTCGGTCATAATGGCCTCTAAAACAGGCGCGCATGATAGCAGAATCGCTGTCAGTGGTTATTCTCATTTCAAACAAAAAATTATTAAAACTGGTTTATTGAATTAGACAGGGTACTGCCCAGGCAATGCTTTCTGCTCTAATCTGTGATGATTGTTTTTTAGTACGTTAATTTTTCTGAGTTTCAGCTGTAATCAGGTACACTTTATAAAGATTGCAGCAGGACTTATCTTTGAAAAAGAAGCTCGGTAGTAATTCAGCGTACCAACGTATAGACCGTCTAGATGCCATGCGCATTCAGCTGGCTCGTCCTGATGCCCTGCTGCCGTTATCTCTATTGGGTCTGTTAACCGGTTTGCTGGCGGGCTCTGTGATCGTTCTATTCCGTATGCTGGTTGAAGGCAGTCAGGAATACATTCTGCCCGGCCAGGGCCCTGATAATTTTGAATCCTTACCCGAATGGGCTCGTTTTTCACTGCCGATAGCTGGCGCTATTTTGCTTGCCCTGCTGTTTCGTTTTACTGGTAAAGGGATGCATATTTTGGGTGTAGCCAGGGTGATGGAACGTATGACCTATCATCAGGGGCACTTCACAATACGCGGGTTTGTATTGCAGTTTGTTGGGGCTGCAATTGCCCTGATCAGTGGTCAATCGGTCGGCCGTGAAGGGCCTCATGTATTTTTGGGTGCTGCTGCAGGCAGTCTGATGGGGCAGTATTTTTCTCTGCCCAATAATACCATTCGAACCTTTGTCGGCTGTGGCACTGCCGCTGGTATCGCTGCCTCCTTCAATACACCATTGGCTGGTGTTATTTTTGCGCTGGAAGTGGTGCTAATGGAATACTCTGTCGCCAGCTTCATTCCCGTCATACTGGCTGCAGTTGTCGCTACCACGGTTTCTAACCTGGTGCTTGGCAGCTCTGCATCATTTACCGTCCCGATAATGGAAATGGGTTCATTGAGTGACCTGATTCTGGTGATAATCCTGGGGGTTTTGGCAGGAACAGTATCGGCGATTTTTGTACATTTACTGCAACACTTCACACTCAGTAGCAAAGATATTCCCATCTGGTGGCGGCTGTTGCTGGCAGGTGTATTTATGGGAATCAGTGCCATGTTTATTCCGCAACTCATGGGTATTGGATACGACACCGTGGAACTGGCTTTGAATGGTCATCTGGCGATTGGCCTGTTATTGCTGCTTGTCGTCACTAAACTGTTAGCGACATCTATTGTGGTTGGCTTAGGGGTACCCGGTGGCATGATCGGCCCCACTCTGTTCATCGGGGCTATGCTGGGTGCAGCTACCGCCAAAATATTTTTGCTGTTACCGTTTGACCTGCATACCGAAGCTGGATTCTTTGCGCTACTGGGCATGGGTGCCATGATGTCGGCCAGCCTTCAAGCCCCACTTGCAGCATTGGTAGCAATGCTGGAGTTGACCGATAACCCCGCTGTGATCCTGCCCGGTATGCTGGCGGTAGTGGTATCTGGTGTAACGGCCAGTGAGTTGTTCAGGAAGGAATCTCTGTTTCTTTCAATGCTGAAAGCCTCCGGGGCGGATTACAATACCAACCCTATTTTGCAAAGCTTACGCCGGGTCGGCGTTGGCAGTGTGATGGATCAGAAATTTATCCATGTCGATAATGTGATCTCGATTAATCTTGCTCTCGAAGTGCTTAAGAACAAACCCACCTTCATACTCATTGATAAAGACAATATCCCCGTCACTCTTATGCCCGCAGTCGAATTGGCGAAGTATATTGAAACTCGATCTGAAGAAGCACCAGACCCTGTAGACCTGCTGGAAATTCCCGCACTACGCTGGCAGGTGGGCAGTATTCACCTACAGGCCAATCTGCAGGAAGCTTATGAGTTATTGCAATCCGGCACCTATGAAGCGCTCTTTGTGGAACGTAGTGCGCGCAAGGGTGAGCATCATATTTTTGGTGTGTTAAGCAAAAGCATGGTGGAAAAGGCTTATAATTTCTGACTCAGGATCTTCCTTTAAGGATCCCGCCGCTGCAGCACCGCTACATTCAAAAGCACATTACATCTGTCTCCCAACTCGGTTATTATTACGCGCATAAGGGGGTACAAAACTTCAATAATAACAGGAGCCTTAATAATGAAATTTTTCAATACCTTTGCCATAGTCGTGGCTTTTACTCTGTTTTCGGACGTTGCTCTAGCTCATCAGGGCGGCGTGATTGGTGGATTTACCAGTGGTTTTACTCATCCCATACTAGGTTGGGATCACGTTATCGCTATGGTGGCGGTCGGCCTATGGGGCGCTTTTCTGGGGATGCCCGCAATCTGGGTGCTACCGGTAGTTTTCCCACTGGTCATGGCCTTTGGTGGTGCACTGGGTGTGATGGGTATTCCCGTGCCATCGATTGAAACCGGCATTGCGGTATCTTCTATAGTGCTCGGACTTATGGTTGCTTTTGCAGTTCGTCCCCCAATCTGGATTGCTGCAGTCATCGTTGGCGCTTTCGCCATTTTTCATGGTCATGCACATGGCACGGAATTACCCGGCGCAGCAAACCCTATCACCTATAGTCTGGGCTTTGTAATAGCTACGGGTATGCTGCATCTGTTGGGTATTGCATTCGGTTTACTCGTGCGCTGGCCGCTTGGAAAATTAGCGGTCAGGACTGGCGGAGGTGTTATTGCGATGCTGGGAGTTGGCTTTCTGACCGGAATGGTATGACCCACAGGTTACGTTTATTTTTATGCTTTATGCTGATGCTCGCACCGGGGTCTGCGTTCGCGCATACCCCGATCAAGGGCATCAATAATTTTTACAACGGTGTCTTACACCCACTGCTAGTACCCTCACACCTGTTACTTTTGATGGCTATCGGCCTGTTCCTGGGTCAGCGTGGCATGAAGGAAATACAGCAAGCTATCATGGCGTTTATGGCTGCAACGCTATTAGGCCTGGTGGGAGCCTGGTTTTCACCGGGTGCTCCGCTTGAGATTATCATGCTATCCAGCTCAGCAATCATGGGCTTACTCATCGCTCTATCACCCAATCTCTCAGTGCTCTGGTGCTCGGTTATTGCTGCTATTTGCGGCTTGCTACTAGGCGTTGATTCCACCCAAGAGACACTCACTGGTGAAGCTAAGTTTGTGGCTCTGTTCGGTAGTGGTGTCGGTATCTATTTCTTTTCACTGTATCCGATGGCGCTCGCTGATTTTTTCAAGAAAGTACACTGGAAACGCATCATCATCCGAGTCATGGGATCATGGCTTGCGGCCAGTTCATTTCTGGTGCTGGCACTGGCATTACGTAGTTAACAGAGCTGTAAAATCGAGAGTTATCAGGACCAGCGAAATAAGCGTGCTGACAGGGTAAGAAATAGCACTGTCAAAATCCACAGCAGGCCGATCTCATATGCAACATCCATCACTCCTGCCCCATCAATCATAATCTGTCGCGCAGCATCAACTATATGCGTCAGTGGAAATAGCTGTGACAGATATTGAGCTGCCGGGTGTGTACCTTCCATGGAAAACCATACACCGGAAAGAATCATCATCGGCCAGCTCATCAGGTTGAGCAGGCCATCTGCCACCTCTTCCGTTTTTAACCGTGTCGCAACTATCAGTCCCATACTGGTCAAACAGGCGGCACCGCTGAAAAAAACCAGAAATAGTGCCAGATATGAACCACGCATGGTGAAATCAATAATCAGGTCTGCCCCCAGATAAACGACTATGGTTGTTGCAGTGATAATGATCAGGCGTGCGAATACCTGCGCGGTCAGAAATTCAAAAGGTGTTAGAGTTGTTGCCTGTAAGCGCCTTAACACACCATTTTTACGATAGCGCACAATGACCCAGCCAACGCCCCACAGACAGGAAAACATCATATTCATCGCCAGCACACCCGGTAGCAACCAGTCTGCATAGCGAATATTTCTTCCACTTACAACTTCTCGCTGTAAAGCTGGAGCCTGTTCAGAGAATAGTGATTCTCGTAACAACTTTTCGACCAGATAGCCTTTAGGAGAATACTCGTTGATCCAGTAGCGTAGACCGGCACTACTATCAATAAGCATATCGACCTGATGCCTTTCCACTCGGGTAATCATTTTCTCCAGGTCATCGGACTCGATAATATTGACGTATTTGGTTTGTATAAAACGATCTAACTGAGTATTCGTTTGATTGGCAGGATATACCGCCACCTTAAATACGTCCTGTGATTCTCCACTAAAGATAAAGGTAAAACCCAGTAGAATCATAATGGGCATAAAAAGGTTCCATGCCCAGGATGAGGTATCCCGATAATATTCGCGGAATCTGGCTTTGAGTATGGCTGTGATACGTTTAATCTTCATGGCTCAACTTCTCAGGGCATGCCCGGTGAGTTTCAGGAACAGATCCTCCAGCGTGGGCACGCTTATCTGGCAATCACTCAAACTAAAACCCAGTTGTTCAAGTTGAGCTATGGATGCCGCTACATCATCGGTAAACAGCTCGTACTGTTTATCTACCAGATGAATATTCTCCGGCAGAATAGTATTCTCGCTGACTGTCCTCTCTGGCAAACGGATGATACTGGCCTGAAAATGTTGTTTTAGCAGTTCATCGGGTTTGCCTTCGATAATAATCTTGCCATGGTCCACTATCGCAATCCGGTCACAAAGACGATAGGCTTCTTCCATATAATGGGTCGTCAGCAAAATAGTCTTACCAGCCTGCTTGATGCCCTCGATTAGTGACCAGAAATTACGCCGTGATTGCGGGTCCAGTCCGGTCGTGGGCTCATCCAGAAACACCAGATTCGGTTTATTTACCAGCGCAATAGCCAGCAACAGGCGCTGACGTTGTCCGCCGGAGAGCTTGCGGGTATCACGATCAATAAATTCATGTAGATGACACAGTTCGATTAATTCATCGATATCGGCTGATTCATCGTAAAGTGCAGAAAACATGAGAAGTGCTTCGTGTACGGTCTGAAAATCCTGCAGTGAAGTGGTCTGAAACTGTATACCAATCTCACGTCGGTAGGTCTCATCCGCAGACCGCCCCTGATATAGAACTTCTCCATCATCCTGCTGGATAATGCCTTCCATAATTTCCATGGTAGTGGTTTTACCAGCACCATTAGGGCCTAGCAGGCCATAGCAACTACCCGATTCAACGGCAAAACTGATACCATCTACGGCACGGATACCGGGGTAGATTTTAACTAGATTTCTGGCTTCCAGGATGGTGGTCATTGGCAATATGTAATCCTTATGGTGGTTACTTTTGTCATGTTAACACTCAATTGTTAAATCTCAATGAGAGCACATGTCTGTATTTAGCGAAATTATTCAAAGTGTGGATAGCGACCATTTTAATGCTGCTTTTAAGGTAGCCATAAAATCTCTAAGCCTGGAACAACTACAGTTACAGCAGGCAGTTAAAATTGGCAGTATCGCGCTGGAGGAAGGTATCACTGTAATGATTATCTCCCAACAACAAAACGAGGATTTGCTAGAGATAAAAGCCGGTATTTTCTTCCGCAGCATCATTGCCGGATGTAACTGCGCTGATGACCCCAGCCCTGTCGAGACGCTAGAAGAATATGCCGAAGCCTGGTTTTCTATCAGCAAAAAGGATGGCAGTTTTAGCATCAGCCTTGTCTGAACGCTTTATTCCTGTGTACCTGATCACAAAAATGGCAACTCGCTTATTGACACTGCTTATCTACGTGATCGAAAGCACATCCACTTATTAATTTCGTCATATAATTTTCCATATATTCACTAATTTTAGATTTTTGCCATGTATTTTGATGACACAACGCTCACCATTACCAATACCGATTTTGAGGAAGATAAAATCCTCATCCTCAACGGTAAGGAGCGTTTGAAGTATTTTGAAGACCAGTATCGGTCAAAAGCGGTGCTAACCCCACTGGTTAACAAAAGATCATCGCTTTTGGGAAAAATAAGGTTGATGCTGAAAAAATAAGCATGCTAGTCCCTGAACCTGTCTTATTTGACTCTCTGTAAATACCATATATTGAAATAGCTGCCACACAAGTCCGCGTGCCATTGCACCCTGACCTGCACATTTTGCCACACCATTCTCTCCCCCGGAGATACAAAACATCCAGATTTCTACTATAAAGTAATTGGGCATATAAACAGGAGACGACACACTCATCAGATATTAGTTGTTGAAGAGTGGGGAATTTCATGAAAAAGGAAAAAGTATCACTCGAACAGCTTAAAGTGGGTATGTATGTAGAACTACCAACCTCGTGGTTTGCACATGACTTTGTAACCAACAGCTTTCTAATCACCACTGAAAAAGAATTACAAAAGCTCAAAAGTCAGAAACTGAAAGAGGTCATAGTCGATTTTGAGCGTAGCAAACTTAAAAGCGGCCCTTCTCCATCTGAAACCCCAGCCGATAAAACGCCCATTAAAAATGCGCAGGAGCCTGTAGACCCCCGACTGCAAGAGGCACCCAGAAAATGGGATTCTGAAAAACTGATGACGGATGATCTACGCAATGTGCTGGAAGATCAGAACCTTCCACCTGAGCAGAAATCAGTCGTGGTCTACAGGCACAGCGTTAGTATGATGGAACAGTTGCTGGAATTCCCTACGGCTGAAAACATACAGTCCAGCAAACAGGCGATATATGCAATTTCTGACATGGTCCTGTCAGAGCAGGACACTGCAAAAAACTTACTGAGAATCACTTCTCACGATTTTTACACCTACACTCATTCTGTCAATGTTGGCCTCACCAGTATTCTTTTATCCAAACAACTATTCCAGAAGTCCGATGCACATAATTTACAGGAGCTTGCCGCCGGTTTCTTCTTACATGATCTGGGCAAGGTAAATATCGACTCAGCTGTATTGAACAAACCCGGCAAATTAACTGATGTAGAAATGCAGCATATAAGAACCCACCCTTATCAGGGATATAAAATACTGGAAGAAGCGAAAGCGCTTTCGGATGAATGCAAGGTCATTGTAATGCAACACCACGAAGCCATAGATGGCAGCGGTTACCCTCGAAGACTTAAAGACAAAGAGATTCACCCCTATGGAAAAATCTGTGCTATTGCCGATGTTTATGATGCTCTCACGGCTGAAAGGTCATACAAGAAGGCACTTTCCAGCTTCGATGCCTTGCGTTTAATGAAAGAGAAAATGATTGATAAATTTGATAAGAATATATTCAGCAATTTCGTTAAAATCTTTTAAGGTAATGACCTACATCTGTATGGAAAGATCTGTGCAATCGTTGATGTATATACTGCGTTAACCGCAGAAAGATCTTATCAGTTTAGTTCAGCAATCAGCTTACGAATTTTATTTTCAGAAACCGGTACAATTGTTTTCATCGGCTGAGCAAAACAACTGATGCGATATTCTTCGATCATCCAGCGTAACTTTTCCAGCAAGTCACTATCAATATTTTCCTGTTGTGACAATTCGGCATACTGATCCCATAGCTCTGTGATCAAGGGTAATGAACGATCTGCCAGCGTTGAGTCCTGCCGGGTCTTTTCAATTCGTTTCATGATGGCCTGAAAATAAACGGGGTAGCGTTTTAGATTATTGACCGGAACCTCTCGCACAAAACCTGCATACACCAAATATTCACTTTGCAGTTGTATATCGGCCACATGCGCTGCAGTCAACTTTGAGGACTGTAAGACATCGCGTGACTGACGATACATAGATAATATCTTATGCACCAGTACGGCTTTTTCATTTAAGGTCAGCATAAACTTTGACCTGTTTTTTTCCAGCAGCTGTTCAAACTGCTGTCTATTTTTTGGCAACCCATCATTCAAAAAACATTCAAATACTGCTGCTACCACAATATCGTCAACCAGCTCCTGCCTGGGGGCAAAGGATAGATACATCAAAGCGGACTGCTCGATTTTTGGCAGCTTTTTATGCGCGTATTTAACGCTGTCCTTTAGCGCCAGCATAATCAGCCGAGCAATACCTGTGGCATGATAAAAAGCCGCATCCTGACGAGTTTCGAATAATTCTATCGCTACCGAATCCTGATAATCCACTAATGCCGGAAACGCCGTAATATTGGCTGATTTTTTACGTATGCTTACCTGCTCGGGCAGTTCATCAAAATCCCAGGCCATGATATCACTGCGACTTACCGATTCATCGTGTGCTACCTGCTGTTCAAACTTCTGATTTGCCTGCTCACTATACTCAGCCCTGATTTCCGACAGGGATCGGCCACTGGCAACTATGGCTCCATTATCTTCAATACAGTAGCGCATCAAGAAGTGTTTATCTATAGCCTCAGGCCGCCATTGCTCAAGCGCTACCCTGACACCTGTCATGCGCTGTAATTGGTCCGACAGCTGCTGGTAAAATGGCTTCTTATTATCTAGAACTTCGATACAGGCAGCAGCAAACTCAGGTACCGGAATAAAGTTTTTACGTGTCTGTTTGGGTAATGCCTTGATCAGGGCCTGCACCTTTTCTTCCAGTAATCCCGGCACCAGAAAATCAAAATCTTCGTCACTAAACTGATTTAACAGGGCCATAGCAATGGTTACCGAAACCCCGTCTGCATCATCTGCAGGATCGAATACATAGCTTAGCTTTAGCTTTTGATCCTTCAGGTAAAGAAACTCAGGATAGGTTTTTATATCCTTATCGTGTTCGGTGGCCAGCACATCCTGCTCAAATAGTGTCAGCTCCTTAATCACCGAGGCATCACATTTTTTCACCCAGGCTTCAAAGCTCACCGCATCTACTATGCTTTCGGGCAGACGCTGATGATAGAAGTCATAGATTTGCTGCTCACCTATCAATAGATCACGTCGTCGCTCACGTTCTTCCTGTGCTCGATAGTGCTCAATCAGCTTACGGTTGGCCTGTATAAAATTAACGGTGGTGTGAAAATTGCCTTCAACAAGCGCTTCGCGGATAAATATCTCACGCGACTCTTTTGGGTTTACACTGCCGTAGTTAACGCGTTTACCGCCCTCTATCAACAGACCATAGATACGTGTATTGCGAAACGCGCCTACCCTGCCCTGTTTTTGCTGCCAGTGTGGTTCGTAGTATTCGTATTGATGCAAATGCTGCAGGTCACTGATCGCCCACTGAGGATTGAGTGCCGACACCACATGCGCGTACAGTCGACTGGTATCTATCAAAGAAAAAGCCATGATCCATTTGGGTGTCTTCTTCGATAATACCGACGAGGGAAAGATGGCAGTTTCACGTCCACGTGTGGTCTGATAGCGGCCTTCCTGATCCAGGCTTGCGATATGACTGGGGATACCGGTCAGAATCGCTCGATGAATGCCATCGTAATCGGCTTCGCTGGAATTAAAACTGAGCTTTAATTCTTTGGCCTGTTCTTTTATCTGTTTATGGATGTCCTGCCATTCCCTCACACGCAGCCAGGACAGATAATTCTGTTTGCACCATTTGGTAAACTGGTTTCGAGTCAGCTCTTTTTTCTGCAGATTGATTTCACGCCATAGATTGATCCAGCCGCTAAAATCTGATTTGTCATCCTGCCAGAGTTTAAATTTCTGATTAGCAGCCTGACGATTCTCCTGCGATTGATCACGTGGATCCTGTATGGATAGTACAGAAACAATGATCAGTATCTCATTCAAGCAACCTAACTCGCTGGCGCGTAACAGCATTGCTGCCAGCCGTGGGTCTATTGGAAATCTTGCAATCTGTTTACCCTGATCTGTTACCTTATCATTGCCGCTTACTGCCTGTAACTCATGCAGCAATCTATAGCCATCGCTGATCAGGCGAGAGTCCGGCCTTTCAATAAAATCAAAGTCGCGTATATGGCCCACACGCAGGTTATCCATCTGTAAAATCACCGAGGCCAGATTGGTGCGCAGAATTTCCGGTTCGGTAAACTCTTCGCGTCCGTTAAAGTCTTCTTCGTCGTAGAGTCGGATACAGATCCCTGCCGAGACTCGACCACAACGACCTGCGCGCTGGTTGGCCGAAGCCTGCGATATTTTCTCAATCGGTAAGCGCTGGATCTTGGCGCGCCATGAATAACGCGAGATACGTGCCAGACCGGTATCAACCACGTAGCGAATGCCCGGTAC
>JBNLGQ010000022.1:0-3229 GCA_050306135.1 Gammaproteobacteria bacterium
AATATTTACTGCATTGTTTAGCAATCGCTCGTGCAGTTGTTCAGATACTCCCCAGTCTGCACCGGGTCTAAGTCGCCACACCCAGGCTGGATAGCCGGGTATGAAGGCTTCACTAAATATCACCAGATTAGCGCCTTCAGCTGCAGCCTGTTCTACTTTGCTCACTGCTAATTCAATGGTTTTAACCTTATCCAGAAATACCGGTGCTGTTTGTACAATGGCTATGTGAGTCATTACTATTTACTCCTCTGGTTTATTTTGTGCCTACTGCGACTAACATTTCGCAGGGTCCTTCAAACTGACCGTTGCTTTCAAACTGTGTTAGCGACTGTTCGATTTCATTCCATGCATCATCTTGTTCAGTATCACTCAGCGTCGATAGCATTTGATGTAAAGCGCCAAAGGACTCCTGTTCAAACTGAATACATTCTGCAGCCGATGACAAACGTACTGGTGCATCAATGCTCAACACTTCGACATCACTGAACCCCGCATCTGTAAAGGCTTTATGCAGGACGCCTTCCGCTCCAAGACTGAATGGTCCTGGCTGTCCTGGTAATGGGGCGGGTAAATTGGCCCGACGACGGATAATTGAAACTGGAATAGAAAAGAAGGGGTTTCTATCAGCGGTTGAATAAACCATAGCAGCAACCTTACCCTCAGCTTTTAATTGATGATACATTCCACTTAAGGCTTTCTGTTGATCAGGAAAATAGATAAGACCGACACGGGAAATCACCGCATCGAAAGGATCTGCATCCAGTTCAGTCAGGTTTTCTCCATCTATAACCTGCGTACTGACATGTGATACCCCACTTAACTGAGCGGACTCGGTTACATATTTAAGGATATTTGGTGACAGATCAGTGGCCAGTACATGTCCACTATCACCAACACGTTTTGCTGCAGTGAGTGTTTGTTCACCCGCTCCCGCTGCAACATCCAGCACCCTGCTTCCAGTTTTAATGTCACACATATCGAGCATGGTTTCGGTTGCAGGTCCCAGCCAGCGAGATAAAAGAGGTCCCCATCGATTCCATGCTTCAGCGGCTGTATTCCATTGTTGCAGGGTTGTCTGCTTGTATTTAATTGCATCAAATTTTGGTGGATTTTTAGTCATTTCTCTTTCCTCGATGTGCTGTTGTTTAAGTAACAACAAGACTACGCTGTTAATTTATGCTTACAATTCGCAAAAAAAACAAACATAATGTGCAAATATGCACAATGAGGCAGAGTGATGAACTGGGATGACATAAGACTCTTTCTAGCAGTTGCACGTACAGGATCTATAAGCGGTGCAGCCAGGCAGCTTGAGGTACAACACTCGACCGTATCTCGTCGAATGCGTCAGTTGGAGAGCAAACTGGCTGCGCGTCTGGTCGAACGTAAATCTTCGGGCTACGAACTCACCTCAGCAGGTGAGAAACTCAAGCAGGCTGCCTTACGCATGGAAAGCGAAGTCATCGGTATCGATGACGCCCTACTCGGAAAGGATATAAAACTGGTCGGATCGCTTCGGGTGACAGCCATTAACAACATGGCATCGACAGTATTAATGCCGATGTTTGCTGAATTTAGTAAGCAAAACCCCCAGGTAGATTTGCACATCAAGGTCAGCAATATTGATGTTAGCCTGCCACAGCGTGAAGCAGATATAGCCATTAGACTCACCAACTCACCAACACCAACCTTAATTGGAAAACGCATGGTAACGGTTGCTTCTACCATATACGGTAGCCGTGAATACCTGAAACAGCACAGACAAATGGGTGGGGATCCTAAATGGATAGGCGTCAATTGCTGTGCTTTCCACAAATCATGGACCCGGCAGCATTGCCTGGAACCATCTTTCGACTTTTTTAGTGATGATACGCTGCTGACGCTATCTGCAATACGTGAAGGTTTGGGCATTTCTTTCCTGCCCTGTTTTATGGGTGATAGCGATCCGTTACTGGAAAGGTACTGTGACCCAGACCCTGAGCATGATCTGGGCCTGTGGTTACTGTTTCACCCGGATTTAAAACACACAGCACGGGTGCTTGCATTTCGGAATTTCATGATTGAATCTGTACATAACAAACGAGAATTATTTGAAGGGAAACGGGATTAATAAGTCATCATAAGCAATTGATTTAATTTGTTTTAATCATTAAAAATGAGAACAGTAGTATGTCAGATTATTGTGTAAGCGGCAGTTGCCTGTGTAAAAAAGTATCCTATCAAATCACGGCAGAACCCGGTGTTTTCCAATACTGCAATTGTTCTCGTTGCCGTAAATTTACCGGCAGCGCTTTCGCCGCCAACCTGATAGTTTCTCTGGACAATTTCCACTGGTTGACTGGCGAGCAAGATGTTGGACGATTCGAACTTAAGGAAGCCAAATACTTCGCCACTGCTTTCTGCAGTAACTGCGGATCATCTCTACCCTGGGTTAGCCAGAACGGAACTTTTGTCGTCATTCCAGCAGGTACTCTGGATGAAGATCCGGTTATTCGACCTACGCAAAGTATTTTCTGTGCGTCACGCGCAGTCTGGTATACAGACCCGAATACCTTAGCAATGCACGACGAACTACCACCTAAAAAAACCTGATCCTGAATTAATGGGGTAGTTCATCGTAATAAAGACCACGCTTTCAACTTGCTGGCAAAATCATTGCTGAAAAAAGCCCTGCATATGATCGAACACCGCATGATCTGGTGGATGGCGTCTGACAGCATGTACATCATGTAATTTATGCAGCTGGCTTTCGACCTGCGCAAGCCTTTCACTTTCCTGTACTCGTAACCAGATCTGACTGGTTTTATTATCGCTCAAAGGCATACAGAGAATACCATCTACATTAAAAGCACGACGCGAGAATAAACCGCAGACATGCGACATGACTCCTGGATGGTTATCCACAGTGAGTTCGAGAATGGCCTGTTTGTGCATGATTTGATTACTGTTGTCCATGTTCTGCTCCTGTTAGCATTTGATGATTTGCACCTCCTGGAGGCACCATTGGATAAACTCGCGCAGCGCCATCTATGGGTACATGGATAAGCTGGGGTCCCGTTGTATTGAGAGCGGCTGCCAAACTTTCCAAATTAAAGTCAGTTTGCGCCAGATCTAGAGTAGACCAGCCAAAAGCTCTGGCTATGGCACAAAAATCTGGACTGCTACCCAGGTCAGAAGCAAAGCGGTTACCACTGTAGAATAAATCCTGTTGCTGACGTACCAGACCTAA
>JBNLGQ010000023.1:0-7429 GCA_050306135.1 Gammaproteobacteria bacterium
TACAAGGCGAGGGTCGCAGGTTCGATCCCTGCAGCACCCACCAGTTTCAAATTAGGAGTGGTAGTTCAGTTGGTTAGAATACCGGCCTGTCACGCCGGGGGTCGCGGGTTCGAGTCCCGTCCACTCCGCCAAACTATAAAGCGCTCCACAAGGGGCGCTTTATTTTTAATTCACAGGGCAAATCAAAGCTCTGATATCTTTCTAATAACTCATCAATTGATCACACGCCATGTTACAAACCATTAGAGATAAAACTTCAGGTTGGATTGCTTATCTGGTCATAGGTCTAATCAGTATTCCTTTTGCCTTATGGGGTATCAATTCATATTTAGGTGGTGGTGAGCAAAAGCCAGCCGCTGTTGTCGATGGTGTAGATATCACCCCACAACAGCTCGATTTTGCTTATGGACGTTACCGTGATCGCCTGGCATCTATGTTTGGTGGCACTTTGCCAGCTGCCTTTGCTGATGAGAACACATTGAAAGAGCAGGTATTAACTCAACTCATTGAAGAACAGGTGTTGCGTGCGTACATCAACAACAAGGGTTTTCGTGTTGGCGATGATAGTCTTTTTGAAAATATTCAATCTATGTCTGTATTCCAGCAGGATGGAAAATTTGATAAAGAACAATATCGGAATCAATTGGCTTCACAGGGATATCAACCCAGTCAGTTTGAGGCTGAGTTAAGACGTAGTCTTGAGATGCAACAATTGGGTGAGGCCTTAAAATCCAGTGCTTTTTTGACCCCTGTTCAACGCGATCTCTACAATCAGATAAACAATCAACAACGTAAGCTACGCGTGATAAGTATCGCAAATAAACCTGAAGCTATCACCGTACCTGTTCAGGAAGTTGAAGAGTATTACAAATCACACTCTGCTCAATATATGAACCCTGCGAAGGTCAAGGTTGATTTTATTGAGATCAGTGTTGACAGCCTGAAGAATTCGATTGATGTTTCTGAAGATGAAATATTAGCTCGCTACGATTCTTCTCGTGAGCAACTAACAACTCCAGAAACCAGAGAAGCCAGTCATATTCTTTTGACCGTCAAAAGTGATGCAGATCAAGCTCAGCAAGATGAAGTTAAACAGAAAATTGAAGAATTAAAAGCTCGAATCAATCAGGGTGAGGATTTTGCCACTCTTGCTCGTGAATCTTCACAGGACCCAGGCTCTGCCGCCGATGGTGGTGATCTTGGTGAAGTAGAAAAAGGCATGATGGTTAAGCCATTTGAAACCACTCTGTTTGCTATGAATGAAGGTGAAGTGAGTGATCCAGTTAAAACTCAGTTCGGTTGGCATCTGATCAAATTGAATAAAATCAGTGGTGGCCAAACCAAATCATTTGATGAAGCTCGAGATCAACTAAAACAGGAAATAGCCACAGAGAAAGCTGAAAGTGAGGTTTATGATCTTGCAGAAAGTTTATCCAATACTACCTATGAACAACCAGATTCCCTGCAACCAGCAGCTGATCAGCTGGGCTTAAAGATCCATACTTCAGAATGGTTTACTCGTTCAGCAGGTACTGGAATCGCAGAAAATGAAAAAGTGCGTCAAGCAGCTTTTTCTGATGAAGTATTACAACAAAAACGAAATAGTGAAGCTCTTGAGTTAGGTAATAACCGAGTGGCAGTCATTCATTTTAATGAATATAAAGAAGCTGAACTGCGCCCGCTTTCGGAAGTACATGCCCAGATTATGCAGGAGCTTAAAGTTAAAAAGGGACGTGAACAAGCTCAACAAAAAGGTAATGAACTGCTCCAGGAAGTCAAAAAGGGATCAAAAACTTTTGATGCTATCGCTACAGAAAATGAGCTGGAAATTAATGATGCTGGTTTTGTAAACAGGCAGAGTGTAGCTGTCTCCAGTGACGTTTTAAATGCTGCTTTTAGCATGCCCCATCCTGAGAATGGTTCTGCACAATTTGAAGGTATATCCGAGGTCAACGGGAATTATAGTATTGTTGAACTATCAGCAATTCAGGTTGAAGACAAAAAGGATGGTACAGAGGCAAAACAAAAAATTGATAATTTAATTCAAAGTGCCGCTGATTCTAATTACCGTGCCATGATCAAGGCTCTGACTGCAAATGCCGATATCATCCGGACGCCTGTATCCGAATTAGAATAAATAATAACTGTTCCGGTTTTCCGAACACAAAAAAGCCAGCATAACGCTGGCTTTTTTGTGTGTATAACCCTTAATCCTGGATTTCGCAGTTGACCGCAAATAACTGACTTAAGCACGATGCAGAAGCTTTGTCGCTCTTGTTAAGGGCTAGGTATTAGCAGCCGATGGACGCTTTGCTGAGCACACTGAGACTGTCCACAAATCCATGACCAACTGCAGAAGATTGCAGGGTTATTCAAGTACACCCATACTGACGATATTGTATCCAGAATCGACGTAGATATTTTCACCTGTAATACCTGCAGCAAGCTCAGAGCATAAAAAAGCACCCGTATTACCTACGTCCTCAATGGTGACATTTCTGCGTAATGGCGCATTGTGTTCAACCTCATCCAGAATCTTTCTAAAACTTCCAATGCCAGCGGCAGCCAGTGTTTTAATAGGACCTGCTGAAATCGAATTAACTCGAATACCTTCCGGACCTAATGATGCTGCCAGATAGCGTACACTGGCTTCTAAAGCTGCTTTTGCGACACCCATGACATTGTAGTTTGGCAAAGCTCTTTCTGCGCCCAGATAGCTCATGGTGATAATAGAGCCATTGGTTCCCTGCATCATAGGACGCGCTGCTTTGGCCATGGCACTCAGACTGTAGGCACTGATGTCATGAGCGATACGAAAACCTTCACGATCCAGGTTTTCCAGATAATCGCCGGAAAGTGCTTCACGTGGTGCAAAGGCGATAGAGTGAACCAGTGAATCAAGTTGATCCCAATGCTTATTTAGCTCAGCAAAAAGCTGAGTAATATCATCGTCGATAGCAACATCGCAGGGCAATACGATATCGGATTCAAATTCCTCGGCAAATTTCTCTACACGGGATTTAAGTTTATCGTTAGGGTAACTAAAGGCTAAATCGGCGCCTTCACGGTGCATTGCTTTGGCAATACCGTAAGCAATAGAACGGTTACTGGCGATACCCGCAATCAGTATTTTTTTTCCGGTTAAAAAACCCATTAGACTCTCTTGATTGTTATTTGAGTATGTGAATTTTATAGTGTCGACTAAAACGCGACAATGTATTTTTAATTACCGCATTGATCAACAATCATTATTGAATGGATAAAACCTTTATTGCGAAGATGTGTCATTTAATTCTGAAGTTATTGAATAAAATAGATGTTTTGTGTCAGTATGAATAGATTATCAGTTGCAAAGAGAGCGTAATGAGGTCGGTTCGAATTATATGGTTTTTTGCTTTTTTTATAGTGTATACGCCGGCATATGCTGCATTTTCGCAGGCAATGGGGTATCAGCCAAAGTACCCTGATGGATTCCAGCATTTTGATTACCTTAACCCAACCGCTCCAAAAGGCGGCTCGTTGGTGCTTTCCGCGTTTGGAAGCTTCGATAGTTTAAATCCCTATACGCTGAAAGGAATCAGTGCAGCAGGGTTGGGCCAGTTGATGTTTGAGACTCTGATGGATTCAAGCCTTGATGAGCCCTTTAGTCAATATGGATTACTGGCTGAGAATGTGGAACTTGCAACTGATCAATTGTCAGTAACCTTCACCTTACGTGATCAAGCAAGATTTAGTAATGGTGATCCAGTCACTGCTGAAGATGTGAAATTTTCATTCGATACGCTTAAAAGTGAGTTGGCTCACCCGCAATATCGTATTTACTGGGCAGATATAAAAGAAGCTAAAGTTATTGATTCCAAAACAGTTCGCTTTAACTTTGCCAGGGTTAATCCTGAATTGCATATGCTTACCGGGCAGATACCTGTTTTTTCACGCAAATGGGTGGGTGATATTCCATTCAACAAGCTTTCACTCAAAGATCCAGTAACCAGCGGCCCTTATCTGATCAAAAAGTACGACATAGGTAAAACGATCACCTTTCGTAAAAATCCGGATTACTGGGCGAGAGATTTAAATGTACGCCGAGGTATGTTTAATTTTGATGAGGTGACTTTTAAATACTATCGTGACTTCACGGTTTTACTGGAAGCATTCAAGGCCGGAGAGTTTGATTTCAATGTTGAATACACTTCCAAGAGATGGGCGCGTGATTATACCGGGGGGCATTTCAAAAGTGGTGATATCGTAAAGACAGAGTTACCACATAAAAACAATGCCGGCATGCAGGGTTTTGTTTTTAATTTACGTAAACCACTATTCCAGGATAAGCGAGTAAGAAAAGCAATTTCCTATGCACTGGATTTTGACTGGTCTAACCGTAAGCTTTTTTATAACCAGTATGATCGTTGTTACAGTTATTTTAGCAATAGTGAGCTGGCATCATCGGGAATACCCGAAGGGGATGAGCTTGAGTTGCTTCGGCCTTATCGGGATCAACTGGATGAGGATCTGTTCACGAAGGAATGGCACCCCCCTTCTACCAAAGCACCTTCTTCGTTGCGCAGTAATCTACGCTACGCACGCAAGCTTTTGACAGACGCAGGTTGGGTTTTGAAACAGGGAAAACTGCTGAATAGCAAAGGTGAAGCGCTTAAATTTGATGTCATGCTAGCCCAGAAAGGCTTTGAACGCATATTGGCACCTTTTGCGCGTAACCTTAATAAGCTGGGTATAGAAGTGGACTACCGAACCGTGGATACGGCGCTTTATAAGAGCCGGCTGGATAATTTTGAATTTGATATGGTGGTCGCCAGTTATTCCCAGAGTCAGTCCCCGGGTAATGAACAGATTAATATGTTTCACTCAACATCGGCAGATAAGGAAGGCACCAGGAATTTGATGGGCATCAAAGACCCTGTGGTAGATGCCATGATCAATAAGGTAGTCTATGCAAAAAACCGGAAACAGCTGGTGACTGCTGTCCATGCCCTTGATAGGGTTCTACTACATGGATACTATCTAATACCCCAGTGGTATATAGGTCATCACAGGGTGGCTTACTGGGACAAGTTTGGCAAGCCAGAGAAGCTACCACTTTATTACGATGCAGAGAGCTGGATGTTACATACCTGGTGGGAAAAAGAATAGATTATTCTAAATGGCTGTATACATATTAAAAAGAATATTATTAATGATCCCGACTCTGTTAGGAGTCATGCTTATTACGTTTCTGGTGACTCAGTTTGTGCCAGGAGGGCCAGTAGAACAGCTGATATCTCAATTACAGAATCAGGGGGTTCAGGGGCAGGAGGCCAGTAGTGGGGTGGCTGGACTTTATCGAGGAGCCAAAGGGCTTGATGAGGAGCGTATTGCAGAATTAAGGGCTTTATATGGATTCGATAAACCGGCTTACCAGCGCTTTATCGAAATGATTATAAACTATGCTACCTTTGACTTTGGGGAAAGTCATTTCCATCAGAAATCGGTCTTCGACTTGATCGTATCCAAGTTACCAGTCTCTATCAGTCTGGGGGTCTGGACTTTTTTCATCACCTATCTTAGCTGTATACCACTGGGCATTAAAAAAGCGGTGACCGATGGTTCACGTTTTGATGTAGTCACCAGTACATTTATTCTGATTGGATATGCAATTCCAGGCTTTGTACTCGGTATCTTGTTACTGGTTCTGTTTGGTGGAGGCAGCTTCTGGGATGTTTTCCCGCTCAGAGGGCTGGTATCGGATAACTGGGATCAATTACCCTGGTATCAACAGATTCTGGATTATCTCTGGCATATGGTATTACCGATTACTGCTTCAGTGATTGGTAGTTTTGCAGTGATGACTATGCTGACCAAGAACAGCTTTATCGAAGAAATTCGTAAACAATATGTCCTGACGGCACGCGCAAAGGGTGTTCCTGAATCCATGGTGTTATATAAACATATTTTTCGAAATGCCGTGATACCTCTGGTTACCGGATTTCCTGCTGCCTTTATCTCTGCTTTTTTTGCAGGAAGTTTATTGATCGAGCAGATCTTCTCTCTTGATGGTCTTGGTTTGCTAGCGTATGAGTCCGTTATAAAACGTGATTACCCGGTAGTGATGGGGTCACTTTATATGTTTACCATACTGGGTTTGGTTGCCAAGTTGATTACGGATATCAGCTATGTACTGATAGACCCCCGCATACAGTTTGATTCGTTAGATAACCGCTAATGAAAGTTACCGCCTACCAACAAACCGCGTTTAGCAGGGCGTGGCAAAGATTCAAACGTAATCGGCGTGGTTATTTCAGTTTATGGATTTTTCTTTTCCTTTTTGGTATTAGCCTGTTTGCTGAATTACTTTCTAATAATGCCCCACTAGTGGTCAAGTTTCAGGGTGAGTTTTATTACCCATTATTCAAGACCTATCCTGAAATCACCTTTGGTGGTGATTTTTATACTGAGGCTGATTATCTTGATCCCTTTATAAGAGAGCAATTCTCCAGGGAAGACAATTGGGCAATCTATCCAATTAATCCTTACAGTTACGACACCATTAATTATTTTTCTGAAGCAGCAAATCCTGCACCACCTTCTGATGATAACTTTCTTGGTACCGATGACAGGGGGCGTGATGTTCTGGCGCGACTGATCTATGGTTTTAGAATCTCGGTGATATTTGCACTATTTTTAACGATTATTGGTACCTTACTGGGTATTCTTGCCGGGGCTATACAGGGGTATTTTGGTGGACGGGTGGATCTGGTTTCACAGCGCTTGATTGAGGTCTGGAGTTCCATGCCTGAGCTGTATCTATTAATCATTTTTGCTTCAATTTTTAATCCCAGCCTATTGTTATTGATCGTACTACTTAGCCTGTTTGGCTGGATGGGGCTGGCAGATTATGTACGGGCTGAATTTTTACGCGGAAGAAATCTTGATTACGTAACCGCAGCGAGAGCCCTGGGTGTGGCCAATGCGGCAATTATGTGGAGGCACCTGTTGCCTAATGCAATGACACCCGTTATTTCATTCTTACCCTTTCGTGTTAGTGGAGCCATTCTGGCATTGACCAGTCTGGATTACCTTGGGTTAGGTGTACCACCTTCCACGCCCAGTCTGGGAGAGTTGCTTTCACAGGGTAAGGATAATATCGATGCCTGGTGGCTTTCAATGACTACTTTTGGTGTTCTCGTTGGTACCTTAATCCTGCTGATTTTTATTGGTGAAGCATTGCGAGAGGCATTTGATACGCGTCGTGGATAAGTTACTCTCCATACAGGATCTATCAGTAGGCTTTGGACTAGATGATGAATTTGGTACCGTAGTCGAGCAGGCCAGTTTTGATATTTATCATGGTCAAAAGCTGGCACTGGTGGGCGAATCTGGTTCAGGAAAATCGGTCACAGCGCTATCTATACTACGTTTACATGATCCTGTGTTT
>JBNLGQ010000024.1:0-199565 GCA_050306135.1 Gammaproteobacteria bacterium
ACCATTTGATCCAGACAATGCCTGTCTGCGTTCATAATTAATAAGTTTAGAGAATGACTATATGAAAGTTTTAGTAGGTGTAAAGCGCGTTCTTGATCCGCAGGTAAAAGCCAGAGTAAAACCCGATGGCTCAGCCATGGATCTGGAAAACGCAAAAATGTCGATGAACCCCTTCGATGAAAATGCAGTGGAAGAAGCCTTGCGTCTGAAAGAAGCCGGGCTTGTGGATGAGATAGTAACTGTCTCTATTGGTCCTGAAAAAGCTCAGGATAGCCTGCGTCAATCACTGGCGATGGGAGCAGATCGCTCGATACATATCGTTACTGATGAGGAACTGGAGCCACTGGCTATAGCAAAATTGCTAAAAACTCAGGTGGAAAAGGAAGCTCCTGGTATGGTCCTGGTCGGTAAACAGGCGATAGATGACGACTCAAATCAAACCGGTCAAATGTTATCGGCTCTGCTGGGCTGGTCACAGAGTACCTTCACTTCAAAGCTGGAATTATCAGATGGTTCGGCTACAGCCACACGCGAAATTGATGGTGGTCTGGAAACCATTTCAATCAAGATGCCAGCTGTGATTACAGTTGATTTACGCCTGAATGAGCCGCGTTATGCAACGCTGCCAAATGTAATGAAAGCTAAAAAGAAGCCACTGGAAAAAATCCAGCTTGCTGATCTGTCAGTGGATGTTGCACCTCGTTTAAGTACCCTGGAGATTAAGGAGCCGGAAGCCCGCAGTGCTGGAATCATTGTCGAAAGTGTTGCTGAACTGGTCGATAAGTTAAAAAATGATGCAGGAGTAATTTAATCATGACTATTTTAGTAATTGCTGAACACAACAATAAAGAGCTCGCAGCTGCTTCATTAAATTGCGTAGCGGCTGCTTTGGAGATAGCAAAGCATAGCGCTAGTGATGTAGATATCCTGGTTGCTGGTAGTGACTGTGATGAAGTCGTACAGGCCTGTAGCAGTATCAATGGTATTGCTCGAGTGCTATCGGCAGACGATGCTGCGCTGAAAGATCAGCTGGCTGAGAATATGGCAAAACAGGTGGTAGCAATTGCATCCGCTTACAGCCATGTATTAGCGCCTGCAACCACCTTTGGTAAAAACTTTATGCCGCGTGCGGCGGCCTTACTGGATGTTTCACAGATATCTGAAATCAGCGAGGTAGTTTCTGCGGATACATTTGTACGCCCGATTTATGCTGGTAATGCATTAGCCAAGGTCCAGTCAGCCGATGCATTAAAAGTCATCACTGTACGTACTACATCATTCCCGGTTGCAGAAACAGGGGCGGGTAGTGCTACTGTAGAGGCTGTTGATGCGGTTGCTGATAGCGGGCTTTCCACTTTTGTCGAGCGACAGCTTTCAGCATCAGAAAGACCTGAGCTAACATCAGCTAAAATTATTATTTCTGGTGGGCGTGGCATGAAAGATGGTAAGAATTTTGATCTGCTGTATGCGCTGGCCGATAAGCTGGGTGCGGCTGTAGGTGCTTCCCGTGCAGCGGTTGATGCAGGCTATGTCCCGAATGATTACCAGGTAGGCCAAACTGGCAAGGTCGTTGCGCCTGATTTATATGTTGCTGTTGGTATCTCTGGTGCTATTCAGCATCAGGCTGGTATGAAAGAAAGTAAGGTTATTGTGGCTATCAATACCGATAGTGAAGCGCCGATTTTTCAGATCGCTGATTATGGGCTGGTGGCAGATTTATTTGAAGCCGTGCCAGCGATGACTGAAACATTGAGCTGATAACCTACTTACTGTTCCTTTAGTAATTCTTCCAGGAACACTTCAAGAACATAATTCGGCCTGCCCGCCTTGCGGGTGATGGCCGAATAATGAGTAATAAATTTTCTCTTCTCTGGTTGTACTGCACACATCTCGCCTTCCTTAACCCAGCGTTGCGCAAAATGGGTAGGAAGAAACCCCAGATATCGCCCACTTAGAATTAGAAAAGCCACGCCTTCTCTATCAGTTGAGGAAGCGCTTGCAGAGAGTACCTTTTGCTGTTGTTTTATGTCAGCAGCCTGAGGGTAGGCGGGTAGTACGGAATCATATGCAGCCAGCTCTGTATCGCTTAGATTCGAGTTGTCCTGTTCGAACAGAGGGTGTTCCCTGCTACAGTAAAGCAGGGACTTTTCCTTGTAGAGAGGGATGTAATTCAGATCTGGCAGTCTGCGCAGGTCTGGCACGACACCAATCTGCAGTTGTCCATCAAGAATACCTGTTTCAATCTGGTTGGGTGGCATCATTCGGATATTGATTACCACCTCAGGACCTCTATCCTTTAGTTTTGTCAGAGAGCGAGTGACGCGCATTTTGGGGAAGGTCACCAGATTGTCGGTAATGCCGATATTTAACTCGCCTCTTAACTCCTGTTTGATCGTGTTGACCTGAGTCCTGAAGTTTTCCAGCCCTGATAATAACTGCAGCGTCGCTTCATAGACCTTTACGCCTTCATCCGTCACTGAAAAACCGGAACGGCCGCGATTACAGAGCCTTATGTCGAGCAGACTTTCCAGTTCGGTGATCGCCATACTGATAGCAGGCCTGCTGATGTTTAACTCAATCTCAGTGGCTGCAAACCCGCCGCATTCTACAACTGATTTATAGATTCGCAGCAATCGGATATGTGAATCTCCGAGTTTGCGTGGCAGTAGATTTCTGGAACGGGGCATGAGGGTTTATATAGTTAAGTAATTGGTTAACTATAGTTAAAATTTTAATAATTTACTAACCTATTATAAACCTCGTAATATCAGTTAATTCTATAAACAATCACCCGGGGTAGAAATGCTCAATAAGACAGATATGCAAGTTGACTGTGGTCTAACTCAGGAGCAGCTAGCTGCTCACTGGATGCCTTTTACGGGTAATAGAGAGTTTAAACAGAATCCCAGATTGATGGTTTCAGCGCAGGGGCACTATTACACCTCGGCCGACGGACGACGTATCTTCGATGGATTGTCTGGCTTGTGGACCTGCGGTGCAGGCCATTGCCGCCCCGAGATTGCAGAAGCTGTCAGTCAGCAGGTTAAGAACCTGGACTACTCACCGGCGTTCCAGTTTGGACACCCTAAATCTTTTGAGCTCGCGCATCGGGTTACTGAGTTCATGCCTGCAGGATTGAATCGTGTGTTCTTTACCGGTTCGGGTTCCGAGTCAGTTGAAACGGCATTAAAAATCGCACGTGCCTACTGGAGAAAAAAAGGCCAGGCGAGCAAGACTCGTTTTATCGGTCGGGCTAAAGGCTATCATGGAGTGAACTGGGGTGGTATCAGTGTTGGTGGTCTGGCTCCTAACCGTGCACTATATGGGCAGGGTATAGATGCCATACATATGCCTCACACCATGTTGCCGGAAAATAAATTTGTTAAAGGCATGCCAGAAAAAGGCGCTTTTGTCGCAGATCAGTTGAGCGAATTGATAGCGCTGCACGATGCATCCACTATCGCCGCCGTTATTGTTGAGCCTATGGCAGGTTCAGCGGGTGTGATTCCTCCACCAGTTGGATACCTGAAGCGCCTGCGAGAAATCTGCGATCAACATAATATCCTGTTGATCTTTGATGAAGTTATCACTGGCTTTGGTCGTATGGGGTCAAATACCGGTGCTGAAGAGTTTGCTGTGGTACCCGATATGTTGACGCTTGCGAAACAGCTGACTAATGGCGTAATCCCCATGGGCGCGGTAGTTTCCAGACAGGAAATCTACGACAGCTTTATGCAGGATGCCGGGCCAGAATATATGCTGGAGCTTCCCCATGGTTATACCTACTCAGCTCACCCAGTCGCCTGTGCTGCCGGTCTTGCTTCACTGGATATATTGAAGAATGACAATCTGATCGCGCGTGTAAAATCTATGGCCCCTTATTTCGAAGAGCTCATACACGGTCTTAAAGGTAGCAAATATGTTACTGATATTCGTAACTACGGACTGGCCGGTGCACTGACGATTGAAGCCTTTCCTGGTGAGCCTGCCTTGCGCCCTTACCAGATTGCGATGAAGTGCTGGGATAAGGGGTATTATGTGCGCTATGGTGGAGATACCATTCAACTGGGCCTGCCTTTTACTGTAGAAAAAGAAGAGATTGATAGCCTGATAAATGCTCTGGGTGATGCAATCAATGAACTCGATTAATAACACTCACAGAATTTAGAAAGAGATAAACACTATGACAACTGTTGGCCATTTTATTAACGGTGAAATTGTAGCTGATACCGAGCGTACTCAGGATGTATTTAACCCGGCAACGGGTGCCGTAACCAAACAGGTGGCACTTGCCTCCGAGCAAACCGTAGAGCAGGCTATTGCAGCAGCTCAGGCCGCTTATCCTGAATGGCGAAATACGCCGGTTGGAAAACGAGCCGCAGTAATGTTCCGCTTTAAAGCCTTACTGGAAGAAAACTCAGATAAGATCTGTGCATTAATTGGAGAAGAGCATGGAAAAATCAGTCATGATGCGGCAGGGGAGTTACAGCGTGGCATTGAAAATGTGGAATATGCCTGTGGTGTCGCTGAGTTGTTAAAAGGTGAACACAGCAGGAATGCAGGCCCTGGTATTGATTCATGGAGTGAGTTCCAGCCCCTGGGTGTCGTTGCTGGCATCACACCATTTAATTTTCCTGCTATGGTACCTTTATGGATGTATCCTATGGCTATAGCCTGTGGAAACACTTTTGTGCTCAAGCCATCCGAACGCGATCCTTCTTCCGCCCTGTTTATTGCAGAACTACTACAGCAGGCAGGCCTTCCAAAAGGTGTGATGAATGTGGTGAATGGTGACAAGTTAGCGGTAGATGTGCTGCTATCTGATAAGCGTGTTCAGGCTGTCAGCTTTGTGGGTTCTACGGCGATTGCTGAATATATCTATACCACTGCTAGCGCCAATGGCAAGCGTTGTCAGGCGCTAGGTGGAGCCAAGAACCATGCCATTGTCATGCCTGATGCTGATCTTGATAATGCAGTCAATCAGTTGCTGGGTGCTGCATTTGGTTCTTCCGGTGAGCGTTGTATGGCGCTGTCGGTGGCTGTAGTCGTCGGTGATAAAACAGCAGATGCCCTAATCGAAAAAATGTCGACTGCAATGACCCCGCTCAAGGTGGGGGCAGCCACTGATAGCAGTAATGATTTCGGACCTTTGATCACTGCTGAGCACCAGCAGAAAGTGGTCGGGTATATTGATAGTGCAGAGCAGGATGGTGCCGTAGTTGTAGTTGATGGCCGTGCACCTGCAGTTGCAGGATGTGAAAACGGTTTCTTCGTTGGAGCGACCTTGATAGACAGGGTCACGCCTACAATGGTGAGTTATCAGGAAGAGATATTTGGGCCCGTACTACAGGTGATGAGAGTAGACAGCATGCAAGAGGCTATGCAGTTGATCAATGATCACGAGTACGGCAATGGTACCTGTATCTTTACCCGTGATGGTGAAGCAGCGCGTTATTTCTCTGACAATATTCAGGTTGGCATGGTGGGTATCAATGTACCTTTACCGGTGCCTGTCTCATACCATAGTTTTGGTGGCTGGAAACGTTCATTGTTTGGTGATTTATCCGCTTACGGTCCTGATGCGGTCAGATTTTATACGCGACGTAAGACCATTACACAGCGTTGGCCATCTGCAGGTGTTCGAGAGGGGGCTACCTTCTCTTTTCCCAGCTAATCTAACAGCCTGGATATAAGTCTCCGAGGTAATAAAAGGTTATCCTGCAGCTGTATCTGTCTTATACTGCGCAAAACAATAACCTTCCCCGGAGATTTTCAATATGAATAAATTGTTAGCAGCACTTAGCGCTTGCCTGGTGTTATTAAATCCACTCAGCAGCATGGCTGAGACTTCTATCGCAATCACTCAGATCGTTGAGCATCCTGCGCTTGATTCAGTTCGTCAGGGTGTTAAAGATGAACTGGCTGATGCCGGTTTAGTAGAAGGTAAAAACCTTAAATGGAATTATGAAAGTGCACAGGGTAATCCCTCAACGGCTGCTCAAATCGCCAAAAAATTTGCCGGCGATAGTCCTGATGTTATCGTCGCTATTGCTACCCCATCAGCACAGACTATGGCAGCAACCGCGCGAAATATCCCTATAGTTTTCTCGGCGGTTACCGATCCTGTGGGCGCCAAGCTCGTGAGTAATATGCAAAAACCCGGTAAGAATATCACCGGTGTTACTGATCTGACCCCGATTGATAAACATATGCAGCTGGTGAAACGTGTAGTGCCTTCTGCCAAAACGGTTGGTGTTATCTTTAACCCTGGTGAAGCAAATTCACTCACACTACTAAACCTGGTGAAAAAGTATGCGCCCATGCAAGGCATGAAAGTTGTTGAAGCCAGTGCCAGCAAATCATCCGAAGTACTCTCTGCTGCTCGTTCACTGGTGGGTAAGGCTGATGTGATTTACATCCCTACCGATAATACGGTGGTTTCAGCATTTTCGGCGGTGGTTAAGGTCGGTCAGGCTGCGAAGATTCCGGTAGTGGCGGGTGATACGGATTCAGTAAAACAGGGCGCTGTTGCTGCACTGGGTTTTAACTATTACGACGTGGGTCGTCAGACCGGTAAGATGGTATTGCAAATCTTGAATGGCACTAAACCAGGATCCATTGCAGTACAGGGTGTAGAGAAAATGGAGTTATTTGTGAATCCTGAATCAGCTAAAAAAATGGGCATTACACTGTCCCCAGAGCTGATTGCAGAGGCGAAAGAAGTTATTAAATAGTTATGAGCCTGATTGCATTTCTTGGAGCCATTGAAAGCGGGCTGATCTACGCTCTGGTCGCACTAGGTATCTATCTTTCTTTCAGGGTGCTGGAATTTCCGGACCTGACGGTAGATGGCAGTTTCCCACTGGGAGCTGCAGTGAGTGCAGTGCTGATTATTAACCATTGGGATCCCTGGCTAGCTACCGGACTTGCCATGGTGGCAGGGGCGGTGGCTGGAATGGTCACTGCCTGGTTAAACGTAAAGCTTAAGATTCTGCATCTGTTAGCTTCTATTCTGACAATGATTGCATTGTATTCAATCAATCTACGCATTATGGGTAGACCGAATATTGCCCTGCTGGGAGAGAATACGATTCTGTCCCCAATTGAAAACTGGGATACCCCTTTCTATGTTTCCACGCCGATTATCTTCTTCTTCGTGGTTGTCATCTGTGCGCTGATACTGATCAAGTTTCTGAATTCAGAAACCGGTCTGGCGATGCGTGCGACCGGTGCCAATCCACGCATGGCTCGGGCACAGGGTGTAAAAACCGCATGGATGATCCTGACTGGCATGGCGGTATCAAATGCACTGGTTGCTTTGGCAGGCAGTCTGTTTGCGCAAAGTCAGGGCAGTGCCGATGTCACCATGGGGGTCGGAGTCATCGTGATTGGTCTGGCTTCAGTGATTGGTGGTGAAGCGATTATTACACCCAGTAATGTACTCAAAGCAGCTATCGCCTGTATTGTCGGTGCGATTCTTTATCGACTAGCGATCGCATTTGCGCTCAACCTGGATTTGCTGGGGTTAAAGGCTCAGGATCTCAATCTGGTTACCTCTGTACTTGTGATGATTGCTATTGTATTACCGCGTTATAAGCTGAGGAAAACATCATGATCAGTTTAAAGGATATACATGTCACCTTTGGCGCCAATACGCCTCTTGAAACCCATGCATTACGTGGTCTTAATCTCGAAATCAACGAGGGAGAATTTGTTACCGTTATTGGCAGTAATGGTGCAGGTAAGTCATCCTTATTGAATGCCATTAGTGGTGAAATTCGTGTCACCAAAGGTCGTATAGAAATTGATCAGAAAGATGTTACTCGGCTGGATACCTCACGTCGTGCAGGCATGGTGGCACGCGTTTTTCAGGATCCTCTGGGTGGTAGCTGTGAATTCTTATCCATCGAAGAAAATCTCGCTCTGGCAGATGCCAGAGGCAGGAAGCGCGGCTTTAAAAGTGCGCTGAATGATGAGCGTAAACAACCCTATCGTGAATATCTAAGCCGACTCAATCTGGGGTTAGAGAATAGACTGGAAGATAAAATAGGCCTGCTTTCTGGTGGTCAACGTCAGGCAATAAGCCTGTTGATGGCGACCTTGCAACCCTCAAAAATCCTGTTGCTAGATGAGCATACTGCTGCACTAGACCCAAAAACCAGCCAGTTTGTGCTTGAGCTCACCAATCAAATTATCCAGGAAAAACAATGCACGGCATTGATGGTGACGCACAGCATGAAGCAGGCGCTGGAGGTTGGTACCCGGACCATCATGCTGCATCAGGGTAATATTATTTTTGATATACAGGGTGACGATAGAAACGGCCTGACAGTAAAAGACCTTCTTGATCTATTCAGCAAAACCCAGGGCGGAGAGCAACTGGATGATGATGCTTTGTTGCTTGGTTGAAAATTTAAAAACCCCTTTTTAACCACAGAGGACACAGAGAACACGGAGGTTGGTTTTTTTGAATTTAGAAAGTTGCTAGTGTTTTAAAAGTATATTGATCTTTAGGCTGATTACTACAAGCTATCCTGTTCCTCTCTGTGCCCTCCGTGTCCTCTGTGGTTCATTGTTTTGTTAGATCAATTACCTAGTGTAGCTTTATTGAAGGATCTACGGTTCGTCTCAACCATTGTGCCAGAGTCATTAAGGCCGTGCGGAAATAACCGTGCAGGGCTATCTGATGCATTTTATACAATGACAGATAAACCGTTTTTGCGATCCAGCCTGATACTCGAACACTACCGGTGATGCTGCCCATCAGGCTGCCTACGGTGCTGTATTTACCGAGGGTTACCAGGGCACCGTAATCTCGGTATACGTATTTGTCACCTTCGGTAGATTTTCCCTTTAGCCGTTTTCTGATCTGTTTGGAAACAAAGGAAGCCATCTGATGCGCAGCCTGCGCTCTGGGTGGCACTGAGCTATCTCCCATTGGGCAGTCAGCACAATCACCAATCACATAGATTCTGTCATCCATGGTGGAAAGTAGATTCGGCTTAACTCTAATTTGATTGATGCGATTCGTTTCCAGACCAATCTCGGATAGAAATGCTGGTGCTTTAATGCCGGCTGCCCATACTTTTATGGAGGCGGGTATGAACTTTTCATCGCCGGTATAGATACCATCTTTGGTTACTCTGTTTACCTGTGCTGACGTCATGACGGTAACACCAAGACTTTCCAGTTCGGCAGTAACCGCAAGGGATAGTTTTTCTGGCAATGCTGGCAGAATACGAGGTGATGCATCAATTACATGTATACGCATATGCTTGTCCGGTTCAATTTCATCCAGACCATATTGTGCAAGCTGACGACTTGCCTGGTGTAATTGTGCAGCAAGTTCAACTCCGGTGGCACCTGCGCCTACGATGGCTACATCAAGCTCGCCATCCTTGATTGGGGTCTGCTGAGAGTGAGCTCGAATCAATTTGTTGAGTAAAATTCGCTGAAATTTTACCGCCTGATATTTGTTGTCCAGCATCAGGCAATGTTGCGCCACGCCCTGTATGCCAAAATCGTTACCCAGACTGCCCACCGCTATCACCAGTGTGTCATAGCTGAAACTTCGTTCAGCAATCACTTCTTCGCCATCATCATCAACTTCTGCGCCTAGTAATACGCTGCGTCCAACCCGGTCTATCGCATTGACTGTTCCCAGGCGAAATCTAAACCCGTGCCAGCGAGCCTGAGCCATGTATTCCAATGCGATTTCCCCAGGGTCGGTACTGCCTGAAGCTACCTGATGCAAAAGAGGTTTCCAGATATGGGTTCGGTTCGCATCGATGAGTGTCACTTCGGCGTGACCCCGCTTGCCCAGTTTGTTACCCAGGCTGGTTGCCAGTTCGAGACCGGCAGCTCCGCCTCCGACAACAACGATTTTATGCGCTGATGTAGTCATGATCTTTAAGTTTCATTTAGTAGTCGATACAGTGAATGTAGATGATTATTCTGACTAATTTGGCATTAATATGACAATACCGTAAATACTCATTATGACACCTTATTGAAGATGACATTATTACCATACATTAATGCAGTCGAGCCTACTGTCTGTCTGGGGCAAAGTCTACAAAGAAAGCTCAGGGGCGAAGAATGAAGTATCTGGATTTTGAACAGCGAGGGTGCTTAGATGCACAGAAAAAACAGATCGTTTATATGGGTTTTAATCAGCAGGTTACAGGATAAACATCACTGTAAATTAGTGTTAACAGGTCTTAATAACAAAACCAATGCCGAAATCGATGTCTGCAAGCCATTGATTTTATGAAAAAAATGAAAATCACCGTTTACTTTTCTCGTGCTTCTATGTTTGACATCCAGGTTTAAGACAGTTGATTGAGGAAGTATTTTATCTATACGAGTTCAAGCTAAGGAAAAATAAATATTTGCAAGCTGTTTTATAGGTACATAGAATTGTAGTCGAATTTTGAATCACAACAGCTTGTATTGTCAGCTATCAGTATTAACTTCAAAAACTTAACTCTCTTGATTGTTTAATTTAAAAAAGGAAAAAACCATGAAATATAAAATTGGAATAGTTGTAATTGCTACACTTCTTGTATTAATAACAGGCTGTAAAGCCAGACCAGTGCTTAATATCGAAGAAGCACCGGTTATGACATCAGCAAAAAATGTTGATGCAAAAAAAATCTCTAATGCCATCGTGAAAGCAGGCATAAGTCGAGGTTGGGTTATGAAACCAGTAGATGGTAAGAACGAAATTATCGGTACTTTACATGTACGAACTCATATGGCGAAAGTCAGCATTAAGTATACCAATGAGTTTTATAGTATTGAGTATCTGGATAGTTCAAACCTGAATTACGATGGCACCAATATTCATGGTCGATACAATAAGTGGATTATGAATCTCGATAGATCTATACAAAGCCAGTTAGGGCTGCTTTAAGGCAACAGGATAGCAGGCAAACCTGAACGGCTTGCCTGCTTCCAGGCTCTGATCATCTCCAAAAAATACAATGCAAAAGCTATAGGGCTTACTTACAGAGATAAACTGTATATCAGCAACTAAAGGCTTTATGCAGGGTTTGTAGTGCGCTTATTTAGACAAACCAGGGTGGTTACAGATTTTTATTAATGTTGTTTGTTTGGAATTAAATTCATCTAAGACATGGCACCATTTATTGATATGACCTGGCCCGAAATATAGCTGGCTTCATCAGAACATAAGAAAGCTACCAGGCTTGCAACTTCATCGGCTCTACCAGCTCTTTTCATTGGAACGATTTTTTTGATCATCTCTGCATCAAAGATATCTTCCGTCATGGCTGATTCAATAATTCCAGGAGCAATGACATTAACCGTGATGCCACGTGAAGCCACTTCTTTAGCTAAAGACATACTGGCCCCATGTAGCCCAGATTTAGCTGCAGCATAATTGGCCTGACCCCGGTTTCCTGAAACTCCAGCAACCGACGATAGCGAAACAATACGTCCCCATCGCGTTGACATCATAGGTAATAATAGTGGTTGGGTTACATTGAAAAAACCATTCAATGATGTGTCTACCACGGAGTTCCATTGCTGTTGTGACATTCCTGCCATGGGTGCGTCATCATGTATTCCTGCATTGTTGACGAGTATCTGTATTTTTCCCTGTTCGAGAATGGCTTCGAGGGATTTATTGACTGATTCTACATCTGTTACATCAAAGCAAACTGCCTCAGCCTGACCTCCCTGGGCCAGTATGTTGTCAACTGTCGATTGTGCTCTGGCAATATTGCTATTTGCGTGCACATATATATAGCAACCTTGTGCCGCTAGCTGCTGACAGATTGCCTGGCCTATAGAACCACTTCCACCGGTTATCAGAGCTCGTTTCATTCGATTCCTAATATTGATTAAGTTATGACTGGGTAAATATCATAATTCTACCCTGCATCAGTTGATCTTGGCCATGCTGGATAGTAATACTGTAGAGCAGGCTGCCAGGGGCGATGTATATTTGCTGAGCTGAAATGATTAATGCTTCGGGCAATGATGACAGGTTGCAGTCATCAAATTCCAACGCTTTAATCTGAACCAGAAAGCCTGATTCAGGTAATGGCATGTTTAAATTTTTTGCTATCAGGCTACCATGTATGGCAACAGCCTGAGCGCCATATTCCACTGCATTGATGCATGCCAGGCGATTGTTTTCTGCTAGGGGGTTATCCTGGTTTTGATGTGTGGTGCTTGTGCAGACAATTTGTTTGTCATCCCATGACTCGACACCATCCAGTAGGCACATGTTGTCCTCGTGAGGGATTAGCTCACATAGTTCCTGTTTGTTAATCAGCATGGGCTTAGTTGTATTTGTAGTGATTTAGCACTCGAATAAGGAAGAACTACTGTGCCCGGGGTCTGTTGAGAGAGCGTTTTAAAAAATGGGAGGCCGCTATATGCCGGGCTGTCTGCTCTCAGGCTATCAAGTTGCAGGTTTTCCATTTCAGTGTGTAGGTTGCCTGCATTGGGCTCAATACTCATGGATATAGAGAAAAGGCTGTCTGAGGTCGCTTGATCCGTAGCAATGAGTGAAGTACACAGGGAATGCTTTATGCCACGAGCTGAATCGAGAGGGCTCGGTGATTTAACTTCAAAACAAACCACTAATACGGCTTTTTCTCCGCTCTTCAATAAGCTTTTTGCCTCGAGTAAGGCACCTGAGATGCTGCAATCGCCGCAGGCAATGCTGTTTATACCTTTGGTGGATTGATGCCCGATGGACCAGTAACCAGCGGGAGCATTATGCACAGAGTTATGAAACTGGGTGGGAGAAACAAACTTGTCGGGCGTTGCAAGTGCCTGGCATATGGCCTGCAAAATATTGGGGTCACCATCAGAGGAAACAAATACGGAAAACAGCTGGTCAGCCTGTATAGATGACTGAGCAAGAGACTCTTCTGCAGATTGTAATGCAATCTTGATGGCGGTAGAGGTACGCCTTGCTTCGTTAGGTTTTAATATTGTTGTTTTGTACTGGTCGGGATGCTCGCTAATGCTTGGAGCCTGCTGATTAAAAATCTCTTTTGCGTGAGGCCAGTTATTGAAAAAACTGCCTGCAATACCGATAGATTGAATATACATATCAATGATGACCAAAAAGTAACGAGCAATTATTGCCACCAAAGCCAAAAGAATTTGTCATGCTATGAGAGACGTTGCGCTGGATGTTTTTCAGTTGAATGTTGGATGTTAATGCTGGGTCCAGATGTTTAGTATTTATACTGCCAGGAATAAAGTTATTTTGAATGGATAGCATAGCGAAAACGGCTTCTAAAATACCCGAGGCACCTAAGGTATGTCCAGTCCAGCCTTTGGTTGATGAGCATGGTGTACTGGGAAAAAGGTGGCTAACTGCATAGTCCTCAGAACTGTCATTGGCGGGAGTGGCTGTGCCGTGCAGATTGATATAGTCAACATCACTGGCATCGAGGCCAGCGGTTTGCAGGGCCTGCTGCATGGCGATTATGGCTCCTCTACCCTGAGGGTGAGGTGTCGACATATGATAGCCGTCAGAGCTTTCACCAAAACCTATCAGATTGACCCGCTTTTTATCACCTGGATTGGCCTTAGTGGTAGTACGTTCAAGTAAAACAAACCCGGCCGCTTCTCCTATAGATATACCATTTCGGCTTGTGTCTGCAGGTCGGCATGGCTGAGAAGACACTAGCTGAAGTGAGTTGAATCCATATAAAGTCATCAGGCAAAGGCTATCTACACCACCTACAACTGCAGCATCGCAGAAACCACTTTCTATATGACGCCAAGCAGAGGCGAATGTCTTTGCGCTCGAAGAACAGGCCGTAGCAATTACCTGGGCAACTCCTTCTAGCCCAAGCGCTTTTTGAGTAAATTCTGCTACCGAGAAAGTGCTTTGTGTTTTATCGTATTGGAACCAGTCAGGAAGGGACTGACTATCTGCTGAGGTTTCAGCAAAGGCTGTTTCAGTATGCTGTACGCCAGATGTGCTGGTGCCTAAAAATACGCCTATACGATCATTACCATATTTTTTTATGGCCTCTGAGACGCAATCCTGGAAATTATCCTGTTGCATACCTAAATAGGCCAGGCGGTTGTTGCGGCAATCGTAGGCGGATAATTTTTCTGGTAGCTTAATGCTGCTGATTCCTTCAACTTCACCAATATAGGTTTCCAGCTCAGACCCTGGAAACTGACAGGGTTTTAATCCTGAGCGGCTGGCAATTAATGCCTGCAAGTTTTGCTCAATACCATGCCCAAGGCATGAAGAGAGCGTCATTGAAGTGATTTCTAATGGGGTAATTGGATTCATACTTCCTGTTTCAATTCTAACTAAATAAAGAGGTTATCATTATTGATAAAAAGAATACTGGCAAACCCCCTGCAGTTGTTGTTGTTATGATATGTAATTCAGAGGGTCCTGACAAACCCAGTATGCCAAAAATGACTATGCTTGAGACTGGAGCTTGTTCAAAGTGAAATATGCATGAACTTTTCAGATCCTCATAATCAGAACAGATAAAGTAGGCGCTAGCTGAATAATTCAGGATTTATTGATTATTATTATCAGGGGTAGCAGTTGGGGAAAACTCAAGAATACTATAATCGCCATTATTGAATCTTGTCACAACCTCAACCACCTGATTGTTTTTACCACTGAACTGTATTTCCTTAACAGCCCTTGATATGTTTTTATCGATTGGTGTTAGCAGTAATTCCCATTGATTTTGCTGACCAGTGAGTTTAGTTGTATAAAATTTCATCAGCGTTTCCAGGTCGCCTGAGAGTGTGGATCTGAAAGATTCTGTAATCGCTCTCATTTCTGGCTGTTGGTCAATTGCGAAGGTTTTGCTCTCCCCTTCTTTCATTGAGATAGTGATTTGATCTCCTTTTAAGACTAAAGACTGTGTTGAAGCACCTTTACTTGTCTTCTTCAGGTAATCAGGCGCTATAAAAATAACCTGACCTCTAGAAGTGATGGGGATTTCTAAGTAGCTATCAAATTTTTGTTCTTTAAATTGAGCTTCAAGCTTTGTTTGAGCGGCCAGCATAGACATCAAATGTTCAAGCGTAAAATCATTGGCCAGAACGGACAGGGGGAAGATAAAAAGCAGTAGTATTCGGGCAATCTTATTCATTTTTCAAAATTTCTATGATGCCATTTGAAATGACAGTCTCTTCAGCCATGGCTTTGTAGTTGTATCGGTTTGCTGATTGCTCAGTAATTTGAACCGTCATCACAGCGGGTGGGATCAGCGGGTTTTGGAATTTAGCCGATACTATCCTGTAAGTTTTCAATGATTTCTCTGCAGAAATGCTCTCTAAAACTTTGTTAAGTATGACAACGCCCGGTATAACCGGGTTCCCGGGGAAATGGCCTTTGAGAGAAGGGTGATCTAGAGTGAAAGGGTATTTTGCTATCGTTTCAGTCATTTGTTGTGTGCTCTAGATACAGCTTTTGTAGTTCTAAATAGGGTAATTTGCCGGTTTTATTTCTTGGTAGCTGGTCTACTTTTATGATTGGTCGAGGTAGAAACACTGGGTCGATCATTTGTTTTAACGCGTGGCTTATCTGACTGGTGGGTAGCTCAGGGGCGATGACAAGCGCTGTAAGCCGGTCAATGCCAGAAGTATTGCTTTCTTTTTGAAAAATGACGCCATCAACAACGCCCTCAATCGAATTAAGCTTGATCGATAAGTCAGAAAGCGAAGCTCGTTTACCGGCTATTTTTATCATATCCGAGTGTCGTCCTATCAACTCGAAATGTTGATCATCGATGATTTTAAGATGATCATTCAGTTCTATCCATTCACCATGATGTGGGCCTTTGATGCTGAAAGTGCCGCTCTCCTCCTGTCTGGCTTTTACCTGGTCGAAAAGCAGCCATGTGCTACCTTCAATGGTTCTCCGGCTCGCAATAACGCCAGTTTCTGTGGATCCAAAGATTTCCATTACTGGGCAATTGAAAAGGGTTTCTGATGATTCTGCAATTTGATAATCCAGCGGAGCGGTTGCACTGATAATCATATCAATATCAGGAAAACTCAGGCCAGATTGAATACAGGTTTTTAAGTGGATAGGTGTGGTAATTAAAATGGCAGGAAATGCAGTGTTTTCCAAAGTTTCCTTTATGTCGTTGGGGAAAAAAGTCGCTCCGGACACCAGCACACTTTTGCCTAATAGAGGGAACAGGATGGTTGTTTGTAAACCGTAAATATGCTGTGGAGGCACGGTGGCGATTACTCCCTGAGGGTGTTCTCCATGACTCTGAAAACGGCGTACAGTTCGCTCGGTTTCTTTGACTAATTGCCACCAGTATTTATAGGTGGGCTTGGCTTTTCCAGTGCTTCCAGAAGTGAAAGCAATGGCTGCTAAATGATCGGGTGTTATAGATAGCTTATGTATATCTTCAATGATACTTTCCATTGATGGGTTCTGAGGAACCGATACGCTATGGTAACGCGGGTATTGATGCGTATTATCATCATCTCCCAGCAGATAATGATCAGTGTAATCTGCAGATAATTCCCTGATGCTTTGCGGGGCGTTGTTTGGGGGAAGTAAATTGGTCTGTTGTTTTAGCAGTACCGCCAGAAAAGCCAGTGAGAAAAAATACCGGTCTGTACACAAATTGATTGCGTATTGATGGTCAGGGAGTTGTTTTGATAAAGAGACCGCTTGATACAGGAAGTCCAGGCGGCTGATCACCGTGTTTTTAAATACAGCAAATGGTTCATCACCCCAGTGTGACCAGAAAGCTGGATGTTTTTCTTCAATATGCAATTTTTAATAAGCCTTTGTTTTGTATATAATATTTCAGCTGATTTAAGTAGCTCTAGAAATGCTTGTTCATATGTATCTAAAGCAATACTCGGCGCAGGGTGGATTACACATCAGCTTTCAAGAGTATTGTTTGCCTTGAGCGACACCATACTATATCAAATTCCAATAAAACCGAGAAAATCAATCTTGTTGCTTTTTGTATGGGTATGTAGCAATCGGAAAAACATGAGGACGAGGGCTAATAAGCAATATGAACAGGATTAGTGTAAAGTGTTTTCAATCGATATCAGGTGTCAGGATCTGTGAAGGTTTCAGATAATTAACTCAGACTGATTGGAACGATTGATGAGCGTTGCCTATCAATATAGGGTAGGTGAATAAAAGCAAGGTAACGCATAGTTGATGTTGAATTACTCTGCTATCGCGGAAATTCAGTTAGTAGAGGCATGATGAAAATTTCTAATAGCTTGCAGGTGCAAGTAATACTTATTTTTTTGACTGTGTTTTCTTTTACACAGCCATTATTCGCTCAGACATCAAATGAAGGGCGTTTTGAAGCCGAACCGATCTTTAATGGTCAGGTGTATATCAGAGAAATCGGTGACCCTGCTATGGAAACGTTGGTTCTGGTGCACGGATTGGGGACTGCAGCTTCCAACGACTGGAATAAAACAATAGCTGCACTAAAGAATCAATACCATATTATTACGCTTGATTTACCTGGATTTGGCCAATCTGATAAGGGAGATAAACCTTATTCACCGACGACATATGCTGAGCTCATTCACTACATAACATCGAAATATGCAAAACACCCTTTTCATCTGGTGGGTCATTCGATGGGAGGGGCCATTGCGCTCAGATATGCTGCCAGCTATCCAGATGATGTGAAGACGCTGGTTTTGGTAGATGTAGCAGGTGTGTTACATCGTCTGGCTTACACCAAGTATCTGGCACCGCTGGGGCTAGATATCCTGACTGGTCTGTCGATACCTGGACGCTCGACAATTTCCAGTATAGCTGGCGCGATTCTGGGAAAAATTGAGCGAAAGACGCCTTTTGATCTGAAAAATATTCAGGATAACTCGTTACTGCGTCAACAACTGTTAAAATCTAATCCGAGTGCACTATCAGCATTAGGGCTGGTAATGGAAGACTTTAGTGAGGTACCTGAAAAAATCAAAGCGCCAACGCTAATTATCTGGGGTGACCAGGATAAAGTGGCACCTATACGAACAGGGCATGTGCTCAATGCCTTAATTGATGATTCGAGAATGAAAGTGATCAAGGGGGCGGGTCATGTACCTATCAATAATGATTTTAGCGAGTTTCTAGAATACCTCAATGCACATCTGAACAGGCGCTCGGGAGAAGCGGATCAACTCCCTGTTGTTGAGAATTCTTCGCATCAACAGGAGGTCATTTGTAGACACCAGAAACCGCAATACTACACAGGGCATATTGATAAGCTGACATTGTATCAGTGCAAACAGGTCATTATTGAGAACGCAACAATAGGTCAGTTGATAGTTAACGGGTCTCAGGTGGAGATTTTGAATAGCTACATCGGGGGGCAGGATATTGGGATAGAGTCGAGAAAATCGACCATTATGATAACGGCGGGTGAAATTTCGGGTGACTATGCAATACAGGCTAGCGGAGGACGGATCGATATAGCTGGAACTTTGTTAAAGGGCGAGCATCATTCGCCGGTGCGCGTTTTAAAAACAACTGAGTTTATATTTTCTCTAGTAAGCGTTGAGTCTCCTGGCATTGAAACAACAAAGCTCCATGGACTGAAGTTGATGAGCCAGTATCAGTCATTATTTTAAAACCTCTGATTAATTCTGTTATGGCCTGCTATCACGTGTTAACAAGCCCTGGATTTCCAGTCGAGCTGTAAAAGCTATCAACGTTGCAAGGGTCTTCGGGGCGGGTCAGGGCATTAATGAGCCAGAGTTGCCTCAAGTCTTTTCCATATTACGGCAGAGTTGGCATTTACCATTCTTTGATTACCCATGACAGGGCTACTCCCGCTGTCCAGTTGTCCTGTGTGGTAATGAGGGGGCTTTGCTCGTTAACATTTTGTGAAAGATTGTCATAACGTAAGAAACCGCCGATCCAGAATTTGTTGACTCTTCTACTAAAGGTCAGTTCTGTTCTTAACCCGTTATAGCCTGCCTGAGCTTGATAGGCGGGGCGACTTTCAGTGGCTTCTTCCGGCCTGACTTCATAGTAATAGCGGTTGAAATCCTCATCGGCAAAAATCAATCCTGCGGTTAAACCGAGCTTCCAGTTGTATTTAAGGGTGGCGGGTTTACGCCAGCTAATTTTTGGGTTAAGCACTTTACCGATATAGCCACTATTACTGCCTACACCATAGGTGAAGCGTAGAGGGATATTTATCCATAAGTTTGTAAGCTCGGTTTGTGCCAATAAATAATCGATAGATGGACCTAATTCTACCGTGGCATTGAGTTGTTCCATGCCTTCGCGCTCATGGTTTTGCTCGGAACTGGGTAAAGAGCCATTTCCACTGATGGATATTAACCACCGGTCCTGATCCAGAATCTTTAACTGCACTCCGTTATCAATTTTAAGTTTTTCTCCCCGATACTTGATCATGGGAAAGGGTAAAAGGACTGTCTGAGTATGAGATGACCCGAGGTAATCTGGGGCGCTAAAAGTGAATGTGCCAAGGCCCAGTTCAAATTTTGAGGCTTTTAGTGTGTTGTCGGCTAGTGCTGTGTTGCTAAAGATGATTAGTAATAGTATTAAGGTCTTGATCATTTTTGGGCTATACCAGAGTCACATGGATGTGACTGTCTTCTGAAAAGGGTGGAGGTAAGGTTTAAAAATACCTGATAAAGGGGGGAGGGCCAAGCTATTTTCCTGGCGATTGATTTTAGTCTGTGCCTATCTGCTTGATTACCAGGAGAGAGGAAATTAGTGCTTAAAGAGATCTGTATCTCACTTTATTAGATTGGTTTTTCGGGTGATTCCGAGAATCTTTACATTCAATATAATCACTTTATAATGTGCGTCTTTTTGAATATTCCCGCTTTTATAGCCGGATCAGGGCGGTGCATTAAGTGTTACCGACGCTTCAAAATACAGGGTCGGCATCGTTTGTGACCTGCTGAGTGATGGGGTTATTAATGCCTGCAGTTAGAAGCTGTTTCTGCTGATAATCATTTCATCTGGGTAAAGCAATTCTGAGTCCTTCTGTATTAGAACACTTCAGGCCTATTAAGCCTGTTTTGGGTACAAATAGAGTGATTGGGTTGTTTTAATACCTTATATACCTTAATAGCAGTCATCATTGGAGTTATGGATTTGAGAGAACAGACTGAGTTAGAACGTGAAGTAGCTGACCTTATTATTGAAACGCTTAATCTTGAGTCAGTGTTGGCAGCTGATATTGATCCTGATGATTATCTCTTCAATGAAGGTTTAGGGCTGGATTCTATAGACGCTCTGGAGTTAGCTCTGGCAATTAAACAGTCTTATGGGCTGGATATTAAGTCTGGAGATGAAAGTAATGCCGAAATCTTTTCTTCACTGGCTGCGCTCAGTCGCTATATATCTGAGAATAAGATGTAAACACTCTTTATAATAGCCGGATGTCGCTATTCATCTCTATTGCCTTATTACTTTCAGCCCATATAGCGGTAGCGATAGAGTACTTTACAGTTTCAGCTATTCTTCTGACAATAGCCCTGTCAAATTTGCTGAGCTTAATTATATGTCATAAACCAGGTTGCAAATTGCTTTTGATATTAGTCGGAGCGACAGCGGCCTATCTGTTGCAAATGATATTTGATGCTCGGCAACTGACTTATCTCCCCCCCATCTTGATACATTTCTTTGTGTTTTTGTTTTTTGCGACTTCGTTGTTTAAAAATAACACGCCTGTGATCACCCGCTTTGCTTTACTGATAAAGGGCGAGTTATCTGAGCGACAGAAGCTCTACAGTCGGCAAGCTAGTGTGGCCTGGGCTATTTTTATGTTTTTACTGTGGGTCGAGGCAATGCTTGTCGCTCTCTTCTTTGATATCGAGTTCTGGTCGTTGATGGTTAATTTTGTTAACTATGTATTGGTAATCCTCATGTTTATTGCTGAATTTATGGTGCGCCGTATTGTGTTAAAAGGCGATGATGACCTGACTTTCCTTGAGTTTTTAAAATCCATGGGAAAAATCAAGATTAACCATGTTTTCAGGCGAAGTTAATGCGGCTGACTGATCAGGAGATGGAGGCTGCTAACTGTGTTTTCAGTAAAAATGCTCTGTTTGTTTTTTTTAAGACCAGATGAGCGCGATCAATAATTCAGTCAGGTTTGGAATCTGGTTTTTCATGCTTGCAGGTATGTTTGTCTGGATAGTGAATACTATCAATGTTCAGTCAGATCTCAGTCACTTTTTACCCCGTCAGCAAACATTTGTTCATAAGCTATTAATCAATCAGCTTAACCAGGGTGGGGCAGCCAGAACTTTATTTATTACTGTGAGCTCAGGCGAAGTGGATGAGCGAGTAAAAATGAGTCAGCAATTGGCTGAGCGTTTAAAATCAAGTGGCTTCTTTGAGCTGGTTTTAAATGGGGAGCAAAAACTATCTGAGCGGGATATTGATCTCTTACTCAGGTATCGATATCTGCTTTCGAGTCAGGTTAGAGAGGGTTTTCTATCGTTTGACCTACTTAACGAGGCGTTAAAGAACCGGCTCAAAGAGCTGTCACTTCCTGTGCCGGTGCTGGATAAGCAGTATTTACCGAAAGACCCTACCGTAGAGTTAAGAAACATACTCTCTCTGTTGAATAAAAAAAATACCATCCCGAAGGAGCAGGGTGTGTGGGTGGATACTGTAAACGAGCAGGCTATTTTGGTTGCGCGAACACATGAAGCGGCTGTTGATCTTGACCGACAGCAGGAAGTTATAGACTTTATAACAAGTAGTTTTTCTGAGCTGAATACCTCCCATAATCTGAAAATACAACTCACCGGTCTGGCGGCAGCCTCAGTATCATCGAGAAAAATCATTCAGGCTGAAGCGCGCTGGTTTAGCGTTATTGCCACAGTAGCGTTATTGATGTTTTTATTTGCCGGGTTTCGTTCGGGAAAGCTTGTGTTGATTAGTGCCTTACCCATGTTGAGTGCCATATTGACCGGCTTATTTGTGGTGTTGCTATGGTTTAAGTCTATACATGGAATCACATTGGTATTTGCTATGACCATATTGGGTATGGCGATTGACTATCCGTTACATTTTTTTAGTCATCTTGGGCAGGAGCAATCTGCACAAAAAAACATTAAAAAAATATGGGGCACCATGCTGGTGGGTTTAGTGACGACTATGGTGGCTTTTCTGACGCTGGTTTTTTCAAATTTCGATGGTCTTTATCAGTTAGGTTTGTTTACCTCCAGTGGTTTGTTAATGGCGGCATTAACGACACGCTTCATTCTGCCTGCACTGGTTGGCACTAGCATGCCAAAATTTCGGGGTGAGCTGAGGCTGGACCTGTTTTCAAAGTCTGTAGCTACGGCAATTGTAGGTATGAGTGTCACCTTTATTGTGGTGAGTTATAGCTGGCAATTACCCAAATTGGAGCAAAGCCTGAGAAGCTTAAGCCCGCTACCTGAAACTTATAACCAGCGAGATCATCAGCTGAGAGAAACGCTGGGTGTTAGTGATCTTGGGTTTGTGGTGTTGGTATCGGGGGACTCGGTTGAAGAAGTCTTGCAAAAAAGTGAGTTACTGCGTCCACGCTTAGATCAACTGGTTGAATCTAACCGAATTGAAGCGTATGAAATGGCAGCTCAATACCTGCCAAGTCAGGCCAGACAAAATCAAAGAAAACAATACTTACCGAAGGGGCCGGAGCTTTCGCAAACCCTGTCTCAGCTGTTGCAGGAATTGCCCTTTAAAGCTGATTTGTTCCAGCCTTTTCTAGAGGATGTGGATACTTCAAAAGAATTAAAACCCCTGGTTTTGGGTGATTTGAAGGGGGTGATTTTTGAGCCGATGGTGAGCTCATTATTGTTAAACCTGTCGGGGCGTTATTATGGGGTGATTAATATTACAGGGAAGGCTGGTGTTGAAGATATTGAGCAAAATCTTCAGGCTGTTGAATCGAATGGTCCACAGGTGGATGTGATGGTTTACAACCTGAAAAGCATTTCTACTGATTTGATGAACCAGTTTTATGCGGATTTCCTGAAACGGATTTTTATGGGGGTACTATTGATTATTTTGATTCTGTTAGTGGTGCTAAAAAATATTTCGCGGGCGTTGGTGGTGGTGTCGGTTTTATTCCTGAGTTTGTCTTTGGAGGTAGCATGGCTCACCATTTTGGGGCATGATTTTACGCTTTTTCATCTGGTATCTCTGATTCTGGTGTTTGGTCTTGGGCTCGACTATGCACTCTTTTTCACGCGCAAGGAAGCAGTTGCTGACAGGCAGAAGACAGTCTATGGGCTGCTCATGTGTCTGGTTTCATCAATGCTGGTATTTGGGATTTTGTCATTTTCTAGTATTCCAGTGTTGCATATCATTGGTTTGACAACGGCTATGGGTGTGTTTCTAGCATTCTTTTTCTCTCTGTTGATATCATCCATGCTGGCCAGGGATTAAGACCTCAGCATTTTTCGATACAGCTTGGTCTCAAAATGTGACGGCTGCTGTAATGTGTTCGATATCTAGCGGAAGAATGTAGCTTCTGGAGTGATCCGGGCAGCTGATGGGGCAATATTGAGTCGATAGTAGATTAATAGATGTGGTCATCGAGGTTGGTGGATACGAAAAACCTGTTTTTTTATTTGAAACTGGGTAACTGTTCAATATGCACCTATGGGCGGTCTCTGTATCTAATGTTATAATGCGCTCCGTATGTCTGGCCTGGCTTGAAGGCTGACTGCTTTAGTCCCCCCTATACTGGATGTCACTCAGGTGGTCTCATGTTTATCTGAAGATTTTAAAAAGGGAATGTGTATATAAAATTTTCTGCAGTTGTACTGGAAAAAGCCATAGAGGCTATGTTTGGATTATGCAAAGTGGTAAAAAATTATTGAGAGTCTCGAAGGGATGAAACGGGTTTTAGTTCTTTATTATTCCCAAACTGGCCAGCTACAAAGAATTGTTGATCAGTTTGTTTCAAAACTGCCTGATGACGAGATACAGATCGATATGAGGCCGATTCAACCAACACGGAAATATCCTTTCCCATGGCCTTTCTATGAGTTTTTTGATGAATTCCCTGAAGCGGTTCAAATGGATGGTTGTGAGATTGAAGAACTAAAGGATGTCGATAAGGATTACGATTTGATCATTCTGGGTTATACCGTCTGGTATATGGCGCCTTCCATTCCGGTTACCGCTTTTATGCAAAGCCAGCAGGCAAAAAAAATCTTTAAGGGTAAACCAGTGATTACGCTTATCGCATGCCGAGACATGTGGGTAATAGCCCAGGAAAAAATGAAAAAAATGCTCATCGATCTGGATGCTAAGCTGATCGATAATGTTGCACTTACTGACCAGGGAAAAGGTGCGCTTTCACTGGTTACATTACCTCGTTTTTTACTAACGGGGAAGAAAAATGCCTTCTGGTTTTTCCCACCAGCAGGGATCCTGGATTCTGATATCGAAGCCGCATCCAGGTTTGGTGCAAGGCTTAATGAAGCGCTTAAAAAGGATTTAGAGAAGGAGTTCAGGCCGCTCTTAAGCAATTTAGGTGCAGTGAATATAGACGGGAAATTGATTGCTACTGAAAAAATAGCGGATAGAAGTTTTCAGGTATGGACGCGGTTGATAAAGTTATCGGGAAAAAAATATTCATTGGGCAGAAAAGTTACAATCAGCATTTATGTGGCATTTTTGTTGACGCTGATATTTACGGTTGTTCCAATAAATGTTCTCGTTAGTAAAGTTTTAAACAAATTCAGAAAAGATAAATTAAGCGCAATGGAAAAGTATTATGAACAACCGAGTGGTAGATAGGAGCAGGTAAGTGAGAGAAGTATTTATAAATAAAATAGCTGCGTATCTACCCAATGACCCGATTGATAATGACAATATGGAAAAGGTTCTGGGGCAAGTTGGACCACGACCTTCGCGTGCCAGAAAAATTATCTTGAAGTCAAACCAGATTAAAACAAGATACTATGCAATTGACCCGCAAACCAGAAAACCAACTCATACTAATGCACAGCTAACAGCTGAAGCGGTAAAGCAACTTCAAATAAAAGGTGTCGATCTGGAGCAGGTCGATTTACTGGTTTGTGGCACAACGATTCCTGATCAACTTATGCCTAACCATGCGCTCATGGTTCATGGAGAACTTGCATTAAAACCTCTTGAAGTGGTTTCCACTTCAGGTATTTGTCTGAGTGGAATGACCGCTTTGAAATATGCCTATATGTCAATCAAAACTGGTGAAGCTGATTTGGCGATTGCGACAGGATCTGAAAATTCATCGGCTTCAATGAGAAGTGAGAACTTTTCTGAAGAAATTGAACGACAGGTTAATCAGCTGGAAAATAAACCAGAAATTGCTTTTGAAAAAGATTTTTTACGCTGGATGCTCAGTGATGGTGCCGGAGCTATGGTCCTGAGTGACAAACCAAACAAAGAAGGGCTGTCGGTAAAAATCAATCAAATTTTTGTCAGGTCATATGCGGGGTCAATGGAAACCTGTATGTATGCGGGCTGTGATAAAGAGACCGATGGTTCCATCAGAGGATGGAGTAGTTATTCTCAGGAAGAACAGCTTGCGCGATCTATATTTTCAGTTAAGCAGGATGTAAAGCTGCTGAATGAGAATATTCTGGAGTACACAATTGCTATAGCCCTTAAAGAGATGATTGATAAGGGCCTTTTTGATCCGGCAGAAATAGACTGGTTTATTCCTCACTATTCTTCAGGTTTTTTCAGGGAGCAGGTTTATCAGAATATTTGTAAGGTTGGCTGTGATATCCCTCAGGATAGATGGTTTACCAACCTGGCAACTAAGGGCAATACCGGTAGTGCATCTATCTATATCATGCTAGAGGAATTTTTAAATGACGGCATTGCAAAGAAAGGTGACAAACTACTTTGTTATATTCCTGAGAGTGGTCGTTTTTCTACCGCATTTATGCTTTTAGAGATCGTGTAAATGGAAAAAGATAAAGTTCCTCAGGATGATAGCTCGACTTACTCTAATAATAGAAAAGCGATATACGCTACTGATGAGAATGGGAAAATTAAGGTTGTAGCCTCAACGGGATGGGAAGTAGAAGAGGCTGTAACCAAGCAGGCACTAAATGATTTACAGGTTCAAGCTGAGCAGGCTTATTGTGAGGTTAAAAGAGGAAGCAAGTCACCTCTTTATTATTATATGTATGCACAGAGAATGGATTTACAGTTGCTATCAGAGTCCACCGGTTTTTTTAAATGGACCATAAAGCGGGACTTTGACCCTTCAGTTTTTCTCAAGATAAAAGATCGCAGATTATCTATTTATTCGGAAGCTCTTGGTAAAACCAGGGAAGAGTTGATGAGCCTGGAGGAGAAAGATTATGAATGCGAATGAATTTAAGCATACCCATTCCGCTCATTGTGAAAGTGGTGTGATGTCATCTCTGCTCAGACATAATGGACTGGATCTAAGCGAGGCAATGGTGTTTGGCCTGTCTTCGGCATTAACCTTTGCATATCTTCCTTTTGTAAAGATTGGTGGTTTACCTCTGATTGCCTACAGAAGCCTGCCCAAATCGATCATAAAGAAAACACAAAAGAATCTAAATATTAAAATGAAGTTAGAGACTTTCTCTAGCGCTGAAAGAGGGCAGCAAAGGCTTGATGAATTATTAGCTGATGATAAGGCTGTTGGTGCTCAAACATCTGTTTTCTGGTTACCCTATTTTCCTGAAGAAATGCGATTTCATTTTAATGCGCATAATCTGGTTGTCTGCGGTTCAGATGGGGACAACTATAGCATTAGCGATCCTGTTTTTGAGACAAAGCAGCTATGCGATAAGAAATCTCTGACAAAGGCAAGATTTGTCAAAGGTATTATGGCGCCCAAAGGTTTGCTTTACTATATTACCCAAATGCCAGAAAACATAGACTTAAAGCCAGCACTTCGTAAAAGCATTAAAAAAACAGCTAAATCCATGTTGAAAACACCTGTGCCGATAGCAGGCCTGAAAGGTATAAAGTCACTGGCCAGAGCAATTTTAAAACTACAGGGTGAAGATAAACGGTATGCAAGGCTTTATCTTGGGCACATAGTTAGAATGCAGGAAGAAATTGGTACGGGTGGTGCTGGTTTCAGGTACCTCTATGCCTCTTTTTTACAGGAAGCCAGTGATATCTTTGATGGTGATCCAATACTTAAAGAGTCCTCTAGTATGATGCTTCAGGTGGGTGATAAATGGCGAGAGTTCGCTTTGATGATCGCGAAATCTATCAAGCCCAAAAAAGACATTGATTTTCAGGCGATATCTGACAAATTGCTCGAGATTGCCGATGATGAGGCTGCCACCTATCAGAAAATGCTGACATTTAAATAGTTAGATGATCAAGATTTCAGAACTGGTAAAACGCTATGGAGACATTAATGCTCTGGATTCGCTCTCATTAAACATTAATGAAAATAAAATCTTTGGCTTGCTCGGCGTTAACGGTGCAGGGAAAACCACATTATTGTCAGTATTGAACGGGTTGATTAATATCGACTCAGGCTGTATTGAAATTTTTGGCATGGATATCCAGAAAGATAAAAAGGCGATTAAGGAAATAAGCTCTATTATTCCACAACACCTCGCTTTTTATGAAAAGTTGACTGTTAAGGAAAACTTGAGTTTTTTTTCCAAAATTCAGAGCTCCTCAGCTGATATTCTGGACAAAGCGATAGAAATAAACTCCTTGCAGGAGCTCTTGAATCAGCGAGCCTCAACGTTGTCAGGTGGTCAAAAGAGAAGACTGAATATTGCGATTGGTTTATTAAATTCACCGAAAATAATCTACTTTGATGAGCCCACTGTAGGGGTCGATACCAAAAGTAGGAATGAGATTCTTGATTCAATCAAAAGTTATAAAGATCTGGGTGTTACAGTTGTCTATACAAGCCACTATATGGTTGAAATAGAACGTATCTGCGATGAGGTTGCAATACTGGCCAGGGGGAGACTGGTAGAGCAGGATTCTCTGGAGAATCTGTTGTCAAACCGGGTATCGGATAAGGTCAGCATCGAGTTTGTACATAATGAAAGTATCAAATTACAGGATTGCAGGATAATCGATAATTCTTTTATCGAAACGACACAGGATAAATTATTCACGGTGTTAGACGAGTTAAATCGACAGAAAGTTGCCATCAAGCAAGTCCGATACGGTTCCACCAATCTGGAAAAATATTTCTTGGATGTTACTGAGGATGATCATGTTTAAAGCGATGGTTACTAAGGAGTTTCTCCTTGTATTAAGGGATAAACATGCCCTGCTTGTGCTTTTTATTATGCCCGCAATTTTTATATTGATCATGTCGGTCGCCTTGCGAGATCAGTTTGCTACCGACAAGGTTGATTTCAGGATATTTGTTAAGGACCTGGATCATTCTGAAATTAGCAAAAAACTACTTGATAATCTGCAACAGGATACGAGCTTTATTGTTTTAGCTACAGAAAATGACGCTGAGTTTATTGTGACGATACCTGTGGATGTCAAAAATGATGACGCCCGGCTATCTATCATTGTAGCTGGAGGAGTGAACAATGAGTTGCTGGAAATTTTTAAGGCAAAGCTATTAAAAAATGTAGTCGGTTTGAAGTTAAAAATACTGGGTGAAGAATTAGAGCCTTTGTCTGATCAGGCATCAGCAGCTGTTAATTCGGTGAGCCTGTCATATGATAAACTCTTTGATATTTCCTATAAAAAAACTCAGGAAATACCGAATTCAACTCAGCAAACTGTACCGACCTGGATTGTTTTTGGGATGTTTTTTGTCATCATACCTATGTCCACCATTTATATAAACGAGATTAAACAAAATACTTTGACTCGTCTGTCCAGTATGAATATTTCTCTGTTGTCCATGTCTCTGGCTAAAACGGTACCGTACTTTGTGATAAATCATATTCAGGTCTGGATCATGCTAGCCGTAGGAATGTATCTGGTTCCTTTTCTAGATACACCTGCACTGGAAATAAAGGGTAGTGTTTTAGGTTTGATTATTTTGTCATTGGCCTTGAGTTTTTCAGCGATTGGATTGTCCAGTTTGATAGCTGTAAGTGCAAAATCCAGTGAACAGGCGACGACTATTGGTGGTGTGTTGAATATATTGCTGGGAGTCATTGGAGGGGTAATGGTTCCAAAGTTTATCATGCCGGAGTCTATGCAAAAGTTTGCTGATATCTCTCCTATGTCCTGGGGCCTTGATGGTTTTTTAGAAATATTTTTGCATGCTTCTGATGTTACTGGTGTGTTGGATGAGTCAGGGATGCTGGCTTTGTTTGGTACAGTATGTATCACTATTTCTATGATAATATTAAAATTTAGAATCAGTAAGGGTTTATAGTGGATTTAGAAAAGCTGAAGCATGAATTAAAAATGTTAATCATCGAAGAATGTGAAAAAGATGAAGTTGATGCTGTGGATATACAGGATGACGTGAAGTTGTTTTCCGAAGAGATGGGACTAGAGCTTGATTCGCTAGATGCGTTACAGATATCCATGGCTTTAAACAAAAAATATGGAATACGACTTGCTGATTCGAAAGACTTTAGAAGAAGGGTTACAACGATTCAAGAGTTGGCAGAGTTTATAAAAGCAGAACATGGATAATATTTATTTATCAGGTTTTTCTGTACTATCTTCACAGGGTGACTTAATTTCAACAGTCGCATCAATAAAAAATAATCAGATCAGGCTATCTAAAAAACATATCGTTACAGATATTCAAAGTATCGATGCACCATACTATTTGCTTGCCGATCAAATAAGTGAAGATACGGATGCTATCTATCGTTCGCTAAAGGAAGTCACCTCAACAGTTATAGAAAGTCTGGTTCAACATCATGGTGAAGATAGCCTGCCTTCAACAGCCTTAATACTAGGAACGGCAATGGTAGATCTACATCTTACTCACGCCATAGAATCATATGACGTTGCTGAAGAAGGGGCTGTATATACGTCAAACAAAACCAGTATAGACAGCTATGCAGCTCGCTTATCCAGTGACTTTGGTCTTAATGATTTAACTATGACGATCAATACGGCCTGTACTTCAAGTGCCAATGCGATACTTGAAGGGGTGAACTTAATAAAAACTGGAATAGTGAAAAGCGTTATAGTGATTGGTGTTGAGATTTCTTCTCCAATGATGTGTAGCGGATTTTCTACCATGAATTTGCTTACCCTGAGTCATCAAAAACCTTTCCAGTCAGATAGGGATGGTATGGTTCTTGGGGAGGGTATTGCCGCTGTTGTTTTATCAAAAAGGCCTTCTAAACACGCCCTGTTGGGAGGGTACTCAAACTGTAATTCTGTTTCTATTACCGGCGTACTGGAAAGCGGGGAAGAATACATTGAGGTAATGCAAAATGCCCTGAATTTGTCGGGTGTTCAGGCAGAAAATATTTTTGCTATTAAAACTCACGCAACGTCAACACCCGCCAGTGACCTGTCAGAAATAAATGCGCTGAGCATGTTTAAAAACAGACCCAGGCTTTCAGCCTTAAAACCTTACATAGGGCACACTATTGGGGCCTGTGGTGTTCTGGAGCTGGTGCTGTTTCTGGCCTGTGTCGATGAAGGGTTTATTCCAAAATTGCCTTCTCAGGAAAATCACGATCTCTGCTCAGGTGGACTGTTTTTATTAAACTATTTCGGATTTGGGGGTAACAATACATCCCTGATTGTAAAGAGTGATGCGGATGAAACTCTATATCAATAGCATCAGTAGTTATCGCTCAGATCTTGAAACTATAGATATAAAAAAAGAGCTTAAAGAAACCTTTAAACATGATACGAGGCGACAGGATTTATTTATTCAACTCGCTTTATTGGGTGCTTACCGATTAAAAAAAGAGAGTGTGATAGATCAGTCAGATGAGGTATATGTAACCTCCGGTCTGGGTAATACTGATGTTATAAGTCGCCTGAGTAATTATGTCGTCAAACAAGGGAATAGTATCAAGCCGTTTGATTTTATCAATGTTCTTGGCAATGCGACGAGCTATTACATAACGAAAGCGCTGGGTACGAAGGGAAAAGCACTGTTCCAGATTAGCGATCGATTTACCTATCTTCGCACCCTCATATTTGCCTATGCATCGATCAGCCTTAGTGGAAATCATGCTGTGATTTCCAGTTGCGATTTAGCAACGCAACCTGAAGCAGCGATTAAGCAAGTGATGGGGGTTGATCAGGAAACCAAAATTATCAGCAGTGTCAATTATCAGCGAGTAACTACGGAGCAAAAGGATGCGATTGCTGAAATAGAATTTGAATCGCATCTGTATTCATTAGAAGAAGTGTTGTACAGAGTAAATAATAGTAACCTGAAGGTTATTGCTTCAGCGCGTTGTAAAGCTCTGGGATTGTCCACGCCTGATGTTTTTTTTGAGACAATGATGAGCGCTGTTGTTAATGAAGCTATCCAGAAGCAGCAGAATGTGATGTTTATAGATTGTCTGGATGATAGATATGCCATACTTATCATCAAAAGCTACCGATAGCGCTCTTGAAGATCAAGCTGTAAGGAGTTGAAATAGCATCATAAAAGCTATGAATTCTATTCCTTGTTTTTAATCATTTGCCTTCAAATGTGAGCTGCAATCAGGCCATGGATAGGTTTAAAGATCCAACTCGGTTTCTGGTTTGAAGCAGGGGGAGCAATGTTATTAATAAAGGTAACCTGCTATGAGTCAATTCTAAATGGAATTTTGCTTTGAGTGTATTTGCTTTGAGTTGTGTAATTTCTTTTTATATCAATGGCTTGGCTGATTTTTTACGTTGTGATAGTGTTTTTGGGGTTCTTTATTTATACACAATCAGACAGTAAGATATAATGAATGAATTTTGGGCATAAACTTGTTATTAAATAGTACTGCTGTTGTTATTCCAACATACAATAATCCAAAAACTATCTTAAAAGCAGCTAAAGACGTTGTGGGGCTGGGTTATGAACTTGTTGTGGTTGATGATGGTTCTGATATTCCTGTCTCCAGCTATATGAATATTAACGCCCACATCGTCAGGCATGCCCAAAATTTGGGAAAAGGCGCAGCAATACTTAGTGGAGCCAGGAAAGTAAAAGAGTTGGGTTATAAGTATTTTGTCAGTATGGATGGTGATGGTCAGCATCTTGCGTCGCAGGTTCAGAAAATGATTGACTCAGTAGACTCCGATAATCAGATAATCCTTGGCGTCAGAAACTTTGAAATTGATCATGTCCCTAGAATTTCGAAGATAGGAAAGGCTTACCATAATTTCTGGATTCGATTGAATACTGGCTATGATATACGAGACTCTTTGACTGGCTTTAGACTTTATCCGGTATCAATTTTAGATCTTGATATAAAAACCCGTCGGTTTGATTTTGAGGTAGATGTTTTGGTTAAACATTACTGGAAGCACAGAAATATTTCTTATACAACAGTAGATTGTTATTATCCTTCCGCCGAAGAACGGGTTAGTCATTTCGATAATTTCAATGATACGATTTCTATTACGTTACTCCATTTAAGATTATTTGCTCAAAGGTTCTTTTTACTCAAAGGTTTTTTCTGAAAATGGCGGCAAAGCAAAGGGTTAACGGCTTTATTATAAAAATTCTGTATGGAATTTATAAGCTACTTGGATATAACCTGGTTTATTATTCTTTATACTTTGTCGTGCTGTATTATTTTTTATTCGCGTCAAATGTACGAGAGGCCTTAAAGAAATATTATTCAACAATCGGCGTTAAATTTTCAAACAGGCGTTATTTCAATCACTTATTCAATTATGCCGTTAGTACATCTGATCGTTTTATCGCGAAGGCAAATCCTGAGCTTTACTGTTTTGAATACACGGCAAGGCCAACCTTAATAAAGGAAATCAAAAGTGGCTCCTTGTTATTGTTAAGTCATTTTGGTGGTTGGGCAACAGCCAGTAATTGCTTTAATGAAGATGATGTAAAAATTAATGTGGTAATGAGTGAAGCAATGATTGCCAGTGCTGCTGCATTTGAAAAACAAATTTCTAAAAAACACTCTGAGAGTACCAGGATTATAAATTTGTCAAAAGGCAGTATTGCTGCTTCAATTGAGATAGCCAATGCCTTATCTGCAAATGAATCTGTTGCATTAATGGGGGACAGAGCCTTACACAATAAGCATCTGAAGCCCGTTGATTTTTTTGGAAAACAAGCCAGATTTAATGCGAATCCTTTTCTTATTGCTTACAAAACAAAAAAAATTATAGTGCCTCTGTTTGTTATGTTGACCGATAAAAAAAAGTACAGGATTAAGCATGGAACTATAGAATTAAAATATTCTTTACCCTGCGAAGAGGCAGTGGAAATTGCGATGAAGGAGTACGTTGCTATTTTAACCGAAGTAGTGAGTGAATACCCATTACAATGGTTTAACTTTTATGATTTTTGGAATCCTTCTGGAATGTCCGCAGTAGAATAGCTGCTTTAAAATCAAATGCTAGATCAAGTCGAGAATCTATTTTTCGATATCATCCAGGTGCATGGATTTATTATTTTGTACAAGAACCCCCTTTTTACCTGAAAAAAAGCTACGCAGCTTTGCCGCAGCAAGAAGCAAAAGGAAATGTAGCAGACGTAACAAGTGAGGTGGATATGAAGTGGTCATTTTCAAATAATGCCAGCCTATAGAAGAGCGTCTGTAAAACGTTTTTAGAATATCCTGGTAATGTCGGTCCAGTTCTTCAATAGAAATGCCTTCTGGAGCCCAAACGAAATTCATTCCATTCATCTTTTGCCAGTGATCATCGCGAATGCTTTTGCCGTACAGTTCTTTATAAATAGGTGAGCCAGGGTAAGGGGTGAATTTTGTCAAATTCATGATGGTGATTGGCAGGCTGCTGATAAAGTTTTTGGTTAGTTTAATTGATTCAATAGTTTCGCCAGGGTAGCCGAGCATAAATAGACCTTTTACTCGGATGCCTGCTGCAGCAGTCCACTTAATGGCTTGCTCTGAACGTGAAATATCTGCAGATTTGTCCATGCTTTTCAGCATTTCATTAGAACCGGATTCGAGTCCAAAGCTGATTTCCCAGCAACCGGCCTGCTTCATGATTTTGAGAATCTCAGGTTTGACGGTATCAACTCGAGCAGTACAGCTCCAGGTGATTTTGGTGTTACTGGCCAAAATTAATTCGCATAATTTTTGGGTGCGAACTTTACTGGCTAAAAATAAATCATCCACAAATAAAATATGTCGAACACCGTACTTGGTTTGAAGATGCTGAATCATTTCAAAAACGCGTTCCGGTGAGTAGGCTCGAACTCGTGCCCCGAAAGTTGAGGTATCGCAGAACTTGCAATGAAATGGACAACCTCTGGAAGCAGCTATTGTGGCAACCGGCATTTGTGGAAAATCGTATACCGCTCCCGGGTAGGCATCTGGAAAGCCCGGTAGTAAATCCCAGGCTGGCATAGGTAAGCGGTCAAGGCTTCGTTCAATCGGAAGTGATGCTGTCTTACGTACTGAATCATCATCCAGATAGCATAAGGCAGGAACCTGGTTAATATCGGTACCTTCATCAAGTGCAATTAATAATTCCACCAGTGCTTCTTCACCTTCTCCAATAATGGCGTAATCAAATTCTGGAAAGCGAAGCATGGTTTCTTCGGCCATTGAAGAAACATGAGGGCCACCAATGATAACGATTGTTTCTGGTCTTACGGCTTTTATTTTTCGTGATATCTGGGAAGCGCTCCACACTCCCACAGTAAACAGAGTGATGCCGACGTATTTGGGGTTGGTCTCTAGTATTTTTTCAACTACACCCTCTATCGTAAGGTTTAAAATATCACTCTCAATAATAGTGGGACGATATCCGTATTCACGCACCTCCGCTGCTAAATGTAATAAACCCAACGAAGGCGACTGATTCATAATGGTCTTAACAAACTCATAACCTGGCGCAATATTGTCATAGGGAGGAGTTACAAAAATAATTTCGGCATTTGAGGGTTGTTTTTGACGTTTGGGAGCACGAGGTTTAGCTGTAACTTGTCCAATTTCAATTTCTTTTACAACCGTTGATAGAATGTCACCCAATTTTCATTCCTCGTGGATTAAGAGAATTAGGATGGTTATCGCTAAAAATTCTCAGAGATTAGGATTGATTACATAATACATAATATGTTTTTGAGATTATATATTATCTATTGTTGCTATAGGTTCCTTGAAAAGAATTTTTTTCATGTTAAATTTTGCTGGATAATTCTGGATATATTTCATATGGATGGAATTAGGGCAAATTCTTAAATTAAAAAATGGGAAAAGACATGAATAAAATTTTATTATCAATACTTGTTATGTTTGTGGTAATTGGTTGCAAAACTACAAGTTCCAGTAATATCCAGGCAGAGTCAGAGTCAACTACAAAAGCTGTGGAGTCAAAGGCAGCTAAGGTAGTGAGTTCAATGGATGCAATACATGTACAGGCTCTAACACCCTATAAAAAGGGCGCTCCAATCGCTCAAAATATCAAACAAGAGTGTTTAATAAATAAGCAACTTCCTGATTTTATTGCATCATTTGCAGCAGTTAATGGCACCGAAGTGAGTCTGGATAAAAATGTAACAAAAGCCACAAAAGGTAAAGCGCTGGTGGTTGAAATTGTTGAGGCGGTAAGTAGTGGTAATGCTTTTATCGGTCATCAAAAGTACACAAAAGTCGAGGGTACTTTATATGATAATGGAACTAAAAAAGCCGGGTTTAAGGCGGCTAGAGTTTCTGGAGGAGGTTTTTTTGGTGGTTGGAAAGGTTCATGCTCAGTTTTGGGGCGAACAGTTAAAACCATTGGCAAAGATATCAGTCTCTGGTTAGAAAACCCGATTGATGGGGCTTATCTGGGCGATAGATTCTAATCAAAGAAGGTCATATACCCAGTTTGCATCACACAGATGATTCAATCATCTTAAAAGAATCTGAACGGGGTAATATAGTCAATAAAAATTCCGGGCATGACCTGATGCCCCGGAATTTTTCCCTGATTATTATGATCGATCACTAAAATTGTTTTCGGTGAACAGGCAAATATTGGATTTTTAAGCATGAGCGAAAGCGAAAATTGCAGGTAGTGCATCGATAGACTCTAGCTGCATCCGAATCTAGGGTTGGGTATTGCAATCAACCTGGGAACATCAGGCTGTAGCCCATAAGTTCACGTATTTAGGGCCCTCTATACTGCTTTCCAGAAAAGGTTTGGCTGTTACAACCTTAAATAATATTGTATGATTTTTAACCGGTGAATAGCGGCTCTCATACTCAGCCGGGTGTGGGTTTAGGTCAAGTATTGAGGTTGTAAATCCAGTTAATTTCATAAGGATAATACCTGGCGACAGCCTGACAACCAATAACCAAGGCGCTTGCAATCTTCCAGCCCTGACATGTGTGACTTCTTGAAATATATTGAAATTGGATATCGCTGTTAAGCTAAAAAATAGATTTAAACAAATGGGCTTTGATGGGCTTATTACCTATATACTGTCAAATCTATTAATTGTTTTGACTCTTGGAGGGACAGTAATACCAGCAATTTTGTATGTCTCAGTATTAGCGATCAAAACAACCAGTCATACCCGATACAAAACAATACTGGTGTTGGGGGAGCGCTTGCAGAATAATCTTCCAGGTCCAAATTATATCGCCAGGCTAGACCGCGCCTGCTCTATTTTGAAATCGCAAAAGATTCAGCATGTTTATATTGTTGGAGGAATAACCGGGAGCTCGACGATCAGCGAGTCAGCATGCGGCCAATCTTATATATTGGATAATCAGTTGGGCAGGGATCTCCCCTTTACTTTGCATATAGAAGATAAGTCCCAGCATACGCTGGAGAATTTAAAGTTTGTTCGAGATATGATCTCAGAAAATCAAATCAATGCTGTCGGTATGATTACGAATCGTTTTCATCTTGCCAGAGCGAGTGTATTAGCGAAAGGTCTAGGAATGACTCATGATTTATGCTCAGCAGAATCACATTTTAAAAATAGTGTTATACAATGGTTGCTTATGATTCGGGAGGCTTATTTGATACATTGGTATTTTACCGGTAAATACTGGTCGATCTTAACCAATAATAAAGCCAGCCTGGATAGAGTTCGGTAATGATATGTGCTGGAGTGCAGTTGGAATCATAAGAAGAGGCAGAAAGAATTATCCTTACATTGAACACTTTGAAAAAAATTATTCGTTAGTTAGAAACCTGGAAATTTCGAAAATGATTTTCCATACTGAGTTTCTGTTTTTTAACAAACCAAATGTTATGTTGCTACAGCTTTTTTAGAAGCAGTCTGAAATATCATTAATAATTCTGGATATCAACCTTCCCATATGAAATCTCATAATCAACCCAGTCAAAAATCAGCATTTGAAGCCATAAGTGAGGCCCAGAAGATTGCATTTTCGCCCTTTATTTTTCAGGCTGTTAATGCATTGATTAAGCTGGGGATTCTGGAAGCAGTTGAAGCTACTGGTCAGTCAGGAAGCACAGTCGAAGAGTTGGCTGCAAAACTGGATGTCAGTGAATATGGCGTTCAGGTGTTGCTTGATATGGCGCTAAGTGCCAGAGTCGTATGGCAAAAACACGAAGACCAACGCTTCGTACTGGATAAAATAGGATACTTTTTTCTGAATGATCCCATGACCCGGATCAACTTTAATTTTACAGCTGACGTCAATTATTTAGGGCTTGCCGAACTCACGAATTCAATTGTAAAGGGGCGTCCCGAAGGGCTTAAATGTTTTACTGAAGAGTTCGATACCATCTACCCGATTTTATTGAAACTACCGGAACCTGCCAAAACAAGCTGGCGAGATTTTGATCATTATTACTCCGATCATTCATATGACTCTATTTTAAATAAAGTGTTTGCAAGTAACCCTCAGACCATACTGGATATCGGCGGGAATTCGGGCAAGTTTGCGCTCAAATGTTTAAACCATAACGAGAATGTTCACTTGGTTATCATGGATCTGCCGGCTCAGTTGGAAGTTGCGAAAAAGAACATTGCTGATGCTGGGTTTCTAGATCGTGTTACCTTTCACCCCTGTAATGTGCTGGATGAAAATCAGGCGTTTTATCAAGGTGCAGATGTGGTTTGGATGAGCCAGTTTCTGGATTGTTTTTCATTGACAGAAATACTGGATATTCTGCTTAAAACCCGACAGTCCATGTCTCAAAACGGTAGTCTGTTTATTATGGAGCTTTTCTGGGATCGTCAGGAGCATGAAGCAGCTATGCTTTCATTAAATGCAACTTCTCTTTATTTTACGGCGCTCGCTAATGGGAGAAGCCGAATGTATTCGCATGATAGTTTTGTAGAGGTGGTAGAAAAATCGGGCTTTAAGATTACCTCCCAAACTGATCACTTAGGTATAGGAGGTCATAGCCTGTTGCATTGTCAACAAAGATAAGCTCTTCAGGAAGAGGGGGGCGTATGGAACTGTTCGGGATTTAACTCAACTCCAGCTAATCTAACAACGCGCCAAAGTCCAGTTATGGGTACTTGTTATAAAAAAGGCTTAGCCGAAGAAGCTAAGCCTTTGATATGTATGGTGGCTACACCGGGATTTGAACCTGGGACCCCATCATTATGAGTGATGTGCTCTAACCAGCTGAGCTATGTAGCCGTGTATTTTTTGAAGGGGCGGAATTCTCCCTTTTCAGCCCCTTGATGTCAAGCGGAGCTGGACGTTTTTTTAATCGTGTGCAGGCTTTTATAGTGAGATTGCCACACTAGGTTCGCAATGACAGCAGGATAGGGGGCTAAGGTCTTTATACGTTAAACCTGAAATGAACGATATCGCCTTCTTTCATGACGTAGTCTTTGCCTTCTAGTCTCCATTTACCAGCGTCCTTACAGCCCTGTTCGCCTTTGTGGTTGATGAAGTCATCAAATGCCATAACTTCGGCGCGTATGAAGCCTTTCTCGAAGTCTGTGTGTATCTTTCCGGCTGCTTTTGGGGCGGTGTCACCGACTGAGATGGTCCAGGCGCGAACTTCCTGTACACCAGCGGTGAAATAGGTTTGCAGATGTAGCAGGTGATAGCCTGCATGGATAACGCGATCAAGGCCTGGTTCTTCCAGACCTAGTTCGTCAAGAAATTCTTTGGCTTCCTCGGCATCCAGTTCAGCGATATCAGCTTCTATGGCGGCGCACACGGGTACCACGTCGGCATTTTCTTTGGCGGCATATTCGCGTAATGCGTCCAGATGCGGATTATTTTCAAAACCATCCTCGGAGACATTGGCAATATATAAAGTGGGTTTTGCGGTAATCAGGTGTAGTTCTTTCATCCAGGCTTTTTCATTGTCTTCGATTTCAAGACTACGAGCGGAGTTGCCTTCTGAGACATGTGCCTGAACCTTTTGCAAAAAGGTGTATTTAGCCTTGGCTTCCTTATCATTGGATTTGGCGAGTTTTGCTGAGCGTTCAACCTGACGGTCGACAGATTCCATGTCGGCCAGTAGTAATTCAGTATTGATGGTATCAATGTCACTGATGGGGTCTATAGTGCCATTGACGTGTACGATGTCGGTGTTTTCAAAACAGCGTACGACCTGAGCGATAGCATCGGTTTCACGGATGTGTCCAAGGAACTTATTACCTAATCCTTCACCTTTGGAGGCTCCGGCTACAAGGCCGGCGATGTCGACAAACTCCATGGTGGTGGGGATGATTTTTTTAGGAGTTATGATGTCAGCAATCTGTTGCATGCGCTTATCGGGTACTTCTACTACGCCGACATTGGGATCAATGGTGCAGAAAGGGTAGTTTTCAGCTGCAATTCCCGCTTTGGTAAGGGAATTGAACAGGGTTGATTTCCCTACATTGGGTAGACCGACGATGCCACATTTAAAGCCCATGATGCGATTCCTACTTAGTGTGTAGCTGCTGCATGGCTTTTTCAAATTCGCCACTCAGCAGGGTTGGTATGATGTTAATGGAGCGCTGATTCGCGTCCAGTATGTTTTCTAGGTCAATCTTTGACGGATTTTTAAGCACGTAGTTGACCACCTGATTTCGATCTCCGGGGTGGCCTATACCAATACGTAGACGGAAAAACTCCTTGCCGAGATGATTGATAATATCGCGTAGTCCGTTGTGTCCGCCATGACCACCAGATTTTTTCAACCGGTTGTCACCCGGCTGCAGATCGAGCTCATCGTGCATGACCAGTATTTGTTCAGGTTCAATCTTAAAATATCTGGAAACTGCGGCAACCGACTGGCCACTTTTGTTCATGAAGGTGGAGGGTTTGAGCAGATAGATATCTTTTGAGTGCATATGAAACTTGCCAACTTCGCCATGGAAGCGGGTTTCGTTACGCATTGCAATACACTGATCTCTAGCGATTTCATCAGCCAGCCAGAACCCTGCATTATGTCGCGTAGAATGATAATTGGCCCCGGGATTACCGAGGCCAACGATCAGGCGAATATCTGCTTTTTGGGCTGCCATTGCTCACCCTGAGTGATTGTGTTACTCAGCAGAACCTTCTTCAGCTTCAGCATCTTCAGCTGCATCGGCTTTAGTGTCACGGGTTTTGTGTACTGCGGCTACACCGGTGTCATGGTCTTCACCATGAGTCAGTGCAACAATCTCGATACCTTTAGGTAATTTGATGTCTGACAGATGCAGGCTTTCACCCAGTTTAAGATCTGTTACATCCAGTTCCAGATACTCAGGCAGGTCTTTTGGTAGACACATGATTTCAATTTCAGATTGTAGGTGGTTCAGCAGGCCGCCTTCAGTCTTCACGCCATAGCACTTATCTTCGTTAACAAAGTGAATGGGAACAGATACATGAAGTGTTTTCTTCTGATCGACGCGTAGAAAATCAGCATGCATAATCAGGTTTTTAAAGGGATGGCGTTGCAGATCACGCAGGATGACATCTTCCTTTTTCTTGCCCAGTTTCAGGGAAAGAATCTGAGTGTAGATGGCTTCATTGTCTAGTTGGTTGATAAATTCGTTGTGCCCTAAGGTGATAGAGACAGGTTCTTCACTTCCACCATAAATAATAGCGGGTACCAGTCCATTCTTACGCAGGCGGCGGCTCGCACCTTTCCCCAGGTCAGAACGGGTTTCAGCATTCAGTTCGATAATATCGGACATTTGTGTAACTCCAGTTAAAAATAAAAAAACCACCTTGCGGTGGGATATAACCTTTCCTTGCGACCAGGAAAGGGTCTTTAGTCCATATATAGTGAACTAACAGATTCTTCAAAGTGGATACGGCGAATGGTTTCTGCCAACATCCAGCCGATGGATACAGCTCGTATCTTATCACTGGCCTGAGCCTCTTCCGACAAAGGTATAGTGTCAGTAACCACCAGTTTGTTAAGGACAGAATTGTTCAGGTTATCCAGTGCTTTGCCCGATAGCACGGGATGCGTACAGTAAGCAAAAACACCTAGTGCGCCGTGCTCTTTTAAAGCATTCGCTGCGGTACATAAGGTGCCTGCGGTATCAACCATGTCATCGACTATGATACAGGTTTTGTCTTTTACATCGCCGATGATATGCATCACCTTGGCCTGATTCGGCTTGGGACGACGTTTATCGATGATAGCCAGTTCGGTATCACCCAGTTGCTTGGCAACTGCTCGTGCTCTTACTACGCCGCCCACATCGGGAGAGACAACGATCATGTCAGGATATTTCTGTTTCCAGATATCACCCATCAGAATGGGGGATGCGTAAACGTTATCAACCGGGCGATCAAAAAAGCCCTGAATCTGGTCAGCATGTAGATCAACGGTTAAGACACGGTCTATACCTACGCTGGTGAGCATATTCGCTACCACCTTGGCGGTGATAGGTACACGTGCTGAACGTACACGACGATCCTGTCTGGCGTATCCAAAGTAAGGGATTACTGCGGTAATACGGTAAGCCGAAGCGCGTTTCATGGCATCGATCATTACCAGCAATTCCATCAAATTGTCATTGGTAGGTTTGCAGGTAGGCTGGATAATGAATACGTCTTTACCACGAACGTTTTCATGTATCTCTACGGAGATTTCACCATCACTGAAGCAAGTGACGTTCGCCTGGCCAAGTGGTATATCCAGATGACGTGTGATTGCAAGGGCGAGATCGGGGTTGGCATTACCCGTGAAAACCATTATGTCATGTGCGACGCTACCGACCATCTGATCCAACGCTGTTTTAAAAAAGAAAATGGCTGGGCCGGCAGGATTATGTCGGACGTCGTGTCCTCCACCCTCCGGGCCACTGCGTGTTTAACTTTGCTCCTGGCAAAGTTATCGAACCTTTTCGGTTCAAATCCTGCCGAGGTGTCGATAAATATATCGGTTACTTCAACAGTTACTTAATATGGCTGGGCCGGCAGGATTATGTCGGACATCCTGTCCGCCACCCTTCAGGCCGCTACGCGTTTAAAATCGTTCCAGACGATTTTGTCGAACCTTTTACGGTTCAAATCCTGCCGAAGCTTCGATGGTTACATCGATGTTATCGACAGTTATTCAATATGGCTGGGCCGGCAGGATTCGAACCTGCGCATGCTGGGATCAAAACCCAGTGCCTTACCGCTTGGCGACGGCCCAATATATCTATACTTTCCTTCGGACTGCTCCTTGCAGTCACAACGTTAAACTGTTCCAGACAGTCTAGTCGAACCTGCGCATGCTGGGATCAAAACCCAGTGACTTACCCCCTGAGGATAAGAGAGACGCGACGGCCCAATAAACTTGTACTTTCTGCTAAAAGCAGATTTCAGTGACGGGATTTCTGTCTAGCCCCTGGGCGACATATCCGGTCCACTTTTCAGGGATTTGCGATTTTACGCTATTTGCTTTTTCAGCACTATCAAATGCTGCAAATATACAGGCCCCAGTGCCTGTCATTCTGGCTGGACTAAATTGGTTTAACCAGTTCAGTGCATGTTGTATCTCAGGATACAGTTTGCATGCAACAGGTTCACATACGTTAGAACCCTGCCCTTCCAGAAAGGCGCGTATTTTGATGGGATGATTATCTCGTGTCAAATGCTTAGATGAAAAAATTTGCCCTGTAGACACAAAAATTTGTGGATGAAGTACCAAATACCACTTTTTTTTTAAATTTATGGCTTCAAATTGATCACCGACACCCTCAGCCCATGCATTTTGCCCAAAAATAAAAATTGGCACATCAGCACCTAACTCAAGCCCAATTTTGCGTAACTCGGCATTATTTAGTCCAAGTTGCCATAAGAGGTTGAGTGCCATTAGGGTGCTGGCTGCATCCGAGCTGCCACCGCCCAGACCCCCACCCATGGGAATGGTTTTCTGCAAAGCGATATCAACACCCTGCTTGACCGAATAGCGTTGCTGCAATAAACGAGCGGCACGGATGACCAGATCCTGCTCTTCATCTACTGTGCTATTGCCTGAGCTGCGCTGTATGCTGCTGTCTTCAGTGATATGGAAAGTTAATTCATCACTCAGGTCGATGAATTGAAAAACAGTCTGCAGCAGGTGATAGCCATCCTCACGTTGTCCGGTGATATGTAGCATCAGGTTGAGCTTGGCTGGTGATTTTAAGGTTAAGCTGTCTTGCATGTGGCTTATTCCAGTTATTCTGGAAAATCAGAAAACAGGGGCGAGGTTTCGGTCACCGGATCAGTTGTCCATTGATCGATTACTATTTTCAGTGCCAGGTTTTCACGTTTCATGTACAGCTTGTGTGGTAGTTCTATCGCTTGATCTGGTTCAAGCGTAGTCAGCTCATAATCGAAGTAATTTATTTTCCAGCCATCCTGGGTGAGCGTTGTCGCCCTTCCTTCGGCATCAATATCTGGTAGATAGGGTGAGTTTTCATGCCCAAGGCCCTTGATCCAGGTTTCCAGGCCTTTTACTGGTAAAGTGAGCTGGGTAGTCTGGGCGAGTAGTTGCTGTGCGTTATGGCCGTAATGAGTAATGCCATCACTGGTGGTCATTTCAGCCTGCCCAGGCTTTTTTATCAGGCGTATCATGCCCTGGCCCAGTGCTGCTTCCAGATTTATCAGGTGATACTGGTCTTTGCGTGTCCAGCTCATGCCAAGGTTGTATACCTTGTCATCAACAAATAATGCGATACGTCCACGAATAGCCCAGTTCTTGACTGTTTTTAGCTGTTGTTGTCGTTGCTCCCAGAGCTGATGGCTCTCTTCAGTGACCGGCTTGCTGGGCAAGCTGGCGCAGCCTGAGGTAATAGCCACCAGCAGTGACAGCAGGATGAGTCGAAACATTAGAGGTTTAGTCAGATTATTGCTGGGTAAACTGTTTCATCACTTTCATGATATAGGGGTCGTTGGGCAGCTTCTCCAACATGCGAGTCCAGACTTCCATGGCTTCCTGATGCGCGCCTGTTACCCAAAGCACCTCTCCCAGATGGGCCGCAATTTCACCATCTTCATACTGTGTCAGTGCCTTGCGCAAAAGTCTGATGGCTTCTTCATTGTTTCCTAATCGGTAGTTTACCCATCCATAGCTGTCGATTATTGCGGGGTCTTCGGGTTTGATTTCAATTGCTCGCTTTAGGTATTCATAGGCTTCCTGCAGGCGATTGGTTCTGTCGGCCAGTGTAAACCCAAGCGCATTGAGTGCGTGCGCATTATCTGGTTCGGTTTTCAGGATGGTGACCATGTCGTTTTCGAGTAACTCCAGGTTGTCGATTTTTTCACCGGTTAAACCACGTGCGTATAACAGGTCGATATTGCCGGGGATAATGGTTAAAGCCTTGCTGTATACCTCAATCGCTTCTTTAAAACGGTCTACGCTTTGAAGAATTTCACCTTTTGCCAGATAGATACGTACCAGTGATGATTTCGATTGACTGGCGTCAGACATTTTCTCCAGTGATCCCATCGCCATGTCGATTTTGCCCTGCTGTGCCATCAGGCTTGCTGAGCGAATCTGGGCGTCAAAATTGTACTCTCCACCAGTAACCTGAAGGTACCAGCGTACGGCTTTCTCTGGTTGGTTGCGGCTTTCAAAGATACGCCCAAGGTAATAGCGGGCATCGTTGGTTCTTTTGTTAAGTGTGAGTAAGCGGGTAAGATATTTTTCCGCAGCATCAAAGCGTTGAGATTCCAGCGATAACAGTCCCAGTGTGTATAACAGGTCGGGGTCATTCGGTGCGAGCAGGTGCAGTTTTTCAAATTCTATACGTGCGGTTTCATATTCTTTGACATCAACCAGTAGTCTGGCATAGGCGAGTCTGAGCTGTTTATTATCCGGTTTGCTCAGTACAGCCCGTTTCAGGCTGATCACGGCTTCTTCTCGTCTGCCTAACTTGAGCAGTACCTTAGCACGTAAGGCGTGAGCATCGGGTATGTCCTTGATGTGAAGTGCGCTATCGAGGTATTCGAGTGCCTCTTTGGACTGGTTGGCATTGGCGGCCAGACTGCCATGCAGAAAGTTGGCGTAGGCATAACCACTATAGTCGTCTGCTATCCTCTTAGAGACCTTTAAGGCAGTTTCAGTATTTTTTTCACGCGCTAATAAACTGAGCAGAGATGCAAATATCTGGTCATCGACAACGGAGTGGCTTTCAATGACCTGCTTAAGATAATAAAAAGCCTTCTCGTCATCGCCCTGTCGGATATAAATAGCGGCGAGTACCTGTTGCGCCTCACCCCGCTCTGGTTGCAGCTCAATCCAGCGTTCAGCTGCGCGTTGGGCTGAGTCAATATCCTGGCCATAGATTGCTATTCGAACTGCACGTTCGGCAATTTTAGGGTCATCCTGTGACAATGCCAGGGCAAGATAGTTACTCACGGCAGTTTCCGTTTCACCGGTATTCACCGCCATTTCAGCAACCATTAGCTGATAGATGGGGTCTTTTTCGCTGGAGGTTGTGATTTCCAGTGGGACTATTTTAGCTGGCTGCTGTTCGACATAGCCAGTTGCTGATTTATCCAGTGTGGCACACCCGGTTAAAACAAAGCTGAGTAATAATGGGTAAGCTATTAATCTGTAGTACATGTAACGATAACCTTTGGTTTGTGGTCAATTCCTGTGGTGTTTCTATCGACCCGCTTAAAATTACGGGTCCGAGTTTAGCACTCAGCGTTAGGTGCGAGAAGAATATTCTTCTGATCGTACAATTCGTGGATTGTTCAAAAAAGAGTTGATTGAGACCTTGTTTGGTGTAGCTTAAACTTGCTATTCGGGATTTTATCCCCGAAAATTGCGCGTTCGATCAATTCTGTTGTAACACATGCCTTTACTCGCCCTGGGAATCAATCATCAAACTGCACCGGTAGCAATCCGTGAAAAGATTACCTTTGCTCCAGAGCAGATGGACCAGGCATTGCAGCAGGCCAAAAAATTAAAAGGTGTGAACGAGGCGGTCATCGTATCTACCTGTAATCGAACTGAATTATATTGTGAAGTGGCTGATCAGTATGAGGATTCTATTTCTTCCTGGTTATCTGAATTTCATCAGATGGAGAATAGTGAATTAAAGCCCTATTTGTATGAGTACAGGGATCAGGATGCAACCCAGCATCTATTTAGAGTAGCCAGTGGACTGGACTCGCTGGTTTTGGGAGAGCCACAGATTCTGGGGCAATTGAAGACGGCTTTTGAAAAAGCGAATATCAATAAGACTGTAAAAACCGTTCTGGGGAGGCTGTTTCAGCATGGGTTTACCGTTGCCAAAAAAGTCAGAACCGATACAGAGATAGGCTCCAATCCCGTCTCTGTTGCATTTGCTGCGGTATCTCTATCGAAACAGATATTCGGTAATCTATCCAGCTTGAATGCACTGATGATTGGAGCGGGTGAAACCATAGAGCTTGCTGCGCGTCATATGAAAGGGCAGGGAATTGGTTCAATTACGATTGCCAACCGAACTCTGGAAAGAGCACAGGCTCTGTCAGATGAGCTGGGTGCAACTGCGATTACCATTGGAGAAATACCTGAGCAACTGGAGAAGTCAGATATTGTCATTTCTTCTACAGCTAGTCAGTTACCTATACTGGGCAAGGGTGCTACCGAGGCTGCGCTTAAGGCACGTAAGCATCGCCCCATATTTATGGTCGATCTTGCTGTACCAAGGGATATTGAACCGCAGGTAGGTGAGCTTGATGACGTATTTCTTTACACTGTTGATGATCTGAAGGAGGTCATCGATGAAAATCGCCGCAGCCGTGAAGAGGCTGCAAATGAAGCGATGGATATCATCCAGGTTGAGGTGCAGCACTTTAGCCACTGGATCAAAACCCACCAGTCGGCGGACGAGATTCGCCTGTTGCGCACCCGGTCTGAACGCATCAGGCAGGAATGCCTGAAAAAAGCACAGCAGATGCTGGAGCAGAAAGAAGATCCGGCCAAGGTTCTGGAAATCCTGGCTTCAAATCTGACCAATAAACTGATGCATGGACCAACCGTGCAAATGCGTAAAGCATTAAAAGAAGAAAATGCAGAACTGATTCAGTTGCTGCATTCACTAGTCAAAGACAGTTAGCCCGGAAAATTCATAAATCATGCACAGTCTCGCTAGTCTATTGATTCCGCAAGAAATATTTTCTCAGTCGCTCATGATCACTGATATGGGGCTTGTGCAGAAATTTCCTTGTGAAAACAATATCCTGCACTATATTTGCGCAGATTTATGAAATTTCCGAGCTAGCTGCTGTCATTATTTTTAAATTTCGAGGCAATCGATGAAACCATCAATTCTGGCCAAATTAGAGCTATTAAGCGCGCGACATGAAGAGATTGCGGGCCTGCTCTCCGAGCCTGAAGTCATTAACGATCAGAACAAGTTTCGTAACCTGTCTATGGAGTACTCTCAGCTGGAAGACGTGGTGAAAACCTTTGATCAATACCAGCTTGCTCAACAGGACCTTGAGGCTGCACAGGAGATGCTCAAGGAAGACGATGCTGAAATGCGCGAAATGGCACAGGATGAAATCAACGATGCTGAAGATCGCATGCAGGCGCTGGAGATGGAGTTACAGAAACTGCTGCTACCTAAAGATCCCAACGATAACAGCAATGTGTTTCTCGAAATTCGTGCTGGAACGGGTGGTGATGAAGCGGCTATTTTTGCCGGGGATTTATTCCGTATGTATAGCCGTTTTGCGGAAACCAAACGCTGGCAGATCGAAGTGCTGAATAGTAACGAAGGCGAGCATGGCGGCTATAAAGAGATTATTGCCAGGATTATCGGTCAGGGCGCTTACTCCTATCTGAAATTTGAATCAGGTGCGCATCGCGTACAGAGGGTACCTGAAACCGAATCACAGGGGCGAGTGCATACTTCTGCTGCTACTGTCGCTGTTATTCCTGAAACCGCTGATGTAGAAAAGATTGAGATCAATCCAGCGGATCTGCGTGTGGATACCTTTCGTGCATCTGGCGCGGGTGGGCAGCACGTTAATAAAACTGATTCGGCCATACGCCTGACTCACATACCCACCGGCACAGTGGTTGAGTGTCAAGATGAGCGTTCTCAACACAAAAACAAGGCGCGTGCGATGTCACTGCTACAGGCGCGCATCTACGATGCTGAAAAACAGAAACAGGAAAAAGAGCAGGCCGCAGAACGTAAGTCGCTGGTGGGCAGTGGAGATCGCTCAGAACGAATCCGCACCTATAACTTCCCGCAGGGCCGTATGACCGATCACCGTATCAACCTGACCCTGTACAAGCTGGATGACATTATGAATGGCGGGCTAGGCCAGGTGGTCGATCCGCTCATGAATGAGTATCAGGCTGAACAGCTAGCCAACTTGTCGGAAGACAACTAAAACCTTGCCTGCCATGGGCAACAGCATTCAGCAGCAACTGAAATGGGCCTCAGGCGTACTTGAGCACATTACCTGTAGTGCGCGCCTGGATAGTGAAATATTACTGGCATTCTGCCTGCAAAAGGAGCGTAGCTATCTGATGACCTGGCCTGAGAAGAAATTGACACAGGCGCAACAGGAATGCTTTCAGGAGCTGATTCGTAAACGCCTGCAGCCACAGCCTGTTGCCTATCTCACAGGGGAGAGAGAGTTTTATTCCTTAACCCTGAAAACCACGCCTGCTACGCTGGTGCCCAGGCCGGAGACCGAGATGCTGGTGGATAAGGTGCTGGAGCTGACTGGATATATTGCACAGCCCGAGATTCTTGAGCTGGGTACAGGCACGGGTGCCATAGCATTGTCTATCAAACAGCATTCGCCAAAAAGTAAAATACTGGCAACCGATGTCAGCCAGGCTGCTCTGGATGTGGCGCAGGAAAATGCCGCACAGCACCATCTGGATGTGGAGTTTATCCTGTCTGACTGGTTTGAAGGGGTCAATCAGCAAAGGCGTTTCGATGTTATCGTATCCAATCCACCCTATATCGCCAATCACGACCCCTATTTAAGTCAAGGTGATCTGCCTGCTGAGCCCCTGTTGGCACTGGCCAGTGGTGGCGATGGCCTTCAGGCGCTAACCAGGATAATTACTACTGCCACCTTATTTCTCAATCCGGGAGGCTGGCTGGTTCTTGAGCATGGCTATGACCAGCAGCAGTCAGTAAGTAATTTGTTGAAAAATCAAGGGTATATGCAGGTAGAAACATTAGTGGACTTTAATCAGCTGCCACGTATGAGCGTAGCGCAAAGACCGCTAGCCATATTAACTAGTTGATATTTTAAAAATCACGGCGTAGGCTTCGCCTATGAGTGATGAAAGTCTTATAAGAAAAAGAATTGTTTGTCTTGCCAATAACGGTACTCAGAGTCAGGCAGAAGAGGCCTGTGCGGCACTGATTGGTATCCGTGGTGTACAGCAGGCACGCCCCCTCAGTAAGAACCGCATCTCTTTAATTTTCTCTCTGGAGTACCTGTCCTTTGAATTGATTGAGTCACTTCTCAAGGAGCTGGGCTATACTCTTGATCATAATATTTTCATAGTTATCCGACGCCATATCTACCAGTATCTGGAGGATAACGCGCGTGAAAAAATGGAGTTAAAGCGGCAGGAAGAGCATCAGCAGGAACGTAATCAACAGGTGCTCATGTGCAACATTGATACAGATCTGCCACACGATGAGCCTGAGAAGTACTGGAACAATTATCGTTAGAGAACTGTTCTAGATATCCAGCTTGTTCTCCTTGCGGGTATAGCCTGCTTGTTTCAGACGTTCCAGATAGCTTTCCCACTTTTTATCGTAATGAGCACCCAGTTGATACAGGTATTCCCAGCTATAGATGCCGGTATCGTGGTTATCATCAAACATCAGATTAATCGCATAATGGCCGACTGGCTCAAGCTGGGCGATGTTCACATCTTCCTTGCCTAGTTGAAGCACTTCCTGGCCCGGACCATGCCCCTGTACCTCAGCTGAAGGAGAGTATACGCGCAGATACTCTGCTGGCAGGCTGAATTTTGCGCCATCGTTAAACGCGATTTCCAGGGTTCGAGAAACCTTATGGAAGTTGATTTCAGTGGGCTTGATAGTCATTTTGGCATCCTAAAGTAGTGTGCTTTTAGAGAATATACTGGCTGAGATCTTCATCTTTCAATAGTTCACCCAGATGTGCGTTAACATAGTCGGCATCAATGGTAATGCTTTGACCGGCCATATCCGAGGCTTCGAAACTGACGCTTTCCAGTAGTCTTTCCATCACGGTGTAAAGGCGGCGTGCTCCTATATTTTCCTGTTTTTCATTCACTTCGAAAGCTACTGAAGCCAGGCGTTGCAGGCCATCATCGGTAAACTCAAGGCCAACCTCTTCTGTTGCCATCAGAGCGGTGTACTGTTCGGTTAGTGAGGCATCCGGCTCGCGCAGGATGCGTACAAAATCTTCTACCGATAAGGCGGATAATTCAACACGTATCGGCAGGCGGCCCTGTAACTCAGGGATGAGATCGCTGGGTTTGGAAAGATGAAAAGCGCCCGATGCTATGAAAAGTATATGATCGGTTTTGATCATGCCGGATTTTGTCGACACCGTGCAGCCTTCTACCAGAGGTAGCAGGTCGCGTTGAACACCTTCACGAGAGACATCTGAGCCGCTGGTTTCCTGCCGTTTGGCAACCTTGTCGAGTTCGTCGATAAATACGATGCCATTTTGTTCGGCATTTTCCAGAGCCGATATTTTCAGTTCATCCTGATTGATCAGTTTGGCAGCTTCCTCATCGGTGAGAAGCTTAAGTGCCTCTTTAACCGGCACCTTGCGGGTTTTGGTTTTGCCTGAACCCATGTTTTGAAACAGGCCCTGCAATTGACTGGTCATTTCCTCCATACCGGGAGGAGCCATGATTTCTACACCCATGGAAGGCGCCTGAATATCAATTTCTATTTCACGATCATCCAGCTTGCCTTCGCGCAGCATTTTGCGAAATTTCTGACGTGTATTACTGGCAGAGTCCTCGGCTTCTGCCTGAAAGTCACTAGGACGTGGAAGCAGTACATCCAGAATTCTTTCCTCAGCGGCATCCTCGGCGCGATGTTTGACGCGTTCAACTTCAGTCTCACGCATCATTTTAACGGATACATCAACCAGATCGCGCACGATAGACTCAACATCTCGACCTACATAGCCGACTTCGGTGAATTTGGTGGCTTCTACCTTAATGAAGGGTGCATTCGCCAGACGTGCAAGTCGGCGTGCGATTTCAGTCTTACCAACACCGGTAGGGCCGATCATGAGAATGTTCTTGGGTGTAATCTCGTTCCGTAATTCTTCGGGTACCTGTAAACGCCGCCAGCGGTTGCGCAAAGCGATAGCTACTGCGCGTTTGGCGTCGTTCTGTCCGATGATGTGTTTATCAAGTTCCTGCGTGATTTCACGCGGGGTCATGGGGGTATTACTAATCAGTTTGTTATCCACGATTAAAAGTCTAGCTGTTCAATGGTGCGGTTGTGGTTGGTGTAGATACAGATGTCGCCGGCAATCTTGAGTCCGCGCTCGACGATGTCTTTAGCAGATAAATCGGTACTTTCCAGCATGGCCATGGCCGCAGCCTGAGCAAATGGGCCACCGGAACCTATCGCCATCAGGTCATTTTCGGGTTCAATGACATCGCCATTACCCGATATGATCAGTGAGGCTTCTGCATCGGCTACGCATAACAGGGCTTCCAGCTTGCGTAGTACACGGTCCGAACGCCAGTCTTTGGCCAGCTCTACTGCTGCACGAACCAGTTGTCCGCTGTGTTTTTCCAGTTTACCTTCGAATAATTCAAACAGGGTGAAAGCATCAGCTGTACCGCCGGCGAACCCCGCGATTACCCTGTTTTTGTACAGGCGACGCACCTTACGTGCATTACCTTTCATGACGGTGTTACCGAATGTGACCTGACCATCGCCACCGATAACAACTGAGTTGCCTCGACGGACCGAAAGAATGGTTGTTCCTCTGAATTGTTCCAAAACGATACCTGTAAATATTTAAGTGGCGATATGTTACATGAATTCAGCGATATTGGGTCTTAACTCTGGATTTCAAGAAGTACCGCTTCTTTTTTTGGCGCGCGGATGCGCTTTGTCATACACCTGAGCGAGGTGTTGAAAATCCAGATGAGTATAGATTTGAGTGGTGCTGATATCTGCATGTCCCAGCAATTCCTGTACTGCGCGTAAATCTGCACTGGATTCTAGCAGGTGAGTTGCAAATGAATGGCGCAGCATATGTGGCGATAAGTGCATACCAAGCGAATGTTTTATGCTGAGCTGATTAAGTCGCTGCTGTATAGACCGATGCGACAGGCGTTGACCTCGGCTGCTGATAAACAATGCAGGTTCATCAACTTGCTGTTTTAGTAACAGACTACGTTTACTGAGCCATTTTTCCAGTGCCTGTATAGCTTTTCTGCCGACGGGTAAATGGCGGGTTTTATTACCCTTGCCTGTGACTCTCATGTGGCGCTGAGATAGATCGATGTCCTGCAGATTGAGTGAGGCTAGTTCTGCCAGACGCAAACCCGAAGAGTAAATCAGTTCAAACATAGCAAGATCGCGCGTGGTAAGCGTACTGTCTGCTGGGTGCGTTTTAAGCAGTTGGTCGAGTTGTTCACTGTCGCAGGTTTTTGGCAATTTTTTCTGCGTTTTCGGCGCTTTTACATCCAGTGCAGGGTTGTTAGAGACCAGTTTTTGACGAATAAGGTATTTATAAAAACTCCGAATCGAAGACAGCTCGCGTTGTATGGTGTTGCCTTTTTTGCCATTACGAAAGCGCCAGGCAGCAAAGCTTGATACCAGAGGGTAATCAACATCCTGCCATTGCTGGACATGCTTGGATTCAATAAAGCCCTGAAACAGCTCGAGGTCGCGTTGGTAGTTCAGGCAGGTATGGGGCGAATAGTACTTTTCGCTTTTGAGCATTTGCAGGAAGCTCTGTAAATGCGTGGTAAATGACATATCAGCAGCGGACTAGCTGAGTAAGTGTTTCAGTTTACTGCTGACCAGGTCGCCCAGTTGGGTCAGGAAGATCGTACCCATATCACTTCTGAATCGATCATGAGTCTTGCTGCCCAATGCCAGCAGGCCGATCTCATCTGTATGGTAAAGTGGGATCAATACACTGGAGGTGAGCTGAATTTCCTCTCCAAATATCAGGTTACGAATGTCCTGATTGAGTGGGGAGAATTCGGGTTTACGCGCTTTCATCCATTGCTGGATTTGTGCAGCCTGTTTATGTTCAGGATCAAGTACGTGGCTTTCAAGACCTTTTAGTTGATCGACCAGGGTGTCTGAGAAAAAGAAGCTTACATAGTCCGTATAAAAGAAGGTCTGTATCTGGTCGCGAATCATGGCAATGATGTCATGCAGGTTATGGCTGCTCATGAGTTCCAGCGAAAGGCGGTGGAAGCGGTGACTCAGTTCTTCATTTTCACGTGCGATATGTACCAGTTCAGCCAGCTTATTCTTTAAGCTTTTGTTTTCATCACGTAATAACTTGAGCTGTCGTTCGACCAGCGATATTGCAGCGCCACTCTGATGGGTAAAGGTCAGTGCTCCTAATACTTCCGGGTGACGTTCCAGTAATCCAGGGTTATCTTTCAGGTAATCGATAACGGCGTCTTCCTGGATGGGGGCAGAGGTTATGGGCTCTGCGGTGGGCTTGGTCATACAGTAATTTCTCCTTGATATACCATGGCGGTGCTGCCGGTCATCATAACGGGCTTGCCCTCACCTTGCCAGTCTAGTATTAAATCGCCGCCACGTAGCGTGGCTGTTGCATGGCTGTCGAGCAAGCCCAGCATTTGTCCTGCTGCCATCGCCGCGCAGGCACCACTGCCGCAGGCCATTGTCTCTCCTGAACCACGTTCGTATACGCGCAGTTTGAAATGATTGCGATCAATGATCTGCATAAAGCCAACATTTACGCGTTGTGGAAAGTCTTCATGCGATTCCACTGCGGGTCCAATGGTTTCAACCGCTGCAGTATCAATATCTTCAACCAGCATCACCGCGTGTGGGTTTCCTATAGAGAGGGAGCTCATATTCAGTAGTAGTTCATCCAGCATTATCTGGTAAATAGGTGAACGTTGGTCACGATTCAGGGGTATTTTTTGAGGTTCGAAATTCGGTATGCCCATATTCACCTGCACCCTTTCATCATCAATAACCTCAAGCACTAACAGGCCATTATTGGTTTCAACCGGAATAGTGGTGGCATCAGTGAGGCCTTTTTCGCGTACGAAGCGGGCAAAACAGCGTGCGCCGTTACCACATTGGGCAACCTCATCACCATCGGCATTGAAGATGCGGTATTTGAACATGGCAGCGTCAGACTCAGGGCGCTCAACCAGTAGCAGCTGGTCAAATCCGATACCAAAGTGACGGTTAGCCCAGCCTGCGATCATCTCAGCTGTCAGTGAGACGGTTTGATTGATGCCATCAATCACCATAAAGTCGTTACCGAGGCCGTGCATTTTACTGAACTGGATATTCATGACTATTCCGGCAGTAATGCTTCGCCACGAATCAGATCGGCGAAGGTTTCACGAGCACGCACCAGGTGGTGACTATCGCCATCTACCATGACTTCGGCGGCACGCAGGCGGGAGTTGTAATTAGAGCTCATACTAAAGCCGTAGGCACCTGATGAACGCACAGCGAGCAGATCGCCTTCCTGAATCGATAGCTTGCGGTTTTTCCCCAGGAAATCGCCAGTTTCACAGATTGGCCCAACGACATCATAAATGGCAGGCTGAGCACTGGATTGCTGCGTTACTGGCACTATGTCCTGCCAGGCACTGTATAGAGAGGGACGAATCAGGTCGTTCATGGCGGCATCGACTACAGCAAAGTTTTTTTGCTCGTTGTTTTTGAGTACGTTAACCCTGGTCAGTAGAATACCGGCATTAGCAGCAATCGCTCGACCAGGTTCAATGATGATTTCACCTTCAAAACTGCTTAAGCGCGAGCTCAGGGCGTGCGCCCAGTCCGCAGGTAAGGGAGGGGTTTCATCTTTATAACGCACACCCAGGCCACCACCGAGATCCAGATGTTTGATATGGATACCTTGAGCAGCAAGCTTTTTAATCAAATCAAGTAGACGATCCAGAGCATCCACAAAGGGTGAAATCTCTGTCAGCTGTGAGCCGATATGGCAATCGATGCCGACCACTTCAAGATGTGGTTGCTGTTGTGCATTCAGGTAGATGCGTTCGGCATCATCAATATTGATACCGAATTTATTCTCTTTTAGACCTGTTGAGATATAAGGGTGAGTTTTTGCATCCACATCCGGGTTGACGCGAAATGAGATGTGCGCGATTTTACCTGACTCACCGGCTATACGATTAAGTGTCTGTATTTCTGCTTCTGATTCAATATTGAAACAGCGTATTCCAGCCTCCAGTGCCAGAGCCAATTCTTCCGCTTGCTTGCCTACGCCTGAGAATATGATTTTTGCAGGATCTCCTCCGGCTTTTAGCACACGCTGTAGCTCACCACCAGAAACAATGTCAAATCCACTGCCCAGACGTGCGAGTACATTCAATACTGCAAGATTAGAGTTGGCTTTAACGGCATAACAAACCAGATGTGGACGATCAGCCAGGGCCTGCTGGAAGGCGTGATAATGCCTTTCTATGGTGGCGCGTGAGTACACATATAAAGGTGTTCCATAGTGGCTGGCTAGTTCGCTAAGGCCGACCTGCTCACAGTTGAGCTCGCCATTTTGATAATCAAAGTAATCCAAAGTGTTATTCCTGATAAAGCTTATTTTGTTCTGGCAGGGTCAGAGGGCCCTTTTTGCCACAACCAGACAGTGACAGCATCATCATTAATAAGATGATGGTCAATAACGGCACTAATGGTCGGTTTGGCTGCGTCAATTTAGAAATATCCAGAAAAATGAAATGAATATTATGTGAGTCACGTCGTGCTTACACAAGCTGAATATTCATAGGGCATTCAGCAAGCGGAAGTATACTTTGCACACTATCAATGAAAAGAGGTGATTATGAATCGTAGAACGTTATTAAAAAGATCTCTGGCTGTGAGCGCCGTTGGCATAGCAGCATCTGCAGGCCTGCTGGCTCCTGGTCAGGTACTGGCAGCTTACCCCCAAACCGCTTTTCAGGCCAAAAATAGCACAGCTGCATTAAATGATGTACTGGGTTCCAGTAGTTATAGTGAATCTGGAGATATAAAAATCAAAGCGCCGGACATTGCGGAAAATGGATCTGTAGTTCCTGTTACCGTTTCTACCAGTATCTCAGGTGTAGAATCTGTGACCTTACTAGCTGATGCCAACGCTACCCCTTTATTGGCATCATTCGATCTGAGTAATGCAGAACCCTATGTTTCAACCCGTATCAAAATGGGTAAAACTGGCAATGTAGTAGCTGTTGTTAAGTCTGGTGGCAAACTTTACTCAACAAAGAAAGAAGTCAAAGTGACCATTGGTGGTTGTGGCGGCTAATTCGTGACTGTAAATCACTGCCACGATTAATAACCTGGAGAGAAAGCATAATGGCAAAATCTATTAAATTAAGAGCGAAAGCGAAAGATGGTATCGTCACTGTTAAGGCGTTGATGAATCATCCTATGGAAACCGGTCTGCGCAAAGATAAGAAGACGGGTAAATTAATCCCTGCACATCATATTCAGGAAGTAATGGCCAAATCAGGCGACACCTCGGTAATGACGGCAGTATGGGGTGGTGCAATATCCAAAAATCCTTATCTGTCTTTCCAGTACAAAGGTGCTAAGGGTGATCCACTGACCTTGTCATGGGTAGATAATAAGGGTGGGTCTGACTCTGTAACGGCTAAAGTAAAGTAGGTCTCCGCCAAGCCAGATAAAATGCCTCTCGTTTAGAGGCATTTTTTTACACTGATAGTTAGCTTCGGTGATCGCCTCTGCTTTTCGGGCGAAAGGTTTTTCCACAATGTGGGCAGATCTCTTGTTTTCGACGCCTTGCTTCGCGCATTGTGCTATCCAGTAAGTGAATCGCTTCTTCTGATTCAAGCCCAAGATCTTTGCGTAGTTTCTCCAGTTCCCAGCGCTCATGATCATCTATTATTCCATCATTTAAAGCGCCTTTGATGTAGCTGTTGTACTTCAGTCGTCGTTGATTCAGGTTTTCGGCAAAACCGGATGCCATTATGGCTGCAGGTAATGCAACCATACCTACGCCAATTAAACCGACCAGTCCCCCGAAAAACTTTCCCAGCGGGGTTACTGGAACAACGTCACCGTAACCTACTGTAGTCAGTGTCATGATAGACCACCACATTGCATCAGGAATGCTGCCAAAACTCTCTGGTTGCACATCACTTTCAAGGAGATAGACTCCACTGGCTGAGAAAATAAGCATCATAAAAAGTATCACAACAGCCGCAATTAATGCTTCTGATTCCTTTTGTATAACATCTAGCAAGGCGCTCATTGCTGATGAATACCTGGTCAGTTTGAACAGCCGTAACATTCTAAGTACGCGCAGAAATCGTAAGTCAATAGTTACGTACAGGCTGAAGAAAAAAGGTGCGATGGCAACTAAATCAATCATTGCCATCGGGCTTAGCATATATTTGATGCGGCCCCTTATCGGAGAGCTGTCGTGGGTTTCCTCAAGGTCTATGCTGCACCATACCCGGATCAGGTATTCAACGGTAAAGACGATGACTGAAAACAATTCAAAATTCCAGAATTGTATATGATATTTCTGGTGAAACTCAGGTTCTGATTCCAGAATTATGGCGATGACATTTAGTGCTATCAAGCCAATTAAGACTATGTTTACGAGTCGTCCCTGTCTTTCATATTTAGGGTTTTGCTCCAGTACTCTTGCAACCCATTCTCTTCTTGTCATTCGAGTTTCTCGTAATTCAAAATTTTAAAAACCTTTTAAGTTTAACGGAAAGCAGAAAAATTGCTTGCCGTCAGAAAAAATTATAATTGTGAATGAAATAAATAGCTGAAAAAGGTAAGTTGCCCTTTTTGTTGAAGGTAAAAAACTAATGGCTGATTCACCTATAGTGATTAATACAGGGGCTGGTGAAGCTCAATATTGTGTGATCTGGTTACATGGTCTGGGCGCGGATGGTCATGATTTTGAGCCCATAGTACATGAGCTGAATCTGCCGTCGGATCTGTCTATACGCTTTATCTTCCCCCATGCACCTATGATTCCTGTGACCATCAATAACGGCTATGTGATGCGAGCCTGGTATGACATTCTTGCCATGGATATCGGTAGCAAACAGGATGAGGCGGGTGTTCGTCAGTCTCAAATGCTGGTCAATCAAATGGTTCAGCAACAGATTCTAGAAGGCATTTCCAGTGAACGTATTGTGTTAGCCGGATTTTCACAGGGCGGGGCCATTATTTTGCAAACTGGCCTGCGACTGGATAAACCGCTGGCTGGGCTGATGGCTCTTTCTACCTATTTACCTCTGGCTGATTCCTTTGAAACCGAGAAAACATTGCAAAACGCACACACGCCTATTTTCATGGCACACGGTGATAGCGACCCTGTGGTGAAACCTGAGCTTGCCTATCGGGCTAGAAGTTTTCTGGAACGTCAGGGCTATAGCGTAGAATGGCAGGAATATGCTGGCATGCAACATGGCGTTTGTGCACAGGAAATCGCCGATATTCGAAAATGGTTATTGAAGGTTTTTAAGGTAGAAGGTTAAACTCCTTCAATGAGCGAGAAACAACCTCCTAGCTGTCATTCATTTGTCGCGGCCAGCCCCTTGTGGTCACGTGCACCGGCCAGAGATGAAAATGGTAAGCCCTGCGTCGATTTTATGATGCTGATTCCGGGGCTTAAGCATGCTGATTCCAGAACGGTTGAGAGCTATATGTATCGGATTCAAAATTGTCTATCCGAGTTTGGGCCGCTGCTGGTTTATCTGGATTTGAATATCAAGCTTAGCCTGCTGTGGGTGAGTGCTAAAAGCGTACCGGGAATCTCAAGACATATGGTTGAAGCAATCATTCGTGAGATTCCCCATGCAAAGGTGGTTGCGGGGGACTTTAATCCAGAGAATTTCGTTGAACGAAAGCCCCCTCCCTTACTACGCATCGGGCGCAGGGTGATGACTCAGTTGCGCCTGGTTGTGAAATCATCCGTTGATTAATTGCCTGCATTGATCAATCTGGTAAAGTACCTGCTCAGGTGCGGTGCCACCGATAATGTTTCTGGCGTTTACTGATCCTTCCAGTGTCAGGACTTCGAATACATCCTCTTCAATACGGCTGTCGAATTGCTGTAACTCCTGCAAACTGCACTCGGATAAGTCCTTATCCTGTGAAATCGCAAAAGCCACTGCATTACCCACCACTTCATGCGCATCGCGAAAAGGTAGATCTTTTTTTACCAGATAATCAGCCAGATCGGTGGCAGTAGCAAAGCCTTTAAGCGCCGAGTCATACATCGAGGCTTTATTTACCTGAATATTGGGTACCATATCGGCAAAGGCTCGAAGGCTGTTTTGCAGGGTATCCAGGGTGTCAAAAAGTGGCTCCTTATCTTCCTGATTATCCTTGTTATAGGCCAGTGTCTGAGATTTCATCAGGGTCAGCAGGCAGATCAAATGCCCGTTAACGCGGCCTGTTTTGCCGCGCACCAGTTCGGGAACGTCCGGGTTTTTCTTTTGTGGCATGATGGAAGAACCGGTGCAGTAACGATCCGGCAAGACGATGTAGTTAAACTGAGCGGATGACCAGATCACCATCTCCTCTGCCATGCGTGACATATGCGTCATACAGATTGCAGCAGCAGCACAGAATTCGATGGCAAAATCTCTATCACTCACCGCATCCAGTGAGTTACGAGATGGCGCGTCAAAATCCAGTAAACTGGCGCTGTATTCTCTATCCAGAGGATAAGAGGTGCCCGCCAGTGCGGCAGCGCCTAATGGCATAATATTCATGCGTCTGGCGCAATCTGCCATCCGGCTATGATCGCGTTCAAGCATCTCGAACCAGGCCAGCATGTGGTGTCCAAAGGTGATGGGTTGTGCAACCTGCAAATGAGTAAAGCCAGGCATAATGGTATCGCTATGTTCGCTGGCAAGATCCAGCAGACCGCTTTGAAACTGTCGTATTAATTGCTGACAGATCATAATCTCATCGCGCATGAACAGGCGGATGTCGGTTGCTATCTGATCATTACGTGAGCGACCCGTGTGTAGCTTTTTACCGCTGTCGCCGATTAGCTGTGTTAGACGTGCTTCAATATTCATGTGTACATCTTCGAGTTTCACCGACCATTCGAAATGACCAGAGCGGATTTCCTGTTGTATGGTTTCAAGTCCATGTTTGATCTGATTTAATTCTTCATCGCTCAGGATGCCGATTTTATTCAGCATTTTAGCGTGTGCCTGTGAGCCATTGATATCGACCATAGCAAGGCGTTTATCGAAAGTGATAGAGGCGGTAAACGCTTCGACAAATGCGTCGGTTTGTTCCTGAAAACGGCCACCCCACATGCGGGAATCTTTACTAGTCATTGGTTTTTCCGGATTACTTCTGGTTGCTGAATCACGCTATAGTGTTCTTGCATGTTAAAAATCGGCTATGCTTGCATTGTCAATGACAGGAATGCAAGACTCAATGCAAAAAAAAACCACAAATTCTCAATCTGAAAGGCAAATCAGCTGTTATTTACCGGATTATTGCAAGGGAGAGAATATTTTAAGGCTGATTCTGGTGCTGGAACTGGTTGCTATTGTGTTTGCATTGAGTAGCTATACAGGCAGTGGCAAGTTATTTTTCGATATTGCACTGATTTCTATGATGGTCCAATGGGTAGGTCTCGGAAGTGCTGGCTTGTTATGCATGATCCGGCGTATCAATGTTGAAATTGGAAATACCCTGATTACCGTCATGAGTTTGCTGGCAGTGTCGCTGATGACCCTGATCATGTCGTTGATCTCTTATCGCTTAAATAGCTGGTTTCATTTTGGGTTATTCAATAACTCCAGTGAATGGGTGGTGCTATTCAGGCATATTACTATCGCCGTGGTGTTGCAGGGGATGGCATTACGTTATTTTTATATTCAGTATCACAGCCAGAAAATGCTGCGAACCGAATCACGTGCTCGGTTACAGGCGCTGCAGGCGCGTATCCGTCCGCATTTTCTTTTTAATAGCTTAAATACTATTGCCAGTTTGACTTACGATCAGCCAGAGCGGGCCGAACGCGCAATAGAAGGTCTGGCTGAGCTGTTTAGAGCGAGCTTAAATGCGGATTCCAGTATTACCCTGCAGCAGGAGATTGACTTTACTCAGGAGTATATTGACCTGGAAAGTCTGCGTCTGGATGACCGTTTACGGGTGAGCTGGGACATAAAAGCCGATGTTGAGACGATCAAATTGCCTGCACTAACCTTGCAGCCCCTGGTAGAAAATGCAATTTATCATGGTATTGAACCTTTACCGAGTGGTGGTGAGGTCAGCATTTTGATTTTTCAGGACAAGGAGCTGAATATACAGATTAGTAATCCATTAAATCCTAAACAGCAGCAGCATGCCAAAGGCAATAAGATGGCACTGGATAATATTCGTGAAAGACTTGATCTGGCTTTTCTCGGACAGGCAAAAATAGAGCATCTTGTTGAAAATGATCTATATAAAGTAATGATCACTATTCCATTAAAAATAACTATTTGAGATTCGCTATAACCTATAAATCATGAAAATACTCATAGTGGATGATGAAAAGCCGGCCAGGGACCGGTTACGACGACTAATTGATGGTCTAAGCGATTATTCAGTAGTCGCTGAGGCACATAACGGGCAGGATGCTCTGGAGCAATACGAGCAACATCAACCTGATATCGTGTTGATGGATATCCGTATGCCGGGCATGGATGGCCTGGAAGCTGCTTCCTATCTTTCGCGTCAACCCACACCTCCGGCAATCATATTTACTACGGCTTTTGCAGATCATGCGCTGGAAGCGTTTGAATCACATGCGGTGGATTACCTGCTAAAACCGGTAAAGCTGGAGCGCTTACATGATGCGCTCGACTCCTGTAGTCAGTTAACCCGTGCTCAGTTACAGGATACACTGGATGAAGTGATTAATGATGGTGTACGTCAGCATATCTGCGCACGCGTGCGAGGAAATCTGGTTCTGATCGCATTAGAAGATATCTTTTATTTTCGAGCGGAACAGAAATATGTCACAGTACGGCATATTGGTGGTGAAGTATTGATTGAAGAACCACTAAAAACGCTGGAAGTGGAGTTTGCCAAAGATTTTCATCGGGTTCACCGTAATTCCCTGGTGAGACTGGATAAGGTGGCAGGCATGAAAAACAACTCGGATGGACATCAGATCTTTTTTCATGATATTGAAGATAGGCTGGAAATTAGTCGGCGCCATTTATCAGGAGTACGTAAGCTCCTGAAAAACCTCTAATACCACTTCAAGCCAACAGTTTACATTATCCTGGTTCACGAATCCGTGGCGCTGCCCTATAATGCGCCACCATGAATACAACTCTCAAAACATTAAGGATTGCCACTCGTAGTAGTCCACTCGCCCTTTGGCAAGCTGAAGAAGTAAGCCGACGCCTGAAATCACTCTATCCTGAGCTGGATGTCCAGTTAGTCACCATGAAAACCAAAGGAGACATCATTCTCGATGCGCCTCTGGCAAAGGTTGGAGGTAAAGGACTGTTCGTCAAGGAACTGGAAGCAGGTATGTTGGCTGGTGAAGCTGATATAGCGGTTCATTCAATGAAAGACGTTCCGGTGGAATTCCCTGAAGGCCTTGAGTTATCGCTGATCATGCAGCGTGAAGATCCGCGGGATGCCTTCGTCTCAAACAAATATCAAAGTCTCTCTGACTTACCTGACGGTGCATTAGTGGGTACATCCAGTTTAAGACGCCAGACACAGATCCGGGAGAGATACCCGAATCTTAACATTGACTGGTTACGTGGCAATGTGAATACACGCCTGAGAAAGCTGGATGATGGAGAGTTCGATGCCATTATTCTGGCTTCCGCAGGCCTCAAACGACTGGGTTTTGAAGAGCGCATTCGTTGTTGCCTGGAACCTGAAGAATCCTTACCTGCAATAGGACAGGGTGCAATAGGCATTGAAGCCAGATCCAATGATGATGCTGTGCGTCAGTTGATTGCGCCATTGGCGGATAACGATACCACCTTAAGAGTTCAGGCCGAACGTGCTATGAATGAGACTCTGAATGGTGGTTGTCAGGTACCACTGGCCGGGTATGCTGTGCTGGAAGGTGACCAGCTGTATCTGCGCGGATTAGTCGGTGAACCTGATGGTAGCGTAGTGCTGAGATCTGAGATCCGCGGTGCTTCCAGTGATGCTGTTTCACTTGGTGTTAAGTTGGCTGAAGACCTGATCCGTCAGGGTGCAGGGGAGATTCTGGCCAGGCTGCATGATTGATAGCTCTAAAAAGCCGGTCTGTTTAAATACTCGGCCGGCACATCAAAGCGAGGCATTAACTCTGGGGTTGCAGCAGATGGGGTTTGATGTGGTTGAGTTCCCTACTATCCAGATAACCTCAGCCTCAAATAATCCTGTGTTGGCAGACCTGCCTGAGCAGATAGCAGAGTACGATATTGCCTTGTTCGTGAGTCGAAACGCTGTTGATTATGCTTTCCAGTACCTATCTCTGCAGGCTCTTCCGACTAAACTACAGATGGGTGTGATTGGCAAGGGAAGCTGGCAGGCTTTACGCGACAAAGGTGTTGAATCCCGTATCATTCCAGCAGATTCATTTGATAGTGAAGGTTTACTGGCAACACAGAGCCTGCAACAGGTTGAATCAAAAAAAATTATTATCTTCCGCGGTCAGGAAGGACGAAATTTACTCGGAGATACGCTAACTGAGAGAGGGGCCAGGGTGACTTATTGTGAGGTTTATCATCGAGGGATACCTGAATATTCAGATCAGACATTCCATCGATTAACTCATATTCAATTTCCTGAGGTAGCGATATTTACCAGTGCAGAGGGCTTGAAGAACTGTCACAGCTTACTGCATGAACCCGAGTGGCAGAGCTTAACTGAAATCGCATGGTTATTGATCAGCGAAAGAATGCGTGAAACTGCCCTCGAACTGGGACATAATGCAACTATAATAATTGCCAGAAACGCCAGCGACGACGGCATCCTGCAGGCATTGCAGGAGTGGCACAACACCAGGCACTGATATTATCCATGAAACAACTTGAAAACCAGGAAGCGCAGGAAACAATTAATGCAGCTAACAGTGAAGTTACTGAAGCTGATACTCAAGCAGTTCAAAAACGTAGCTATCTATTGCCGTTATTTCTGTTCCTTATCTTGATTACAGCTATAGCCGCCGCAGGCTTTTTTGGCTGGAAACAGTTTTTGCAATATCAGCATGATAGCCAGGCTGTGATTACTGAGTTACGCACTCAACTGTTGGCTATGCCTACCCGTGCAGAAATGGATAGCAGTCTTCAAGCTCTGAAGCAGGCCAAAGGCAAAACTGATCAGGTGATTAATGAGTTGCGACAACGTCAGGGCTCGTTGCTGGCTTCTACCGAAAAACTCTATGAGCTCTATGGTCGAGATGAGAATGGATGGAAACTTGCCGAGGTAGAATATCTGATGTCGATTGCTCAGCATAAATTGATACTGGAACAGGACTTTGAAGGGGCGGCTAAAACCCTGGATGCAGCGAGTAACCGTATTGCTGAACTGGCTGATCCTGGACTATTGCCGGTGAGAGTTCTCATCAATGACGAGATTGCAGCACTAAAGACACGTGCTCGCCCTGATCTGGTCGGGATGACACTGCTGGCTAGTCGTTTATCGCGACAGATTAATGTATTGACGCCGGAGTACGTTATTAAATCAAAAGCTCCAAACATTAAGCCATCAGCACCTGCTGCATCGAGCGATAATCCTGACTTACCACTGGACCAACGCGTGATGAATTTTCTGGGGTCTTTGGTAACCATTAAAAAGAATGATCCCCAGGTTAGTGATAAAAGCGAGGTTACGCAAATTATAGATGTGCGTCAGAAACTGGAAGATAATTTGAAACTAACACGCTGGACGATACTGGAGCGAGATGCCAGCCAGTTCGATCAATTGATGGTAGAGAATGTTCAGCTGTTCAGCGATTATTATGATTTGAAGAATGCCGCCAATGCAGATTTTTATGATGCATTACTGCAATTACAGAAATCCAGTTTAAAAGCCGTATTCCCAGATATCAGTGGTTCCTTGAGATTGTTAAAAGAGATTCAACAGAAACGTGAGAATACCCCTCAACAGGAGGCTGACAATGGTTAAAATAATTATCAGTCTGTTAGTACTGGTCATAGCGGTTTTGCTGGCAGTATTGCTGGTACAGAAAGATCCGGGGTTTGTGCTGGTTCAATACGCTGATTTTTCACTGGAAACCAGTCTTGCGTTCGGCATAGTTGCTCTGGTGGTATTGTCAGTATTATTACAGATCGTTTTACGTCTGTTGCTATCCATCTGGCGTATGCCTCGCAGTATGAAAAAACAGTCTCAGCATCGACGTGTTGAGAAGAGTCGCCGTTTATTAAATCAGGGGCTCATGGATTTGGCTGAAGGACGATTTGAACAGGCGGAAAACAATCTAATAAAGCTCATCGATTATGCGGAAAATCCCCTGTTGAATTATCTGGCTGCAGCGCGAGCTGCTCAGCAATTAGATAAGCATGATGCACGGGATAATTATCTGAAAGCTGCCCATGATGCTCGTCCAGAAGCGGAAGTTGCTATTGGCGTTACCCAGGCTGAGTTGCAGCTGGCATCCAGTCAAACCGAGCGTGCACTGGCGACCTTGACACATTTAAAGACTCTGGCACCAAAGCACGATTATGTTAATAAATTACTAGCGAGGGTTTATTTTCAGCTTGAGGAGTGGACGCAACTGCTGGAACTGCTACCAGATTTGAGACGCAAAAAACTATTTCGTGAAGAACGTCTTAAAGAAATCGAAATGCGTACCTATTTCGGTGCTATGGATGAAGCTGCGCTACACAGCTCCTCTGCACTGGAAAAAACCTGGTCCAAATTACCTAAAGACTATCAAACCAATGCTGATCTGGTGCTGCGTTATATTGAGTTACGTGGACAGGATGAAAAAGAAAGGAAAGCGATTGAACAAATGATCGTCAAGTCGGTGAACAAGCAGTGGGATGCCAGTCTGGTAGACTACTATGGGCGTATGGTGATTGAAGATACCACTACCCAGCTAAATACAGCTGAAAAATGGCTGACCGATTATGGTAGTAGCGATACTCTGTTGCTGGCACTGGGTCGTATCTGTATCCGGCTTAAGCTATGGGGCAAGGCGCAAAACTATCTGGAAGCCAGTGTTGGAGTTAATCCCAGTGCTGAAAACTGCCTTGAACTTGCAGACTTATACAAACGCGATGAATTAGGTGAAACAGAAAAAGCCTGTCGTTATTATCAACAGGGTCTGTCACTTTCTCTGAGCAAGTAAAGATAGCCAGGGTATCTCTAAGGAAGCTATGATTTAATCAGAGCTTCCCTAAACTGTAATACCTGTATTTGAGAGATCATGATTTTGCAGTATTGGTGTTGATTGGGAAAACAGGGTGTCGATCTGGATTAACCCTACGTGTAACATTGAGACCAAATCATGTACTCGCGTTATATTCCTGCGATGCGCGAATACCTAAAATCATCAATTCAACAGCTTAATTTTGATAACCGATTTACCAGAGAGCTACCTGGTGATCGGGAGCAGAAAAACTATAGACGACAGGTGAAAAATGCCTGTTATTCATTCGTTGATCCCACCCCTGTCAAAAAACCATCTTTGCTCGCGTATTCGCAAGATATGCTCTCGCAGCTGGATCTGGATCCGTCAACGGTTGAGCATCCAGACTTTGCACAAGTCTTTTCAGGCAATAAGCTAATCAAACAAATGCAGCCTTATGCGATGTGTTATGGGGGGCATCAGTTTGGTAACTGGGCAGGGCAGCTCGGAGATGGTCGAGCCATCGTGCTGGGCGATGTTGTTAACCTGCAGGGTCAACGTTGGAGTTTACAGTTAAAAGGTGCTGGGCCAACACCTTATTCTCGTACAGCCGATGGTCTTGCTGTATTACGTTCATCATTGCGTGAATTCTTATGTAGTGAGGCTATGTATCATCTTGGCATACCCACTACTCGTGCATTAAGTCTATCGCTGACAGGCGAGAAGGTGGTGCGCGATATGTTTTACGACGGTCATCCTGAATACGAGCCGGGGGCCATCGTGTGCAGAGTTGCTCCGAGTTTTATTCGTTTCGGAAACTTTCAGATACTGACTGCTCAAGGTGATATTGATAACTTAAAGAAGTTGGTAGATTACTGTATTACCACAGATTTCTCTCATCTTGGTGACCCCTCAGTGGAGACCTACATTAAGTGGTTCGATGAAATCTGTACAAGAACTGCAGATATGATTGTGCACTGGCAGCGAGTAGGGTTTGTACATGGCGTAATGAATACCGATAATATGTCCATCCTGGGCCTGACCATCGATTATGGCCCTTATGGCTGGTTGGAAGATTATGATCCAGACTGGACACCAAATACCACCGATGCTCAGGGTCGTCGCTACCGCTTTGGACAGCAGTCCCATATAGCTCACTGGAACCTTCTGCAGCTCGCAGAATCGATTTATCCGTTGATCAATCAAACTGAGCCTCTGGAAGCTGCGCTGCAGCATTATGCTGATTATTACCGAGAAAGTAGTCTTAACATGTTTGCGGAAAAACTGGGCTTTAAGAGTACAAGTAAAGATATACAGCAGCTACATATTGCTCTGGAAACTTTACTGCGCGAGGTAGAAACGGATATGACACTATTTTATCGGGCTCTAGCCAGCCTGGATCTTGCCAGCGATAAACCCTTGATCAGCAGTGAACTGGATGATTTATTCAAGCATAGCTGGTATCAGGAAAATCAGATAAGCGAGGAGTACCGCTCCAAATTACTGAGCTGGCTTGAACAGTATCGAATGTTATTCAGTCTATCTGGGATTACCGAGCATGATCGTAAACAGCTTATGAACAGAACAAACCCAAAGTTTGTTTTGCGCAATTATCTGGCTCAGCTGGCAATCGATGGCCTGGAGCAGGGAGATGATTCGGTACTCAGAGATTTAATGAAAGCCTTGCAAGCGCCCTATGATGGGCAACAATATGATCAATACTGTAAAAAACGGCCGGAATGGGCCAGAAGCAGGCCAGGATGCTCTATGCTTTCCTGTAGTTCCTAGGTATATACTGGGTGCTTATTTAAGTAATCCCATAAATGTAGAGATTTCTTTTTCAATAGCTGAATCAGGATTTGCTTCAGCAATTTCGTATAGCCAGGCTAGAGCCGCCTGATTAGCAGTGTTATCGGTAGTTTTAAGAAACTCTATGGCCATCAGGTATAGATCCTGTTGATGCGGTGTTAGTGTTTCAATTAGGGGGCGCATCTGACGGGAAAATGAAGATAAAGCCTGAGTATTGATATTTATCCACAGGTGAATCTCCTGCTTATCGGGCTCTTCAACTGTAAAATCGGTGATATCCAATTCAACGTCATGTGGCGTGAAATCAGAAGCCAGTCCAGCTAAATCCGTTTTAATTCTATTATCGAATTTATTCATGATACGATTAACCTGGATTAACCTTAAACCCGCATCATATTTGACGAATTAAAAAAACACCACTATTTTTTTTGGGATTATTTTCACAAAGATTTGGAGTTTATGCATTTTTTTTATAACTGACTGATTTTGTAAGATTAAGTTGTGAAAAAAAGTGTTTTAAATTAACCCGCGTTCAGAGAAGCAAACCACTTCATCGCCTACAACAAGATGATCCAGCACCCGGATATCGACCAGTTGTAGTGCATCGGTCAGCCTTTGAGTGATCTGTAAATCCGACTCACTGGGTTCGGCGACCCCTGATGGGTGGTTGTGCACCAGAATAACCGCTGCAGCATTATCAGATAGAGCCTGTTTAACCACTTCTCTGGGATACACGCTGGCACTACTGATACTGCCCCTGAAGAGTTCTCTGAATGTGATGACACGGTGCTTGTTATCCAGCATCAGGCATCCAAATACTTCCTGTTGATAATCGCGCATGATGGATTGAAGATAATTTTTTGTATCCTGCGGTGATGTCAGGCTGGTTTCACGTCTTAACTGCTCTCCAAGATGACGACGAGCCATTTCCAGAACGGCCTGTAACTGTGCGTATTTGGCGCTCCCTAATCCCTTGTGACTGCAGAATAGCTGTTGATTACTGGTTAACAGGGCTCGCAGGGAACCGGATTCTGAGAGTAATTCGCGTGCCAGATCCACAGCGGATTTGCCGGCAATACCTGTTCGCAGGAAGATTGCCAGTAGCTCGGCATCAGACAGGCTGGAGGGCCCTTTAAGTAGAAGTTTTTCGCGTGGCCTTTCTTCCGCAGGCCAGTCTGTTATTGGCATAGTTCATTCCCTGAGGTATTCCTTTACAGGAAGTCGTATTTTGTATGACGACTTCGCCATTGCTTGCTGTAAAATAAGTCATATGACTGAATTACTCAATAAAAAAATACTGCTGGGTGTCACCGGAGGCATCGCAGCCTACAAAGCAGCTGAGTTGTGTCGGCTGCTGATAAAACAAGGCGCCAGCGTTCGAGTGGTAATGACGAGGGCTGCGCAGGAGTTTATACAACCACTGACCTTTCAGGCCTTAACGGGTCATCAGGTGTACAGCGAATTATTCGAAGCGGGTGCCGATAATGCAATGGATCATATCGAGTTGGCGCGTTGGGCTGACTTATTGATCATCGCGCCAGCAACGGCAGATTTTATCGCCAAACTGGCAGATGGTTATGCGGATAATTTATTGCTTACCATTGCACTGGCGACTGAGAGTAAGGTGGTGGTGGCTCCCGCGATGAATCAACAGATGTATCAAAATGCTGCGACCACTGAAAATATTCAAAAACTTAAACGTCATCAAACCCTGGTGTGGGGCCCTGATGAGGGTGAGCAAGCCTGCGGAGAGGTAGGTCCCGGGCGTATGCTGGAACCCTCAGTGCTGCTCAATCAGATGCAGGATTACTTTAAACCAGGCCGATTGCAGGGCAGGCGCATAATGATAACCGCCGGGCCAACTCGTGAGGCGATAGATCCAGTGCGTTATATCTCTAATCGCAGTTCTGGCAAAATGGGTTATGCGCTGGCTCAGGCGGCAATAGACCAGGGCGCTGAAGTGACTCTGGTTTCCGGACCCGTATGCCTATCACCCCCGTCGCAAGCAACTTTGCTAAAGTGTATCAGCGCTGAGCAAATGCTTGATCAGGTATTGGGGGCTATACAACAGCAGGATATTTTTATCGCTACAGCCGCAGTGGCTGACTATCGTATCGAGCAGGTTGCTGAGCAAAAGATAAAGAAATCTGAAGATAGGCTAACCCTGAATCTGGTGAAAAATACGGATATCCTGTCTTCAGTTTCAGCATTAGATATACGCCCTTTCTGCGTAGGTTTTGCAGCTGAAACACAGGATTTACAGCATTACGCTGAACATAAAATGAAAAACAAGAATCTTGATATGATTGCAGCCAATCGAGTGGATGCTGCAGATAGTGGGTTCGAGGTAGATGAGAATGCACTCTCAGTTTTCTGGCCGGGTGGTTCAAAAGAGTTACCCCGACAATCAAAAACAGCTATTGCCACTGCGCTTATTGATATAATCGCCGATTTATTTGAACACACAACAGCATAAGCATGCATAAAATTGAACTTAAGATTCTTGATCCTAGAGTAGGTAAGGAATTTCCTTTGCCAGAATATGCCACTGATGGTTCAGCCGGGCTTGATCTACGGGCCTGTATCGATGAAGAATTGAACATACAGCCGGGAGAGACAGAACTGATCCCGACAGGCATTGCGATTCATATAGGTGATCCCACCCTGGCGGCTGTTATCTTGCCGCGCTCTGGGCTGGGGCATAAGCACGGTATCGTGTTAGGTAATCTGGTGGGTTTGATTGACTCTGATTATCAGGGGCAATTATTCGTCTCTACCTGGAATCGGGGACAGCAAAGCTTTCAATTGAAGCCGGGTGAAAGATTGGCTCAACTGGTATTTGTACCCGTAGTGCAGGCGGGATTTGAGATTGTCGATGAATTTGATCAAAGCGATAGAGGCGAAGGTGGCTTTGGTCACTCTGGACGACATTAGGGGTAAAATAAGTGACTGAAAATTATAATCAAACTGCTGAGATACTGATCGAGGCATTACCGTATATTCAGCGTCTGGACCATAAGACCGTGGTAATCAAATACGGCGGCAATGCGATGATCGATGAAGATCTGAAAAGCAGTTTTGCACAGGATATCGTGTTACTGAAACAGGTGGGAGTGAATCCGGTTATTGTACATGGTGGCGGCCCGCAGATCGGCCAGTTGCTGGAACGTATTGGCAAGAAAACTGAATTTATAGATGGCATGCGTGTGACCGACCGGGAAACCATGGATGTGGTTCAAATGGTGCTGGGTGGGCTGGTGAATAAAGAGATCGTCTCGCTAATCAATAAGCATGGTGGACGTGCTGTTGGTTTAACCGGTAAAGATGGCGGCTTGATTAACGCCAGACCTTTGTCGGTGAAACGTAAATCTGATGCCCAGGATTCACCGTTGGTCGATCTGGGGCATGTTGGAGAAGTCGAAAGCATCGATCCTTCTGTGGTTAAAATGCTGGATAATGATGACTTTATCCCTGTCATAGCGCCTATTGGTGTTGGTCGGGATGGGTCTTCCTACAATATCAATGCAGATCTTGTTGCGGGTAAGCTGGCAGCGGTTTTAGGTGCAGAGAAGTTATTGTTACTGACCAATACTCCCGGAGTGCTGGATACTGACGGTAAATTGCTGACAGGTCTTGGCGCAGCAGAAACTGATCAGTTAATAGAAGATGGCATTATCTATGGCGGTATGCTGCCCAAGGTGAATTGTGCACTGGATGCCGTCAAGTCGGGGGTGAGAACCAGTCATATCATTGATGGAAGGGTGAAACATTCGGTATTGCTGGAGCTGTTGACTGATAGTGGTGTGGGAACCCTGATTAAAGGTTGATCTAAAGATTATTCAGGGGCTGCGCTGTTTTTGCCGGATAATTCACGATATCTAATCAGGTCATTGGCGTATTGCTGTTTGATGCGTGCTTTTTCCTCGAGCTTAACTTCCAGTTGCTTCTGTTTATTTAAGATTTTTTCACTGAAATATTCGATATTCTGTGCCAGGCCACCTGGTACAGCCTTGTCCTTGCTGATGTATTGAGTTTTTGCACGTTGCTCCAGGTTCTTTAGTTTCTCCTGCTCGCTTTCAATGTTTTTCCTTAATAGCTGGATTACCGAATCGATAACATCAATACGTTCTTGTTGAGCCTCCAGAATTTCGTCTTCATTGGTGAAGGTCATCATTAAAACTCGATCATGATGATCTTTTTCTGCCTGTATTTTCGCCTGTTTTTCAGCTTCTATTCTTTCCTGTTCTTTCTGGCGTGCGATTTCTGCACGTTCTTTATCCGAAAGTGATCTTTCTTTTGTTTCAATCACCCTACCATCAGGAGTCAACATCTGGTGACGTTGCCTGGCTTGCTCGACAGTCAGGCGGTCGCTATAGCGTATATTGCCTTCCTCATCTATCCATTTGTACAGTTTTGCTGCCTGAGCACTACTAATCAACAGCAGTGCAGAAAAAAGACTTGCCAAAAGAAAATGGATCAGACGGAGTATTGGGTTACCTCTCATTTAACAGTGTTGTCCTCGGTTTGCTTTAACTTATGTCATATCTGGCAATAGTAGACGATTTTATAGCAATTGTAAGCAGCTCAACCTTGCGCTGTGTCTGATTAAACAGGACTGAATAAACTTTGAATGACCCAATTTTCTCTTGATGGGGCTATGGCAGCTATACCTGGACCTTGATGATTCCAGTCAGCTTTGATTTTTCATTTGATGATTTAATAGTCTCGTCAGGTTTAGTAATGGGCTCAGATATCTAACTACATGCTGATGATGTAATTGACTTCCTGTATTTTTTCAGACATATACTGCCGGTTGTTGTGCTTCGGACTGGTAAAAGGGTCCTTCCAGCCTGTGTAGTCCAGCTTTTCAACATGAAAAGTAAGGGCGAGTATATCTAGTTCCTGCCTGGGGAGCTTGATGACTTTGCTTAACCATTGATCTGCCGGTGGACAGCAGCTACAACCATCTGAGCTGTAGAATTCTAATACTGGGGTCTGGAAAAGCCCGCTTTTGATAACCCTGGTTTGTGCTTGTGCAATGGAAATAACAAGCACCATAAGTACTCTTGAGCGTGTGTAAATCTTGCGCCTTATGGCTATCTACTCAATTTATCATATTGAGTAATAGTCGATAATTGTTTGCTTAAGGTTCCTTTACAGGATTATCAGGCTGTACCGTAGCGCTCTCGGTAGGCATCAACAGCCTGTAATTGCTGCTGATCACCGCTTTGTTGCAAATACGTCATAATGTCGGATAGCTGAATGATAGGGATGACATTAACACCCTGCTGTCTGAGTTCTTCAATAGCCGATTTATCACCCTGTCCTTTTTCCTGTCTATCCAGTGCGATGGTGACACCCTTGACTTTGGCCCCTAAAGACTCGATTAATTGCATGGATTGACGGATTGCTGTACCTGCAGTGATAACATCATCAATAATTAGAATGTCACCCTTGAGTTCTGCACCAACTATTTGTCCACCTTCTCCGTGGTCTTTCTTTTCCTTGCGGTCGAAAGCATAAGACTTATCAATATTGAATTGCTGGTACAGGCTGGCGGCTGTGATAGCGGCTAAAGGTATGCCTTTATAGGCCGGGCCAAATAGCACATCAAAATCAACGCCTGAATGCTGGATCGCCTGAGCGTAGAACCTTGCCAGTGCTGAAAGGTCTGCCCCGGTATTGAATAAGCCAGCGTTAAAAAAGTAAGGGCTTACACGGCCTGATTTAAGGGTAAATTCTCCAAATCGTAATACACCTCGTTGGATGCAATAATCGAGAAACTGTTGCTGAAATTCCTGCATTGTTCACCTGCTAAGTTAGATCTGTTGTATCATAACATAGATTTTTAAATTCCAGATTCAGCAGGGCGCTCTCATATTCCATGAAAATAATTTCGGTTAATACCAATGGCATACGTGCTGCTGCACGTAAAGGTTTTTTCGACTGGTTACCTGAACAAGATGCAGATGTGATTTGTGTGCAGGAAACCAAGGCGCAGGTTGATCAGCTAGACGATCCCGTGTTCCACCCTGAGGGCTATCACTGTAGTTATTTCGATGCGCTAAAAAAAGGTTATAGTGGTACAGCTATCTATGCTCGAAAAAAGCCGCTGGAGGTCATTCGTGGTTTTGGTGATAGTGAGTTTGATAATGAAGGTCGTTATCTGGAATATCGCTATAAAAATTTGTCAGTTATTTCTTTGTATGCCCCTTCCGGTTCATCCGGTGATCATCGGCAGGAATCGAAAGAGCGATTTATGGTTAGCTTTAAGTCGCATCTAATGGCCTTAAGGCGTAAACGCAGAGAGTTCATCATCTGTGGTGACTGGAATATTGCGCATCACGAAATCGATTTGAAAAACTGGCGTGGCAACAAAAAGAACTCTGGTTTTCTGCCTCATGAGCGCGCCTGGTTGACCGAGTTATTTGATTCTATTGGTTATGTAGATGCCTTTCGTGTGGTTGAGCCAGGGGCTGATCAATATACCTGGTGGTCGAATCGAGGTCAGGCCTGGGAAAAGAATGTGGGCTGGCGCATCGACTATCAAATTGTGACACCGAAATTGAAACCGGCGATTGAGTCTACCTCTATCTACAAAGATCAACGCTTTTCAGATCATGCGCCACTGATTATGGATTATCAATTCGATATCGAGGGATAAATAAAGTGCTTCATAACTGGTCACAGTCTTTTCTGGTTTATCGTCATCCGCGGGTGATCGCGATGTTGTTTCTGGGGTTTTCTTCGGGCTTACCCTTATTGCTGGTTTTCGGCACCCTGTCGGCGTGGCTTAGAACCGAAGGCGTCGATAAAACCACAATTGGCTTTGTCAGCTGGGTGGCTCTGGCTTATGGCTTCAAGTTTGTCTGGTCACCGCTTGTTGACCGCATGCCGCTGCCATTTCTGACTTCAATGTTGGGTAAACGTAGAAGCTGGATGTTGCTGGCGCAGTTTGGAATAATAATCGGTTTGCTGAATATGGCGTTGAGTCACCCGGCCATTGAGTTACAGTCAGTGGTGCTGTTTGCAGTATTGACCGCATTTTCATCTGCTACGCAGGATATTGCGATAGACGCCTGGCGTATTGAGGCAGTTGAAGAGGAGTATCAGGGAGCGATGGCAGCTGCCGTTCAACTGGGGTATCGCCTGGGCATGATTGTCGCTGGTGGCGGGGCATTTTCTCTTGCTTACTATTATTCCTGGCCTGTCGCCTATCAGTTTATGGCTGCTTTTATGTTGCTTGGAGTGCTCATGGTATTTCTGATTTCAGAACCCGACCATGAGATGAATGAGCAACAACGGATGCTGGAGAGCAAAATTGTGGAAACTCTCGAGATCCCGGTTTCTACGGGCTTTCTCAGTAGAATAAAAGACTGGGTTGCCGTTGCAGTGGTGAGCCCATTTGTTGAATTTTTTTCCCGACATGGCGTATTCGCTGTTGTTATTCTCCTGTTTATTATGGTGTTTCGTATCAGTGATATAACACTGGGTGTGATGGCGAATCCGTTTTACATTGATATGGGCTACAACGAATTGCAGATCGGTCTGGTGTCAAAAACCGTAGGTCCGGTAGTAACCATAGTAGGGGCTCTGTTTGGTGGTGTGCTGGTAGTGAGGTACGGCAAGATGAGTATGCTGATGGCAGGTAGCATACTGGTGATTGTGACCAATTTGATGTTTGCCTGGCTAGCTACTCAACAGGCCGAATTGATCTGGCTTATCCTGGTGGTGGGGGCTGATAATCTGGCGGGTGGGATTGCAACTACTACCTTTGTTGCTTATCTGTCAGCTTTGACCAACAAGGCTTATACGGCGACGCAGTATGCCCTGTTTAGCTCTATCATGTTGTTGCTAGCCAAGTTTGTGGCGGGCTTTTCCGGTGTCGTTGTCGATGCCACCAGTTATCCGGTGTTTTTTGCCTATGCCGCAGCACTCGGTCTGCCTTCAATTTTTCTTATATTAATGTTAATTCGGCATGATCGAAGAGTCATGAATAAATCTTGAGTTAACAGGCCCTAAAGTTTCCATGCACGGTTCGCAGTCGGTTGCTCCACAGGTATACTGTTAATCGAAGATTTATCAGTAGAATTATGTAGTGGAAAAAGAACTTCAAGACCTTAAACCTCCTGTTGTAATGACTTTCTCAGGCCATGATGCAACCGGTGGTTCCGGCATTCAAGCCGATATCGAAGCGATTAATAGTCAGGGCTGTCATGCCGCAACGGTGGTTACCTGTTTGACGGTACAGGATACTATCGATGCCTCCAGCCTGATTCCTGTTAGCGATGATATCGTCATTCATGCGGCACGCTCAGTGCTGGAGGATATGCCAGTTGCAGCATTTAAGATTGGATTGTTATGTAGTGTCGAGGTTATCGAAGCAGTGCATTCGATCCTGTATGACTATCAAAATATTCCTGTGATTTTCGATCCAGTTCTGGCTGGTGGCTCAGGCGATGAGTTAGCGGATAGAGATGTTCTCGATGCCATGGCTGCTTTATTGTTACCAGAAACTGACGTGTTAACGCCGAATGTACTGGAGGCTGCTGCGCTGGTGCCTGAGGCTGATACTCCCGCTGCTATGGCATATGGTTTGATGGATAGAGGCTGCGACCATGTGTTGTTGACCGGAGCCCAAAATGACAATCATCATGTAGTGAACAGACTGTATTTCAATCAGCGGGAAATTGATACCTTTGAATGGCCTCGTCTGGCGCATGAATTTCATGGCAGCGGCTGTACACTGGCATCTACATTGGCAGCGTTGATGGCGTTGGGTCTGGATCCTCTTTCCGCATCGCGAGAGGCTCAGAATTTCACCTGGCATAGTCTGAATAATGCGCACCGTCTGGGTATGGGGCAATTGATTCCAAATCGGATGTTCTGGGTCGATGAGGAAGATGTTCGCTAGTCTATAGTTCTAACCCTTGATGTTTTTCCGTAGAATAGCGCCAAATTAAATTAAGAGAGTCGATATGAGTCAATCTGAAATCCTGTTTCAACGCGCATTGAAAACAATCCCCGGTGGTGTAAATTCACCCGTACGAGCATTTAATGGCGTAGGTGGCACACCGCTCTTTATCAAGAGTGCAAAGGGGGCTTATCTTTATGACGCAGATGGTAAGGCCTATATTGACTATGTGGGTTCATGGGGTCCGATGATCTGTGGCCATGCCAACGAAGAAATTATCGAAGCAGTTAAGCTCGCTGTGGATAATGGCCTGAGCTTTGGCGCCCCAACCGAGCTGGAGATTGATCTGGCAGAAAAAATATGTGCGATTATGCCGGGTATGGATCAGGTCCGTATGACCAATTCCGGTACTGAAGCTACCATGTCGGCAATTCGTCTGGCGCGCGGTTATACCGGCAGGGATAAAATCATCAAGTTTGAAGGCTGTTATCACGGGCATGGAGACTCCCTGCTGGTGAAAGCAGGTTCGGGTGCGCTGACTATGGGGGTACCGAGTTCTCCAGGTATTCCCGCAGCATTGGCAGAAAATACCTTAACCCTGGAATATAACAATATTCAACAGGTGAATGAGTTGTTCGCTGAAGTTGGCGAACAGATCGCCTGTCTGATTGTTGAGCCTATAGCCGGTAATATGAACTGTATCCCACCTGTCCCTGGATTTCTTGAGTGTCTGCGCGAAAACTGTAGCAAATATGGTGCGGTATTTATTATCGACGAGGTCATGACCGGGTTCAGGGTTGGACTGACGGGTGCGCAGGGCTATTACGGTGTGCAGCCTGATCTGACGACTTTAGGCAAGGTCATTGGTGGTGGTATGCCTGTGGGTGCCTTTGGAGGCAAGCAGGAGATTATGAATCATCTGGCGCCTGTTGGGCCGGTATATCAGGCGGGCACCTTATCGGGGAATCCAATTGCGATGACGGCGGGATTAAAGAATCTGGAGATTATTACTCGAGATGGTTTTTATGAAGAGTTAACCCGTAAAACTGATTTTCTGGTCGATGGTCTGTTGGCTGTGGCCAAGCGTCAGGGTATAGCAATGACGGCCAATAAGGTTGGTGCCATGTTCGGGTTGTTTTTCACAGATCAGGATAAGGTACAAAGCTTTGCCGATGTTGGTCGATGTGACATCGAGCGTTTCAAAGCATTCTTTCATGGCATGCTGGAGCAGGGTGTTAATCTTGCGCCATCTGCCTATGAAGCGGGCTTTGTCAGTTCTGCGCATGATGATGACATCCTGCAACAGACGATAGATAAAGCTGAAATCGTGTTTAAGTCTTTATAGTTGACCGTTAGAATCTCACCAATTGCGCGGCTACCTGGTTGCGCAATGTCTTATTACCCAGACGTTCAATCAGTGTGAGGGCAAAATCCATCGCGGTCCCGGGGCCTCTGGAAGTGATGATATTGTCATCAATCTCTACCGGATTTGTTGTAATCGTAAAGCCTGAGCAATCGACCTGATCCAGTGCACCGGGGTAACAGGTAACAGTCTTACCCTCAAGAATACCACTGGCAGCCAGTGCTTTGGGTGCCGCGCAGATTGCGCCAACGGTTTTACCTTTCGCGTGTTGTTGTTTTATCAATGTCTGCACGTCGGGGTTGTCGCGTAAGTTATTCGCACCGGGCAGTCCACCGGGCAATACTATTAAATCGAATTCTTCATTCATTACATTTTGAATGGAAGTATCGGGGATAATGACGTTTTTTCGACTGGCAGTAACGGGTTGATCGTCTAAACCAGCACTGATCACTTCAAAACCTGCTCTGCGCAGCAGATCGATAATGGTTATTGCTTCGAGCTCTTCGAATCCATCTGCAATTGGGACAAGTATCTTGGCCATTCTGCTTCCTCCTGTTGAAGGTTTGCTATCTGTTGAGATATGGTAACAAATTCAAATTCATCACCCATTTCTTCCATTTTCTCCAATAGAACATCTATCGTGTTCTTATAGGGGTGAGCAATGGCAACGGCATGACCATTCTCTCTGGCAAGCTCCAGCCAGCGGTCAAACTGCTGACGGATCGAATCAAGGTTGTTGCGATCGGCATCTAAAAAGACATCGCGCTTAAGTGTAGGTACACCAGCCATTAATGCCTGTTGATAGGCTTTGCTTAAAGCAGTGGTTCTGCTGTCGAGAAAATACAATGATTGACTCTGTTGTTTGATGGTTTCCATCACCGGGCGCATGATGTAACCGAGTTCGGTAAGCCGGCTTCCCATGTGATTATTGATACCCTTAATATAGGGGACATCCTTCATCATGCTAACCACACTGTCGGTAATCTCCTGTTCTGACATTTGATCATTCAACGCAGTGGATTCAATAATCAGGTCGGTGGATGACTGCATTGGCATATGCAGCATAACTTCGTGACCATTTTGGTGTGCGAATTGAGCGATTCTTTTACTGTATGTCGTTTCGGGGATAATCGCAAAAGTATGATTCCCCGGCAGACTTAAAACCTTTTTGGCCTGTTCAAATGAATATCCAAGGTCGTCAATAACCAGTGACAGACTGGGCTTGTCAGCCCAGGCTGTACTGCTTAGTAGAACAAGAAAGATTAACGAAAACTGTCTGATCATCCTCTACTCTGTTGAATGCTATTGGCAATAGACAGTCCCTTGAGTAGATTTAACGCTTCGAATAGCTGGTAATCGGTTTCGGACAACTTTTCTTCCTTTTTAGTGGTGTCACTATTGGCATCCTCATTGCCCACATTAGTGCTGGGTTCTTCTCCATTAATAGGATTGGCCAGGTGTCCTGTCAGGTCTTTTTCGGAGATTCTATTGTTGGCGTTTGCCTTGGCTTTGACTTCGACGTTACTCAGCTCAATATCAGGAACGATACCTTCAGCCTGAATAGAACGGCCATTTGGTGTGAAATAACGAGCAGTGGTTAATTTTACTGCTGAGCCATTACGCAGCTCCTGGATGGTTTGCACGGAGCCTTTACCAAAGGTTTTAAAGCCCATGATGATCGCTCGTTTATGATCCTGCATAGCACCAGCAACGATTTCTGAAGCAGATGCCGATCCACTATTGACCAGAATGACCAGCGGAGCACCGTTTAGAGCATCACCTGGAGTTGCGTTGTATTTAAGGCTGGAGTCATCGATTCGACCCTCTGTATATACGATCAATCCATCGTTAAGGAAGGCATCGGAAACACCTACAGCACCATTTAAAACGCCGCCAGGATTATTTCTTAGATCGAGTACAAGGCCCTTTAGCTCAGATTCTTCCTGTAATTTAGAGATGGCTTTTAACAGGTCGGTTGTGGTTCGTGACTGAAAGTTGGTAATACGAACATAGCCGTAACCGGGTTCCAGCATACGGTTCTTAACGCTTTTAACTCGGATTATTTCACGAGTAATGGTGATTTTTAGTGGTTGAGACTCACCTTCACGTGCAATGGTCAGAACGATATCTGTGCCGGGTTTACCACGCATAACTTTGACCGCATCATTCAATGTCATGCCCTTAACCGGCTTTTCGTCCAGACGAACTATCAGATCACCGGCTTTTACACCCGCATGTGATGCAGGCGTGTCATCGATAGGAGAGATGACCTTCACAAAGCCATTTTCCATACCAACTTCTATGCCGAGGCCACCAAACTGTCCAGTGGTGCCTATGCGTAATTCACTAAACTCTTCTGTATCAAGATAAGATGAGTGAGGGTCAAGGCCTGATAACATGCCGCGGATCGCATCTTCCAGCAGCTTTTTATCGTCTACCTGCTCAACGTAGTCAGATTTGATTCTGGAGAACACATCGGTAAATGCCTGTAAATCCTCAAAAGGAATAGGGTTCTCATTGCTTTTCAAGGCGAATACGCTATGTCCGATAGCCATAGACAGGCCAATTAAAATGCCAGCAATAAAGAAAGTGGAAGTTCTGAGTTTTTGTACCATGTATATCTCCAATAAGGTCACGCGTAAGTGTAGACCAAATATATGCCGTGAAGTTGTTTTTCGAATTCGAATAATTAGATATTTTAAAAGTCAGACTATATAACAGTTGGGCTAGGAAGGGTATGGGTGTTGTTTAAGTAGCAAACCAGTTGCGCGAATTACACCAGCGCGAGGGGTTTAAAGGTTTACCCTTTTTACGGATTTCAAAATATAAGCCTGGCTGATTTTGACCGCCACTGTTACCTATACTGCCTATTATATCCCCGGCTTCCACCCATTCACCTGCAGACTTAAAAAGCGACTGGTTATGCCCGTAAAGCGATAAATATCCATCTCCATGATCGATTATGATCAAATTGCCCATCCCTCGTAACCAGTCGGCGAATGCAACTCTTCCATGCGAAACGGCTCGTACGTTGTTACCTTCAGGGGCTTTAATCACGACCCCTTGCCAGCGCAGGTTGGATGGAGGTTTCTGTCTGCCAAATAGTTTGCGAACATTTCCTTTTACTGGCCAGGCTAGCTTGCCTTTGAGTTTGGAGAATTTGGTATTCGCTGCCGGTGGTGTCGGGATGTCGGTGAGGATTTCAGATAATGATTCGATTAGCTGAGTCAGGTTTTTTGCATTTTCTTCTAACTGATTCAGGTTCTTTCCCTGTTTCCTAAGCTCTTTATCAAGATTCGCGATGATGGTTTTTCTTTCTCTTGAGTCCTGAGTTAACGTGGCTTTCTTATTTTTCAGGCCTGATAGGATGTTTTCCAGCTCCTTGCTGGCTTGCTGAATAAGTATCTCGTTAGCCGTTAGTTTCTGAACATTGATTTGCGCGGAATCTATTAAATCCAGTCGATAGCGGGTGAAGTATTGATAATAAGTGAGGTTGCGTTGCAGCTGCGCTGCATTTTTCTGAGAAAAAAGGAGTTTTATCTGCTCCTGTTGCCCCAGAGTATAGGCTGCGTGGAGTTGCTGCGCCAGATGCTGGTTTTGCTTCTGTATAGATTGATGAATACGTTTTTTGTTCTTTTTCAGGGCATTCAGTGATTGTTGTTTAGATCCTAATGCTTTTTCTGAGCGGTTGATTTCCTGACTCACCTTGCCAATCTTCTTTTCAATATTGCGTAACTGCTTGCTGTAGCTTGATTTGCTATTTTCCTTGACCTCTATGGTCTGACGTAATTTTTCAATACGTTGCTTTAGTTTAGAGAGCTCCTGCTGTTTGCGGGCCTTATCGTCTGAGAAAGCGCTGGAATGGATTAAAACAGCTAAAGCAGTGATGGTAATGTACAGAAAACGCATCGTTAATAGTGTATTTATGTATTTGATTTTAAGAATATTAATGATGGATTGTTAAAAAGTTAGGTGTGATTTACATCACGGGTTCAGATGATGATACTTTAATATAGAGATAATGGCGATGCTGATATAGACAAAGTAAGGATGTTGCTACATAATTGATATCTAATATTAGCACATCATGATAGAGCACTAATGAGACTTGATACAATCATACCAGGCGATACACCGCAGCTTTTAACCCGCGAAGAAGACATTGAAAGAGCGTCTCGTTCGCTTAAAGCTATGTCGCATCCTTTGCGATTGAAGATTCTATGCACATTAGGCGATCAGGAAGTCAGTGTTCAGGGTATTGTTGAAAATGTGGGTACTTCGCAAAGTAATATTTCACAACATCTGGCAATTTTACGTGATAAGGGTATATTAGCTTCCCGAAAAGATGCGAATCGTGTTTATTATCGCGTAGGTGATGCACGAACATTACGTTTAATAAGTATGATGCAAGAAGTTTTCTGTACTGCCTGAATATATGCCTGAACAATTAATTGAGTTTTCAACCAATCATTCGCTATTGGTTCTGTCCTTTGCTGCCCTGTTAGGTCTAATCTTATTTACTGAGTTTCGACGTTTTACCGCGAAGTTTTCTAATATTGGTCCAGCTGCCGCCATCGGTATTATTAACCATGACAATGCAGTGCTACTTGATGTGCGTGAGCAAAACGAAACCAATGAAGGTATGATTGCTGATGCCATTCATATCCCGCTGAGCGTATTCCCCAAGCGCGTTGCCGAGATGGATAAGCATAAAGATGCCACTGTCATAGTATACTGTCGCAGTGGAAATCGTTCAGGTGGTGCCTGTAGAACGCTTACTCAACGCGGATTTGAAAAAGTACATAATCTGGCAGGTGGCATAATAGCCTGGCAGGAAGCACATTTACCGGTTCAAAAAAACAAGAATAAGAAAAAGAAGTAATGATGGACGTAGTGATTTACAGTAGTGCTTTTTGTCCTTATTGTACCTGGGCTAAAAAAATGCTGGAGTCAAAGCAGGTTGAATATAAGGAAATTCGAATTGACCAGGTAGAGGGTGCTCAACAGGAAATGCTTTCCAGAAGCTCAGGAATGATGACTGTGCCACAAATTTTTATCGGAGACTTTCATGTCGGTGGATACACTGATATGGTTAAACTCGATCAGGATGGTAAGCTCGATTCAATGCTGGCAGGTTAATGCTCGTTCTACCGTAAGTTCTATCCCTTCTGCATCACCATAAACTCTAAAACCTAAACTAAAAGTTAAAATCATGAATGATACCGCCAAGCCAGAAAATCAATTTGCTATCCAGAAGCTGTATATCAAAGATGTCTCGTTTGAGTCACCTTCCACACCAGAGGTTTTTAGCTTTGCCAAGTGGGAGCCTAAGATTGATTTAAACTTGAATAATACCAGCAAGCAGGTATCTGAGGGTGTTTATGAGGTGGTTTTGAGTGTGACGGCCACTGCAAAACATAATGATAAAACTGCGTTTCTGGTTGAAGTTCAGCAGGCGGGCGTATTCAATGTGGTAGGCTTCAATCCTGATGATACCCGCTATATCCTAAATGCCCAGTGCATGACCATTCTTTTTCCTTATGCGCGTGAAGTGATCTCTGATCTGACAAGCCGTGGTGGCTTTCCTCCATTACTGCTAAACCCGGTGAATTTTGATGCCCTGTTTGCTTCAGCAGTACAGCAGCAAAAAGAAGCCAAGACTGAAGAAACTGTTAAGCATTAATTTGCTAAAAAATCCTATAGTCTCAGGAGTTTGAACGATGTCCAAGCCTGTTAAGGTCGCTGTGATTGGCGCGGGTTCCTGGGGTACAGCTCTTTCGCTCCAGCTTGCTCGAAATGGTCATGTCGTTAACCTGTGGGGGCATGAGCCAGAGCATATTCAGCGTTTAATACAGGATAAGCAGAATATCGAGTTCCTGCCCGGTATTGAACTGCCAAACAATATCCATCCTGTTGCCGATTTAAAGCAGGCTGTAGAAGGCGTTCATTTCATTCTTCTGGTTATTCCCAGTAAAGCTTACCGTGATTTTTTAAAGCAGTTAAAACCACTGATTGCTTCGGATACACGCGTCTTCTGGGCAAGTAAAGGCTTTGAGATTGAAACGGGTAAGTTTTTGCATGAGCTGGTTGTTGAAGAGCTGAATATCGAACATTATGGGGTTATCTCGGGCCCGACATTTGCCACTGAGGTAGCTAAAGATCTGCCTGCCGCCGTAACCTGTGCTGGAAACCATCCTGAATCGACCCAGCAGGTCGCTGAGTTATTACATGGCGGACATTTTCGCTGTTATACCTCTAGTGATGTGGTGGGGGTTGAAGTGGGGGGGGCATTGAAGAATGTGCTTGCTGTTGGTGTCGGCGCAGTCGATGGTCTGGGGTTTGGGGCAAATACCCGGGCCGCTTTGATTACGCGCGGGCTGGCTGAAATCATGCGTTTTGGTGAGCGTATGGGGGCAAACCGGGAAACCCTGATGGGTTTGTCCGGGTTGGGCGATCTTATTTTGACCTGTACGGATAATCAAAGCCGTAATCGGCGTTTTGGCCTGGCTGTTGGGCAGGGCATGAGTATTGATGAGGCTATACAGTCTGTACAACAGACCGTTGAGGGTTACCGTGCCAGTCGTGCTATCTATGAGATTGCGCAAAAGATTGGTGTTAGTTTGCCGATCATGGAGCAGATCTATCTGGTCTTATATCAGGATAAGTCTCTTGTTGATGCAGTAGCTGATCTTGAAAATCGGGAGCAAAAATCTGAGGTTGAGTCTCGGCATCAGACTGACTAGCTCCCACTGAAAGCTAACTGTCGCCAGCTTTCGTAAACGGCAATAGCTACTGTATTCGACAGGTTAAGGCTTCTTGAGTGTTCCAGCATAGGCAGGCGGACTTTCTGTTGCATAGGTAAACTATCGAGAATCTGTGGTGGCAGGCCTCGTGTTTCCGGACCAAATAGAAGGGCGTCATTTTCCTGATACCCGATTTCACTATAGTTTTGTTTACCTTTGGTGGTAAAAGCATAAAGGCTGTGAAACTCGGTAGATTCAACAAAGTCTTCAAACGTTTCGTGTTGTGTAACACGTGTCCATTCGTGATAATCAAGCCCCGCTCTGCGCAATAACTTATCTTCTAATTCAAAGCCAAGTGGTTTTATCAGGTGTAATTGATATCCGGTGTTAGCAGCAAGCCTGATTATATTCCCGGTATTGGGGGGGATTTCAGGTTCATAGAGTACAATATGTAGCATATGCAGTTAATTGTTGAATTAGCCTTGAAATATAATATATAAAGTCTAAGATTTATAGTAATGACAATGAGTTATCCAACTTATTTTAAGCAATCTCTAGAATAAAACTGGTTGAGTTCTGGTGACTTTGTGCAAAGCATCAGTTTAGTTTGCTTATAGCATCAGGAATCAATGGAAATTTATATTAATTCAAGACTGTGAGTATGGTCGCTCCAGTCAATGTACTATTCCAGGTGTTAATTTGTAACTTATTGATTTTTGAGTATAAAAATAAAGCTTTAACTTGTCTGGGCTAAAAGACTTAGCTCGGTAAAAGTGATAAACCACGAGATGTCTAAATGCCGGGATTGTTTTCATCAAAACCCAAAGGTTTTCAGGTCGGTGTAGATTTAACTCCTACCGGGGTTGCTGCCGTCGAAGTGACCACTAAGAAAAATAATCCAGGCCTGGTCAGGCACAGTACTTTTCTGCCTGCTGTTGGAGTGAAGGAGCAAATCAGAGTTCTTAAGCAGTGGGTTGAGCAGCATGGGCTTAAAAATGTGCCCTGTGTCAGCCTTATTGCAAATCACGATGTTCAGGTTTTCCAGCTTGAAAAACCAGCAGTTGAAGACAGTGAGCTGATGCAGGCTGTCAGCTGGAAGATTAAGGACTTGATCAATTATGACGTCAGCACTGCAGTTGTTGATGTTTTCGAAATGCCTCAATCACCCAAAAGCCCTGTCAGACATATTAATGCAGTAGTCGCTAATGAAGCGGTTGTAGGATCTTATGTCGATATCATCAAGCAATCGGGCCTTGAATTAATGGCGATAGATATTCATGACCTGGTAGCACGTAACTACCGTCTGCTTCATGACGACTCGGGCCAAACCGAGGCACTGTTACAGTTTTCGGATAATCATAGTTTGATTACTATCTACAATAAAGATGAGCTGTATGTTGCCCGAGATTTCAAGATAGGATTACTGGATATCGAAGGTACTGATGATGCTGAGTCCCTCTACGATAATCTCCTGCTGGAATTACAGCGTTCCATGGATTATTTCGAAGCAACTTATGGCCTGGCTGCGGTTCAGCGAATGATAGTCTTTCCGCAAATTGCTGCGGTCGAAAAAATGGCCAAATATCTGCAAAACTATCTGCCCTATGAGCTGGATTTTACACAGATTAAAGATGAGAAAGATGCTGAATTGATACTTGATCCTCATTGCTTTGCCGCTTATTGCGCTGCCTTACGCGGGGTGGCTAAATGATCAATCAGGAAATTAATCTTTATCAGGATCGCTTTAAGGAAAAGAAACTGCTGCTGTCAGCACAACATAGTCTTGTTCTTCTGGGATTGATTATTTTAGCTCTGATGGTTTCGAGTTATTTCTACGCAGATATGACTCAGCAGGAGCAATTGCGACTTGATCAAAATTTACTACAGAAAACTCAGTCTACACAACGCATGGAGCTGTTACAGAAAAAGATGCAGGAACTGCTGGCAAATGACCAGCTCGACAGGAAAATTGCACAGGTATCAAAAGATATCAAAGTGCGTAAACGTATGATTGATTTTGTAGACAATAATCAATTTGGTTCAGGCGAGGGCTTTTCAAATGATTTAGCAGTGCTTGCTGAGTTGCCAGGTGAAAATCTATGGTTAAACCAGATATCGTTGGCGGCTAATTACATCAAATTATCAGGCAGTGCATTAAACGCCCAAAGTGTGCCAGAGTACTTTAATCAATTTCAATCCAGAGATTTATTTGAAGGGCATGTTTTTGATGTGTTTGAACTGGATAGGGAAGCGCAGCGAGACTGGAAGGTTGATTTTGTGATTGCAAGCAGGGAGGTGAGTGATGAGTAATCAGTACCAGCAGTATGCGCAGAAATTCGATGGCCTGTCCGTACGTGAGCGGGCATTAGTTGTCATTACCTCTCTGGTAATTGTTACTTATCTGTGGTGGTATTTTTATGCAATGCAGGAACTGGAAAAAAGCAAAGGGCTGGAACAACAAAATACTACCCTGGAAGCTGAGATTAAAATGCTGGATACCACATCTGAGCAAATTGCCCTGCGCATTAAAGAGGGTGTCAATAAGCCCAAACAACAACAGCTGGATTTATTACAGTCAGAATTAGATCGTGTTAAAGTTCAGTTGCAGCAAAAAACTCTGGAGTTAATCGAACCCGATGATATGTTCCAGTTGATGCAGGAAATGATTTTCAGTGAGTCGAAGCTCAAACTTACCGGGCTGAAACGAAAGTCGGTGGGGCCAGCATTTGAGCCGGATCCACAGGGTGAGCAGTCGCCTGAAATATACCGGCATGTCATGCAGATAAGTTTTCAGGGATCCTATCAGGATATTTTGAAATATATTCAAAGTCTTGAATTACTGGAGTGGAAACTGATCTGGGATAAGATTTCTTTACAACTGGACGAATATCCAAACATTGATGTGGAGATTGAAATCTCTACATTAAGCGACAGTCAGCATTGGGTGGGCCTGTGATGAGGACCATAGTATTATTTCTTGGAGTGTTTCTTGCTGGTCAGTTAGTGGCTGCAGAGTTTCATGATCCGATGAAACCCCCAGCATTTGCCCTGAATAAATTCAGAATTGAAAAAAATAAAAACAATCCGAAAACTACAATAGCTGTTGTTAAGAATTCAAAAAAAGACCCCTGGGTATTGAATTCCATTCTTTATTCAAGCAATCGGCAGCATGCAATTATTAATAACAAACTGGTTAGAAAAGGTGAGGTGATTGCTGGTGCGAAACTGGTCAGCCTCAAGCCGAATAGTGTGCGCTTAATTTCCAGAGGAAAGGTGGTGGTTTTGAAGCTGCCGAACGCTAACCAGTCAATTAAAAAATCTCTCAACGAGAAGAAGTTATGATTAAATTAAGGGCTCTAATAGTTTCGGCTTTGTTTTTTCTGGTTTCCTGCGCAAGTCAGACGACGCTGGACAGAAGCCAGCAAACCAAAGACGATATTCAGTCTCATCTGCAACAGGCGAGCGATGAAGTGGTTTCTGAGCCCATAACTCCACCACCAGAAATCATGAATGATCTGATGCCCCAAACCGGGATCCTGGTCCCGGGCTTGCGTGCTGAGGTAAAACAGGAACCACGTTTCGATATCTCTGTGGCGAATGCACCTGCAGATGTTTTTTTTATGAGCCTGGTTGCTGATACCGATATTAACATGGTGGTTCACCCCAGTGTGTCTGGAAACATCAGTCTGGATTTGAAAAAAGTCAGTGTCGATGATGTGATGAAGCTGGCACGTGAGGTATTTGGCTATGAATACAGGAAAACAGAAAATGGATATATCGTCTTGCCAGCGCGTATTCAGTCTAAAATTTTCCAGGTCAATTATCTCAACATCAGCCGTGATGGTGAGTCGAGTATGACAGTAAGCTCAGGTCAGATTGCAAGGGGTAATAGCAATAATTCAAACGATACAAACAACGACAACAATTCCTCATCGCAAACTAATTCTGAGACTTTGAAATCGAGTAGTATTACAACCACAAGCAAGGCTGATTTCTGGTCAACACTTGCAGCGACTATTCAGGCCATAGTTGGTCAGGGGGCAGGGCGTTCGGTAGTTGTTGACCAGCATGCTGGGCTGGTTATTGTTCGAGGTATGCCAGGTGAGTTACGCGATGTTGAAGCCTATTTGAGCAGCGCTCAGGAGAACCTGCAGCGACAGGTCATACTGGAAGCCAAAATTATTGAAGTTAAATTAAATGACAGCTTTCAGTCCGGCATTGATTGGGGGGCGTTATCTGCCAATTCGGGTGATAGCTTTGGTGTCGGTATTGCTGGAATACAAAATGGCAGCGCTACCTTATATAACTCGAATGGTGTATTCGATGCTACGCAAGCCCTGACCTCGTCTGATAATTCTGCCTTTTCAAATATGTTTGCAATAGGTGCGGGCTCAGATGATTTTGCGGCTTTACTTAGATTGCTAAGCACTCAGGGAGAGGTGCAGGTGTTGTCTAGCCCAAGAGTATCGACCGTTAATAATCAAAAAGCTGTTATCAAAGTGGGTTCAGATGAGTTCTTTGTTACCGAAGTCTCTTCGACCACAACCTCAGGATCTACATCTACATTAACCACGCCCAGCGTAACTCTGACTCCTTTCTTCTCTGGTATTGCACTTGATGTAACCCCTCAGATCAGTCAACAAGACCAGGTAATCCTGCATATTCATCCAAGTGTCAGTGAGGTGAATGATCAGACAAAAAATATCACTATCGGTGGACAAACCCAGCAGTTACCTCTGGCATTAAGTACAGTGCGTGAGTCAGATTCAGTGGTTAAGGCAATGAGTGGTCAGGTGGTAGTAATTGGTGGGCTAATGCAGAACAGTACCTCAAACGACGATGCTGGTGTGCCAGGTGTCAGCGAGATTCCATTTTTAGGGAGTTTATTTGGGCAGAAACGGAAAGTTAATTCGCGTAGCGAGCTGGTTATACTGCTTAAGCCGGTGGTCGTAAATAGCAATAAAACCTGGTCCAGTTATATCCGACAGAGCCAGCAACGCATACAGCAGTTGCAGAAGGCTGAACAACAAGATTCAGAAGGTGAATAATGTATGAACAATACTATGGCCTGTTGGAAAATCCTTTTAATCTAACGCCCGATACTGATTTTTATTGTAAGACCTTAACCCATCAGGATGCGTTAAATACGCTACTGGTAGCAATAAAAAATGGCGATGGTTTTATAAAACTAACTGGAGAAGTGGGAACCGGAAAAACGCTACTCTGCCGTAAGTTATTAAACCTGCTGGATGATGGCTATGACACTGTTTATATCCCTAATCCCTATCTAAGCTGCGATGCCCTGCTCAGAGCTGTTGTGGAAGAAATGGGTCTTATTGATGAAGTTAAGGATAAAAATTATCTTTCTGCCATTAATAAAAAGTTGATAAAAAATGCCCAGGAAAGACGTAGAACTGTGATTCTGCTCGATGAGGCACAGTCGTTACCGGTTGAAAGTCTGGAAGCCATCCGTTTGTTAAGTAATCTGGAGACAGAGAAAAACAAGCTGGTCCAGATTGTATTATTCGGGCAGCCTGAGTTAAACAAAAAACTCATGGATAATTCTATTCGTCAGTTACAGCAACGCATTGTCCATGCCTGTGAATTGTCCACTTTAACTAGTGATACGCTAAAAAAATATGTTAGTTATCGATTGAAATTGGCAGGATATAATGGGCCGGGGTTATTCGATAAAAGTGCATTAAGAATACTGTATATGAAATCACGAGGAGTGCCTCGCCTGATTAATCTGCTGTGTAATAAAGCGCTGATGCTGGCCTATTCAAGTGGTAGTTTTTATGTGAATGCAAGCCATGTAAAACAGGCGGCTGAAGATAGTCATCAAACTAAGGCGGCTATGTTGGGTGTTGTGGGGGTATTGCGACAATTGCCACTGATTGTGATTATTTCAATGGTATTGCAACCGGTTTCACAGGGAGTATTATGAGTGTAATCAACAGTGTACTCAGGGATCTGGATCGAAAACCGACTGCGTTTACAGCCCTTGAGGCAGACACCGTATTATCGGTAGATAATGAGGGGGGGTATTCAAAACTGTACTGGGCTGTTTTACCGCTTGTCGTAATCCTGCTTGCTGTCGTTTACTGGCTTGTTTATTACGATAAGACCAAGCCCGGGCAGATTGATCAAAAAGTCGAAATATCATCAAATGATTCAGGTCCGACAAAAGTAATCCAGCAGACAGAATCTAAACTAGCGGATAACTTCATTGCGGTCCAGCTAGTGCCTCAGTCAGTCAATCCTGATAGAAATCAAATAAGTGGGTTACAGATAAAAGAAAATGAAGCGTTCATGGAGTTAGCGTTTAGGCTTACTAAGTTCACTCCCAGTTTTCTCAAGCAACGTTCTAATAATCGCTATGTGTTTATAATTAAAAAGGTGGCTAATTCTATTGTGACACCACAAATCAGCGATAATCCCTGGCTTGATAAGATACGGATAACAACCCTGAATAATGATGTTGAAATTCGCTTCGATACTCAGCCTGGGGTGCTAGTTGATACTCAGGATATACGTGAAGATAATTCATATTATTGGCTGATCAGGTTAAAAAAATCTTTAGAGGTCGAGCAGGCTCCGCTCGTAGAAGAAAGTGAATCAGTTGCATCTGTAAGCTCAGTGGTGAATGTTCCAGACAAAGATTTATCAGATAATTCCATAACAAACAATGCGCAATCTTTTCAACAGCAAGAGTTGGATGAGTCTCCAGTAAAATTGCAGATCAGGCCAGTGCAGAATAAAAACACAGGCAAGATGAAATTAACTGCTGCAATCCAGATGGCAAAGTCAGGAAATATTACTGCGGCAAGGAAAGAGCTGGAGATGCTGTTAGGAGGTAAGTTTGATCACCAGGCTAGAACTCATCTGCTGGAACTGTTAAGCCAGCAAAATGATGGAGAAGGCTTTTCTATCCTGCTTGCTGCTTCACTTAAAATATATCCACAGGATCAGTTTTTTTTACTCTATGAAGCGAACCGCTTGTTTGCAGAAAAGCAGTATCTGTCCTTAATAGAAAAGTTTAAAAATCATACTGAAAACGATCAATTATTAAGCCTGTTGGCAACCAGTTATCAGCGAACAGAGCAGCATCAACTGGCCGTTGAATATTTTATTGCCGCTTTAAGAATCAATCCACAGCAACCGAGGTTATGGATTAGCCTGGGGATATCTCAACAAAATTTATCTCAGCGCGAACAGGCGTTGAGCTCGTATCAAATGGCTTTGCGTAGTGGTTCTGTGAACCAGCGCCTGCATGATTTCGTGCAATCAAAAATTAAACAGTTATCGAATTAAAGGGCTGAGGATAACCGACGCATATGGCTTTTCGAAAAAAAATACGCTTAGGCGATTTACTGGTAGAAAAAGGCTTAATAACTGAAGATCAGTTAACTCTCGCCCTACAGGAGCAAAAGAAGCTGGGGCGTAAGCTGGGTAGTACATTGATTGAACTAGGTATGATCGATGAGCAGAGTATTTTAAACCTGCTTTCTGGTCAGCTGGCGATTCCATTGGTAGATTTAAAAAACTATAGCTATGACGAAAATGTGGTTCGTACGCTTTCCGAGAGTATTGCGAGAAGGTATCGTGCCATAGTACTTGAAGACCGGGCTACGGACTATCTGGTTGGTATGGTCGATCCAACTGATTTATACGCGCTTGATGAAATTCAGGAGAAGCTCCCAAAGCCTGTGAGTCAGGCAATCGTTCGCGAAGGTGATTTGTTACAAACCTTTGATAAGGTGTATCGCCGTACAGAAGAGATTAGTGCCTTAGCAGAAGAACTGGGTCAGGAATTATCTACTGGCAGTGCCGAGCTAACCAATCTGCTACAGGCGGAAATGACTGATGCCCCGGTCGCCAAGTTATTGCAATCTATATTTGAGGATGCGGTACAGGTAAGTGCATCAGATATACATATTGAACCAGATAAAAGTGTGATTCGTATTCGTCAGCGCATTGATGGTGTATTGTATGAACAGGTGATGAAAGAGATACAGATCGCTCCAGCCGTTGTTGTTCGATTGAAGTTAATGGCAGGGTTAAATATTTCAGAAAAAAGATTACCTCAGGATGGCCGATTTCAAATGACTGTTAATGGTCGTGATATCGATGTGCGTTTATCGACCATGCCAGTGCAGTATGGAGAGTCGGTGGTCATGCGTTTACTGGATCAAACCCGTGGTGCATTGAATATTGAGCAACTGGGTATGCCACCTGAGCTACTAAAAAGATTTCGTAAGAATTTTCATCTGCCGCATGGCATGGTGCTGGTAACAGGTCCAACCGGTAGCGGTAAAACGACTTCATTATATGCCGCGCTGAGTGAATTAAATAAGGCTGAGTCTAAAATCATAACGGTTGAGGATCCGGTGGAATATCGTTTAAGTCGTATCAGTCAGGTTCAGGTTAATTCAAAGATTGGGTTGAATTTCGCTTCAGTACTTCGCTCGGCATTGCGTCAGGATCCGGATATTATCATGGTTGGTGAGATGCGTGACCGGGAAACTGTCGAAATAGGGGTCAGTGCAGCAATGACAGGGCATCTGGTGCTATCGACACTGCATACCAATGACACTGTTTCCACAGCCACGCGTTTACTGGATATGGGGGTAGAAGGCTACCTGCTGGCGACGACTTTACGCTCTGTCATAGCCCAACGATTGATTAGAAAACTTTGCAGCAATTGTGCGGAAACTTACGTCCCTGATGTTTTTGAAACAACCTGGATCAGAGATCAGTTACAATTGGAGTCGAATAAATTCCAATACAAGATAGGGAAGGGTTGTAACAACTGTGGTTTTACCGGCTACCATGGACGTATGGGTGTTTACGAATTGCTGGAAATGAATTCAGAACTGGCAGAAGCCCTGCGACGTGATGATACACAGGGCTTTGTTGAAGCCGCAGCAAGAGCGCCGGGTTATCAACCACTGGTTAATGTGGCGCACGATTATGCTACGCGAGGCTTAACCTCGGTTGATGAGGTGCTAAAGCTGGCAGGGCAATCGCGAGATGAACTGCTTGATGAGCCAGTGTTAGAACTTGAGTTGGAGCCGGAAGAATAATGCCTTTATATACTTACAAGGGCAGGCGGCAAAATGGCGAACTAGCTGAAGGCGAGCTGGAAGCATTGAATAGTAATTCGGTAGCTGGCCAGTTAATGGATAAGGGAGTTACTCCGTTAACTATAACAGAGAAAAAACAGCAGGTTGATATCATTGATCAGATCAAGGAAAAACTGAATCTGTATCAGGTAAGTATCGAAGAATTATTGATGTTCACCCGTCAGATGGGCGCCTTATTGAAGGCGGGTATACCAGTGACCCGCGCCATCACCGGCATACTGGAATCAATCAGCAATCCGTTAATGGTCAAGGCGCTAAAAGATACCAATGAGCAACTTGAGTCGGGGCGTAGTCTTTCTATCGCTTTTGCGCGCCATCCGAAGGTGTTTAATAACCTGTATATCAGTATGATCCAGGTAGGTGAAAATACTGGAGCGTTAGATGGTGCTTTTAGCCAGATGGCGAGTTATATCGATCGTAATCGACGTATGAGTCATAACATTTCTGCTGCTTTACGTTATCCGACTATTGTCATAATCGCAATAGTTATTGCACTGGCTATTGTTAATTTATTTGTAATTCCCAAGTTCGCATCATTTTTTGAAGCGAATCATCTGGAGTTACCCTGGCAAACCATAGTGCTACTCAATACCTCTAACTTTTTTGTGGCTTACTGGCCGTACCTGCTGGTATTAGGCATTATCATCTGGATAGTTTTTAAGCGATATATTTCAACGATTAAAGGCCGTTACAAATGGCATCACTTTCTCCTTAGGACACCTGTAATCGGTGAGATATTGCTGCGTGCCTATTTAGCACGTTTTGCGCGTTCTTTTTCTATGGCTTATGGGGCTGGAGTACCGATTGTACAGGGTATGGGAGTGATATCGCGTTCGGTTGGTAATGACTATATCGCCGACCATGTTTCAAATATGCGTGAAGGCATAGAGCGAGGCGAACCTTTAACCCTGACAGCCCAGAAAACCGGTATGTTTACCCCGGTAGTTATGCAAATGTTTGCAGTAGGCGAAGAGGCGGGTAACCTGGAAGAGATGATGGATTACATTGCTGATTTTTATGAAGAAGAAGTTGATTACGATATCAAAACCCTGTCGGATAAACTGGAGCCCCTGATCTATGTATTTGTCGGTGCGTTGGTGCTGATTCTGGCGATGGGTATCTTTGTTCCAATGTGGGATATCGCACAATTAGCAGGTCGGTAAACTGCATTGCTGGAGTTAAAAGATATTGAGAAAATTGGGTTCATCACTGTCTGATTCAGGTCTGTTTAGATCGATAATTGTACTTATTATTGTTTTCGTATGTGTGGGATTATTCCTGTACTACTCTGAAGGTTTATCGCAAAAAGCCGAATCAATTGCAAATGAACAAGTATTAAATGATATAAAATATTCTTTGGCAATGTTGTTGTATGAGCAGGCAATTAAAGGTGAACGTCAGGGATTAATAAAATTTGACGGGGAGAATCCGTTTATTGTTTTGGCAAAGTATCGCTCATTACCAGGTAGCTATCACGGTGCTATTGACGAATATAGCTCCAATTTAAAAAGTGGGTGGTATTTCGAGAAAAAGGAGAAAGTTGCTATTCTTATATTGAGTAATGGTCAGGTATTTCGGTATGTATTGAAGTATATAAAAAATGAGAAAGATACTGCAGGGATGTTGATGTTAATAAAAAAATAAATATTTAAACGGTCGTGAGATATTAAAAATACGGGGTTTATGGTTGAATTTAAACCCCGTATTTTTTTAATTCATAAATGGTTTGAAATTTTATGCACCAGTGCAAATGAGTGAAGCTACTGCCGATGGCTCTCCTGCATCGAGTGTGCCGTTAGCATTTCTATCTAGAAAGGTAGTGCATGTGTAGGTATCGCCTGCAGCATCGCAAGCAGGGTTTGCATTTGGTAAAGTTCCTGTGCCAAATACAAAGGCATAGCCAGTTGGAGTTGTGTTAGCTGCAAAAAGACCATTCAGTAAAGCTGTTCCACAGGCGGTTGCAGTCGTGGCGGCAGAAGTGTTGTTAATGACCACAGAGCCTGTGTTACCTAAAAGACTGTTTGCATAGTTGACGGCAGCTGATCCCGATAGCTCCGAAGCTACGCCGCTAACTGCAGCAGCCTCAGCATTACCTGATAAATCCTGAAACTTACCCAATGCGGTTACGCCCAAAATACCCAATAATACGATTACCACCACTAGTTCGATGAGTGTGAAACCGCTTTGTGATCTTTTCATGATTAAATACCTCTGAAAGTGTGAAATGAATTTAGCAGGCTATTTTTTACTTTTAAAGTTAAAGTAATATACTTATTAAACGCTTTAAGTAAATGATTTAACATATAAATAGTCCAAAGGCTGTGCAAATGCAAGGTGGATATCAAAAAGGGTTCACATTAATCGAATTGATTTCGGTGGTTATCCTTTTGTCTATACTCGGCGTTGCGGCTTTTTCGCGTCTGGGCAATATGAATCAGTTTGAATCTGCAGGGTTTTATTACGATACAGTGACTGCTTTAAGGTATGCGCAAAAGCTTGCGATTAGTACCGGCTGTATTGTAGAGGTCAGAATTTCTAGTAACAGTTATGTATTGAACCAGGGGGATCCGGGGTGTTCAGATACCACTTATACCTTACCGGTAGTCAATCCAGCTAATCGTAGTCAGAATTATCAGGCTACCGCACCAGATGGATTGACTATCACTTCTACTGCCACCCTGCCAGTATCCATCCGTTTTACCCCGGACTCTAATCTGGACGCTCCAAATACAGATACTATTTTCACTATCGCCGGGCGGAGTTTCACCGTACTCAATAGCTCAGGACTGGTTAATGCCCAATAAACTTAAACAGTTGAGTTCAGCTTTTACTCTGATTGAGATTCTGGTCACTATTGTGGTTATCAGTATTGCAGGTACAGCGTTAATGAGTGTGTATAGCAGTATGGTAGCCAGAAGTGCTGACCCTATTATCCAGCAACAGGCGCTGGCGATTGCTGAAGCGTATATGGAGGAAATCCGTCTGAAGGCATTTAACGATCCGGATGGAATAGAGGGTGAAGCGCGTTCAGATTATGATGATATTCAGGATTATAATGGACTGCCAGATAATATCGTGCGCGATCAGAATGGAGTTGCTGTTAGCAGTTTATCTGCTTATACGGTAACAGTTAATGTGGTTGGACAGAAACTAGCAGGCGTGGCCGCAGCAGATTCAATGCGTATTGATGTGGTAGTGAGTCACCCTGCAATAGATCCGATTACCTTGTCCAGCTTCAGGACGAGTTACTTCTGATGGGGATACCATCAAAAGGCTTTACCTTAATCGAGTTGATCGTGGTGGTTGTGCTGTTGGGCGTTATGGCAGCGGGTGCTGGCATGTTAATTTCGAAACCCATTGAGGCCTATAGCGATCAGGTTCGCAGGCAACAGTTGGTTGACTCAGCAGAAATGTCTTTGCGGAAGATTACTGCGGATATTCGCAGGGCGCTGCCGAATAGTATTCGTATTGTCAATAATCAACCGGCAAGCTGGGCATTAGAAATGGTCAATACGGTTGATGGCGCGCGTTATCGTGATGAGCCTGATAGCGTAGGAGGGGTGTTTAACACAGAGGCCCAAACTCTGAATTTTTCTGCGCCGGATAATAGCTTTAACCTGCTGGGTAGTTTTTCGGTGCTGAATATAACAACCTATCCGGAGACCCTTCCTCTGCGGGCCGTAGTATATAACACCAATAATGCCACTATTTATAGCCAGGCAGCACTAGACACAAGCCCTGGCATAATTAGTGCGGTTGGTCTAACCGTGAACAGTGATGGCAAAGAAGAGCGTGTGACTCTGTCAACGCCGCATCAATTTAGCTTTCAATCACCGGGGCAGAGGCTTTTTATTGTGGATGGTCCACTGAGTTATATCTGTGACAATGCGACAGGGCGATTGTCGCGATATAGCGGATACGCTTTTCAGATATCACAGGCGAGTACAGATTCGGTGCCTGAGCTTGCAGCGTTGGCAGGAGTGGTAGGAGGTGCTGTAGCGACTCAGGTGAGTCAATGTAATATCGACTATCAGCCGGGAACGGCTCAAAGGGCTGGCTTGATAACGCTTGAGATTTCAATAACAGATGCTCAGGGAGAAAGTGTGCGTTTGTTGCAACAGGTACATGTGGATAACCAGCCATGACGAGATCGACGATGAGATGGAGACAGGCGGGTTTTTCGCTGGTTACTGCAATATTTCTGCTGGTAGTGCTGGCGGGGTTGTTGGGCTATATGATCAATCTAAGCGTTGTTCAGCATAATACGGTAGTAATGTCTTTTCGTGGAGCTTTGGCGATGCAGGCCGCTCGCTCAGCTTTAGATTCTGCTTTCTATAGAGTTTTAAAGGAGGGTTTTGACTGTAATGCTGACCCCACTCTTGGTGGTCCTGTCGTTTTTAGCGCTGTCGATGCCCCAGCATTACAATCTTTTACTGTTAACCTTAGCTGTTCTGAGTCGAGCCATATCGAAGCTGCTACTACGGTAACTGTGTATGAATTAACCGCTATTGCTAGTAGTGGTAATTATTCGAATGGAGGGAGGGCAAATCCTGATTTCGTTTCTCGTCAAATACGTGCAACAGTATCAACTTTACCTCCTTAAAATACTTTAAATATCAGTGATTTCCAGATAATTATTAAAGTACGGTTTGAGTTGTTGAGATTTCAACAGTATACTGTGTTAACTATTTTCTAGTGATGCCTCATGTGCGCTGAACCAGTCCAGCATCCCACTCTTTTGTTGGTCGATGATGATTCGATTATTGCTGAGAGTCTCGAATACGTTTTAAGTGATGAATATGATGTAAAAATCGCTTACGACAGGCTTAATTGTGTTCAGGTGCTGGCGAGTTATAAATCTCCTCCCATGCTGGCCCTGGTTGACCTGGGGTTGCCGCCCGATACCCATAAGCCGGATGAAGGTTTTGCGGTTATTGAATATATTCATGAACACTATCCTGGCACCAGTATTATTGTTCTATCCGGTCAGGATGAGCAAAAATATGTTGAAAGTGCTAAAAAGCTCGGGGCATCTGATTTTATTTCCAAGCCCTGCGATGTGGCGGCACTGAAAGCACGCCTACGCCCCTTCCTGAGCCAGGAAAAAAATAATGAACCAGAACAACGACCGCTTAAAGGTATTGTTGGAGAAAGTCCGGCTATTGAGTTACTGCGTATGCAGATTAAACAACTGGCTGACTCGCCTTATCCAGTTTTGATTGAAGGCGCTTCAGGTAGTGGAAAAGAATTGACGGCCCATTACCTGCATAGCATGAGCCTTAGAGAGTCCAGTCCATTTTTCACCTTAAATTGTGCTGCTTTTAATGGAGAGTTGCTAGAGTCGCAGTTGTTCGGGCATGTGCGAGGGGCATTTACCGGTGCAACTGATTCAAAGAGCGGTTTTTTTGAAGAGGTCGGTGATGGCACTTTGCTGCTTGATGAAATCGCTGATTTACCACTCGATTTGCAGGCAAAATTACTGCGTGTTCTGGAGAATGGGGAATACTATCGTTTAGGTGAAACCCGAGCGCGTACCTCTACAGCTCGGGTACTTGCAGCCAGTAATAAGGATTTACTGTCGGCAATCGACAGCGGCACGTTTCGAGAAGATCTTTATCACCGGTTGAGTGTGCTTACATTGCGCGTGCCCAGTCTGCATGAGCGTAGCGAGGATAAGTTAATATTGCTGGATCATTTTCAGCAATTGGTAAATGCCCAGATTCAGGGCTTTGTACTGGATGAAGACGCAAAAGCCCTGTGGATGGAGTATGAGTTTCCCGGTAATGTGCGGGAGCTACGCAATATAGTCATTCGACTGTCGGCAAAATACCCTGGTCAAACCATAAAGCGATCGGTGCTTGAGGTGGAGATGACAGGTAAAAGAATGCGCAATAATGTGCTGCATGAGGATGATATTTTTCTGAGTAACCTGCACACAGAAAATTTTCAGCTTAATGAAGAGTTGAAGCGTGTAGAGCAGCACTATATCGAACTTGCGCTAAAGGAAAGTTCGAATAATATGAGCAAAGCGGCCGCCATGTTGGGTGTTAACCGCTCTACACTGTATGGGCGTATGGGGCGTAATGGAGAGTGATAAAGTGACGGGCATGGATCGTTTTCAGAATTTCAACAATAAAGGGTTAGGGTGATTACCTGTGTATGAAGAGTACTTTGGTTTAAATCGACAACCATTCCGCATCACTCCGGATACATCCCTGTTCTTTGATGGCGGTCATCGCGGGGATATTCTCGGTGCACTGGTGTATGCCGTGCACCGAGGCGAAGGTATCATCAAGGTGGTTGGTGAAGTCGGTAGTGGTAAAACTATGTTATGCCGTATGTTACAGGTTGAACTACCTGATAATGTTGAGATTATCTATATCGCCAACCCTAGTGTTTCACCAGAAGATATTCTTTTTGTGATCGCAGATGAGCTTAAGTTTGATGTAAAGCGCGATGCCTCCAAACACGAACTGGTTAGTATGTTGCAGAATTATCTGCTAAAACGGCATGCCGAAAACAAACAGGTTGTATTGTTTGTTGAAGAGGCGCAGGGGATGCCACTGGAAACTCTTGAAGAGATACGGCTGTTATCCAACCTGGAGACTGATGAGCACAAGTTGTTGCAGATTATTCTCTTTGGTCAGCCCGAGCTGGATGAAAACCTGTCGAATAACTCAATTCGGCAGCTACGCGAACGAATCACACATGACTTTAATCTTTCACCCTTAACTAGTGAAGAGATTCATAAATACCTGAATTTCCGAATGCGTGAAGTCGGCTATACCGGGCCAGAGCTAATCAGTAAAAAGCTGTCTCAGGAGATGGCAAAGCATTCAGCTGGGCTGTTAAGGCGTATAAATATTCTAGCCGATAAAATGCTGTTATCGGCTTTTGCTGATGATACTCATACTATAACTACAAAGCACCTGATGAATGCAGTGAAGGACAGTGGTTTTAGTGAGCTGCCTTCCAAAAACAATAAATCAGTATCTACGTTGTTGATTTCAGCAATATTTTTGCTGCTCATACTGCTGGCTGCTTATATTCTTTATCAACAGGGGTACCGGTTGACAGGCATCGCGGCAGGTACTGTAGGACTGACAGCCCCTCCTAAGGCCGAAATCAATACGCCTCAGGCAATCGAAGAACCGACTCAAACTAAAGAAAATATCGTTGGGAGTTATTCAGACCCCAGGGCTTATGCTGAAGAGGTTGATCAGCAACTGGTTGCAGCTGATACCCCAAAGGAAGACACGAAACCGGCTGAAAGTATAGTCGAAGATAAAGTGCAGGAAAAAGCAGCTATTGAAACAAACGTACAAAATTCAGTGGTAGTGGAGAGAGAAGCCAACCCTGTCACGGAAATGGCGGATAGTTCAAAAAAAAAGCAACAATCAACAGCTAAACTTGATAAAGTTACTGAAAATCAGCCTCTTGAAGTGGTATCTTCAAGTGAAATGCCTCAAAACTATGAAGCATGGCTACAAAAAAAAATTCAGCAGAGCGCAAAATGGTTAAAACAGGCTGATTCGAGTGGGGTGTCTATTCAGGTCATGATGCGTAGCAAAGTGGCGATGAATGACCTGGCTATATATCTGCAAAATGACTGGCCACTGGATCTGGATAAAACCTATATATATGAAGTCAAGTTGAAAGATAGAAGCATTTATCGGGTATTTTATGGAGAATACCCTACCGTTTCTTTGGGGCATTCGAGAATAAAACAATTACCCGAATCGGTACGAGTCAATTCACCTTATCTGCATTCCATCTATCGAATGCAGGAAGAGTTGTTATAAATTTGAATAGGTTCTTGTAAGGACTAGGAAAAACAATGAAATATCTAATTTTTATAACTGTGCTATTTAGCCTTGCTTCCTGTCAGACAGTGTCAAAGGGTACTGATGACCGTATGTCAGTATCGAGTGGGCATTTGAGTGAGCCTGTTCCAGAAAAGCCGGCAGTAAAGCAGGATATCCCATCTGTAGTCGATCAATTACCTATTGTTGAGGCTCCCAGGCCCACGGAAAAATTACAGGTATTTACCGTGGTAGCTACCGATCTACCAGCCAACGAGTTGTTGTTTGCTCTGGCCCGAGATGCGCGCCTGAATCTGGATATCGACCCCGCCATTTCTGGAAATGTAAGCATCAATGCGATTGATCAGACGTTACCTCAGATCCTGAAAAGAATCTCTCGACAAATCAATTTGCATTACTACATTGATGGCCCCAATCTTGTAGTGGAGCGGGATTTACCCTTTATGCGCACTTATCAGATAAATTATCTGAATATGGCAAGAACGACTTCCTCCGAAGTGCAAATTTCTTCAAAAATAGATTCTACCGGATCAGGAACCGCTGGGAGTGGCGGTGGCGGCAGTAATTCTTCGACTGCAATCACGAATACGAGTGATAACAGTTTCTGGAAAACTATGGAGGCTAACCTTTCGGCAATCGCGGGTAGTAACGGGACAAAGAGTACCGTGATAGTGAATAAAGAGAGTGGGACTATCTCTGTCATGACCACAGCCTCAAATCATGATGCTATTCAGGGCTTTATTGATCAGGTTATGTCCAGTGCCCGTAAACAGGTGCTAATCGAAGCTACGGTGGTGGAGGTTACTCTAAATGATAACTTTCAGGCCGGGGTGGACTGGTCACGAATTGCTATTGGTGATGGGTGGAGCTTAACTCAAAGCACACTGGCAGGTGCGCTAGGGACGGCACCTTTTGTATCGGCAAGTTATACTGATACAAATGCGGACAGGACAGTTGATGCCGCTATCAAAGCTCTGGATTCTTTTGGTGATGTTTCTGTTATGTCTTCTCCGAAAATCATGGCCTTAAATAACCAGACTTCAATATTGAAGGTTGTTGATAATGCGGTTTATTTTAACTTTGATGTAAATACGACTATTAGTGACACAGGGGTTACAAATACAACCTTTAATACATCAATAAACACAGTACCTGTAGGCTTTGTTATGAATGTGACGCCTTTTATTACCAGTGAGAATGAAGTCATGTTGAATGTACGCCCAACTATTTCCAGGATATTAGGATATGTAAATGACCCTAATCCTAATCTTGCTGCAGCGGGTGTCGAATCTCAAATCCCTCAAATACAGGTACGCGAAATGGAATCTGTGTTACGTGTTGCTGATGGGGATACAGCAGTAATAGGTGGTCTGATGGAGAATAGTATCGACGAAAGTAGTGCGGGTATCCCTGGGCTGCATGATGTGAAGGGAGTTGGGATGCTTTTTGGAAAACAGGCAAAAGAGTCAAGAAAAACAGAGCTGGTTATTTTTCTGCGACCAAGGATTATTGACAGTGCGAGTCTGAATAACGATTTAACTGATTTTCAACGATACCTTAAGCCCAGGTTGTTAGCAGAATAGCGACAACTGACGGGGAGAGATATGAGCTTACTGTTAGATGCATTGAAAAAAGCCGCCGAGAAGAAGGCGCAGAAAGATGCTGAAAATAAATCGGTAGACAGTACTGAGGTACTCACCAGAACCCAGGTGACTGATGATGAAACCGTTGCTGATGAAACGATCGCGATAACTCGAACTGAGCTGGATGCAACTCAGATAGATGCCACTCAACTCGATGCTACTGAACTAGATTCAACCCAGCATGATAAAACAGTAACTGACACGACATTAAAAATTGATCCTACACAGATCGATACTACTCAGGTGAAGCGCTCAAATCAGAAGCCTGCGTCAGAGTCTACTCAGGAAATTGATGTAAGTAAGCTGGATTTATCCGGACTTTCCTCTTCACAATCAGATACTACTAAGCTCGACTCTACTCAAATTGATGCCACTGAATTAACGGGTGCTCAGGTTGATATTGATGTTTTGGAAAGAACGGCGACAGATACAAAAGTAAAAACTGATAGGACACAGCCTGAAGGCTCGGCGAATAAATCTGTGCAGGAGTCTACACAGGAGCTGGATATCAGAGAGCTGGATTTATCAAAGCTAGCTGCAGAGGAAAATGAAATTATCTTTGATACCGGAGCTGATGAGACCATCTCTTTTATCGATGAGGACGATATGTCCATCGAAAATCAGGGTGAGGATGAGACAGTAGTTCTTACACCTGATGATATCACCGATTTTCTAGGCGATGAAAGTCGCCGAGATCAGGTAAAACAAAATACCGCGCCAGCAGTGACGCGTGATACCTCAGAAGATACAACCATAACCAATTCTGATCCACTTAGTTTGACCAATATTGAACGGGATGAACATAATCAGAAAGCTTCTAGTAATAGAACGATAAGCCCTGATACCAAACCCGATCAAGATGTTGCTCCATATCAAGAACCTGCCTCCTCATTAACTGCGCGGCCTGATGATGGCGGAAATGCAACACTGACAAGTATGGATAGCACATCGTCTTCGGTGGATATAGAAAAGTTAACCAATGATGAAACAGTAACTATCAAAGATAGTACGTTTACTCGTACCTTTGCACCTGACAATTATGACAGGACCTTGATGAAGCTTGCTGACAATGACGTATCTCGGATATTTCCCGGGATGAAGTCAGAATCAGATTCAGTGATGACGCCCGACTACGCTAAAAAGGTGTTCATCAGTAAGTCAAAAGGGGTAAAGAATTATTACTATAAGGTTTATGCGGGTATTGCAGTCAGTATTCTGCTGTTGGTTATTATCTGGGGGCTCTTTGAAGTACAAACAGAATTTGATTCTATTGATAATAACCTGGTAGCGTTAAAGAGGGACCCTATGCCTGGTGTGATTAAGCCACAAAAGGAGCCTGAACCGATTAACCTGTTTTCATCCGCACCTATGGTTGATAACAAGGCGATTAAAGTTATTGAAAAAGCAAATAAGACTAAAGAGGCGAATACAGGTGAGGGCCAGACAACAAGCGCAGAAATACTACCCGAAGCTGAAGATGATGCCTCTGAGCAAACTTTATCACAAAATGATGCTATTGCATCAGTGCAAAGTAATGTACCGAAGTCTGCCCCAGATAAAGTTATAACTAATGCAACGAAACAACAATCCACAACTCAGGCAAAAACTTCTTCATTGCAAATTTCATCTAATAATCGTGTTTCTAAAAAGGATCAACTGTTAGCTGAAGCTTATGCTGCATATGAAGCGGGTGATATAGATAAAGCCAGAAGACAATACCAGCAGGTGATTAATCTCGATCCCGAAAACAGAGATGCATTACTAGGTAGAGCGGCTATTCATGTTTATGATAATCAATTTGAGAATGCGATTACTCTATATCAGAAAATACTTTTATCTAACCCGAAAGATGATCTGGCGATGACATCGCTGATATCAGTAGCCAATGTAGATCCTCAATCGGGTGAAACCGAAATAAAACGTCTGCTGAATGAGATGCCGGATTCGCCATATCTGCATTTTGCATTAGGTAATATGTTTGGTAATCAAAATCGCTGGCCTGAAGCACAGAAGCAGTATTTTAAAGCATTGCAATACAAACCCAATGATCCGAACTATGCCTATAATATGGCTATTAGCCTTGAACATATGGATCAGGCGGGTTCAGCCATTAGCTATTATCAGCGCGCTTTAAATAATAAGGCAAATGGGCTGGCAACTTTTAGTGATTCAGTTGTGCAGCAACGTATCGAGGTATTAAATCAGTGAAAACTGTACCTGGTACAAATAAGCCCAAAAGGCTCGGTGAGATACTGATTGATGAAGGAGTGATCACTCCGGATCAGTTAAATATCGCGCTTACTGAACAGAAAAAAGTAGACTTGCCCTTAGGCAAGTTGCTGGTCAACCTGGGGTTTGCTACCGAAGCCATCATGCGCTCTGCGCTGGGTGAAGCTTTAGAGCAGGATAGTGTAGACCTTACTAATGTAGTGCCAGACCCCGAGGCTATAAAATTGATAGACTCGGACACCGCCCGCAAACACAAGGTGATTCCGCTAAATTACAATAGTATGACAGGCAGCTTAACCATCGCCATGTCGGATACCTTTAATCTTTTTACATTAGATCGTATCCGAATACAGATTGGGCAGCATGTTGAAATCACCCCCGTGCTGGCGGGTGAAACCGAGATATCGAATGCAATCGATCAGTTTTATGGCTATGAGCTGTCCATCGATGGAATTCTACGTGAGATTGAGACTGGTGAGGCTGATTACACCAATTATCAGGGTGATATAGAAGAATATAGCCAGCCACTGGTAAGACTGGTGGATGTCATGATGGCTGATGCGGTAAAACGTGGCGCATCAGATATTCACTTTGAACCGGAAGAAAGCTTTCTTCGTATTCGTTATCGAATCGATGGTGTATTGCGGCAGATACGAAGTTTGCATAAGACTTACTGGGCAGCCATTGCAGTTCGCCTGAAGGTAATGGCGGATATGAATATTGCTGAAACCAGGGCTCCTCAGGATGGGCGAATATCAAGAATCATCATAGGACGTCAGATTGACTTTCGTGTTGCTTCCCAGCCCACTATTCACGGCGAAAATATCGTATTGCGTGTGCTGGATAGAGAAAAAGGGGTTATACCACTGGATGGACTGGAACTGCCTGATGCCTCCATGCGTATGCTCAAAATTATGATGTCACGACCTGAAGGTATCATTCTGGTCACCGGACCCACCGGAAGTGGTAAAACAACTACTTTATATTCGCTACTCAATCACATGAGTACTGAGAAAGTGAATGTGATGACTCTGGAAGATCCAGTTGAATATCCCTTTCCCTTAATACGTCAAACTTCAGTCAGTGAAATGGCTGGAATGAATTTTGCTGATGGTATTAAATCCTTAATGCGTCAGGATCCAGATATAATTCTGGTTGGTGAGATTCGTGATGAAGATACTGCCGAGATGGCTTTTCGTGCAGCTATGACCGGCCATCAGGTTTATTCTACTCTGCATACCAACTCTGCCATTGGCGCTCTGCCACGTTTAAGAGATATTGGTATTATGCCTGAAATTATGGCAGGCAATATTATTGGTGTCATAGCCCAGCGCCTGATACGTAAACTCTGTAAATACTGTAAGGAGTCCTATCATCCTGATGATCATGAGTTTAAACTTTTGTCAAACCCAGATGGTGTTCGTCCTAATAAAATATATCGTGCAAAAGGTTGTTCGGCCTGCGATAACACAGGGTATAAAGGGCGTATGGCATTGATGGAAATTCTCAAAATGAACTCTGACATTGACGACATGCTAGCGCATGGTGCAACAACCAAAGAAATTAAAGAGGTTGCTTATCAGCAGGGTTTTTTCACGCTGGCTGATGATGGGATTCGGCATGTGTTAAGTGGTGTGACTTCAATCGAAGAAATATCACGTGTCACAGATCTGACAGACAGGATGACTTAGGGCTATGCCATTATATAAATATAAGGCTATGGATAAGTCCGGTAAATTTATTCAGGGGAGTCTGGATGCAGGCAATATAGCAGACCTGGAACTGCGTCTGGAAAAAATGAGCCTCGATTTGATTACTTTCAAGCAGAAAGATCCTGGTGCTGATATTTTTGGGCGCAACAAAATCACGAGACGAGATCTTATAAATTTCAGCTTTCATCTTGAGCAGTTGACCCGGTCGGGTGTGCCCATTCTTGATGGCTTGAAAGATTTGAGAGAAAGTGAAGAGAACCCAGGGTTTCGTGATGTTATTGCAAGTTTAATTGAAGCCATCGAAGGTGGTAATTCTTTCTCCAAAGCCCTGGCAATGTACCCAAGGGTTTTTGATGATGTTTTTACTAGCCTAATCAAAGTGGGTGAGCACAGCGGTAAAATGGCTGAAGTACTCACTGATATAACTGAAACGCTTAAATGGCAGGATGAGATAATTGGAAAGGCAAGAAAAATCATGACCTATCCGGCCGTTATCGGTACACTAATTTTATCAGTTATTATGTTTCTGATGATTTTTATAGTACCCGACATAATGGGAGCGATCGTATCTTTGGGTGGGGAAATCCCACTAGAAACTAAAGCGCTTATGGCGGTTTCAGGGTTTCTGATTAATTACTGGTATCTTGTAATTGCCACCCCTCTGGTACTGTTTTTTACGATTAGATATTTTTATAAAACTAATTCAAAAGTCAAATTCAAGATCGATGGCGTATTACTCAGGATCTGGCCTATAGGCGAAGTGAACGAAAAAATAAAAATTTCTCGTTTTACCAGATACTTCGCTTTAATGTTTGCTTCAGGAATTACTGTTCTTGACTCAATTAAAATGAGCAAATCCGTGGTTAGTAACCTGGTGTTGGAAGATGGTATTGATCGTGCCTGGGTTCAGATATCAGAAGGAGGCAGTATTAGTGAAAGCTTTCAAAATATTGGGATATTTCCTCCCTTGGTAATTCGGATGCTACGTGTGGGTGAGTCTACCGGACGTATGGACGAATCGTTAAAAAATGTAAGCTATTTTTTTGAAAGGGATATTAACGACGAGATTGATAAACTTGAACCTGTATTGCAAACTTCGCTAATGGTCGCAATTGGTATTATTGTACTGTGGTTGGCGATGTCTGTTCTAGGTCCGATCTATGACACTATCAGCACTATAGACTTTTAAATCATTATGAAAAGAGTACTCTACTTTACAGGATATAGAATGGTTGCCCAGGAGTGGTCCGGGCACAAGCTGATAAGTAGTGTCTATTTTGAGCCAGATGAGCAAGGACTTGATTTATTTACAGCTTATCTTCAATCGCTTAAAAATGAACCCATCCGGCTACTAATTGACTTAATTGAAGAAGAGTTTCGTCAGGTAAAAATTCCTTTCCTTAGAGGTCCAGACAGAACAGAGATAATAAATAGAAATTTCACAAAGTTTTTTAGGAATTCTGAGTATCGTCTAGCCAAATCTCAGTCAGTCGTTAAAAAAGGCAGAAAAGAAGAAAAACTGTTATTAATGGGGCTGACTAACCAGTACCTATTGAAGCCATGGCTGGATATCATAAATGCTACTCGCACCCCATTGTCTGGGATATTAAGTCTGCCACTGGTTAGTGAAGACTTTGTCGCCAGGTTCAAAGGCGAGCATGAGTGTATTATCCTGGTTACACAGCAGGTGCCCAGTAATCTCCGTCAATCTGTTTTTATCAATGGAAAACTAATTCTCAGTCGCCTGGTTCCTATTGCCAGTTTTTATCAAGGTGATTATGCCTCGGATGTGGTTAGAGATGTAGAAAGTACTCAGCGTTATCTTTTTAGTCAAAGGATTATTGATCGCACAGATGTGATATCGGTACATATTCTGTGTAATGAAAGGCATAAAGATAAGCTTACTGTTAAATGTTCAGAAGATGAGTATTTTGATTATCACATACATAATGTAAACGAAGTGATCCAGCAGGAAAAAATTGAACTGCCTGAAGAACAGGACTTTAGCTCAGTTTTATTTTGTTACCATGCATCAAAAAAATCTTTTGCTAATCATTATGCAAATGCGGAAGAGAAGAGATATTTTTACCATCATCTTGCAGCCGTTACTACTAAAGTTATCGGGATTATATTAATTGCTTCCTCAATTGGCCTTTTTGCAAAATCTGCGGCAACGGGAATGTTGTATTCTAAGACTGTAAATGAAATGCGATTAGTCGAACAAAAGTATCAGTCAAAATTTAATCAGCTTTTAGCAAGTCGAACAGATTCTAATACCAGTACAACAACAATGCAGGCAGTGGTAAAAACGGTCGAAAAAATTGAGAAATTTTATCAGGCTCGACCAAGAGATTTGCTTGTCAAAATCAGCCGACACCTATCACTGTTTGATTCAATTCGGTTGAAAAGCCTTGATTGGTTTATATCTGATTCTGCAGATGCTAAATTCTCAAAAGATGTTTCATGGGGGGGGCAAAAAAAACCGAAACGTGGAAGACGTCAAGCAAGCTCAGTTGCAGGAAAAGAACTCTATGAAGTTGCTGTTTTCTCTGGCGAATTCCTTGAGTTTGATGGGAATTATCGTTATGCATTAAGTGCTGTTGATGATCTGGAAGATGCTATGAGAGTATCAAATGATTTTGACTCGGTAACTGTGTTGAAGCGGCCTTTAGATATTGAGTCCAATAATCGATTATCAGGTGATATCAGCTCCAATATCGCTCGTAATGAAAATAAGGCAGAATTTTCTATTCGGGTTGTGAGAAAGGTAAAGACAGATGAGAAATAAAATCGACTTCCTTTTTCTTAAAAAACCCCTGATATTTATAACGATAGCTATTATCTTTTCTATTGTCCTTGTGGAGCTTGGTTGGCAGTATGAAGATTCTCAGTTTGAGGTTTATCAGAAGGGGGCGTCAACTCTAAGAGCCACTCATAAAAAATATCAGAACCTGGTAAAAGATATAGATTTACTTGAGCAATATACGGTTAAGTATACAGATTACAAGGCGAGTGGTTTAGTAGGCGGAGAGCGCAGGTTAAGCTGGATAGAAAGCCTTCGCACAACCAATTCAGTACTAAAATTGCCAAAATTGAGCTTCACTCTACAACCACAGGAAGATTTTGAACGTCCAAAATTAAAGGTTGACAGAAATGTAGAAGTGAAAAGCTCACCTATGGAGCTGGATATGTCACTCATGCATGAAGAGGATGTTTTCGCATTAATTGACGGGCTCTCTTCTAATATTAGTAATCTGTTTACGGTCGATAGCTGCAGTATGACCTTGCAAGGTGCTATAGGTAAAAGTTTTGATACCAAAAAAGCAAACCTGAACTCAACATGTGTGATTCGCTGGATCAGTATCGATGCCAAAACATAATTATTATTTTTTATTATTTCTGATGTTCGGCTTTAGTGGGAATCCGCAGGCCGAGGAGTTGTCGCAACTACAGACACTGTTTACTACAGCTCAGGAACGCCTGTTAATCAATTCGAATCGCTACAAGGGTGACGAAAAGCCTGTGGGTCAGGTTATGTCTCCAGAGCCTGAAGCAGTAGTTGAGGCGGTTAAAGAAGTGATTAAAGAAGCGGTTACTGTCAAATATCAGATCTCAGGGGTGTCAACCAATAAGGAAGGCAGTAAAACTGCCTGGGTTAATGGAAAACCCTACGAATCCGGTGAATTCATGGATGATGGAACTAAAATAAGAGTTAATAACACCACAGTCATTATCACAACGCTAGATGGTATAAATCATTCTGCTATTAGTGGTGAGGTTCTTGATTTGACCTATCTTAAACCCGTAGAGCAATAGTTCGACCAATGCGTATCGATAAAAATCAATCTGGCTTTGCTCTTTTGGTTTTTATTGTGGTATTGCTGGGTATTGCCGGTATTGCCGGTTCCAGTCTGCTACAGAATAAAACCAAAACCGTCTATGTTGAAAAAATTGAGCATGACCAGGCTGTGCTAAAAAAAGCTAAGGAGGCTTTGTTGGATTATGCTGTTGAGTATCAAAAAACTAATCAGCTAGATGAGATAGGGCGTTTGCCCTGTCCTGATGTCAGGTTTGAAGCACCGCCAACTGGAACCTCGGAAGGAGTGCAGGATACACCTTGTGGAGGTAAAAATATAAATTCTGTGGGGCTTTTGCCATGGAAAACACTTGGCTTGGAACCCTTGAGAGATAGCTCAGGGGAGTGCCTTTGGTATGTGGTTTCTGGTGATTATAAAGACGCTATAAAAGCTGATATGTTGAATGAAGATACTAACGGATTACTCGATATTCAAGATGAAAATACTTTTCCCTACTATGCCGGCAATCCAGAAGATAGGCCGGTTGCTATTATAATTGCCCCGGGGACTACTTTGGAGGGTCAGGATAGATCTATCACTAGTGGTGTAAATATGCAACATTGTAGAGGTAATTATGGCGAGGAGAACTATATAGAGGGAGGGGGGATTATAGATTATACAGTTGATCATACAAATACTGCAGATGCTATTTGGACCTACCTTTATGGTACAGAAGGTAAAAGTCTTAAAAACAGTTCATATAATGACAGTATGGTATGGATTACCAGGTCAGAATATTGGGAAGCAATTAAAGCTCAAAAAGATCTTGACTCTAGTGATAACACAAAGGGGATTAATCAGCTTACAAAAGCTTTAGCACAATGTTTGGCAAATTATGCGAATGATGTTAACAATGAAAATCACTGGTTACCCTGGCCGGCACCGATCGATCTGAGTGAGTATCGATTAGATGCAAACTATGACGACCAGGATCATCCTGCATTATTAATGGGGCGCTTCCCGGTAAATATAGAAGACAGTAACGATGAGGAAGATGATGAGACACCCGATCCTGTAGTCTTGTTCACTGATATGCAGGATATTGTTTCGGATGCAGACTGTCTACCAACTAGTGGTGTTGCTGGTCCTAATCTCGATGCTGAAAAGAAGCTCTGGCAAAACTGGAAAGATCATTTTTTCTATGTCGTGTCTTCAGATTTTGAAATGGATGGCTCGTCATCGACATTAAATAGCAGATGTAACTCTGTAGGCGACTGTGTAACAGTTAATGGAATAACGTCTGGTACAAGAGTAGCGGGTATAGTTTTTTACTCAGATAGTATCGTTCCAGGTGGTCAGTCAAGGGATGCGGAGCCATTGGAGACGCTTGATGAAAAAGCCCTACTCAATCGTTATCTGGATAATGATTCTCCTAAAAATAATGCCCACCAGTATCCATCTGGCGGTTCTATATATTACAGGGGCTCAGAGTCTCTTGCTGATGGTATAAATGATCTCCTGTATTGTATTGTTGTGGATCCAGGCCCACCAAGCTCTCTAATAGTTACGGATTGCACCTGATGTACCCAAAAGCGAATAACATCTCTGGTTTTACATTAATAGAAATCGCGATTGTGTTGATTATCGTCACCATTCTACTGGGTTATACCGTCGCCATGGTCCCTGTGCAGCAGGAATTAAAGCAATACCGCAAAGCCAATGCTGAAATGGATTATATTCTGGATGCACTGTATGCCTATGCGCAGGTGAATGGCCGTTTGCCCTGTCCGGATAATATGGGTGCACCTGACGGTATAGAAGACCCCGCTACAGGTGCTGCCGATTGCACAGGGTGGTATGGCTATCTCCCCGCTAAGACACTTGGCCTGGATGGTAATTTGGATAATAATTTTTCACTAGTAGATCCCTGGGGGGAACCTTATCGATACCAGGTCACAGATGATGATTCCGGTGGGGGGGGCGGCGGTGATTTTGTAATTACAGATGACATTCAAAGTGTCGGTGTCGCTACTTTAGCACCAGACCTGTTTGTCTGTTTAACGAATGGCCCGGGAAGTGCTGATACTGATTGTCCAGGTGCAAATCCTGCAGTAAACACTGTGGCAGCAAATGTTCCAGCGGTGATCATTTCACTGGGTAAAGATAGGGGAGGAGTCACTTCAAATATTCAGACAGAAAATACAGATGCGGATGTGATTTCTGTAAAAACTTCTCGTAGTGATGTAAGTGGAGCTGAGTATGATGATATTGTGAAATGGATTAGTCCGAATATTCTGTATTCAAAAATGATTGCTGCTGGCAAGTTATGATTCGCATAACCAATTGATTTTTTTTAACCTATGCAAACCCCTTCGCCATATAAATACTTTTGTAATTCAATAAGACACAAAGCGATTTCAGGTTTTACACTGATCGAAGTGACAGTGGTGTTAGTCATAGTTTCTATATTGTTAGGCTACACAGTGTCGATTTATCCTGCACAGCAGGAGGTGAAGCAATATACAACTGCAAATGAAGAAATGGATTCCATTGTTAAGTATATAATTCGCTTTGCTCAGGTGAATGGGCGTTTGCCGTGTCCTGACAGTACTGCAGGAGGAGGAAGTTTTAATGGAGAAGAAAACCTTACAGCAAGTCCACCACCACCGTGGGCCTGCGTTTCAGGCTATGCTTACTTACCCGGAAAAACATTAGGGGTTCAAGGTCATTATGATGATAATGGCAGACTGCTCGATCCTTGGGGGCAGCCCTATCGATATGCAGTCTCTAATGGGACCGGTGTAGAGAACTTTATAGATCGAGATAATATTAAAATTCAGGGGCTGGATAATATGAATGGCAATATCCGGGTCTGTGATGATAGCCCTGCAGATTTGAATGAGACTAATTGCCCGCCTGGAACCAGAGAGGTTATGTCTCGAGTGGCTGCCATTGTTCTTTCTACGGGTAAGGACGCTGGAAATTCTACATCTCTTATTCAGGCTGAAAACTTAGATAATTTTAATAGTACCGCAACTCTGGATCGGTTGTTTGTCTATGCTCTACGCAGTGATAGAAGCAGTGCCGAGTATGATGATCTGGTGCGTTGGGTATCAACCACTCAATTGCTTTCTAAACTGGTTGAAGCAGGTCGATTACCCTGAATTATTCACCTAAATGCTGAAATAAGCTAAAGCAGACTTTTCCTTTTTCATTGTTTGCAAGCTCCAGTTCAAAGTTAAAAGACCTCGCCATGATGGCTGATTGATAGAGCCCAATGCCCATGCCTTCTCCTGTAGAGACTGGCTTGATAAAAAGGTTGTTTTCCAGATCAGGGTTCAATTGTTCACCATTGTCACATACTGTGACTACAATCATTTCGCTATTTGCTGTGATATCTAAGATTACACTGCTTACTTCCTTTTTATTCTGGGTGTTGGATATCAGGTTGCTGATGACACTATCAAATAGTTCGCAAGGAATTGCGTGGTTAAGGTTGATGTCTTGATTCACGGTTAACCAGGGGTAGCTGTGTTCCGATTGAAATCGCCTAAACCACTCTTCCAGACTGATGATTTTAATGGATGTTGATATTTCGGGTGACTTTAGCTTATCGAGAGTAGATTCTAAGCGACGGCTGATTTGATCGAGATTTTGCCTGAGTAGTTTGTTGGGCTTTTGCTTGTTATCATCTGGTTTGACCTGAACGATATCAATTGATGTTTTAATGGATTGAAGGATGTTTTTAATATCATGCGTCAAACGAGCTCCAGTGTGATGAATGGTTTCAAAATGCTCCTGTGCTCTCATTTTATCCTGATTTAATTTGGCCAGATAAAACTGGTAAGCCATACGAATCAATAGAATGGTATGTTGACGTAAAGCTTTACCTGGGTCTGATTTAAAGTAGATAGTGACTAAAATCTGATCAGATAGTTTGTGCTGGAACATTGCTCCTGATTTTGCACCAGAAACAATGGTTAAGTTCTTGAACTGCCATTGAATTCCATTTAACCAGTCGTTTTCAATCAGATGATCGCAGGCGGCCTGTAGAAACTCAGATGCTGATATGTAAGGCTCTTCAATGAGTGTAGTCAGGGTGTTGATCCATATTTCGAAAGGTCCTCCTATCGTCATAGCATAACGGTTCCAGAGCACCCCAAGGCCTGAATATCCTATGCCTGGATTCCAGAACCAGCTAATCCCGATTGAGAGTGTGGATACGATAAATACCGTTAAAAGCAGCCCATCCAGATAGTCAACGCCGTATAAAATATTAATGACTATACCGCCTAATAAGGCCAGAAAAATAAGCGTGGCTGTTAACAGGCCGTGCATAAAGTCAATTTGACTTCTTGGTTGTTGAGTGCGTTCTGGACTGGGAGCAAAGAAAAAACCAAGAATAGGAATGAGTAGCAAGGTTTGAATCAAAGAGGTAAATTGCACTGGTAGCTGTATTTGTACGAAAGTGTTTGGAATAATGCCGATGGCCATTTCGATGATTAATATTGATATGGCGAGCAAATCGAAAGCCCTGGATGTGTTTTGACTAAACAGCCTGCTGCCAATTAAACCTGAAACTATCAGGCTAAAAAGAATTAGCGACTCATTGTGATAATAATAACTAAAGGCAAGGAGTAAAATGAGAACTACGAAAGAAGGGGTGGTATTTATTTTTTTATCTTTGCCCCATAAAGGCTGCCACATAAAAAAAAGGCCATAAAGTACAAACATCATAGAAAAGTGGATAAACTTATCTGTAAAACTCCATGTGAGGCCATGCAGCAATAGTAAAATAGCTGCCAGTATCTGCTGTTCTAACTGTATTAGTAGTTTAACCAGTTTCATTTAATGTTTTCGGATAAAAATTAGGCGTCATAAATGTTTTCACAAACTATAGCATTGTTCCGGTATCAGTTGCTGAGCCTTGTTAATACAAAAAATCTGATTGTCCTGTTTAGCATATATTTAGTCTCTTTTATGATGAGCCAGTTTACTGTTGAGTTGGCTATTATCAATAATGAGATTGTCAGGACTGGCGTGCTTTCGGAGTTACTTCGTTACAGCCTGGTTCTGTTTTTGATTATCAGTGTGTGCCACCAAATAAGCCAGGATTATGAGTTGGGTCAGTTTAATCGGCTGCTGGCAATGCCTGTTGCGCGTTGGCAATATGTGCTGGCAGAGTTTCTCGTTGTGCTCGCGGTCGCTCTTTTTATGAGCGCGGCGATATTTTTGATTTTATTAATTTCAGCCGAATTACCCAGTTCTGCTTACTGGGCTTTAGCTGTTTATCTTGAACTGATTCTTGTCGGTTTATTTTCCATGCTTGCGGCATTAAGTCTGGAAAAATTACCTGTCGCTCTGGTATTTAGTGTCGCTGTTTATCTGCTTGCAAAGCTGTCTCCAGTCATCAATTACATTTTTGACCAGTCCTCCATGTATTATCATGACGAAACCGGCTTTCAGCTGGGGAATATGATGATGAAGGTCATATCATTAGTCTTACCCGATCGCCTGGTTTTTGCACAAAATAATGCGCTGTTTGAACAGGTTGGTTATTTCCATCTTTTGTTTTCTCAGACGGTTTCTTTAGCTGTGTATAGTTTTTTTATACTGCTTATTATACTGATCGACTTTTATCGCAAGGAATTCAGAACTTGAGATGAAATCTGGGCGAAAATCTATGTTTACTGGATCTAACGAAAGAAGCCTGAATCAGGTACCCAAATTATTGTTATTCGGAATTATGTTGGCCCTTTCAATACAGGGTGCACACCAGTTGTACTTTAAATCATCATTACAGCGATCTTTTATGCATCTGCAGCAGCCATTTGAAGTCAGCTTCTACCGCGCGTTGACTAAAGATTCTGAAAAGCTGTGGAGTTACCTGTTGATGTTCAAGGTACAGCTGCACGATAACCAGCGAGGTCGACATGAAAACTACAATAACCTGAACTACAAAACCCTGAGTCACTGGTTACTGACGCTGTCTGAACTTAATCAACAATCAGATTACCCAGCTTTTCTTGCTACCAGAGTGTATAGCCAGGTAAATGATCCAGATAAAATCAAAACGATAATCAGCGTCATTGATCAATTGTTTGAAAAGAATCCATCGCTACACTGGCGTCGTATGACTGAAGCCTGTTTATTAGCTAAGCATAAGTTAAAGGATCTTGATCTGGCTTTAAAGCTGGCTTCAAAGGTTTCAGCATTGCCTGATTCAGTCAAAATGCCATACTGGGCCAGGGATATGAAATTGATTTTACTGGACGAATTAAATGAACTTGAATCCGCACAGATTATAATTTCTTCAATGCTGCAAAGCGGCAGCATTACAGATAATGATGAGAAACGTTTTTTACAATCAAGACTGTTGAAAATTCAACAGCAGATGTTGGAAGGTCAACAGGATTCTTTGCATTGAGTATCTACTTAATGTTTTTTTGACTGTTTTAAAAGAAGAAGAGTAAATTGGTACGTAAAATGCTTTTGCTTAGTCAAGACTCATTGGAGAAAAAAATGAAATTACAAACAAATAAGGGTTTTACTCTGGTAGAAATTGCGATCGTACTGGTTATTGTTGGCTTGCTGATTGGTGGCGTTCTGAAAGGGCAGGAAATGATTACTAACGCGAAACTCAAGCGTATTGAATCCGATAATGCTGCAATCGCGGCAGCAATGTTCTCTTATCAGGACAGGTATCTTCAGTTACCCGGAGATGACGGTGGTGCTTCGGGACGTTTCGATTTTTATAGTACTGGTTCTGGTGCCCTGGGTGCAAAAGCTAATGGTGATGGAAATGGCGTTGTAGGGAATGATAATGTTGGCTGGGATCTATCTATTGCAAGTAGTGCCTGGACTGCCAGCGGTACCACAAATGGTGAGGAAAACTCAAAGTTCTTTGGGCATATGCGTGCTGCAGGGTTGATTCCTGGAGGTAGTGGCTCCGATCCAACTCGCCCAACCAATGCCTATGGCGGTTTGATTGGTTTGCAAAGTGGCGCACTAGGTATGTCAGGCCATGTTGTGGTATTTGGTCAAATTGAAGGTGCTATTTCAAGAATTCTGGAGGCTCGTCTTGATGATAACTCACGAGCTACAGGTCGAATTCAATCTATTGTTATCAGTGGTAGTTCGAGTGAAGCTTTAAATAATGATCCAACCAGTTTTTCTGATACCACATATCAGGAAGCTGACCGATATGACATGGCATTTAGACTGTAATTGACTTCAATATTTTTAATTTAAAAAGCCTGCTGTGTGCAGGCTTTTTAGCGAATGATCAGCGTCAAAAATTTAAGCTATAAAATTGAGGGCAATGCAATTCTTGATGCTCTTGATTTGTCGGTGAGACCACAGGAGTATTATGCGCTGGCAGGCGAGAATGGTTCGGGCAAGTCTACTCTGATAAAGATCATTCTTGATTTAATTCGTACAGTAGTTTCAGGTAGTGTTTTAATAGATGGGGCGCCCCGGGTTGATGTAAATACCCGACGGCAACTGGCGTATCTACCGGAAAAGTTTGATGTAAAAAAAGAGGCCAGTGGATGGCAGTATCTGCGTTTTGTTAGTGGAATATATCAAAGAGAGCTAAACCGGTCTCAGGTTCTACATTTATGTGCCAGTCTTGACCTGGATGAAAGCAGCCTTGACCTGCCTTCCGCAAAATACTCTAAAGGGATGAAGCAGAAACTTGGATTGATAAGCTGTTTCATGCTTGATACTCCATTAATTATCCTGGATGAGCCGCTTAGTGGCCTTGATCCCAGAGCCAGGTTTCTATTCAAACAGCTTCTTCAGCAAGAAAGAAATAAGAATAGGACAATTTTTTATAGCACCCATATGCTGGCTGATGCAGAAGAGATTTGTGATCGCTTTGGGATTTTGCACCAGGGCAGGATTGTATTTGATGGTACGCCTGCCGAGTGTATCAATCGTTATCAGGTTGACACACTTGAACAGGCCTATATGCGTTGTATTACAGAAACCGAAGCTGATCGGTTTACTGACTAGTCGGTATATAGTTCCTTCAGTTTTCTCGTCAACGTATTTCTCCCCCACCCCAGAATCCTGGCAGCTTCAATCTTACGTCCACCGGTTTTCTCAAGCGCACATTCAAGCAGTGTCTTTTCAAACTGAGGTAAAGCTTGAGACAGTATGTCGGTTTCACCGGCATTAATGTGTAATCGGGTCCACTGATAAAGCTGCTCTGACCAGCTATTCTGGTCGCTATATTGAGGGGTAGGTGTCTCAGTGTCAGATGTTGTACTGACCGAGATGTTCTGTAACTCTTCAGGCAGGTCTGACATGTTAATAGTATTGCCGGTAGCCATTACGCTAAACCATCTGCAGGTGTTCTCTAGCTGGCGTACGTTTCCGCTCCACTCGTAATTGCTCAGGTATTGGACAACCTCTTTGCTCAGGTTTTTCGGCGCTTCATTAAGCTCTAAAGCGCATTGGTGCATGAAGTGGCTAAGCAGTAGTGGTATGTCTTCTTTGCGCTCTCTGAGCGCAGGTAGGTGGATTTTGATGACATTCAGGCGATGGTAAAGATCTTCTCTAAAGCGCCCTTGAGTGACCAGCTCTTTCAGGTTTTGATGGGTGGCAGCAATGATACGTACATCTGACTTTATAGAGGTGATGCCTCCGACGCGAAAAAACTCTCCTTCAGCAAGAACACGTAACAGACGGGTTTGCAGTTCCATCGGCATGTCACCGATTTCATCAAGAAATAATGTGCCACCATCAGCCTGTTCAAAACGTCCTTTGTGTTGTCCCTGGGCGCCGGTAAAAGCACCTTTTTCGTGACCGAATAGTTCTGATTCCAGTAGCTCGCTCGGAATTGCCGCAGTGTTGATGGCTATAAAAGGTTGAGCCGCACGTGGACTGTGTTTGTGTAAGGCGTGGGCAGCCAGTTCCTTACCTGTGCCTGATTCACCATTGATCAATACGCTGATATTGGAACGAGATAGTCGTCCAATGACACGGAAAACCTCCTGCATGGCGGGTGAATCACCGATAATGTCGTTGGTGATTTCATTGCTGGTAGCTTTGGGCATGGTTTCAAAACGTTTTTGAGTCGCAGATGCGGCCAGTGCGATGGCTTCATCAATATCAAAAGGTTTTGAAAGGTATTCAAATGCGCCTTCCTGGTAGGCCTGTACCGTGGTGTCCAGGTCTGAATAAGCGGTCATGATGATGATAGGCAGGTCGGGATCGAAGTTATGTACCTGTTTCATAAATTCAAAACCGTCAATGCCTGGCATGCGTACATCGGTGATGATGGTGTCAGGCTGATCAGTTTGCTGGCGTTTGAGTCTTGTCAGCGCAACAGAGGCCGAATCAAAGCTATGAACCTTGTAGTTGGCCTGTTTTAAGGCTTTTTCAAGAACCCAGCGTATCGATTGATCATCATCTATGACCCAGATACAGGCTTCATTCATTGGTGTTTCATTCATCTTCTGCCTCAAGGGGTAATAAAGTATTAAATTCTGTAAAACCGCCGGCACTGTGGCATTGAATAATGCCTTCATGACCGGTAATGATTTGTTGGGCTATGGGTAGGCCTAAACCAGAGCCATCGGCTTTGTCGGTGACCATGGGTAAAAATATGTTCTCAATCAGCTTTGGAGAAATACCTGGTCCGTTATCAATCACATCAATCTGCATCACAAGTTTATGGCGTTTGTTCAAAATGGTGTGCTGACGTGATATACGAGTCCTAAGAGTAATCATGCCGCGTTCTTCATTTGCAACCGACTGAGCGGCATTTCTTACAATGTTAAGAAAGGCCTGGATTAGCTGATTTTTATCAGCACAGATATTGGGGATGCTGGGATCATAGTCTCGGATAATTTCAAGGTTTTGAGTGAATTCTGCCAGTACCACGCTACTGACATGTTCCAGAACTTCGAGAATATTGGTTGGCGTTTTATCTATTTTCCTATTGGGTCCCAGCATGCTATTGAGCAGCGCCTGAAGTCGGTCTACTTCGTGGATAATGACATCGGTGTATTCTTTCAGTACCGGGTTGCCAATCTCTCTTTCGAGAAGCTGGGCGGCACCTCTGATGCCACCCAGAGGGTTTTTTATCTCGTGAGCCATGCCTCTGGCTAGTTGTTGGCTGGCTAGCTGTTGGGTGATGCGCTGCCCTTCCTGAGCAATTTCAATGTGGCGATCCAGTGGACGAATTTCTAGTAGCAAATTCATCACGTTAAATTCAATGATCGGATGAATAGAGTAGTCACAGGAAATAAGCTTTCCATTGTTCAAGGTAAGAACGGCCTCGTGTTCGGTAACCTGATGATTATTAGCGACAGCAAATTCCAGCGAAGACTGGATTGAGTTTTCTTCTTTCTTGCTCAGCAGATCTAAAAAGTTTTTATCCAGTAATGCGCTTTCACTGTTGTCGAAGAAAACCTCAGCAGTGGCGTTAAGCTGTTTTATTTGTAGATCAGAGTTCATACAGATGATACTGCTATCCAGATAGTCGAGAATTTTATGCGCGGTGATTAGTGACATAGAGATTAGTTATGCAATTATTTGACCAATATTTAAAAAGTGTGGAAAGACAGTTATGTGGCCATTTTCAGGAACCGATTAGCTGTGTTCGATTAATGATTATGCTCTAAAATAGTGCATAAAGCAGTAGGTAAGATTGGATGTTAGTGATGTGAGTAAATATCGAACAAAAAAAGGCCCCTTTGCAGGGGCCTTTGAATAACTGGAGTTAGCTGTTTAACTTATACGCTGTAGTAAAGATCAAACTCGACAGGGTTAGTCGCCATTCTTACTGTCTGTACTTCTTCGCTCTTTAGATCAATATAGCTATCGATTACATCATCAGTAAAAACGCCGCCTTCTTTAAGGAATTCGCGATCCTGATCAAGTGCTTTTAGCGCTTCGTCAAAAGAGAAAGCTACCTGAGGTATGGCCTTTTCTTCTTCAGCTGGCAGATCATACAGATCTTTATCCATTGCTTCACCAGGGTGTATTCGGTTTTTGATGCCGTCCAGGCCAGCCATCAGGATGGCAGAGAATGCCAGGTAAGGATTGGCGGTTGAATCAGGGAAGCGAACTTCGATACGGCGCGCTTTAGGGCTGCTAACGAAAGGAATACGAATAGAAGCTGAGCGATTACGTGCAGAGTAGGCCAGCATGACAGGCGCTTCAAATCCAGGGACCAGGCGCTTGTAGCTGTTGGTTGAAGCATTGGCAAAAGCATTGATCGCTTTGGCATGCTTAATAACGCCGCCAATAAAATAGAGTGCGGTTTCAGAAAGGCCGCCATACTGATCGCCAGAGAATAGATTCTCACCATTTTTAGCAATAGAAACATGCACATGCATGCCATTGCCGTTGTCACCAACCAGTGGCTTAGGCATAAAAGTAGCTGTCTTGCCATAGCTATGTGCAACGTTGTGAACGCAGTATTTCAGGGTTTGTACTTCATCAGCTTTTTTGACCAGCGTGTTAAATGCCACGCCGATTTCACACTGTCCAGCGGTTGCAACTTCGTGGTGGTGAACCTCTACTTTCTGTCCCATTTCTTCGATGGCCAGACACATAGAAGAGCGCAGGTCATGCAATGAATCTACCGGAGGTACCGGGAAATAGCCGCCTTTTACACCAGGACGATGACCCATGTTGCCGCCTTCATAATGCTTTGAGGTGTTCCATGCGGATTCCTGTGAATCGACTTGATAGAAAACGTGGCCCATTTCATTGCCCCATTTAACGTCATCAAATACGAAGAATTCGTTTTCAGGACCAAAGTAAGCAGTATCACCAATGCCGGTTGCGTTCAGGTAAGCTTCTGCGCGTTTGGCGATAGAGCGCGGGTCACGCTCGTAACCTTCGCCTGTTGAGGGTTCAAGGATGTCACAGGTAATGTTTACCGTGGCTTCATCGGTAAATGGGTCAAATACAGCGGTAGAAGCATCCAGGCGCATGATCATGTCTGATTCATTGATACCTTTCCAGCCAGCGATTGACGAACCATCGAACATTTTACCTTCTGTAAACATGTCTTCATCAAGCACATGAGCAGGAATGGTGACATGTTGTTCTTTTCCCTGTGTATCTGTAAAGCGTAAATCGACAAATTTGACGCCCTGTTCATTGATCATATTGATTACGTCAGCTGGTGACATGTGGTTATCCTCCAAAGAGTTCGGGTGAGAAGATTGATGTGATTAAGCCGGCTTAGGACGGCTCAAACAGTAGCATTGTACAGATAAATTAAAGCTATCCAATTCAATTCTTATTAAGCCAGTATGGGGGAAGTGCACTAAAATAGAAGCCAGCACTAAATTAGTGCCTCATGCGTCAATTTGGTGCGTAGTAGATGTTGATTTTTCCAATGAAACTCTGATGTTTAGCGGCTTTTATCAGGTCGGTAGCCAGTGAGTTATCTTTTTCACAGGCCATACTCAGAGGTAGAATGATGTCTATCTCAATCTGGTCACTCAGATAATGAAGGTGGATATTGAGAATCTTGTCCGAGCCATCTATGCTCTCCCACGACGAGAAGAGAGAGAACAACAGTTCTGAGCGTGGCGGTAATTTGATGATGTGGTCATGATCTATATCTGCAACAGGGTCAATATGAACGGTAATGTCTGAGATTTCTGTGAAGTTTTTCTTTACCGATTGTTCTAAATGTAACGAGATGTAGTGCGCTTCAGACACGCTCAGTCTGGGGTTTACGCGTATTTCCGTGTCTATATAACCCATGCCACCCATAGAGCGAGAGCGCAGGCTGTGTATAGCGACAACGCCTCCAGTATTCAAAATGTGTTGCTTCACCTTGTCCAGTAGCTCCTGGTCCAGGCTGGTGTCTATGAGTTCGGCAAAAGATTTTTTAACCAGATGCAATCCCATTAGTGAAATCATAACGGCAACTATAATAGCAGCCAGGGCATCCATATGCGGTGCCCCGGATAGCTGTGCTCCAACACCGGCGATAACCACAATGGAAGAAAATACATCTGAACGATGGTGTAGGGCGTTACTCTCTAGCAGTGTGGATTTGATTTCCCGGGCGGCTTTAATAGTGTAGCGATAGAGAAATTCTTTACTCAAAATGGCCAGTAAAGCGAAGAAAAGCGCATAAGGTTCTATCGTCTGCTCGGTAGGATTGGCGATGGAAAGAATCCCCCGGTAGCCTATCCCCAGAGCTACTCCGATCAAAGCGATGCCAAGAAAAATTGAGGTCAGGGTTTCGAATCTGCCATGGCCATAGGGATGATCTTCGTCAGCAGCCTTAGCAGCGTGCTGGGCGGCAAACAGAACGACGAAATCACTGAGTAAGTCTGCCAGTGTGTGCATGCCATCGGCAATCAGGGCCTGGCTGTGCGCAAAAAAACCAGAAATTACCTGAGCTCCGGCTAGTAGTATGTTGACCAGAATGCCTGTATAGGTCACACTCTTGATGACAGCATGGCGTTGATTAATCATCGTTGCATTTTTTCACGCAGATAATGATTTCATAATCGCCATCGGCAATGCTTTCAAGCTGCTGTCCATTAATGCGGCACCAGGCGGGGATATCGTTTTTCACTCCGGGATCAGTACAGGTGATTTCGATAATATCGCCTATCTCAGCCTGATTCACTGCGTCCTGAAGACGGATTACTGGCATGGGGCAAAGTAAGCGACGGGCATCAACTTTAATTGTCATAGTGTTAAACCAGATACCAGCTCTGTGGCATTTGATGAGCAGCAAGTGCTTTTACTTTAACTGGAAAGGGATCCTCTCCTGGTGCGCTATAGTTAAGCTCAACCTGATCAGCATTCTTGCCTTTGCTAAAGCGAGCAATAATGGCGCAGGCCAGTTCAATCTGTTGAGGGTTGAGTGTTTCACCTTCAACAAGTGCCAGTGGACCACTGTGGCTGATAGTCTTAATCGATTGAAACTGATTCTTATAGCCACTTAAAAAACGAGTCTCACCTTCTTCACGGGCGATTATGAGCTTAAATCCTGCTTCAGGTCGGATATGTCGCCCCACTTTAAGCAGCATGATGTCATCGAGGTCATATTTTTTCTGTCCACGGTTGTCCCATAGATCCTGCAATCTAACCGAGTAGTTTTCATCGGTAAGAAAACAGCAGCCCCCTGCTGGCTGGGCATAATCTTCAAAACCAAACTGTCTGGCGAGTTCTATCTGAGGCTTGCGAGAACGTCCAGAGAAACCGTGTAGTTGTTCTCTATCTACCCACTTTTCCCTTTCAGGCAGAGTGGGGGGCAGGTTTTGAGCGCACAAAGGGCGTAGCAGGCGATCATCTGCTCCAGATTCATTGGAGATAATAGGCATGGTTTCCTTGCGCTGCGACATGGGGCGTTGGCCGATGACTTCGCCGGTGATAATGAAGTCAAAGTTATGCTTCTCAATCCATTCCTGCGCCTTTTTCACCATAAAGATTTTACAATCAAGGCAGGGGTTGAGGTTAGCTCCATAGCCATGGCTGGGGTTGATCACCACATCCTTATATTCTTCAACAATATCAACAATATGGAGCTTGATGCCCAGCTGTTCGGCCACCCATAGCGCATTGTTACGCTTGGGTTTCGCCTTGTCCTGTTTGCGGATGGCATGGGTATGACCCTCCACGCAGAAACCAGTGAAGAAATTGATTCCCTCAACGTGCACGCCCTGTTGCTGGATGACTTTTGCAGCGAGCAGGGAGTCCAGGCCTCCGGATATTAAGGCAACGGCTTTTCGAGTCATTTGGGTTGTCAATAAAAAAGGGCTGCTGATTATATCAGAGCCCTTTTAGAAAGGAATGGTTAAGCTGGATTTACCAGCAGTCAACTGGTAGCTGAACGCCTAAGTTGTTTAGGGTCATAGAATTGCAATTAGTGTCTTTAGCCTGGGATTTTCCCGCGACAGGGGTTGCTGTTAGCGTGAATGCAGTATTTCGGGGTACAGATACAGAAACAGTATATAAACCTTCAGGCGAAGTTTTGCTACCCCCGTTTTTTATGCTGCATCTGTCATCGTATACCCCATAAATAGCCTTACATTTTTCGAGCGAAACAGCCATTGATGTTAAGGCGTCTTTAGCGTCAGTTCGTTTAGTCTTCAATACGCTGTCGCCGTAATTAGACATAGCAAGTGAAGCAAGAATCGCGACTATGACAACCGCAATCATAAGTTCTATCATGGTGAAGCCAGGTTGAAATGGTTTTTTCATATAGGCACTCATATTCTTTACCCCCCTATTTGTTTGGATCGGGTAAGCGCTTAATCGTATCAACGCGCCTCTTTCTATTATTATCCATAACCTGAATGGTAAGCTGGACAAAGTCGCCAAGTTTTAAGTTACTGGTAGAGTCTTTCTCTCCATTTTCCTTGAATACTTTAACGGTAGGCGAATAAGTATAGAAGCCATCATCTATGCGTATTGCGTTTCTCTTAAGGTCTAAGATATTGCCACTAAATGAGTAGTAGAAAACATCTGAAGCGCTGCTTAAAGGGGCTACTATTGAAAGGCTAAATAAAATAGCAAAAAGTAGTTTCCAGTCTTTTAAATAATGATTAATCATTTTAATAACTCCTGCCATGAGAGACGGCCTGTTTTTGCTTTGGGTAGTTCTGCTATAGGATCAAATTCATCACCTGAGGCAACCTTATCTTGAGTGAAGGTGTTATTAGTAGGGAAGTCACCCAATGGTGCAACTGCAGTAAAATCAGAATTACTGGTGATCATGTCACTATCATCTACAGTACCATCATTATTGAGATCTAGAACGGGTTCGGTCGGGAAACTTCCAGAAGAGAGATTGACTGCGTAACGATATCCCTGCCCTTCTAAGTTGCAGGGACTGGATCTTGGCACAGTAGTATTGAAAATGATTGCTGATCCACGAACAGCCGGGTCGGTTATTGAGCGCTCGCCAGGCATCTGTAATCGAATCTTCCAGCCATTGGCCCCGGCTGCATAATCGACTGTGTTATCTGTTGGGACAGCACCTGCTGTATGTAACCACTCCTGCGCGACAAGGTTGTTATTGGTTAGTGTTGCATCTCGTGCCCCTTTATCCCATACCCCATAAAAATAGTTCACCGTATTGGTGTCTTCTATGTCGGTGTCAACCAGAAACTTCCCGGAGCCAAAAAACACCATCAGGTTGGGTTCATTACCAATGCTGGGTTGAGTAGGATGGCGTGAAAGAATAGGCTTGGAGGTAATTGCTGGGCCTTGGGTATCGAAAAGTGGTGACTCATAGGCTAGTGATAGCTCACCAAAATTACCGGACAGATCAAATACCCAGAGCTTGCCATTTAGATCACCGGCATAAGCCCGATCTATGGTGCCATTTCCATCCAGATCTGCCAGGGCAGGAGTGCCTAACCCATTGGTTGTTGCCAGGGGAGATTCTATGGTGCTTGCGCCAGTGGTTATTTTTTTATAATCAGTACCTTCTACCCAGGTTCCACCTGTACCGGTTGGTCCTGAAAGTTTTACCACAAACAGTTGGGCTTCTCCGGTACCGGTACTGTTATAACCATTACCGAAAATGGCTACCCAGGTGCCATCATTCAGCATGCCTATTTGAGCACGGCTATAGCTATAGCCAAGATCAGCATCATCCTGTGAGGAAAACTCCCATAATGCGATGTTTGCTGCTGTTGCTTCAGAAAAGGAGCCGGGGTTAGTGACGTCAAGAGCAAAGTAGCCACGACCACCTGCACGTTGACCGCCTACCAAAATAGTTTTCCAGGCTGAATCAAGGTAGACGTCAGAAACCGTGGCCTGCAAGTCATTATAAAACTGATGCAGGTATTGTTTGCTGGTTAAATAATGCAAGCCTTTTTTATATTCACTGGAAGACAGGTAGCTTGGGATATACGCCAGTATTTCTTTACCTGCGGTACTTGTTTCACCAGCAGTGGGAGTGGATGCATCAAAAGCATGAAACATACCGTCATTAGCGCCTGCATAAACGACAGGTTTGCGATTTTTCTGGGCTGCTTTGAATGCAGAATAAGTGTTATTGGTTGGGAAGGGGGCAATGTCAGGATAATTCAAGCTCGGAGTCTGAACATAAATAGGGCCAGAGTTAACGATATCACCTAATAACGATTTGCGTTCCCTGTAGAGAGTATTCTCGTTAGATCTGTCGCCTCTTAAATAGTTTAATCTTTTATATCCTTCATCTGCTGCATCAGTAGTGCAGGCAGCATCGGGTTGAGTTACTTTAATTGAGCAGTTCGTTAACAAATCACTTTTCATGTCATCGCTCAATACGTCTGTAGTGCCGTTCCATCTAAAAGCTACCCCTGTATTATTATCATTATCATAAGTAATAATAGTCCGGTTATCAGCAGCAGTGTTGGTTAGGATATCTCCAGCATCCCAAAGGGTTGTATCAAGAAGCCCATTTTTAGCAACTATTGTACCTCGCCAGCTTTCTGAGTTGTATTCAGCTATATATACTGTTGAGTCATTGGTTAGCTGGGAGGAGGTTACTGCAGCTGCGGATGAAATAGATGATCTTTCTGTGATATTCATGACTGCAGAAGATAACGATTCAAGCAGTGTTTCCGGATTGTCGGCACTCAGGTAAAGGCCCCGGCTATTGTAGGCGGCGTGTCGAAGGTCATCTAAAGATGAGGCGGTTCCGTTTACTGGTACAGGCCAATAAAAGCCAGAATCTGTTGGGTCTGCATCTTCTCCAAGATTACCAGTTAAGCCAAAAGCTACTGCATAGTTGACCATATGCTGGTGTGGTGCCAAATCATAGCCAGATGCTGTGGGTACTTTGTCACCCAGGATGTTGTCCGGTATCAGGTCGTTTTCATAGTAATACATGGCGATATCGGCAAGGGTTGTAGATGTTGGGGTGTAACCAGGGGAGTCTGCATAGTTCCCATGATCTATAGACTCGTTGATGGTACCATCAAAATCGGTTTCGCTGTCGCCGCCGGTATCTTCATCAGAAAAACCGCTGGGTGCAGCTTGAGTGTCATAGCCATCAGTCATGAAGATATTAAAGTTCTGTTGGCACTCGCCTCCCTCCGCTTTGGAAAGGTAACTCGATGCCTGTTTAAACATATTACCTGTACGAGCGAGTGCTTGTCTTAATGGCGTGGTGTGGTCGTAAGTGTTGCCGTATACCCCGACGAGAAGTGAGTATTTGTTAGCTGCAACGGAGTTGGATTTAAGAGCTATTTTGGGTACGGACCAATCGTTGATAAAAGATAATCCCATTCTTGCATTTGAAGTGTCATTAACTATATGTCCCAGTGCGTTATTGGCAGCAAGTACTCTGGTTCGGTAGTATTGCATCCAGGTACCATAGTTTAGTAGCTCTTCAGCTAATGTTCGTTGTTGGGAAACAGGGCGCTTATTCATAGCTGTAGTGAATGCTACACTATCCTTGATTTCTATACAGGTATGATCATCGGATTCATCGAGTCCGTCATTGAGATTATCCTTATCCCAGGTGCAGTAAACAGGTTGGAAAAAATTGTCAGCTTTAGGGTTAATAATGTTCTTGGTATTACTTGAGCTATTTGGGTGTTTACGGATACTTGTCAGATCAGTAGCCACAAGGTCGGGATACATAGGCCTGGATGTATCAGGGTCTGTACCAGGCCAGGGGGTGTAATCTATAGCGGGGTTATAGTATAGCTTGTTTACCCTGTAGTTATAGAAAATCCAGGTTCTGTCGTTTGGATCATTTACGTTAAGTGCAGGAGCCACATTGCCACCCCATCCAGGCACTATAGTTTCGATTCTTGAGTCGTTGACGTGGTGCGGGTCTGTCATAGGGAGGCCTTCGGTGTCTTGATAACTGAGGTTATTTTCTTGTTGATAGATGAACTCCCAGCGCATACTCCATGAGTCATCGATGGTCAGGAATATATTGGGCTCAACCCCCTGAGCGGCGTTAAATAAAGGTTTGTAGGGCAACGCTAAGGTATCGACGGCGTAGGCGTTGAGGCTGTTGCATAAAACCAGCAGGCCGGTTGCAGCTAAAGTGCCGAGTTTTGTAGTTTGCAATTTCATAATGTTCACCATATTGATGGTTAGTATTTTTTACCGTAGTAAGACTGAACAGTTCGGTAAGACCTATTTGTCTGACCACTGCCTCTAGAAGTAACTTTAAAGTTATATGACGTTTCGCCGGGTTGCTGGCCGCCATAACCGCTTCCTATGTTAGTGTCCAAAGCCAAAGGGTTGTTTGACCACTTGCCCATGAATTTGATAAAAAAATTGGGATTGGTAGCTATTCCTGCAAGCGTCATAGTGTTTGGAGTCGATCTGGCGTTGTCCCAGCTGCTTGCATTAAGGTAATCTGGGTCGGCACTGGCTTCACCTATGTATCCAGTGCTGCTAGTAAGTGATGCAGCAGAAGTGCTGGTTTCTACGACGGATTCTGCATAGCGCAATCCAGCTTCAGCTGCCTGAAAGCTCAATGCTGATTCTCGTAGATTACCCGCCATGGAAAGTTCTGTCGACGTCCCCTTCATAGATGTAATGCCCAGTAAGGTCATAGCAAGCAGGATGATCAGGCTGACAATCAGTGTGGCACCTTTTTGCTTGCAATTGTGTGATAGCTGGTACATAAGTCACCCTATTTTCTGAAATTTCTTAATGTGATCGTAGAGGTAAAAACCTGGCGTAATCGTGTATCGTTAGCGGTTACATCATTGTCAAATATCTGATAGCTTTGATTTGATTCGGTTAAGCCTGTTTGGTCGGAGCGGACTACCAGTGCAATTCTGATAGCTTTAACCTGATTCATATTGGGTACATCAGTACCATCGAGATACAGGTTTGCAAAACCGTCTGAGTCGGTGTCTATTCCAAACATTATCTGCATTTGTTCTACACCTTCGATGAGTTCTTCATCAGTCTCATTGACGACGCGGTGTAATACGGGTTCACTGTCTGCTGGAGTTGCTAGATAATATCTAACAACTTGCATGCGAAATGCTGTAGCGCGATTAGCGTAGAAAGGGGACTCATTTTTATTTATTAGGCAGTGAGCTGGTGATGTGCAGGGGTTTTTATCTAAATTGATGTTGCCGGGACTTTCACCGCCTGTAACGTGTGTTAAGGTAGTGGTGCCAGCATCGTCATCGGTAGTTACTGTGCCTATTTGAAAAACATCTGCGGAAAAACAATTGGTAATAAGCACAATATCATTTGCACTGAATGCCACTGATGAGTCTACTGTTATTGCTCCTGAACCCGGCATTGATAAATCTGCAAGGAAAGCACTTTGTCCTGCTCTTACTCCTTTCAGGAGCAAGCTGTCTGAACCATTGGCGATAAGGTTGTCTGTTACGCTAATCGCAGGTGAGTCGAAAAATTTATATTTGTTAGCACTATAATTTGCAGGATTTAAGTGATTCTGAATGAAAGGGTTGTCATCAGTATATTGGCCGTCGCCGTCTTTGTCTTCCTGAACAGGCATGCACCCCATGAACCCTGCCATACGCACGTCTGAGGTGATTGTGTCAAGAGCAAAACGTCCATTCTCCTGTATGCGAGAAATGGCATCAGAAAACCCATAAGCGCTTTTGTTGCCCATATATACTTGAATAATTCCACCAAGTAGAAACAGGCTGATGACTAGTGCAACCATAATCTCTATCAACGATAAACCGCATTGTTTAGAAATGAGCTTCATATGTTTATTACCTTTATGGTTGTAAGGTTACCGAATAACAGGTCATTCCGTCTGAGTTTGGTACGTTATTGGTGCAATTGCTTTCATCTGCCCCATCGTCCCACATGACAGTGACTTGAAGTGAATTATCATCGTTTTGGATAATTACCCCTTTGCCAGAAGGTAGTTTACTTACCAGTTCGCTCCAGATTTTTGCATCGGCCTCGATCATTTGTGCTGGGGTGCAGGGCGAGGCTGCGGTTTCGCAGTTCTGACTATGGGCATCGGCGGTGCTTATACCGGCGTATTGTGGAAAGACAGTGATACCTCTATTAGCATTAATGCGGTCTGTCATCTCGTAATTAAACCAGACGGCCATAGAGTGAAATTGGGCGCTGGAGCTTTGTTTCATAGAGGTGATTTGTAATGCCGCTATGCCTAGCAGGCCGACTGATATCACAAGTAAGGCTATCAATGATTCGATTAACCCTAATCCGCTTTGATATTTATCGCTACTTCGAAGGACTAACATGAGGGGGAACCTCCGCGACTGACTCTACCGGTTCTGGATAATGCAACTGCCTTTGAATGCGTGTCCTTGCGGCTGTCGCAGACTGAAAGAACATCCGCATTTGTATGATCGGGAGTAAAGCCTTTTTCATTGAATATAATGGTTTTTACCCCTCCGTCATTGATAAAAACACCACTGTCCAGAGCTTGCTGAACTTTGATGAGGTCGGTGCTTCCAATGGCTCCATCATTGTTGCTGTCTATACCAACTATCCAGCCTTCTTCATAATTCGTGTCGGTGCATGAAGTCTGGTTTGAGCTTGAGCATAAAATTACAGGCTGGTTCATTTCGAGAGCTTTACTACGTGCTAGCATCAAATCCGAAATCAGAGAATTAGTAGCTGTTGTAAGGCGTTCATTTTTAACAAACTCGGACATGTTAGGTATTGCGATCATTAGAACAATTCCCGTAATACCCACTGTGACCATGAGTTCTAGAAGTGTGAAACCTTTTGGGCGTAATCTTTTCATAATTGAATCCTAGGTTTAGACTGTGGAAATGTCATCTAAGCAAAGATAGGGATCATATTTGTTAGGATGAACGGTCTGTCATCATATTTTGTTCGTGATTTCGAAGTCATAGTGCATGGTTTTGTGAGTGTAGAGAAGTGTTTTATTATGCTATGATTGCTGTGAATAAACCCATCGATGCAGGAGTTATGATAGCATCTTTTCGATATTGACCCTTTGTTGATAAAAGGATTTGGTATGTTAGTCTGTTCGCTTGTCACTGGTATGCCATATGCCATTACTGGGTGAGGAGTATCAGTCTACCCGCTGTTGTACAATTTCATATTGTTTTAATCCGGGTATTTTAAAAGCAGGTTATTGTAATTCCTGTTTTACCGAGGTTAAAGCTTTTATCGTTTTCTCTAGAGCTGGCTATTTTTTCTGAATATTTGCTGACTGTTCAGAGAAGAATCTGTACTCACAGTGTATCTCTTTTGCTGTAGAATCACTTCCCGGTTTAATGGGGCCGTTTCACCCATTTTTAAGGTGTCATTCTCTAAAACAGTTAAGTCGTATGAATTTTGATGATCAGGAGGCGCTTAAAAAGCGTTCAATCAGAAGTTTTGTCAAGCGCACAGGTCGTCTCACCAGTGGGCAGGAGTATGCGTTGGCGGAATATTGGCCACTGTATGGGATTGACTATAATCCCGAAGCCAGGATAGATATCCAGCAGCTATTTCCCGGGTTGAATCGATTGAAGCTGGAGATCGGTTTCGGAAATGGTGAGTCTCTGGTGCAGATGGCAAAAGCCGATCCTGCCTCTGCCTATATTGGTATCGAGGTACATGACCCCGGCGTTGGTCATTGTCTGAAGCGAATTCATGAAGAGGGTATTAATAACCTGAAACTGATGTCGCATGATGCGGTTGAAGTTTTGCAAATCATGCTACCTGAGCAAACTCTTGATCGTGTATTTCTGTTTTTTCCTGACCCCTGGCATAAAAAAAGACATCACAAGCGTCGCATTGTAAATCAGCAGTTTCGTGATTTACTGTTCCGGGTATTTACTACTGAAGGCGTTTTACATATGGCGACTGACTGGCAGGATTATGCTGAGCATATGGCGGCGGATTTGTTTTCAGACCCCCGCTTTAAAAATCTGGGGAATGCGCAGGGCTATTGTACAAAACCCGAGTATCGACCGGAGACCAAATTCGAACGTCGCGGGCAACGCCTGGGGCATGGCGTGTGGGATTTGATGTTTCAGAAGCTTTCGAATTAAGCTCAATGTTTTAGATTTCTCAGAGACTGTGCAAAGGCTTCGGCTACCGGGTTATTAATATTGGCCCGATTGCGCGCAATCCACAGGGTGACAATGATTTTAAGTGGATCAACTCTGATCTGCTGCAATTGATGGCTGGCGAGTGCATCGGCCACTGCAAATCTGGGCAGAAAACTCATGTGTCTACCTTTGTTGAGTATCTCAACAATGGTATCTGTAGAGCCAACCTCTAGCGAAATGTCCAGGCCTTGAACCCCCGCATCCTGTAAAACCTGATCAAGTATTCTGCGCATAGAGGACTTGGCTTCGCGTAGTACGAATTTCTGTTCACTCAATTGCTGTAAAGTAATGCTGTCACGGTCGCTTAGGGGATGATTGGGCGCGCACACCAGAATCAGTTCATCATCAATCCATTTTTGTACCAGTATGTCTGGGTGGTCGGGTGCTAGTTCCAGTAATGCCAGGTCGACCAGGCCCGTTGCCAGCCGGGTTTGTATTCTGCGAGAGTATCCCATGCGGCTTTGAATCTGATATTCAGGGAAATCATCAGAAAAGCTAAGCAATAATTCTGGAAGTAGGTGTTCACCTATCGCAAAGGTGACTTCCAGGCGTAATTTGTTTTTGCCCTGAGTCAGACTATGCAGATCTTCCAGAAGCGTGGTCTGGTGGTCTAACGCCAGGCGGGCAAATGCATATACCCGATCTCCGGCCGCAGTAAGCTCCAGCTTACGACCTTTACGCAGCATTAAAGAAGTACCGTAACATTCATCAAGGGCACGCAGGCGTTTGGTCACAGCGGGTTGACCAATATGTAAAAAGTTAGCAGCCTGTTCGGTGCCGCCGAGCTCGACAACTGCACGCAATGCGGCAAGGCCTTTTAAATCTGGGAGGTTTCGATATTCCATATGGGAATATTAATGTATTCTATATCATTTGATATTTCCACTATTAAAATTAAAAATATATGGCTTTTTTGGATATTTGAAATAGCAGGATATATTCCTTTTGGACGTTTTACTTTCTCTGCCAGGAATGCTCTCATATATAAATAAAACAGACGCACAGCATGTGCAGGCGATTTCTGGATAGATCTCGTTCATAAGTTTGTATCAACTGAGGTTAATAAATGAATGCATCAACACAGTCTGCTGTGTCCTCTACAGACAGTATTTCAACATCAACAGTATCCTCTTATTTTTCTCGTAAACAGATCATTGCCGCTTTAGTTTTTTCTGTGTTAGCGGGGTATCTTGCCACGGTTGTACCTTCTGTTGAGATCGCCTGGGTTATTGGCATACTGGTGTTGACCATTTATCTTTTCGCTTTTGAGGTTGTTGGTGTTGACGTAGCTGCTGCGTCAATCATGGTTTTACTGGGATTAACTACTTTATTGGCACCCTATATGGGGCTGGAGCAGGGTCTGGTTGATAATAAACACCTGTTCGACGGATTCAGTTCTAATGCGGTCATGTCTATTATTGCGGTGATGATTATCGGCTCCGGTCTGGATAGAACGGGTCTGATGAGTAAAGTAGCTTCATTTATCCTCAAGATTGGAGGAACCACTGAAGGCAGGATTATTCCTATCATCTCCGGCACAGTGGGGATTATTTCATCCTTTATGCAGAATGTCGGCGCTGCGGCATTGTTTCTGCCAGTTGTGAGCAGAATTTCTTCACGTTCCGGGCTGCCCATGTCTCGCTTACTTATGCCGATGGGGTTTACCGCAATTCTCGGAGGCACGGTCACTATGGTTGGTTCCAGTCCGCTGATTTTGTTGAATGATTTAATTCTGACATCAAATCAGGCTTTGCCTGCCGAGTATCAGATGGAAACCTGGGGGCTATTTTCAGTGACACCGATTGGATTGGCACTGGTAGCGACGGGTATTATTTATTTTGTACTGGCAGGACGTTACGTGTTACCGCTGAGTAAGTCAGAGAAGGGCAAGTCTTCAGATCCAATGAAGTATTTCCGTGAAGTCTACAATCTTGAGTATGCCCTGTACGAAGTAGTGGTACCCGATACCAGCAAATTGATTGGCCAGAAACTGGATGATGTAGAAACCACATATCGAATTCGTATTATCGCAAACAAACTGGGCGGGCAGGAAAGTCAGGTGGGTCCAGGTACATTGGCTCGTGATACTGAGTTCCAGCCGGGAATGGTTCTGGGTGTAGTGGCGGCTCCTGGGCATCTTGAGCACTTTGTTGAAAAATATCAGTTACTCCGACGTGATTCATTAAGAACATTTGTGGATGTCTTATCCACTGCTAAGGCGGGTATAGCAGAAGTGGTTATTCCTCCTGGCTCCAATCTGGTAGGAAAGTCAGCACGCGATGTATGGATGCGTAAAACCTATGGTCTGGCACTGGTTGCTCTACATCGTAATGGCGAAACACTGCGCGAAGGTGATCATATTCGTGATATGCCTTTTATGGCTGGTGATACATTGGTGGTCCATACGACCTGGTTGTCGCTTGAAAGACTTTCAGGTGATCGCAATTTTGTGGTAGTAACCACTGAATACCCGCATGAAGATAAGCTGCGTCCAGAAAAGTTAAAGTGGGCGGGTTTGTTTTTTTTCATAGCTCTTGGTCTTGTTCTATTCTCTGATCTTCGTTTGTCGATAGCACTGTTAACCGGAGCAATCGGTATGGTGTTGTCAGGGGTATTGAAAATTGAAGAAGCCTATGAGGCTGTAAGCTGGAAAACCGTTTTTCTGCTGGCTTCATTAATCCCGTTGGGGCTGGCTGTGGAAACCAGTGGTACAGCCAAATGGATTGCTGAGCAGGTACTTTATGTGGTCGGCGATGCATCAATTTGGGTCATTCAATTATCTGTTGCGGCTTTGGCTACATTTTTTACTCTTGTAATGTCCAACGTCGGAGCGACGGTTTTGCTGGTGCCATTAGCGGTAAATATAGCTATAGGCGTAGGTGCCAGCCCAGCATTGTTTGCTTTAACAGTAGCTATTGCTACTTCCAATTCTTTTCTGATACCAACGCATCAGGTTAATGCATTGATCATGGGGCCTGCAGGGTATAGAGTCCCTGATTTTATGAAGGCAGGTGGCATCATGACTGTGCTGTTTTTAATCGTGATGATGCTGATGATGAATTTGGTGTTCTAGGTTTCAGATTGTATGAATAAATTGCTGGTGTTGTTGTCAGGGTTGGTCGCGATGACTATTCCAGAGCTTAGTATGGCTGCGGAAAAACCTTTGGATCTCACCTCTAGTGGGGTTGGATATGCGGCCATATTAATATTTGTGGTAGCCTACCTTTTTGTAATGGCTGAAGAATTTACCCATTTGCGTAAATCCAAGCCTGTGATCTTTGCGGCTGGTCTGATCTGGGGAATGATTGCCCTTGTCTATCAGGGGTACCCCGGTATGGAAGCACTTCCGGAACATGCCATCCGCCATAATCTCCTCGAATATGCAGAATTAATGCTATTCCTGCTGGTTGCTATGACCTATGTAAACAGTATGGATGAACATCGGGTTTTCGATGTGTTAAGAGTTAAGCTGGTCAATTCAGGTCTGGGGCTTAGAGCCGTTTTCTGGATAACCGGCATACTGGCATTTTTTATCTCCCCAGTGGCGGATAATTTAACTACTGCGTTACTGATGTGCGCAGTAGTGATGGCGGTGGGTGGTTCAAATACAAAGTTCGTTACCATATCGTGTATCAATATTGTTGTCGCAGCGAATGCAGGTGGCGCATTTTCTCCCTTTGGCGATATAACAACGCTGATGGTGTGGCAGAAAGGTTTTGTACATTTCTGGGGGTTTTTCGCATTATTTATTCCTTCTGCTGTCAATTTTCTGGTCCCGGCAGCTCTCATGCATTTTGCTATTCCAAATGAAAAGCCCGAACCTAATGCAGAACAGATAGAAATGAAGCGTGGTGCTAAGCGCATCATCATGTTCTTTCTACTCACTATCATTACCGCAGTTTCTTTCCATAACTTTCTTCATTTACCTCCAGTTATCGGTATGCTGACAGGACTTTCCTATCTTCAAATATTTGGCTATTACCTGAAAAAGACCGCAAGAAAATCCCAGCAAACGAATAGTAAGGGACAGTTGGGTGAAATTATGCCTTTTGATGTATTTGCTCCTATTGCCCGTGCTGAGTGGGATACTCTGTTATTTTTCTACGGTGTAGTAGCCTGTGTGGGTGGGCTGGGCTTTATTGGCTATCTTGGCCTGGTATCCGAGCTGATATATACCCAGTGGGGCGCTACCTCAGCAAATATATCGGTGGGTGTGTTGTCTGCAATTGTTGATAATATTCCAGTCATGTTTGCGGTATTGACGATGAACCCTGACATGTCTACAGGTCAATGGCTGCTAGTCACTTTAACTGCTGGTGTCGGTGGTTCACTGCTATCCATAGGTTCTGCTGCAGGTGTTGCGTTAATGGGGCAAGCTCGTGGTCAATATACCTTTTTTGGTCATTTGAAATGGATGCCGGTTATTGCGCTGGGTTATGCCGCGAGTATCTATGTCCACTTTTTGATTAATGCTTCACTGTTTTAATCTTTGGGCTATATTTTTTCAATAGTCCATGTATATCAAATGTATCTGGACTATTGATCCATCACTATTCAATACTAGCCATATAAAAGCCTGCCTTGACACTACAATTTCATCTAAGCAAGATAGCAGTTACCGTTCACATTTAACAGGACGCTTCGGGCTCATGAAAAGACTGACATTGGTTCCAGTTCTTATATTGCTTTGCCTGCTTCCCATTTCCAGTTTTGCTATTGAAGATTTGATAGCGCTAGACCTGACTGCAAGCACTGTTGGCATTACCTCCTTGCTGGTTTTTATTTTCGCCTATCTGCTGGTAATGGCCGAGGAGTTCACCCACTTACGAAAATCCAAACCAGTGATTATTGCTGCTGGTGTTATCTGGGCTTCCATTGCCTGGGTGTATCGCAGTCATCCCGGTATGGAAATTCTGCCAGAAAATGCAATACGTCATAACCTGCTGGAGTATGCAGAACTGATGTTGTTTCTACTCGCTGCGATGACATACGTCAATGCGATGGATGAACGCAATGTTTTTGAAACCTTGCGTTCAAGGCTGGTTGCAGCAGGGTTTGGTTTTCGCAGCTTATTCTGGATTACTGGCATCCTGTCTTTCTTTATCTCTCCGGTAGCTGATAACCTGACAACTGCATTATTAATGTGTGCAGTAGTGGTGGCGGTGGCAGGGGAAAATGATCGATTCGTGCTGCTCGGGTGTATCAATATAGTGATCGCAGCAAATGCCGGTGGGGCGTTTTCTCCATTTGGAGATATCACAACGTTAATGGTGTGGCAGAAAGGTATTGTAGATTTCTGGGAGTTCTTTGCGTTGTTTTTTCCAGCACTGGTAAATTATCTGGTGCCTGCTGCATTTATGCACTTTGCTGTGCCCAATGAAAAGCCTGTGGCCAGGGATGATCATGTGGTGATGAAGCGTGGTTCTAAACGCATTATGCTGTTATTTCTTGGCACCATAATCACTGCAGTAAGCTTCCATAATTTTTTACATCTTCCTCCAGTAATCGGTATGCTGACAGGGTTGGGTTATCTGAAGGTGTTTGGTTACTATCTGAAAGTCACGCATAAAAATGGTAATCAGGTAGCTGAGACAGGTACACAGCATCCAGCGATTGGGGATGTCGTACCCTTCGATGTTTTTAAGGGTGTTGCGCGTGCTGAGTGGGATACCCTGTTGTTCTTTTACGGCGTAATAGCCTGCGTAGGTGGCCTGGGTTTTCTGGGTTATCTGGGGTTGGTATCAGAGTTAATGTACACCCAGTGGGGAGCGACTTCAGCCAATATTACAGTAGGTCTGCTGTCGGCTGTTGTCGATAATATTCCGGTTATGTTTGCAGTGCTCACCATGCTGCCAGATATGTCGCAGGGGCAATGGTTACTGGTCACGCTGACAGCCGGTGTGGGTGGTTCATTGCTTTCGATAGGTTCGGCAGCAGGGGTTGCGCTTATGGGGCAGGCTAGAGGCAGATATACCTTCTTCGGCCACCTCAAATGGTCGCCCGTTATTGCTTTAGGATATGCCGCCAGTATTGCTGTTCACTTATGGTTGAACGCCTCTTTATTTTCCTGAATCTCATCCTGTTGCTGCGATAATTTTATGGACACTCTTCAAAAATCTGGGAATGACACTTCAGGCAAATATCTGAATCCATTTTTTTAAAGATTGTTTTAATCGCCTGAGTTTTAGAATCAAAAAAGTTGCCGCTACCCACATGCTTGATAAAACCTGAGCGAGCGGCGAATTCGTATACAGATGATTTAAGTCCGAGAAAATATAATCCTCCACCCAGTTTCTTAAGCCGTAGTTGCTCAGATTCCAGTGCCTCAATGCCGGCCAGGTCGATAAAATTGATACCACTTCCAATAACCAGGATATGGTAAATTCTTTCATTATCAACAATAGTCGTCAGTCGTTTTTGGATGTGGTTGATTGAGCCAAAATAGATCGACATATCGATTCTGATGATCTTAAGTTGTGGGCATTGTTTTATAGGCTTGCTATCTATATTGACCAGCTTGCGATGCGATGCACCGGCTGGTTCATCAAATGATAGTGTAGGAATTCTAGGCGTAGAGGTTTTGGCCAGAAAGAAGATTAATGACAGTAATACACCGAGATAAATAGCAAATTCCAGCTCCAGAAATAAGGTGGCAAAAAAGGTTGTTAGCAATACTGCTGATTCGGATTTACTTAAAGCCAGGGTGGTTTTGATATGGTGAATATCGACCAGGTTATAAGCCACCAGAAGAATTACGCCACCCATCGCAGCTATGGGCAGATAGGCCGTCAGAGGAGCGATAAGTAAAACGATAATCATTAGCGAGAGCGCTGCAAAAATCGCAGACATCGGTGTTCTGGCACCTGCATCATAGTTGATGCCAGAACGCGTAAATGAACCCGAACCAGCATAACTGGAGAAGAAGCTTCCAACAGTATTGGAAAGTCCCTGCCCAATAAATTCCTGATTAGCATCTATGCGTTGGCTGGATTTTGTGGCAACTGCTCGACTGATAGACACAGCTTCAATGAGACCTAATAGTGCAACCGCAAAAGCCTCAGGGGCTAACATACGGATGGTTTCAAAACTGAATTCTGGAGCTGAGAAAGGGGGAAGGTGTGCGGGTATTTCACCCACCAGTTTGATGCTATCAGTATAGTTTTTTAGTATCAGCGCCAGAAGGCTACCTACCACCATACCCGCCAGCAAATTCGGCATTTTGGGGTAATATTTCTTTACCAGTAGTGCTGACAGCAGAGTGACTAATGCAATAGCTAAGAGGTAGGGGTTGGTATCCCCGATTCCATCAAACATATCCATCCAGGTATGTAAAAAAGATTCGCCTTTGGGTACAAAGATTCCGGTGATACTTTTCATCTGACTGGTTGCTATTAAAATTGCGGCCCCGGCTGTAAATCCTATTACTACGGTATGGGAAACGAAGTTAACCAGTACACCAAGCCGGGCTAAACCAAATCCCAACTGATAAATGCCGGCGAGAAAGGTAAGAGTTAACGACAGAGAGATAAATTCAGCAGATCCAGGGTCTGCATAGTTGCTGATAGCCGAAAATACAACGATTGATATTGCAGTGGTAGGACCAGAGACCAGATGAAAAGATGAGCCAAAAAGCGCTGCGATTATCGGGGTTACCATTGCTGTGTATAAGCCATACTCAGGAGGCAGCCCGGCAATAGTAGCAAATGCGACACCCTGTGGTAACACAATCACGGCACCCGTCAGTCCAGCAGAGAGATCAGCCTTGATAGTCTCTTTAGTGACTAAGCGGAACCATTTTAAAAATGGAAAAAAACTTAATAAATTCATAGGTCGCAAAAATAATTTTCAGAATCACCAGGCATAGGAATCTTAAGCCCCAAAACCGGGATATGAGTGTTAATTTAGTAGTTTCAGTTGCTGGATGCCTTTCAGAACTGAGTGATGTATATAAAATCTGATTTATCGATAGGCTTAGGTGAATGTAAGCCTGTGTGTGTAAATCAGTATATTATTATAATTAAATGTTCGGTTTTTTGATAGTGGTAATGTGGGCAGGAGATGATTTAAACACTGCTTTTAGTTGATTATTTTATCTTTTTTTATATGCATTTTAACTAAAAGGAATATTGCTATATTGATTGGAATATAAGCAGCTGTTTTAAAGGTGTTTATAAGTGTAAATAAGGCATCAAAAAACCAGCCTGGTTGAAAGATAAAATTTTGAAAATTCACTTTTCGGATCATAGGCATAGTCGATGACCAGGTCCGTTTTAACAAAGGACTTTAACTTCCAGCGCAATCCAGCACCTAAAGTCTGTTGCCACTTATCTTCATCCAGGTAACTGGAATCCTGGAGCAGGTAGCCTATGTCTGTGAATAAGGATGTGCGAAAAGAAGGCCAGTTTTTATAGCCAATAACATATTCTATATTCGCCAGATACAGGTTGTTACCTGAGATGCAGCCTGACTCAATGCCTCTCACGCTACTTGCGCCGCCAATCGAATAATTATACTGGTTGAATATTTTTTCAGAGCTGTAATCTACAATAAAGCGGGCATTCAGATTATCCAGCGGGTTCAATGCATGGTAGTAGCGTGTTTCAAAACGTATGCGATACGCATTGAAATCGCTGTTCAAAATACTGCTACCCTTGCTTAACTCAAGACTGTAAAAGCGACCAGTACGACGGTAAAGCTGTTCACTCACCTTGTCGTATTCGAACTGAACTCCGATGGTGTTGTAGTCACCTGGCTCTGTGGTTACGTTGTCATCTGTACCCTGTAGATCCTTACTATGGAAAATCATTTTGGCGAATACCCCGACACGTTTTGAAGTCCAGGGCGTATTCCATACTCTGCCAACCAGAAAGGAAAACTCCATGTTCTGCTCAGTAACAGCTTGGGTCGTGTCTGATAGTATGGTGTCACTGGTCTGATAGCCCCAGCGTAGCTCGTAGGGCAGGTTGAGCGGATTGACTTCGTAATCTGCCTCGAAGCGTTCAGCCGTATTGCCATTGGCATAATCTTTATTGGAAACCAGCAGTGATAAATTTTGATCAACACCGAATAACTGATATCCGCGAAATTCGAACCCTGTTTCTATATCTCCATTGCCATTACGGCTGAGCCTGGGGTAGGCAAGAAATAACATTTTCTCCTCGATATGAAAGGAGATATTAGCCAGGTCGCTACACAGTCCCTGATGTTCTACATCAACTTTTGAAAAGTAGCCGGTATTGAGTATTTCCTGTCGAGCATGATCTATATCCTGCTGAGATACCTTTTGCCCTTTGTAAAGCCCCGACCACTTCTGCAGGTATTCAGTGTCAATCTTCTGGTTGCCCGTGAATACAATATTCTGAATGGTCGATAGACATTCGGTTTCAGCCACAGCGGTATTTAAATTTACACCGCTAAATAACAGCAACAGGGTGATGACTTTTTTTAGCAACAAAGAAATTAGATCTCAAATTATCTACACAGCAGGTTTAAATAAACGAGCCTGTTTTAACACATAATCACGAAATTTTTCTGCCAATGGTGACAGACGTTTATCCTTGCGTTGAACCAGATACCAGCTACGAATGATTGGAAATCCTTCCGCTTTGACAATTTTTAAGCGTTGCTCTTTTAGTTCATGTTCCAGCGTATGAATCGATACCACACCCAACCCCAGGCCAACAGCAACTGCTTGCTTGATGGCTTCATTGCTGTTCATCTCCATGGTTGGACTTAAGGTTTTATCATTTTCATTAAAGAATCGCTCCATAGCCTGCCGAGTACCAGAGCCAGGTTCGCGAACTACAAAACCGTGCTCAAGCAACTGATTAATGGTGGCAGGGTGCTTTTGTCGGTTTAGCTGGTGTTCTGGTGATGCAATAACGACCAGTGGGTTTTCCATAAAAGCGATAGTGTGCAGGTTCATATTTTCTGGCGGTTGCCCCATCAAAACAATATCAGCCTGATTATTCGACAATTGCTCGATCAATCCTGCACGGTTGGTTACATCAAAGCTGATATGCATGCCGGGGTTGAGTGCATTAAAGCTTGCCAGTAACTTGGTGGCAACCGCAGAAACCGTGGACGCTACCACCAGCTTTAGCTTTCCCTGATGACCTTCATTGATCAGTTTCAAATGTTGCTCAGTTTGTTCAATCTGCTGCAGTACATTGAGACTGAGCAATAACATTTCTTCACCAGCATCAGTGAGTTGAATCTTCCTGCCCTGCTTATTGAGCAGCGGAGCGCCCACCATGTCTTCCAGTTGTTTAACCTGCATAGAGACTGCTGGCTGCGTCAGATGCAGATGTTTGGCCGCCAGGGTAAAGGTTTTATGTCTGGCGACTTCTGAGAAAACCTTGAGTTGTCTGATCGTAATATTCATAGCAAATGCCTGTAATCGTCATCAGTTAATTATAATGAATTACTTATGCTTTGCATCAAAAACTATGAATAGAGTTTATATCTTTAAGTCATTATATTTGACCACCTTAAGTACAGCGACTGAGTTATCTAAGTCCAGATTTAAGCGGGCTACGGCTCAACAGAATAAAACTATTAACCATAAAAAATCGAGGTAAATGAAATGGCGAAAGTCTACGATGCGGGTGTAAAAGAATACCGCGAAACCTACTGGATGCCGGATTACACGCCGAAGGATACCGATATCCTGGCATGTTTCAAAGTGACCCCACAACCAGGTGTTCCCCGTGAAGAAGTCGCAGCCGCAGTTGCAGCAGAATCTTCAACCGGTACCTGGACCACAGTATGGACCGATCTGCTAACCGATCTGGATTATTATAAAGGTCGAGCTTACGCGATAGAAGATGTGCCCGGTGACGATACCTGTTTTTATGCATTCGTCGCATATCCAATCGATTTATTCGAAGAAGGCTCTGTAGTAAACGTTATGACCTCACTGGTTGGTAACGTATTTGGGTTTAAGGCTTTGCGCGCTTTGCGTCTGGAAGATATCCGCTTCCCAATCGCTTATGTCATGACCTGTAATGGACCGCCACAGGGTATCCAGGTCGAGCGTGACATACTGAACAAATACGGACGTCCACTACTGGGATGCACCATTAAGCCGAAACTGGGTCTATCAGCCAAGAACTACGGGCGCGCATGTTATGAAGGTCTGCGTGGTGGTCTGGACTTCACCAAAGATGATGAAAATGTTAACTCTCAGCCATTCATGCGCTGGAGACATCGTTTTGACTTTGTAATGGAAGCCATCCATAAAGCCGAAGCAGAAACTGGTGAGCGTAAAGGTCACTACCTGAACGTAACAGCACCAACTGCAGATGAGATGATGCGCAGAGCAGAGTACGCCAAGGAAATCGGTGCACCTATCATTATGCACGATTACATCACGGGCGGCTGGTCAGCGAATACTCAATTAGCCCAGTGGTGTCAGAACAATGGCATGTTGCTACATATACATCGAGCCATGCATGCGGTACTTGATCGTAACCCTCACCACGGTATCCACTTCAGAGTACTTACCAAAATCCTGCGCCTGTCTGGTGGCGATCATCTCCACTCTGGTACCGTTGTTGGTAAGCTGGAAGGCGACCGTGACGCAACTCTTGGCTGGATCGATATCATGCGTGATAGCTACATTAAAGAAGATCGTTCTCGCGGTATTTTCTTTGATCAGGACTGGGGTGCTATGCCAGGCGTATTACCAGTAGCCTCTGGTGGTATCCATGTATGGCATATGCCAGCACTGGTTAGCATCTTTGGTGATGACTCTGTGCTGCAGTTTGGTGGTGGAACACTGGGGCACCCATGGGGTAATGCTGCAGGTGCTGCGGCAAACCGTGTTGCTGTAGAAGCCTGTGTTGAAGCACGCAATATGGGGCGCGAGCTGGAGAAGGAAGGTAAAGATATCCTGACTAATGCAGCCAGGAGTAGTCCAGAACTGAAAGCCGCGATGGAAACCTGGAAAGAGATCAAGTTTGAATTCGATACGGTCGACAAACTAGACGTTGCCCACAAATAAAGTATCGCCTGGCATCTTCTGACTGCGTTGCTGAAAATGGTCACGTATTACTGATACGCCCACATTTTCGCGCTTTGTCAGAGAACAGCATTTGACACTTTATTAAAACAATTTAATAAGCTGCGTCTTTTGTCGCGATTCGGCGTTGGCCTTGATTCTGCGCGTGCTCACGTATTACATATACGCTGCGCTGCTCAAATCACGACCGCCTTGCCTCGCAACAAAATACTTGCTTCTTAACAATACAGATTAATACATTTTTTGAGGTATACACAATGAGTGATATGCAAGATTACCAATCAAGTATGGCGGATACTGCTAGCCGTAAGTTTGAAACCTTTTCCTACCTGCCTGCAATGGATGCCGATCAGATTCGTAGCCAGATCGAATTCATCGTATCCAAAGGCTGGAATCCATCTGTAGAACATACAGAGCCACAGAATGCCAGTGGTTCCTACTGGTATATGTGGAAGCTGCCCTTGTTTGGTGAAACCGACGTAGATGCAATCCTGGCCGAGTGTGAAGCATGCCATAAAGCCCATCCGAATAATCATGTGCGTTTGCTGGGGCTGGATAACTTCGCCCAGTGTGCGGGTGCATCCATGGTTATCTTCCGCGGACAGGCTGTATAGAACAGCTATTAAAAAATTGTGCAAATAAGGCGGTCGCCGGAAGCAGGGTAATTATTATTTTGAGGATAGAAAACGAATGAATAGCAGACCAGATAAATATGTTGGTATCGGTAATGATATCAATGGCGGCATGACCTCGATTGGCAAAATCATTCGTGATGCCTGGGTGTTTGGCGTTCTTGATGAATCCCAAACCTGCGAAGGCTGGAATCTGGCTGGTATTGATTCCCTGTTACAGAAGGTGAATAACGAGTGGGATAAGTACGGCTGTATGGTCAGCAGACTGCCAGAGGAATTGTTTCAACGTCATCAGAAGATCCATGGTGATGCTGTCGAGCGAGCCAAAGCGGCTGGCTGGTCGGGCGAAGTCGAAACAGGTGATGAAGAGTAATTAAAATGCAAATGATAAAAGGTGTGTTATGTCAGAAAACACGGTAGATCCGAATCAGTACATCATCAAAAACGAGCCATACTATGAGCCGGTAGGTGAAGAGATCGCCTTATATGAAGCTGCTTATAACGCGCGTATGCCGATGATGCTAAAGGGACCGACCGGTTGTGGTAAGTCCAGATTTGTCGAATATATGGCTTACAAGCTTGGTCGGCCACTGATTACCGTTGCCTGTAATGAAGATATGACAGCCTCTGATCTGGTTGGACGGTTTTTGCTCGATAAGGATGGCACGAAATGGCAGGATGGCCCGCTGGCCACTGCGGCCCGTATTGGCGCCATGTGTTATCTGGATGAAGTGGTTGAAGCGCGTCAGGATACCACGGTTGTTATTCACCCTCTGACTGACCACCGTCGCACCTTGCCTCTGGATAAAAAAGGTGAGCTGGTTGAAGCACACCCAGACTTCCAGCTGGTGATTTCCTATAACCCTGGCTACCAGTCATTAATGAAAGACCTCAAGCAATCAACCAAGCAGCGCTTTGGGGCATTAAATTTTGATTATCCAGTCGAAGAGATTGAGGTGAATGTCGTCGCCAGAGAATCCGGGGTAGATAAAGATATTGCGAAAAAACTGGTACAGATTTCTCATCGTGCCCGCAACCTGAAAGGACATGGTTTGGATGAAGGTATCTCAACCCGTCTGCTGGTTTATGCGGGGCAATTGATCAGTAAGGGGGTTGAGCCAATTGCCGCCTGTAGCATGACCATGGTCACGCCCTTAACCGATGATCCAGATATGCGAGATACGCTTGATGCGGCTGTGCAGACTTTTTTTGCGTGATTTTTACCAGAGAGAACACAGAGTACACAGAGGTATTAAGGGATTGTTTTCCGATACTGTATCTGGGTTCTCATAAGGTGAAAATATTATAGGTATCAGATTCTAACTCGAGGACTCACACGATGCGGGACTGAATGTAGAGAAAAATCTCTGTGTTCTCTGTGCTCTCTGTGGTTAAAAAAACATGTCAATAAAACTCGAAGACTACGAAGAATTCCTGGCCGATGTGCCGGCCATTCGTGACGTGCTGGAAGGTACTTTTCATGAGGCTGCACGTATTATGTCACCAGTGGGTTTGGAGAATTATCTGAATGGGGCCAAAGCCCTGACTAATCTGGGGCGTGGTAATGACCTGGTGATTACCTATATCCAGGAAATGCCTGCAGTGGTCAAAGAGAGCGGTGAAGATATCATAGAAGACTGTATCACTGCAGCAATGAAGCTCTCTTCAATGACCTCTGGTGAAGTCATTATGCTGATGTTTCAAAGTCTTCCGTCTGCCGCAAAGAATCTCGGTGATGCACAATTACTGCGTGGCTACCTGACCTTTATTCATCAGTTTTCATCAACGGCTGCGCGTGGATTGCGACCGATGCTCAATCACATGGATGAATTACTGAGCAAGTTGACACTCTCCGGGCTACGTCGTTGGGCTAACTTTGGGTCACAGGCCTACAGGCGTGATTTTGATAATCTGACCACTTACTTCAATCTGGAGTCTGCCGATTCCAGGGCAATGCTACAAAAGGAACGGCGTGGTGTTCTGTTTGTTCGAATTCAGCGTAAGTTGAACTTTTATCTGCGCGCACTGTGGGGGCGAGATTTCTTTGTACGTCCTACGGGTGCGGATTACACTGATTTTCGACCTTATATTGAACATAGAATCCTGCACGTACCCGATGCGGTTGATGATGTTGGTGAGATTAGTGGGCTGGATCTATATCGCGCCACAGTTGCTCATATGGCTGCACATATGTGCTATAGCTGTGCCCCTATTTCTGCAGAACAACTCAGTCCGGCACAGATGTTTTTCATCGGAATGCTGGAAGATGCCCGAGTTGAATATGTTGCGGGCAAGGCCTTTCCGGGTCTGAAAAAACTATGGCTGTCTTTGATCACACAGGATGAGGAAAATCAGCAACAAGTTGAACATGAGAGCATGCCCGTGCTGATGCATATTGCGCATATGTTAATGGATGAGACTGTAAGCATCGAAGATGAAGAAGTTTCTGAATTCGTTAAAAAATTCCATGACGAAATCGATGCGCACCAGAATGATAATCAGTTTTCCTGGCATATGGGGGTAGAACTATACAATCTCTTTTCAGCGCGCAAGGCGGTACCCAGCCTGAGGATCCTGGAACGTATTGCGATTCCCTACCGGGACGATAATCGCTATGTATGGGAGTTCGAAGAATTTGATTTCAACACCGAATACGAATATGTACCTGCCAGTCAGCGACAGGTACGCAAGATGGTTAGCGTCATCGAGATGGCTAATGAGGTGGATTGCGAGCTGGCCGGTGACGATGCACAGGAGATCTGGACCTGTGCCACAGAGATGTTTCCCTATGAAGATGATCTGGGAGAGCATGGTAGCTTTAATGATATGTGGGGCAAGGAGTCTGTCTCTGACCCTTTTCATTATCAGGAATGGGATTACCAGATACTGTTGCACAGACCTGACTGGGTTACGGTTTATGAGCGACGTCAGCCCAAAGGTAATCCTGATGATATCAACGATATCATGCAGGCATACCGTCCTGTTGCGCATCGAATCAAACAGATTATTGATCTGTTAACGCCGGAAGGTGTACAGAGAATGCGTGGACTTGAAGATGGTGATGAAATCGATATCAATGCTGCAGTTGATGCAATGATCTCTATCCGCATGGGTGAACAACCTAACCCACGAATTACTATGCGCAACGTGGTTAAAAATCGAGATTTATCAGTAGTTGTATTGATGGATCTGTCGGAGTCAACCAACGAGGCGATGCAGGGTTCAGATAAGACAGTGCTGCAATTAACTCGAGAAGCCGCAACTCTGGTATCCACTGCAATCAGCGGTATTGGTGATCCCTTTGCTTTGCATGGTTTCGCTTCGGATGGGCGACACGATGTTCAGTACTATCGCTTTAAGGATTTTAATCAGCATTTTGATGATGAAGCCAAGTCACGGCTGGCAGGAATGAAAGGAGGCCTGTCCACACGTATGGGTGCAGCGTTGCGTCATGCCGGACAACATCTGCTAAAACAGGCAGAACGACGTAAGTTGATCCTATTGGTCACTGATGGCGAGCCTGCGGATATCGATGAACGTGATCCACAGCATTTACGCCATGACACCAAAAAAGCGGTAGAGGAACTGTATACCTCGGGCGTACTCACCTACTGCCTGACGCTGGATCCTAATGCTGATGATTACGTTAAGCGCATCTTCGGGCAAAATAATTACACCATTATCGATAATGTGGATCGATTGCCAGAACAACTGCCAACCTTATTTGCCTCTTTGACATCCTGACAAGGTTTTATTCACGCTTTAAATGGATGATGCGCGCGCCTTCATCAGGAATCTGCTGATCCCGATAGCGTTCATCCACTAACAACATGGCTCTATGGAATTCACTGCTCAGGCGCAACTGGATTTCGCTTATGTGCTTCTGGTAAAAAATAATCTCAATGGGAGTGTTTTCAATCAGAGCATTACGCTCCATTTTCGGGTTAGTATGCCAGGATATAGTAATCAGGCGACCGCCTTCATTCTCATTCACAGCATAAGCCAGGCTGTCTACAAACCAGATGTCATGACCCTCGATTACAGCCAGGTATTGCATACTGCGTATGGGTACAAATACATATTCTGAATCACTTCGGTTGAGCAAGGTGTGGGCCAGGTTATAGGTTTCAGCCCGGACCATAGAGGAGAAGTGTTTACAGGGAGTGGGCAGGAAGAATGTTTGTGGGCCAGGTATCTGCATAATTATATGGTAACAAATTTTTCATAAAACCCTTGAGGATGTTTAGAGACATGGTGTATAAGGTTTTACTTATAGTAAATATCAGAAACTATGAATAGCCTTTATTTTCATATGGACATATTATCGCCACCTGTTTTAATTAACCCAAATAAAAATCAGGTTTATACCTGACATTCTAATACTATATTTTAGGAGCATAAAATGGCTTTACTGGATCAAACCGGACGTTACTCGGATCTGAGTTTAAATGAAGAAAATCTACTTGCCGATGGTAAGCATATCCTGGTTGCATATACCATGGAGCCTGCTGAAGGTCATGGCTACCTGGAAGCGGCTGCTCACTTTGCGGCTGAATCTTCGACAGGTACTAACGTTGAAGTATCAACTACCGATGACTTCACCAAGGGTGTAGACGCTCTGGTTTACGAGATTGACGAAGCCAAAGGCATTATGAAGATTGCTTACCCGAACGAACTGTTCGACCGTAATGTAATCGATGGCCGTGCAATGATTGTTTCTTTCCTGACTCTGACGATTGGTAACAATCAGGGAATGGGCGATATCAAAAATGCTCAAATGTTTGATTTCTACGTACCACCAAAAATGTTACGCCTGTTCGATGGTCCTTCAATGGATATCTCTGATATGTGGCGTGCGCTGGGTCGTCCTATAGTAGATGGCGGTTACATCGCTGGGACTATCATCAAGCCAAAGCTGGGTTTGCGTCCTGAACCTTTTGCTAATGCTGCCTATCAGTTCTGGCTCGGTGGTGACTTCATCAAGAACGATGAGCCACAGGGTAATCAGGTTTTCTGCCCCATGAAAAAGGTTATTCCTTTAGTTGCTGACGCTATGAAGCGCGCACAGGATGAGACGGGTGAAAACAAGCTGTTCTCTGCCAATATCACTGCAGACGATCACCATGAAATGTGTGCTCGTGCTGATTTTGTGCTGGAAACGTTTGGTGAAAATGCTTCACAGGTTGCCTTCCTGGTTGATGGCTATGTGGGTGGCCCCGGCATGGTTACCACTGCGCGTCGTAACTATCCTGGTCAGTACCTGCATTATCATCGCGCCGGTCATGGTGCGGTGACTTCTCCTTCATCAAAACGTGGTTATACCGCTTACATTCTGGCCAAGATGTCACGCCTGATGGGTGCTTCCGGTATCCACGTAGGTACCATGGGCTACGGTAAGATGGAAGGTGACGCATCTGATAAAATCATCGCCTATATGATCGAACGTGATGAGTGTCAGGGACCGGTTTACTACCAGAAGTGGTACGGCATGAAGCCAACTACCCCAATTATCTCTGGTGGTATGAACGCACTGCGTCTACCAGGTTTCTTCGAAAATCTGGGTCATGGTAACGTTATCAATACCTCGGGTGGTGGTGCTTACGGACATATCGATTCACCTGCAGCAGGTGCTAAATCACTGCACCAGGCATACGACTGCTGGAAGCAGGGCGCTGATCCAATCGAATATGCGAAAGAGCATCATGAATTTGCACGTGCCTTTGAATCCTTTGAACATGATGCTGACGCTCTGTACCCAGGCTGGAGAGACAAGCTGGGTGTGCATAAGTAAATAGCCAAAAAGCTCTCATTAAAAGCCTCTGCTTGTCAGAGGCTTTTTTTTGGGGCATCGATCCTGATGAGATAAAATGCAAATTAACCACCAGGTACACGATGGGCACGAAGATTATTTAATGCTTTCTTAAGTCGTAGAGGTTGGCTATCGACAGGAAGTCAGAAGACAGAATATTCTAATATCAGAGTAAATTGTGATCTAACTCTGGATTCGGAAGGTAAGCTGAATCAAAGCTCACTATTTCGTGTAAAAATGACTATAGTATTCGGGGTTATTGGAATTTAAGAAAATTACTATAGGAATAAAGTTTTGCCTTCGATATTACTCATTGAAGATTCCGCGACGATTCGCCAGATTCAGGGAAATCTGCTGATCAAGGCGGGTTATCAGGTTACCAGTATGCGCGATTTTGACAGCGTGTTGGCACGATTTGCTTCAGCATCCTCTGATCTGGGGTTGTTCGACGCAGCAGTGCTGGGCTGGTCAGACAATAATACCAGCGGAGCACCCAAAGTTTTAGGATTGCTGGATAAACAGAATATCCCGGTTCTCGTGCTCGATCATGACCAGGGAGTAACGCTGCAAAGTTACCTTCAACGGCGCCCTCAGAATGCATTTCTGCTGTGGCGGAATTACAAGCAAAGTCCGGATGTGCTGGCCAGACTCATCCTGGAAGCGAATGAAAGAGGTAACGCGAAAGACTCAGCTGGAAATATATTGCAACCAATCAGGGTGCTGTTTGTAGATGATTCTCGTTCGGTAAGGGTCAAATACCAACGCTTGCTGACTGCCAACGGCTATATAGCCGATACAGCCTGGTCAGTCGTTGAAGGGATGCAAAAAGCCTTATCGTCCAGATTCGATATAGCCATTATCGATTACTTCATGCCCGGTCATACTGGCGATGTGTTATGCAGACAATTGCGTGATAATCCCAAAACCACCAGCATTACTACTGCAATCATTACCGGCACCTATCTCGACAAGGAAATCAAACACTCATTAGAAGCCGGTGCCGTTGAATGTCTGTTCAAGAATGAAAGCGACGACCTGTTTCTGACCCGTATTGATGCCATGAGTCGACATGTTCGTGCGCGTAATGCGATAGAAAACGAGCGCGAACGCCTTAACGGGATTCTTCAGTCCGTTGGTGAAGGCGTCTACGGCGTGGATTCAGAAGGGTATATCCTGTTTGCAAACCCCGCGTGTCAACAAATACTGGGCTACCAGACTCAGGATCGACTGATCGGAAAATCAGCACAGGAAGCTTTTCATCATTCGGATGAAAATGGTCAGCCCATAGAAGATGAAAATTGCTTCTTATTGCAAAGCTATAAAGAAGGAAAAACCATTCGCGCTCGAGAGACGGTGTTCTGGCATAAAACAGGGCGCCCCATTCCCATTGAATGTACTGCGCATCCACTGTCTATCGAAAATAAAATTGAAGGTTCGGTCGTTGCTTTTCGCGATATTTCTCAGCGCAAACAACTGGAGTCTGAACTGCGCTGGCAGGCCAGTCACGATGTGGTTACCAGGCTTCATAACCGTCGATATTTCGAAGAACAGCTGGTGTTCGAGGTCGAGCGAGTTAAACGCAGCAAGGAATCCAGCGCAGTACTCTATCTGGATCTGGATCGTTTTAAACAAATCAATGATAGTGCCGGGCATGTGGCAGGTGATCAATTACTGGTTGCCATCTCGGGAGAAATGGCCAGGCGCCTGAGAAAAGCGGATATGCTGGCACGGCTTGGCGGTGATGAATTTGCCATCCTCCTGCGTAATGTGGATGCTGAACATGCACAAGCGGTAGCCGATGATTTCCGTCGCACGCTTGAAGAGTTTACCTTTGTTTTTAAAGACAAGTCCTACAAGGTCAGTGGAACCTTTGGTATTGCTCTGATGGACGAGCATAGTAGTTCACCCAGTGATATCCTCGCGCATGCCGACATCGCCTGTCACATCGCCAAAGGAGAGGGGCGCAATCGCAGCCATCTTTTCTTTGCTGAAAGTGACAGTAAAACCAGTATAGATAAAGATCTGGGCTGGTCCTCACGGCTAAATAATGCGCTACTCAAAGATCAACTGTTGTTACATGCACAACCGATTATTCCACTACAACTCATCTCAAAAGAATTCAAGCGAGGGGGAGAAGGTCCAATTTTTGATGAACTACTGGAGCACATACCCGAAGAATACCTGATGAGCGAAGTCCTGCTACGCGTCGATGATCCGGTTCAGGGGCTAGTCTTTCCCTCAACATTTCTACCCACTGCTGAGCGCTTCAACATGATGGACAAGATAGACCTCTGGGTTGTCAATGCTGCGTTACGAAAGCTCTACATTCTGCAGCAGGCCGGCTACCAGGGTCGTTTCACTATCAATCTGTCGGAACAGATCATAGGTGACAGGGCAATCCTGGAAGATATAGAGACACTGCTCAATGAAATCCAGCTGGACGCGGGTAAAGTGATCTTCGAAATCAGCGAAAATTCCGCCGTATCTGATCCTGGCGCCGCTAACGAAATGATCAGGCGACTGAGCAGCAAAGGCTGCCGATTCGCGCTGGATGATTTTGGTAGTGGCTACTCATCATTCTCGAACCTGAAAAACCTGCCGGTCGACTATATCAAAATCGACGGGCTGTTCGTGCGCGGTGTTGTCAATGATGTGAGTGATCAGGCCATCGTAAAATCGATGAATGATATTGCGCATGCACAGGGTAAAAAAACCATAGCCAAGTATGTTGAAGATGCAGAAATTATGAGTTTTCTGGAAGACATCAAGGTTGATTATGTTCAGGGGTATTACATCTCTAAACCGATAGATGTGTCGAGTATTTGAGGTTGAAAATGAGTTAGTTTTTTTCCGTTTCTAAACGACTTGAACACAAGCCATTAAAGAATGAATTAACCACGAAGGGTACGAAGATTGTTATTAGGGGGGGGGCGTCCTTCTTTCCAACAGCTGAAAGAAGTTGCCAGGAAAAACCGCCCTACACAATGCCTTATCTCATCAAAAGCAAGGGGCTGTTGGGCAAGGGGGCGCATGCGAGCACGATCTTGCTACGAAGAAAGATCGAACTCTGCGTGTGAAATTCGACTTGCCTATGAAAGGATGATGCGGTTCGGAAAAAACGGGTCAGAGAGCAATGCTTTCTGTTATTAATGAATGTTGCCCTCTGACCCCGATTGATACAAACCAGTTTTATAAAACTGGCTACTCAAATAAGCAGCTCGATCATGCAATCTTGAATGTGGAAATCATTGTCTGTAAATCTTCGCTCAATGCTGACAGCTCATCCGTTGCATTCGCGACCTGTTCACTGGCCACAGCTGATTGCTGGGCAAGTGTGGCAATTTCTACCACACTTCGGTCAATTTCTCTGGCAACCGCAGATTGTTGCTCAGAAGCGCTGGCAATTTGCAGATTACGTTCCGATATTGATGCAACCGATGATACGATTTCTTCAAGTGAGTCCTTTGCCGCATTCGCTGTTCTGACAGTACTCCCCAAAACTTCTCCACTTTGTTGAATGACTGAAACGGCATTTTTGCTACCGTCCTGGAGCTTTTCGATCATGGATCTGATTTCCAAAGTTGCTTTTTGAGTACGGCTAGCCAGGGACCGTACCTCATCGGCGACAACCGCAAAGCCTCGCCCCTGCTCTCCAGCTCGAGCCGCTTCAATTGCAGCATTGAGTGCCAGTAAATTGGTTTGTTCCGCAATATCTCTTATCGCATCAAGCACTGAACCAATGTTTTCGCTCTCATTGGCCAGGTTATTAATCGCTATCGATGCCGTATCCATCTCTTTGGCGAGATTGTTAATTGCATCAGTTACGTCGATGACTACTTCCTTACCCTTCTGAGCCTGCTCATCAGCCGCATGAGCGGACTGAGCTGCGCCATTCGCACCGTGGGCAATCTCTTCTACTGTAGCCGCCATTTCGGTTATCGCAGTTGCTACCTGTGTGGTTTCACTTTGTTGCTGAACAACATTGTCATGCGTTTGCTTCATGGTGGTTGATAATTCAACCGTTGCAGCGGCGAGTTGAGTACTACTTTGGCTCACTCTGGTAACAATCTGTTGAATCTTTTCATTGAATCGATTGAAAGAAAAGGCAAGTAAGGCAATCTCATCTTTGCCCTTTTCGTCAAGGCGACGGGTGAGGTCTCCCTCGCCCATAGAGATATCATCCATTGCAGAAATAGTTTCGCGTAGTGGAATAATGATACTGCGCGTAATAGCGACTGCCAGAGTAATGAGTACGACCAATATAGAGAAAGAAAAGAGCCCCATATGTCTTGCATTATTCCACAGAGCTGTTTCAACATCATCTATATATATTCCGGTGCCGATGACCCAACCCCAGGGCTTAAACGCCTTTACATACGAAATCTTCTTAACCGGATTTTCTGAACCAGGCTTTGGCCATAGGTAGGGAACAATTCCACCGCCCTGACGTTTTGCAATTGCAGCAAACTCTGAAAAAATTCGCTTGCCCCCTGGATCCTTGAATTCTGAAAGGTCCTTTCCATCAAGTTGTGGTTTGATCGGATGCATGACCATTCTGGCATCCATATCGTTGATCCAGAAATAATCTTCCCCATCGTAACGAAGTGCCTTGATCAGTGTAGATGCTTTTCGTTTAGCGTCTTCTTCGCTGAATTCACCTTGTAAAGCCCTTGCCTGATAACTGGCAACTATAGTGATAGTGGAGTCGACAAGTGATTGAATTTTTGTCTTTTTTTCAAGCAATAAATCGTCGTGGTATTCTCTTAATGCAAACACCGTTGCCAAAATCAGGCCTATGGTGGTCAGCGCAGTAAATAGCCATAACTTCTTACTTATACTGAGACTTCGCAGATTTGGCATACATTATATTCCCTACAAGAAAAAAGGTTTACGACTTGCAAATAATAGTCCCTCAATCCATAAAAGCATCTAAGATAATACTGAAAAACGTGTAAGGAAAAAGGAGGTATGGGCTTGAATAGGTAGGGTTTCCCCTACCCTGTGCTGGGTAAAATTGTTGAGAAAATGAGGTTTTACATTACCAGAGCAGGATATTTTCAGAAAATTATAAAATCTGAAGTTTTATTTAGAAGCTGGTGCTATTTTAACAATCAGTAATCATCCCGCACACGTACAAAACTGGCGAAACGAGGAATACCGTTACTGGTTAAGCCAAAGTATTTGTAGGTAATCAGCGATCCGATGGCAGGCGGATTTTTTCTTTCTTCATCAGAAAAACCTGTACCGATGCGAAAGCGTTTTTTATCTGCGCTTTCAACCAGTATCGAGCCCAGCATGTCTTTGTACTTGCCTGTGCCTGGAATATGTTTGATCACTCGCGCTTCTGCATCCAGATAGGTTTTAAGTTTTAGCAAATCATCAGAGCGACCATTTTTATATTTCGACGATCCCCGATGTAGCATCAAACCTTCGCCGCCCTTTTTCACAATGTCATCCAGTTTTTTCATCAATGCTTCGTGACTGGCAACTTTGTATTGCTGAATCAGCTTTATATGAGTGGCATTAATAGTATTGATGATCTGTTCTAGCTGTTTTAGCCGCTCATCAAAAGTATCGCTACTGCCGGGTAAATCAAAAATCATATACTTTATATCGCGCCAGTCAGTGTCATTGGGTGATTGTCGTCTGACCAGACCAGAAAGCAGGGCAAACTTATCTCGATCCAGCCAAAGCTCACCATCCAGAGCAATTTTTGGTAGTGCGGCTGTAAACCATGCAGGGGCAGGGTAGATATTGCCCTGACGTGAAATGAGATGCTTGCCATCCCAATATGCTCTAACGCCATCCAGCTTTTCGCTTACCCAGTAATCCTGCAGATTAATATCGGGTTGATAAATATTGGCGAGCAATAATTCCGGGGTTTGATCGAGTGGGTTAGATGCCTGAGAAAATGAGGGTATTAAAAACAGCGGCAGTAAAATGAAATAGAGTTTCATGTAATGGTTTCTCCCTGAAAATAAAGTCCATGTAGAGTCAGCTCGCTAAAATAATAGCATTTTATGCTTCAGTGTAAAATTTGCTGATATACAGCCATAAGAGGCTTAGCTATTTTTCTTAGTCTCTGACTTGATTGGGGTATTCAAATATTTAAGTTTTGGTGTGCTTGCATAAGCAGTAGAATGTTGTTACTCACTTTATACTCATTACATTCAGGGCAGCCATTATGACTTCGACTGATATCGATATCGAACAATACAAAATTACCGAAGAGCCTTTCTATGAAGCACAGGAAGATGAAATAGCTCTGTATGAAGCGGCGTACGAAGGCAGGCTTCCGGTGATGATCAAGGGACCGACCGGTTGTGGTAAATCACGTTTTGTTGAACATATGGCCTGGAAGCTGGGTAAGCCGGTTATCACCGTAGCCTGTAATGAAGATATGACGGCATCGGATCTGGTCGGACGCTATCTGCTTGATGCCAATGGCACGCGTTGGCTGGATGGTCCTTTGACTACTGCGGCTCGCATTGGGGCCATCTGTTATCTGGATGAGGTTGTAGAAGCCAGACAGGATACTACCGTGGTGATCCATCCTCTTACCGATCATCGAAGAACTCTGCCACTGGATAAAAAAGGTGAGCTGATTGATGCACACCCGGATTTTCAACTGGTTATTTCGTATAACCCCGGCTATCAGAGTTTGATGAAAGACCTGAAGCAGTCCACCAAGCAGCGTTTTGTAGCGCTGGATTTTGATTATCCTGATGCAGCTATTGAGGCTTCAATTGTTGCTAAAGAGGCAGGCATTGATGCAGACGTTGCAGAAAAACTGGTCAGGGTAGCTCATACTGCGCGTCACCTGAAAGGACACGGTCTGGATGAAGGTATCTCAACACGATTGCTGGTGTATGCAGGAACCTTAATGAATAAGGGTATTGAACATCGTGCAGCCTGTCGCATGGCTTTGGTACGACCTATTACCGATGATGCTGATATTCGTACTACTCTGTATCACTCTATAGACAGTATTTTCGGCTGATCCAGATTGAAAATGTATACCGACAATGTTCAACACTATCGCGATAAACTGAAATGCAGCTTCGCGCAGATTGAAGATTGTTTTGAAGATTATCTCTACGATGCTTTAACCAGTTTATCCGACAAGGGTGTTGAGCAATATATGTCTGGCGCCTCGTTGATCTGCATGATCGGTCGTGGCTATGAGCCAGTTTCCATCTATCTGGAAGAAATGCCGCAGATGGCAAAAAAACTGGGTGAACCGATACTGGAAATGGTTTCCAAAGCGGTATGGGATATGTCGCGTACACCAAATGGCAAGTCTATTCCCCCTTTTATGCAATGTCTTCCTGAGGCTGCACGTCGGCTGGGTACGTTGGAGCAGATGCAGCGATTTATCGATATCCTGTTTCAAATGATGGATGACACCACGACCTCGGTGCATGGTCATCATAAAACCCATGCCAGTCAGGGTCTACCCGAGCTATTGAATCAGATCCCCTATCTGCTTAATCAACTCTCTCTATCAGGATTAAAGAACTGGATTGATTATGGTGTGCGCAATTACTCTAATCATCCCGAGAGGCAGATGAATTATTTCCGCCTGCAATCGGCGGATAGCAAGGCTATGTTGCAACGTGAGCGTCATGGCACGCTGTTTATGGATAATGAACGCAATCTCGACATGTACCTGCGTGGTCTCTGGCAAGATGAGTCTTACTTTATCCCCTATTCTATGGGCTTCGATGAGTCTAAAAAACCAGTGCCTTATTATGATCAACTAGGCATTCGTATTCCTGATGTATACGATGATTTAAATGGTGTCTCAGGCATTGACCGCTACCGAATCACCATTGCACATATCGCTGCGCATCGGAAATGGACTACCCCAATTATTGCCGATAACTTCAGCCCGTTTCAGCGCCTTGCCATTGAGCATCTGGAAGATTGCAGAGTCGAGTATCTGATGCTGAAGGAGTATCCCGGGTTACGTAAATATTTGCTGGCCCTGCATCCCAAACCGATTGAGGGCGATTGTGATAATGAAAAAGAATCCTGTGTAAGACATCGTCTGGCCATGTTGTCGCGAGCGATTCTGGATGAAAATCACGGATACCAGAATGAGTTCGTTGTCGACTTTGTAAAGCGTTTTTATGAAGCTGTTGAAGTCGATGGCAGTTCCACCAAAGCCATGGCGGACCTGGCGGTTTTATTCACCGCAAGGACCCGTCGCCAAAGCGATCAGCAGGCGCGTGTCCGTTTTGAAAATACAGTGGTTGATTATCGCGATGATAACCGTCATATGTGGATCTATATTGAACAGGGCGATGAAGAAGAGTCGTTTGATGAAGCGAAGTCAAAGCCGGAACAACTGGATAATGATGGACTACCTCCCAGACATTACTCGGAATGGGATTACGTAACCCAAACCTATAAGCCTGACTGGGTGAGTGTCTATGAGTCCGTTCATCCCTCAGGCAATGCATCGGAAATCGATGAGATTCTGCATAAACACAACGCTCTGGCCAAGTTGCTGAAGAAAATTCTGGAAACCCTGAAACCACAGCAATATGTGCGAGTTCGGTATCAGGAAGAAGGTAGCGAGCTGGATCTGGATGTCGCTATACGTTCCTTGATTGATTATAAATGTGGCGCTCAACCCGACCCGCGTATCAATATGAGTCATAAACATGATGGTCGTGATATCGCTGTCATGTTGTTACTGGATTTATCAGCCTCACTGGCCGACATCCCCGAAGGCTGTGAGCAGACTATTCTGGAATTAAGTCAGGAAGCCGTCTCTTTGCTGGCATGGACGATTGAGCAGTTGGGTGATAAATACGCTATTGCAGGATTTCACTCAGATACTCGACACAATGTACGTTATTACCATTTAAAGGGTTACAGCGAACAATTTGGAGATACGGTCAAAGGGCGCTTAGCCGCTATGGATGCAGGATTTTCCACCCGTATTGGTGGTGCCATGCGGCATGCAGCGCATTATCTGGAAGCGCAGAAAGCCGATAAAAAGCTCATGCTGATCCTGACAGATGGTGAGCCTTCAGATATTGATGTTGAAGATGATCAGTATCTGATTTCGGATACTAAAAAAGCGGTTGATGAATTATCTTCCAGAGGCATGACTAGCTACTGCATCTCTCTTGATAAAAAGGCCGATGATTACATTCGTGATATTTTCGGAAACCAGTTTGCCGTCATCGATCATGTCGATCGTCTGCCAGAACAATTACCCCGCTTATTTATGAGCCTGACGCGCTAACAAGTATGAAGAGCTTTCTCACTGTACAAATCACCTTTTCCTATCAGGGCGTTACTTATAACCCTTTGGTTAATATAGAACTGGACAGATTTCTTGAAAAAAGTGAAGAAATTCCTGAGTTTTATCAAATTGTGGCAAAAGAAAATAATATTGATTCTTATTCCTATGAATATGAGGTGATGCAACTGGGTCAGATCAAGTATCTTGAAGCAACTGGTCTAGCTAAGGAGTTTTGCAGTGAAGATGATTTCGATATGGCCGGATTTAAGTTACGTTGGAAACAGCAATATATTGAGCAAAATCTAGCTGCAATAGCGTTTGAGCATATGAATATTGTCGATCTTGATAATAATGAACCTCTCAAACAGGCGCTTCTTCAGGCTTATCAGCTTGGTAGTGCTGAAGGCTGATTCTTCAAATCAAAGGGCTTAGGGTAAACCTGCGCTTATGCCGATTTTGTTTGATCGGCTTTTCTAAAAAATCACAAAAAAACATACAAAACCAGTCTGATATAGCGTTGATTAAGCTATGTTTGTTACTTATTTTCCCATAAATATACCATTCGTCGGGTTGGGACAAATTTCCCATATTTAGTCAAGGGTATTCGGAAAATTTTCATCTAATTTTCACGTTTATTAATTTAAGTTAAGAAATAAAAATACAGTTACCTATGAATTCTGTCTGAAAGAAGTAATAACCATGGCTGTAGAGGGTGATTGAAAATAATAAGTTTAGGTCTGAGCCTGTCATGGAATCCAGGGCTGCAATATCAAAACAATTACTTAAGGGTATAGGTCATGAGCGTAAAAAAATATACAAATTCATCAATATTGAACTACCTGTTGATTGCTTTCATCGGTGTTGTTGTAAGCGCCTGTTCTAACGGTACGGCATCAGATTCAGGTGATCAATCTGCATCTGATCGACATTCGCATGATTCACATGACAGTTCTGTCGAATTTTCTATTCAGGAAGCCGAGTGGGATTCAGAAAAGTCACGGTTGAAAGTTAAAGGATATGGTGAGAGAAACAAGGAAGTGACCATCACAAATGCTGATACCGGTGCAGAATTGGGTACGGTGACGTCGAGGGAGTCTGAGTGGAAATTCAGGAAGTATAATGTTGATAATATACCCTGTAGAGTAAAAGCTACTCAGGGAGGCTCATCCGATGACATGGCGGTTAAATATGCCCCCGGTGATTGTGATAACGGTGGTGGAAATGGTGGCGGTACTGGCGGCGGTACAGGTGGAATATCGGGAGATTTCACTGTTTTAGCTGCGAATGACCTCGGAATACATTGTGCTGACCAGGACTATCGTATGTTCAGTATCTTGCCTCCATACAATGTCTTAAATGCCCAGGTGTTACAAAAAGGCGCAGTACCCAGATTAATGTCGCCAGCTGATGGCATTCGTGTGACTTATAAAGCTGTTGAATCTAATTATTTCTCTGATTTAACGGATCGTAATAGTTTGCCAACGTTGACAGATTCAATCACCAGCACGGGTGATAACCTGCCGGGCGTATTCAAGAATAATTTCTGGGAAACTTCAACGCCTTCTGCTAGTGGCATTGATAAAATTGGTTATAAAGCTTACGAGGACCTGTTTCCTCCAGAAGTGTTGTCGTGGTTTCCTTCTACACCAGACCTGGGATTACCAGCCCCTAACCTGGTCAAGTTATACCCTCCTAATCCTGCGGATAGTGTGTTAACCGCAGAGCAGGCTGCTATGCCTGGCATCAGTAATGAACCTCAGGAGTTTCATGGTTATGTTGAAACACTGCCATTCTTCGTCAATCTTCCTATAGGCGTGCGGATTGAAAATTTTAATCGGTACACAGCTGAAGGCATTCCTATCTCACCAATCGATGATAGCGGCTATATGAACCCTTATCCGGTATTAAGAATTGAGGCCAGAGATGAGGCGGATAATGTCCTGGCTTCTGTTGATACTGTAACTCCTGTGGCTTCAGAAGCCGATTGTGCAATCTGTCATGCGACCCAGGAAGTATGTAACGTAGATACCTCTAATACATTGGTCTGTAACGACATTGCTAACTCCAAATATGATGGCGTCAATTTTATCGAGACAGAAATGCAAGCAAAGGCCATGTTGGGTGCTACACCTGAACAGCAGGTGATTAACAGCGCTAAATTAAACATCCTGCGATTACATGATTCCAAACACAAGGATAGTTATTTCGAGCAACCAGGACAGCCTTTAGCTGGTGAAAATGCAGATGGAACATTTGCTGATGGATCAACCCCGGATGTGGTATGTGCTAACTGTCATTATTCCCCTGCGCTTGATCTTGCTCAGCTGGGACCAATGGATATCAATGGCAAAGAACAAACTAAACATATCAGTATGTCGCGGGCAATGCATGGAGTTCATGGCAGTCTGCCCCAGAAAGATCCGGATAATTACGGACACCTGTTCCCCGTTATGCCTCCTGCTGGCCCTGGACGTAATCCTGGTACGGCTAAACAGGTGCTGGCCGAGACTTGCTATAATTGTCATCCAGGTAAGAGAGTGGAATGTCTGCGTGGTGCTATGGGTGGTTCAGGTACGGTCTGTCAGGATTGTCATGGACAGCTAACTCAGGTTGGTGACGATTTCTCAGAAAATTTTCCAAATATCAATTTTCCGGCTGAAGGAAGTGCTGATTTAAGCAAGCGTGTTCCATGGGCATCTGAACCTGCCTGTGACAGCTGCCATATCGGTGATGCTATGCAGGTTGCTCAAATGGACCTGTCGGATAAGGCTGTAAATGCAACCGATGCTCTGGGTAACAGGGATGAGTTGCGTTTATTGATGGCTTACAATGTTTCTGACCATATTTCAAATGGTGGCCCAGATAACTTACCTCTTCTGAAAAACCCTGCCTCACGGTTTGCTACAACAGAAGCGTTGTATCGTTTAAGTGGCGCTGATGATGGTACCGACAAAGGCCATGGTGGACTCAGTTGTGAGGGCTGTCATGGTAGCACGCATGCTATCTGGCCAAATGCTAACCCTTATGCCAATGATAATAAGGCTGCGAATGGTATACAGGGTCATGTGGGTACTATCATAGAATGTAATAGCTGCCATGAAGGTGACCTGGGTAATACGTTAGAAGGTCCACACGGAATGCATCCAGTAGGTGATACCAGCTTCTCCAACGGTGGGCATGAAGACATGGTTGAGCATAATAGCGTTATGAAAGATGCCTGCCGAGCCTGTCATGGTAGAAACGGTGAAGGTACCGTGCTAGCACGTGCTGCCACTGATCGAGTGCTAAGTAATGAGCATAGCACTGTCACCTTAAATAAGGGAGATCAGGTGACCTGTGATTTATGCCACGATAATGAGTTGGCTAGTAACTCTAACTAGAGTTTTGTTATGGGAGGAGTAATCGACTAAGGCAGGTCAATATTATATTAAGGTCGACAAATGACCTGTCGAAAGACAGGTCATTTGTTTTTTTAGGGTTTTAATACAGAATAGAACTAGAACTATAAGCCAAGCAAGGATAGATCCAGTGCCGAATCTTTCATCGGTGGACACCAGAAATAGCTGCCACTGATGGGATGAGTAAAACTGAACAGGCCATCCTGAACCCCGTCTTCATTACCGCTCATTCGATTCAGTATCATTTCAAAAGCATCAAATGAATGTCCGAATGCGACAAATACCAGTCCGCCCTCAGTATCAGATGTCCAGGGCATGGAGTGACGTAGCATAAAGGCCTGCGGTTGATAGTTCTCCTGTGCTGCACGTTTGACGTGTGCTGACTCGGGGGCTTCATCAAATTCTTCGTTATCCTTGATACGACGACCTATACAGTCATCCTGTTGCTCGCTGCTCATTGCATCAAGCGTATCAAAGTCATGCAACCACTGTTGTACCGCCACAAAACTGGAGCCGTCCAGTCCCGGGCGTTTTCCTGCAACGATAGCCGCCTTGATAGCATCCTCCCCCTGAGGGTTCTCAGTACCATCTTCATAACCGCTCAGGTCTCGATTTTCATCGTAGGTAAAGCTATCGATACAGTCGGTTAGGGTAAATGCCGGTATTAACAGGGATTCGATCAGGCGACTTTGATGAAATAGCTCTCCACGATCATTACCGCGCAGCCAGCACCATAATGCAGTAGGTGTTGCTGGTATATCCAGCCCTGCCGCGCTGATAGCCGGGAAACTACGTAATCCATCAACAGATTGCCCCATTGCCATCACCAGCGACTGGCCTAAACCAATCACCAGGTTTTCACCGTCGACCAGGTCTTTAAGCTCCTGTAAACAGTTTTGTAGCGCATCACTGGTATGTATATTAAAAGTTAAAAATCTTGCCATTGGGGGATTAGGGGCAAGGATTCCAGACTGGGGTTGCGTCATATTAGTCTCCGGGAAAATGATATTTAACTGCTATTTTATAGTTAGCAGTGTGTACGTCTACATAGAACCTCGTTTGAAGAGATAATTTATCAATAATGAAAGGCTATTGCGGCATTAATACAAACTAGTCGCAAAGAAACAGTTATATGGTTAGAATGCGTGGCTATATTTGAATTGGCAGACTGTATTGATTACGGCGCTGCTGCCTAACTATATAAATTTAGAGGAATATTTATGTCTACTAAGCACCCCATTATTGTGGTGACGGGCTCTTCTGGGGCCGGCACTTCTACAGTAAAGAAATCTCTGGAAGCTGTTTTTGAGCGTGAAAATATCACGCCCTGTGTGATTGAGGGTGACAGTTTTCATCGCTATGACCGCGCAGAAATGAAAGTACATATGGAGAAGGCGATTAAAGAAGGCCGTGACTTCAGTCATTTTGGAGCAGAAGCTAACGAGTTTGACACATTGGCTAATCTGTTTAAATCCTATTCAGAAACAGGAACAGGTAAGAAACGTTACTATCTACATTCAGAGCCCGAAGCTGCAGAGCATAATGCGCGTCTGGGAATTGATAAGAAACCCGGTGAGTTCACACCCTGGGAAGATATCGAGCCTGGAACCGATCTGATGTTCTACGAAGGGCTGCATGGCTGTGTTAAAAACGATGAAGTTGATATGACACAGCATGTTGATCTTAAGGTGGGTGTGGTACCTATTGTAAACCTGGAATGGATCCAGAAGATCCACCGCGATAATGCTGAGCGAGGGTATTCTGCTGATGTTATTGTCGACACCATCCTGCGACGCATGCCGGATTACATTAAATACCTGACACCACAATTCTCTGAAACCGATATCAACTTTCAACGTGTCTCAACAGTGGATACCTCGAATCCTTTTATTGCACGTGATATCCCAACTCCAGATGAGAGTTTTGTGGTTATTCGTTTTAAGGATCCGAAGAAATTTAATACCGACTTTCCTTACCTGTTAAGCATGATCCATGATTCGTTTATGTCACGTCGTAATACCATCGTGGTACCAGGTGGAAAGATGGGGTTGGCGATGGAAATCATCCTCACGCCTATCATTCATAATATGCTGGAAAATCGTAAGTAAGTTGAGTAGCTCAAACCCGCTGACCAGTGAAATGGTCAGCGGGTTTTTTATGCCTGAATGAAAATCTCTGATTTAATTTAAAGACATATATCGTTTCCGATACTGCTGGGCTGTTGCCCCCACAGAAAGGATCCCTGAAGCGTATAGCCACCCAGGTACAGGCTGCGCGTTATCGCCATTTGATCCAGATCTATTTCGTAAAATGTCCCATCATGGCTGGCAATGGCATAGTAGAAGTTTTCATCTGGACTAATGCTGGCGGTATGCCCCTGAGATTTTCGTCCGCTGGGTGGTGAGCTGGCCACGGTAATATTCTGAATATTACTGTGGGTGTTGGTATCGATAACGCTGACAAAGGTATCGTTGTGATTGGTCACAATGGCAATATTTCTATCCGCAGAAAATACCGTATGTCCCGCACCTAGACCAACATCAGCTACTGCTACTACTGACATCGTGTTACGGTCAATTACAAACAGATGTCCCTCGGTTGAACCCATATAGATATGAATCCCATCAGGGTGAAAGTCAGCATGATGTGAGCCCATGATGGCTGGATCGAAACCAGTCAGTGATACCTGGCCAGTCTGGATCAAATGGTTTCCGCTTATTTCAAAGCGAACAAGTCCAGGGGGGATGTCCTGAAACGGACTGCCTTCCAGAACGGCATAGTAATCCGAGCCTGCTTTCAGGATATGGTGCATCGCCGTGGGTAAAGCGAGGATATTCAGCAGATGCCCATTGGTTGAATATAATTGCAAAATTCGGGTTGTGCGGTCAAGTTGAAGAAAGCGGTTTTTACTCACCCAGTAGGGATGACCGGTGGCGTTACTGCCGCCAAAATCCGCAGGTGGATTGTAAACCTCGCTTCCGACAAGCAGCTTAATTTTTGCGTTTTTAACCTTCACCATGGTGGTTTGAGGTTTGTCTTTACCGGATATCAGTGAGCTATGATTTTTAGGGTTATAGCTGGAAGAGCGTGGCTTGTGATTCAATGCGAGACGGGTTTCTTCTTCGAAGGTGCAAATATTTATAATGCCTACCGAAGGGTCGTTACGGGTGATGGCAAAAATTCTATTGGGCCCGGCCAGGTCGACCGGGTAGGGCTGATCTGCAGTATCTACCGTGGCCAGTAGAGTCATGCTGGGGATATCAACTTTATAAACCTTGTCGTTATCATTATCGCTGTAGAAAACGATACCAGGTTCAGTGGTTGCGAATGCAGAAATACTGCTTAATAACAGAGTTACGATTAATAGCTGAGGTGTTAGTTTTATCATAATGGTTCCTGTGTTTTATATCTTGATGGGTGATACAACACATACTCATTGCTGGGGAAGCAATACGGGCGGTATAAAACATGGCTGGATCGGCCTTGTCGGTCAATGCCTGGACTAACCTTGTTATTTATAGCATCAAGCAGAAAAACCGGGGTAAATTCTGTCAGCACAACAGGGTGTTGTGTTTATTGGGTTTTCAGGGCAGTCTGTCATGTAATCTTTAGATTAAACAGATATGTACAAGCAGTTAATAGATTCACATTGCCATCTGGACGATGATCGCTTCGATGAAGATCGAGTGGCGTTGATGCAGCGTGCTCAGGCCTGTGGTATTTCCAGAATCATTATTCCAGCAACCACGGCAAAGCGCTGGCAGAAGGTTTACCAGGTCACGCAGGAATTTGACGGGGTATCAGCAGCCTATGGTCTGCATCCGATGTTTATGTCAGAACACCAGGCTGAAGATATTCAGCTGCTGGATGAGTGGCTGCAGGAGCATGAGTCAGTAGCAGTAGGCGAGTGTGGTCTGGACTTTTATATGCCAGATCAGGACCAGGAAGCGCAGCTTAAACTCTTTCGTGATCAACTCACGGTAGCCAGCAATCATAAGCTGCCGGTGATTATCCATGCTCGAAAAGCACTTGATCTGGTGATACGGGAGATTCGTAATTCCAATATAGAATCGGGAGAGATACACAGCTTTAGCGGCAGTCTGCAACAGGCCCAGCAACTGGTTGAACTTGGGTTTAAACTGGGTATAGCAGCAATAGTGGGGTATGAACGGGCCAAAAAGCTAAGGCAGATTGTGACTGAGATTGATATCAATGCATTATTGATAGAAACCGATGCCCCTGATCAGAGTGGACCACAGCATCGTGGTGTCCGAAATGAACCAGCATTTCTGTTAGATCATCTGCGCACTATCGCAAATCTTCGTGGAATGGATGTCGATGAGTGTGCGCGGCAGTTATCAAAAAACTGTAGTCAACTATTCAAGCTGGCTGATTAAGCAGACAGGCAGCAATTCAGAAAAATACAATACAGGTAAAATCAGCATGACAAGCAGGCAATTTCATTTAAGATTAAACGCAAGCTATCAGGGTAGCGATAATACACTGGAGGATCTGTCGGTTGAGGTGTTAAACGAAGGTGAGTGGCAAGCTGTAGATCTGGGTATCAGAAGCGGTGGTTTTTTTCTCTTCATTAATGGCCTCTTTTCCTGTCAGCATCTGTATATGCGAACCAACTCAGCCGAATGTAACTTGCAACTTAGCTCATCAAAAGGTGAGCTTTACGTGGAAACTGATGAAAACTGGGAAATCATCCAGGCTCAGGTTTCGTTTGTGGCCAGGTTAAAATCAGGAGAAGCAACTGATGATGCTCTGGAGTACATTATAGAGCGCATGCATCACTGTCCAGTCTCAACAAATTTACCCGAGTCCGTTTTACTCCAGGTATCGGTTACCTATGAGTAACCGCCCGCCTGTTAGCTAATTCTTCGGCTAAATTTCAAACGTAATTAGCAACTCAACAGCGCAGACCTGATTTGCTTCCTTTTTGGGGATATGTTTATATGGATAAGCATGTACATAACCAAAGAGGAATGCATGCTAAAAACAATAAAGCTTGGCGCACTTTTCGCGCTATCCCTACTCTCAATACCCTCCCACGCATCCGATTGCGGATCAATCCAGATAGCAGAAATGAACTGGGCTTCAGCCGAGTTAATGGCCAATGTCGATAAGATTATTCTGGACGATGGATACGGTTGTGATGTCAGCCTGATCCCGGGTGCTACGCAGACCACATTTGCATCCATGAATGAAAAAGGTCAGCCGGATGTCGCTCCTGAAATGTGGACTAATGCAGTCGCTGTCCCATTGAAAAAGGCAATGGGCGAAGGTCGCCTGTATTCGCTCAACAAGGGCCCGATTACCGACCTTGGCGAAGGCTGGTGGATTACGCCCAAAACCGCCAAAGATCATCCTGAATTAAAAACGGTTCTGGATATTCTTAAACACCCTGAAATCTTTCCTGATAAGGAAGATCCCAGTAAAGGTGCTTTTGTCGGCTGTCCTGCCGGTTGGGGCTGTCAGCTTATAAATGCCAACCTGTTTCGCGCCTTTGACATGGAAAAGAAAGGCTGGAAGCTGGTTGACCCGGGCTCGGCCGCTGGTCTTGATGGCTCCATGTCAAAAGCTGTGGAGCGTGGCGAGTACTGGTTTGGTTATTACTGGTCACCCACCGCATTGATTGGTAAATATAAAATGGTCAAGGTTCCTTTTGGGGTTCCTTTTGTGGGTCGGGATCATTGGGATAACTGTTTGGTTAAAGCAGAGCAGGATTGTGCCAACCCCCAACCGAGTGCCTGGATTCAATCAGAAGTACAAACTATCGTTACCGAGAAACATAAAAAAACGGCAGGTAAGGCTGTAGCAGAGTATTACAGTAAACGAATTTTTCCTGGTGAAATCATGAACCAGATGCTGGTTTATATGGGTGAAAATCAGGCGTCAGGTGAAGATGCTGCGATTGAGTTCCTGCTCACTCATGAGGAAGTCTGGAAAAAATGGGTGCCCGAAGCTGTCGCCAGAAAAGTCAGTAAATCATTGAATTGATTATTAACAGGTCCTGTAAATTCAAAGCCCATCTGATGATGGGTTTTGTTTAAGAACTATAACTATCAGGTGGTTAGATGGAAATTTTTGAAGATTTTCCTTCTCTGGGGCGTGCAGACCTCAGGGATTTGAAAAAAATAATTGATGGTGGGTTTCGTGAATTCACTCGTGCCTATGGTGAGGATATCGAAGGTTTTTTTGATCCTCTGCTGCAATTTATGGTGTGGTTTGAAAAGCTGCTGCAGGCAACACCCTGGCCGGTGATTCTAGTGGTGATTGGCGCTGTGTCCTGGTTGGGGTCACGCAGTATCAAGATCACTGTTGGCAGTGTGCTGTCTTTTGTTGTAATAGGTTATTTCGGCATGTGGGAAGACCTGATGTCGACGCTGGCGATTATTTCGGTGGCTACCTCACTGTGTATCATATTGGGCATTCCTCTGGGTATCCTGATGGCAAAATCTGACCGTACTCAGATGGTGATTACTCCGGTACTGGATGTGATGCAAACCATCCCTGCCTTTGTTTACCTGATCCCAGTAGTGATGTTACTCGGTATTGGTAAGGTACCGGGCCTGATTGCCGTCAGTATCTATGCTATTCCTCCTATTGTGCGTCTGACGAATCTGGGTATTCGCCTGGTGGATAAGGAGGCTCTGGAAGCGGCTGACGCCTTTGGGGCGAGTTATTTTCAGAAGTTATTCGGTGTGCAGATACCGCTCGCCTTACCCAATATCTTTGCGGGTGTTAATCAGACCATTATGATGGCATTGTCGATGGTCGTTATTGCATCAATGATCGGTGTTGCGGGTCTGGGTGTACCCGTGCTACGAGCGATCTCAAATCAGTATCTTGCACTGGGCCTGATGAATGGACTGGCCATAGTGGCACTGGCTATTATCTTCGACCGGGTCTCTCAGCAGTATGGAACAAGAATACAGAAACACAGGGCGGGGCATGACAATGGCTGATATTAAAATCAAGATTGAAAATCTGACCAAAATATTTGGTCCGAAGGCGAAATCTGTATTAAAGCATGTTAATGCCGGTGTTGATAAGGACCAGCTATTAAGCAAGCACGGCCATGTGCTTGGATTGCATGATATAAACCTGTCTCTCGAAAATAAAAATATTGAAGTGATCATGGGGCTGTCGGGATCAGGCAAATCGACCCTTATCCGGCATATCAACCGACTGATTGAACCCACAGCGGGATCAATTCTGGTGGATGGAGAAGACGTAACGAAAATGAATGAAAAAGAGTTACGCCATTTTCGACAATCTAAAACAGCCATGGTATTCCAGAAGTTTGCGCTGATGCCGCATCACACAATCATTGAAAATGCCGGTTTTGGCTTAAAGATGCAGGGCAAGGATAAGAGTGAAATTCAGCAACAGGCACAGAAGTGGCTGGACAGGGTGGGGCTGACCGGGTTTGAAAATCATTACCCGGCACAGCTTTCAGGCGGTATGCAACAGCGCGTTGGCCTGGCTCGTGCGCTGGCCTGTGATGCCGATATTCTGATGATGGATGAGGCGTTTAGCGCGCTTGATCCGCTGATTCGTTCCGACATGCAGGATCTGCTACTGGAACTACAGGAAGAGCTGCACAAAACGATTGTGTTTATTACTCATGACCTCGATGAAGCATTAAAGATTGGCGATAAAATTTCGATTCTGAATCAGGGGCTGCTGGTACAGCATGGCACCCCCCAGGAAATATTGCTAAATCCTGCAGACGACTATGTCGAGCGTTTTGTAGCAGATGTGAATCGTACTCGAGTGTTACTGGCTAAATCCATCATGGTTGATGAAAAGCCCGATTATGATCATTCGCAGTCTGTCACCGTAAAGGAACACGAAACAGTCGATACCGTATTACACGCTTTGTTATCAGAAGATGGTACCTACGTGGTGGTTGAGGATATTAAAGGGCATAAGGTAGGGTATATAGATAAAGACACCCTGGCAGAAACCTTATTGCTGCAGTCAGAAGAGGGCGATACTGCTCCAGCAGCTGCCTGAACGAAATCAGGCGCTTTCCAGGTAGGGCTTAACCAGATTAGCCATCATCTGGATATGATCTTCACGATCATTCAGGCAGGGGATGTAATAGTATTGCTCCCCGCCGTTTTCCTCGAAAATTTCCTTATTTTCCATCTGGATTTCTTCCAGAGTTTCCAGGCAGTCAACCGAAAAGCCAGGACATACCACATCGACCTCCTTTAGTCCCTTCTGAGCCATAGCAGCCAGAGTTTCCGAGGTATAAGGCTGTAACCAGGTCTGTTTGCCAAAGCGTGACTGGAAGCTCATCGCCCATTGGTCGGAGCCCAGCCCCATGATGGTGGCTAGCAGGTGTGCTGTTCCCATGCATTGATCATAGTAAGGATCGCCCAGATCAACATTGCGCTGAGGCAGACCGTGGAATGACATCAACAGAAAGCGTTGACGCTGCTGTTGCTGCCAGTGTTCCTGAATAGAGGCGGCCAGCGCATGGATATAGTCAGGGTCGCCATGGTATTGATTGATAAAACACAGTTCAGGTATATCACGCCAGGATTTCATCACATCAGCGATATGGTCAAAGGTGGTCGCTGTTGTTGTTGCCGAGTTTTGCGGATATAGCGGCAGGATAATCAACTTCTTGTACTGATCCTGCTGTAACTGATTTAACACCTTGCTAAAGGACGGTTCGCCATAGCGCATCATCAATTCGACTTTAATATCATCCCCCAGTGTTTGCTGCAGGGCCTGTTGTTGTCGTCGACTGATTGCGAGTAGCGGTGAACCTTCATCTGTCCAGATTTTGTTGTAAGCCGCCTGAGATTTTTTCGATCTGAAAGGCAGGATGATCAGGTTGAGAATAAACCACCAGATAAAAGCAGGTATCTCTACTACTCGCTGATCAGACAGAAACTGTTTAAGAAAACTACGTACAGAGGTAACGGTATTGTCGGTGGGTGTACCCAGATTGGTCAGGATTACAGCAGTTTTTTTCAGGCTCATATCGAGGGAAGTTTAGTGTTATTTTTATCAGGGGGGCTAAGTGTGTCAGATTGCTCCTACAAGTCAAATCCGTTACCGGCCAATGAAAAAAAATCATTTTAAAAAGCAAGCCTTTAATAATAAAAATATATTAATAGATAAAAAAAAATAATTGAGAAATAGAGGTTTTTGCTATTGACAATAGAGAGATATGCACAATTCTATTCAAGTTTTCAAACAGGACCAATAGCAGTACGCATTTTTCACTAATAAAATATTACCTCTCGTAAGTTATTGAATGTAAAGGATAAAAAAAATTGTTCGTAAATCATACAATTTAACACAACTGTAACATTGGCGCGGCCTGGACCACATTTCCCAACACTTATTCACAGACTTATCCACAGGAATTGTGGATAAACGAATAAAGTCAAATTTGACAACAGTTTAGCTCCAGGCGCATAGAATTTACTTTAACTTGTGGCTGTAAGTGATTTTTGATTTATGGTAGAAAAAGTAGTACTACGAGATACATCTTTGCTGCTGTGAAGGTGATGTTATGATGTCGTTTTTCTTACCGGTGAATTGATTTTCCTATGCCCCAAAAGATGCAAGTCTGTTCTTTTGCAATGATGTTACCGGTATACCATTATTTCGATTACCTGATTGAGGCCTCTAGTTCCTGTCAGCCGGGCCAACGTTACCTGCTGCCCTTCGGCTCATCTGAAAAACTGGGCATCCTGGTCAGCTGTCATGAAAGCAGTGAGTCTGATCGCAAACTCAAACCAGTGCGGCAGCAACTGGATGATCAGGCACTGCTGTCAGCGCATTTAATGCAGCTGGCTGAATGGATGGCTGATTATTACTGCCAGCCAGCGGGTGAGTTACTATTTCAGTTTCTTCCGCGATATCTACGTAAAAAGCAAACCCTGAAATCAGTCGCTGTTGAATACTGGTGTGCACAAAACCCATCAGAACAGGATTTACAAAGCCTGCAGCGCAAGGCTGCAAAACAGTACCAGTTATTAGAGCTTGTCATGGAAAGTGAAAATGGTCTGCATGCCGCGCAACTTAACGAGCTGCATACTGGATGGCGGGCACAGATGAAGGGATTGCTGGAAAAAGGGCTGGTGCGTAGTGAATTACGTGAACCCCTGTATGGGGTGGAAACGATTGCAGATGAAGCGCCCACGCTTACCGATGAACAGCAACAGGCAGTGAGCTCTATAATGCAGGGCCTGGGGTCATTTCGCGTAGACCTGCTGCAGGGCGTGACCGGTAGTGGTAAGACCGAGGTGTATCTGGCGCTTATGCAGCAGGTAATCGCACAGGGTAAGCAGGTGATTTATCTAGTGCCAGAGATCGGACTTACCCCGCAATTGCTGCAGCGATTACAGAATCGGTTAGGCAATGCAGTCGTCACCTCACATTCCGGGCAGGCGGATTATCCTCGCTATCAGAGCTGGGATCAGTTTCGACGCGGGGTTGCACAGGTGATGATTGGAACCCGTTCGGCGCTATTCAGTGAAGCACCGAATCTTGGGCTGATCATCATAGATGAAGAACACGACAGCTCTTATCGACAGCAGGATGGGGTGCGTTATCACGCACGCGATGTAGCGATTAAACGTGCGCAGATGTTGAATGTTTCAGTAGTACTGGGCTCGGCTACACCCTCGCTGGAAACCCTTTATAACCTGAGTAAGCCGCATTTCTTTCATCACCTGCTCAAGCAACGTCCAGGCGGTGCAGAGTCACCACCGATTCAGCTGGTCGATTGCGGCAGCATGAATCTGAATACAGGCTGCAGTCCGCAGCTATTGCAGGCCATGCGTCAGCATTTACAGCAACAGGGGCAGGTGTTGCTGTTTCTAAATCGACGAGGTTTCGCACCGGTGGTGATGTGTCACGAGTGCGGCTGGCAGGCAGAGTGCCACCAATGCGATGCACGTATGACGCTACACCAGTCGCTTAATCGTATGGTATGCCATCATTGTGGATATGCCGAGCCGGTGGTACGTAGCTGCCCTAAATGTGGCGAGAAAGAGATTCGTCATTACGGCGTGGGTACCGAGCAATTGCAGCAATTTATTCAGCTGCATTTCGATAAGGTGCCGGTGATTCGCATCGACCGCGATAGTGTCAGCAATGCCAGACAGATGGAAAACATGCTGCAACCCGTTCGTGACGGTGAGCCCTGTATCCTGGTGGGCACGCAGATGCTGGCCAAGGGGCATGATTACCCGAATATTACTCTGGTAGGCATTCTGGATAGCGATCAGGCTCTGTACAGCAGCTTTTATCGAGCCACGGAGCGACTGATTCAAACGGTATTACAGGTATCAGGTAGAGCAGGTCGGGCAAAAAAAGCCGGGCAGGCGTTGTTGCAAACCGCATTCCCTCAGCACGATTTGATGCAAAAGCTATGTCATCAGGATTACAGCGAGCTGGTACAACCGATTATGCAGGAACGTCAACTGGTTGGCTTTCCACCCTACGCGAGGGTGATTACGATTAGTGCTGATGCGCTGGAGCTGAATCTGGCGATGAATCGCCTGCATCAGATTCATCAAGCGCTGATGGCGTTAGAGCAGATCTCAAGCATTAAGGTTGTTGGCCCGATTCCAGCCCTGATGACACGACGTATCGGACGCTACCGTGCGCAATTGTCACTGCTGGGTACTGATATCCGGCAATTGCGTCGCATACTTAACAGCGTGTTACCTGAAATCCTGCGTGTGAAAAATTCAGAGAGATTGAGGGTAGTGGTCGAAGTTGACCCGCTGGATCTGTAAAAATAATTAGAACTGTGCTGCATTGCCTTTGTTGCAGGGTTAATACCATGTAGAATTCGCATTTTTTTCAATTCCGGCGGAATACCCTTGAAGCAACAAGTCGAACAACTGATTACCTCATCCATCCAGCAAATGATCCGCAATGGTGAGTTGGCTCAGGATTTTCAGGCGAAAGTTCTGGTGACTCCCAGCAAAGATAGTGCGCAGGGTGATTTTGCATCTAACGTAGCGCTGGCTGCTGCGAAATCTGCAGGTATGGCACCGCGCCAGTTTGCTGAAAAACTGGTAAGCCACATTGCTGATCAGGACTGGTTAGAAAAGGTTGAAATCGCCGGTCCTGGCTTCATCAACTTCTTTTTAAATGCAGATGTTAATCAATCTCTGGTGCATCAAATCCTGCAACAGAAGTTAGATTTTGGGCGCTGTGATTTCGGCAATAAAGAACGCGTACAGATTGAGTATGTGTCTGCCAACCCAACCGGACCGCTGCATGTGGGTCATGGTCGTGGTGCGGCCTACGGAGCAACGCTGTCCAACCTGCTTAAAGCCGTCGGCTATGAAGTGAGCAACGAATACTATGTTAACGATGCCGGTCGTCAGATGGATATACTGGGCACATCGGTATGGTTACGTTATCTGGAACTGGCGGGTGAAACGGTAACCTTCCCATCTAATGGATATAAAGGTGATTACATCTGGGATATCGCTGCAACCTTGCACCGTGAAAATGGCGATAGCTACCGCAAAAGCATTGACGAGGTGTTCGACAATGTTAGCGCCGACGCACCGGAAGGTGACAAGGAGACACATATCGATGATCTGATCGCTAATGCCAAAGAACTGCTGGGTGCAGAGGGCTATCGAGTGGTATTCGATCTGGCTCTGAATACTCTGGTCGATGTGATTAGCGCCGACCTGAAACTATTCGGTGTAGAGTTTGATGAATGGTTTTCTGAGCGTCAGTTAACCGACAAGGGTATCGTCGATAAAGCGCTGCAAACCCTGCAGGACAAGGGACAGGTATATGAAAAGGAAGGCGCGTTATGGTTTAAATCCAGCGAGTTTGGTGATGAGAAAGACCGCGTCGTTAAACGTGAGAATGGCGCGACTACCTATTTCGCTTCCGATATTGCTTACCATATGAATAAATTTGACCGTGGGTTTGATCACCTGATCAATATCTGGGGTGCTGATCATCATGGCTATATTCCACGTGTGAAGGCTTCGCTGCAGGCGATGGATTATCCTGCCGATAAGCTGGAAGTGCTGCTGGTGCAGTTTGCCAACCTGTACGAAAATGGAGAAAAGGTACCAATGTCAACGCGCTCTGGTGAGTTTGTCACTCTGCGTACTCTGCGTGAAGATGTAGGTAAAGACGCAGCGCGTTTCTTTTACGTGATGCGTAAAGCCGATCAGCATATGGATTTCGATCTGACACTGGCGCGTCAGCAATCTACCGATAACCCGGTTTTTTATGTGCAGTATGCACATGCACGCGTATGCAGTGTAGAAAAGCAGTGCGAGGAGCAGGGTATCAAGCTGGATATCGAAAACGCTGTCCTGCAAAAGCTGGATAACAGCCACGAGCAGGCCATCCTGAAACTGCTGGCACTTTACCCGGCACGTCTGCTCAGTTCAGCACAACGTCGCGAACCGCATATCGTAGTGAATTATCTGCGTGAACTGGCCAACCTGTTTCACTCATGGTACAACGCGCATAAATTTATCGTGGATGATGCCGAACTAATGAATGCCCGTATCGCGCTCGCCTTTGCAACACGTCAGGTACTGAAAAACGGCCTGCTAATGATGGGTGTTAGTGCACCCGAGAAAATGTAAGTTATGGCTGAAGCAAGTAAATCATCCCCCTGGGTGTGGGTCTCACTTGGATTAATTATCGGCCTGTTTGTCGCATTCGTTCTTTTTCTGGATCAGAAAATCATTAAAACAACAACGCATAAGCCAGTGCCTGCAGATACGGCTCAGGAAGACAGTAAAAAGCCTATATTCGACTTTTATACGGTGTTGCCCAAGCGAGAAGTAGATATCCCTGAGCCAGACCTGACTGATAATAAACCGAATAAAAAGTCGGCACAGACGCAACAACATGCTGCCAATGTTAAATATATTTTACAGGCAGGCTCATTTACCAACGCGGCAGATGCCGAACGGCAAAAAGCACAGCTGGCGCTAGTCGGTCTGCAATCAGTAGTGAGTAAGGCCAGTGTCAACGGTGTTACCTACTATCGTGTAGAGCTAGGCCCCTATGCTGATGATGGTACCTTATCCGGGACTAAGAACCTGTTGATTGAAAACGATATTGCCTATATCTCAAAAACTATTCATTAGGGCCTGTTAACAGACCCTGGAAAACCTTCGGTATTTATTCAGAGAGAATATTTCGATGAAGGTGATATAAGCCTGTTCAGTATTATTAAAAAGCAATGGAGATTTGCAATGATAGATAAAATCAGCATGGGCGTTGAAGTCAACATAGATACTAACGCATCAACAAAATCGAAAGCACCCCAAACCAGTCCCAACAGTCCCTTCTGTATTGCCGTACTGGGTGATTTCAGTGGTCGTGCTAATCGAGCACAGCATGAGCCGGAAACGCTTTCCAGTCGACGCCTGATTGAAATAGATCGCGATAATTTTGAAGAGGTGATGGCTCGCTTAAACATCAGCTTGAAGCTTGGCTTTGCTGATGGCGATGGCATTCAGCTTGCTATAAAAGAGCTGGATGACTTCCATCCTGATGAGTTGTATGAAAAGCTGGAAAGCTTTAGCGAACTGCGCAGCCTGCGTCGTCGATTAAAAAACAATAGCAGCTTTGAAGCGGCTGCTGCAGAAATACAGGGCTGGAGTTCAGTGAATGACACTCAACAAGCTGCAGCTACTCTGCCGGCAAATCCCACGCAAGCTGACCTGATTGAAGCCATCGATACCGATGCTGGAAATATTCTGGATAGCATTCTTGATTCACAACAACAATCTTCCTCTGATGCTCACGGCGAATCCAGCCAGATCGAGCGCCTGATTAAAAGTGTAGTAGCGCCTTATGTGATACCTGCTGCAGACCCTCGCCAGGATGAAATGATCGCCAGTGTCGATCAGGCAACTCAAAACCATATGCGGGATATTTTGCACCATGCTGATTTTCAGGCGCTGGAGTCAGCCTGGCAATCGCTATACTTTTTGATTAAACGTCTGGAAACCGACAACTCGCTGAAGATAAAAATTCTGGATGTCAGCAAACAGGAATTACAGGCCGACCTGGCAGTGGATGACATCACTTCGTCAGCTATCTACAAACTATTCTGCGATCCAGCTGAAGGAGATACCCCATACAGTGTGTTAGTGGGCAACTACAGTTTCACCGACAGCATTGATGATGTGTTATCGCTCGCCAGCATAGGCGAGATTGCACAACAGGCAGCTGCACCTTTTATTGCAGCAGCTAATGAAACCCTGGCTGGTTGTGAATCATTTGCCACTACACCCGATTATGAGGACTGGAATCATACCATCAGCGATGGTGTGAGCAATGCCTGGCAAATGTTACGTCAGTCACCCGTCGCGGCTCATATAGGTCTGGCTCTGCCACGCTTCTTGCTCAGGTTACCCTATGGTAAGAAAACCAAACCGATAGACTCATTTTCTTTTGAAGAAATGCCTGAAGAACATTGTCATGCCTGTTACCTGTGGGGAAATGCGGCATTTCTTAAGGTTGAATTATTGGCGCGCAATTTCAAAAATCGTGGCTGGCAGATGCAACCGGGTGAAGAGTATCAAACCGGTAGCTTACCGGTGCATTACTATCAGGATGAGGGCGAAACCGTAGGTAAACCTGTGGCAGAAATTCTGCTTACAGAGAAAGGAGGCGAAATCATAAGCCAGCGGGGTCTGATGGCCTTATGGTCGGTTAAAAATATGGATGCCATTCGATCATCTGACTTCCGCTCAGTAGCTGAAAATGGTCAGACAATCGTTGGGCGATGGGATTCTTAACGTTAGCCCTGTTGCAATAATTGTTTCAGGTCGATAACCGCTGCATTAGCACGTGAAATGTATGATGCCATCACCAGCGAGTGATTAGCGAACATACCAAACCCTGAGCCATTCATGATCATCGGAGACCATAGCGGTTCCTGAGTGGCTTCCAGCTCACGGATAATCTGACGCAGGCTGATGAGAGCGTTTTTCTTACGCAGAATACTGTCGAAATCTTTCTCTACTGCTTTCATGATATGTACCAGTGCCCAGGCTGCGCCTCGAGCTTGATAAAAGACATCATCAATCTCGCTCCATGGAGTTTGAATATCAACTTCGCTGGCGGTATGGGTAGATTGCTCTGCAGCAGAATCTCCTGCCAGATCCGTATTGATACGAGTCTGGCCAACGCTGGCACTGAGACGTTGTGACAGGCTACCGAGGCGCTTTTCAACCTGACCCAGCCAGTCAGCCAGATTATCCGCTCGCGCATAAAATTGAGCTTCAGGGTTATTCGGGTTTTGCAGACGTGTTAAATAGCTCTGCATTGCCTTCAGACCTTTCTCGTATTCGCTTTCGGTGGCAGGAAAAAGCCAGGAATTATTGTCAAAGTTGAACTGTGGTTCAGCGATAATGAGGTCCTTGTCTTCAACCGACTGTGATTGTGAGCGACTGAAATCATTGCGCATCGAGCGCGCCATATCGCGGCATTGAATCAACACCCCATATTCCCAGTTGGGCATGTTGTCAAGCCACAGGCTGGGGGGCATCACATCATTGCTGAGATAGCCTCCAGGTTTGGTTAGCAAGGTATCCATAAGGTGGATAACGGTAGCGGTGGTTGTACTACCAATGGTGATGTTCTGAGATTCCGGTGGTGCCATCTGCTGGGTAACCTGATGAACATCGAAACTGTCAGGTTCCTGACTCCAGTACCATCCGAGCAAGACTAGACTCAAGAATATCGCTACGATCAGGCCTCCGGTAAAGCCGAGCGGGTATTCGCTGTTTTTGAAATTGTTAAATCCTGTTTTTAATCGGTCCATTAGGGCTTCACTGGTTGTGTTCATAATCTTGAATCTTAAGGGGTTTCGTGCAACAGTTTGCGCTGTCATTAAAACAGATATCTATGTTCTAAGGAACCTTAGAAGATATATACATCTAACCTGCTGCTACTGAAGACAAAATTCAAGGACTATCAATGAAAATATTTAAATACCTGATGCTAACCATAGGCGCGCTGATTCTACTGGTGGTGATCACTGTCGGCATTTTTCTCGCTACTTTTGATGCAAATCAGTACAAGCAGGAACTGTCCGATCTGGTACGAGAGCAAACCGGGCGCGAACTGGCTTTTCAGGGTGATATTGGTCTAACCCTGTATCCTGCGCTGGGCATGAAGCTTGGCTCACTGACCCTGTCCAATGCGGCCGGGTTCGGTAATCAGCCCATGCTGTCGGTGAACAAGGTCAGTGCCAGTGTGGATGTTTTATCCATTCTGTCGTTAAAGCCTCAGGTGGCACAACTGGTGCTGGATGGGCTGAATGTCGATTTGCAGAAAAATGCCAGTGGCGTGACCAATTGGGATGATCTGGTTAAGAAAGGAGAGGCTCAGCCCGAGACTACCCCCACGCCATCCACCAGCGATAAGCCTGTTGAAAGCAAGCCGATGGAGGTCGGTGGTGCGTTTGGTGGGTTGAATATCACTAATGCCAATATTAACTGGAAGGATGCTCAGGCAGGCGCTCAGTACAGCGTTACTGATCTGTCTCTGGTCAGTGGTGCGATAGAGCCAGAGAAGGCCTTCCCACTATCCCTGAAGCTCGCGCTTTCCAGTGCACAGCAGTTGAATAGCGATATTCAGCTGGATACCGAGGTGTTGTTCAAAAATCAAACGCTGAAGCTATCGGCCGTTAAATTAAATGCCCTGGCCAATGGCAAACTCATCCCTGTGGATGAGCTGAAGCTGCTGCTCAATGCGGATGTTGAGTTTGCATTAAACAGTAACAAGCTATCAGTTAAGGGTTTGAGTACGCAGGTCAATACGACAGGTGGCGTGCTTGCATCCTCTGAAGTGAAGCTGGCTGGTGAAGTGGGTTTCGACTTAAATCAGCAGCTTCTGACGATAGCTGTGCTAGATGTAACGGCCGATGTGGCAGGTGAGTCTGTACCAAACCAGAAAATGAAGGTAGCTCTTAGCGCGTCACAGCTGGATATGAAACTGGATAAGCGCAGCATCGACCTGCAGGATCTGGTATTGATGCTGAATGAAAATCGCTTCGAGGGTTTTGTTAAGGTAGCGGATTATGCGCAGCCTGCGCTGAGTTTTAAACTGGCTTCAAACAGCCTGGATGTGGATAAGCTCACCGGCTGGGTACGCCCTCAAGCTGCTGAAATGCCAACAACGGTGGATGCTCCTGCCACTGAACCCGCAGCGGATGTTGAGATAGCACTGCCAATGGAATTACTGCGCAGTTTAAAAATCGATGGTGAACTGGGTATAGGCAAACTGGTGGCGCAAGGTCTGAACATGCAAAACCTGCTACTCAAGGTTAAAGCGGCTGATGGTGTGATTGATCTCAATCCCATAAAACTGGATTTATACGATGGCAGTTTTGATGGCTCGGTCAAAATCAATGCTCAGAGTGAAAAGCCCGTGTATAGCGTGCATAAAAAGCTATCGGCTTTCCATATCGGAGCCTTCCTTAAGGATTTTATGCAAAAAGACCCGGTTAGTGGACTGGCGAATATGGATGTTGATGTTACCACGCAGGGAGACTGGCTGAGCCAGTTGAAATCTAATCTGAATGGCAAGGTTGCTGTTGCAATAGCGGATGGCGCTCTGAATGGTTTTAATCTGCGTGCAGAGATCGATAAAGCTAAAGCCAGTTTACAGGGTGAAAAGCTGGAGAATCGTGAAGTCCAGAAAACCGATTTCAGTGCCTTATCCCTGGGCGGTGTCATAAATAATGGGGTGTTTGCTACCGATGACCTGAATCTACAGGCGCCACTACTACGGGTTGGCGGAGCGGGAACGGTCGATCTGGTGAAGGAATCTTTGAACTATCTGGTGAATGCCAAGCTGGTAGGTACTACCAAGGGGCAGGGTGCGGGTGGTTTGAATGATCTGGCAGGGTTATTGATACCGGTTAAGGTGACCGGTTCCTGGCTGGACCCAGAGCTGGATATTCAACTGGATGATATTCTGAAAAAGAAATTCGATGCAGAAAAAGCAAAAATAGCTGCAGAAGTTGCAGCAGAGAAAGCCGCATTACAGGCAAAACTGGCTGAGGAAAAGGCTAAACTAAAAGCCGCACAGGAAAAGAAGATTGCAGCTGAAAAAGCGGCACTGGCCAAAAAGCAGGCTTTACTTGAAGCTGAGCAGAAAGCAAAGCTGGATGCGGAAAAGAAAAAACAACAGGATGCGCTGGATGCAAAGAAAAAAGCTGAAGAGGAAAAGTTAAAAGAAAAGCTGAAAAAACTGTTTTAATGCCAGAAATCGCAGAAAAATTATTGCCCTGGTTTGATCAGTATGGGCGAAAGGACTTGCCCTGGCAGCAACAGGTGAATGGATACAGGGTCTGGTTATCCGAAATCATGTTACAGCAAACTCAGGTGACAACCGTAATTCCTTATTTTAAGCGCTTTACCGAATCTTTCCCTGATGTGATAGCACTGGCTAATGCGGATCTGGATAGTGTATTGAACCACTGGGCCGGGTTGGGGTATTACGCGCGAGCGCGTAACCTGCATAAGACCGCTATTACAGTGAGAGATCAATGCAACGGCGTGTTCCCAAAGGAGCTGCAGCAACTGGAAGCATTACCGGGTATCGGCCGTTCTACAGCCGGTGCCATTCTTAGTCTGGCTTATCAACAAAAGGCCACCATTCTGGATGGCAATGTTAAGCGCGTGCTGGCAAGGCTTTATCAGATAGATGGATGGTATGGTCAAAGCGCAACGCTAAAAAAATTCTGGGCCATAGCCGAACAACAAACGCCAGACCAACGTGTGGCGCATTATAATCAGGCGATGATGGACCTGGGTGCTACCGTGTGTAAGCGTAGTAAGCCGCTGTGTGAAAGCTGTCCGTTAACCGATATTTGTGCCAGTTACCAGCAGGGAACTCAGCAGCAGTATCCGGTTTCTCGTCCATCCAGGAAACGTCCATATAAGCATTGTTGGCTATTATTGCATCAATCGGAAAGCCATATTCTGCTGCAGCGCCGTCCACCCACTGGTATCTGGGGTGGTTTGTGGTCATTACCGGAAATACAGGATCTGACCCAACTGGAGAGTTGGCAGCAACAGCATCTGGGTCAGGTTCAGCAGCTTTCTGAGGCTCTGGAAAACTCATTGCTGCATAAATTTACTCATTTTGATTTGAGTCTTTCAGTCGCAAGAGTGGATTTTTCGCAATCAGATAAACTGCCCGCACCAGAAATGGTGGCGGAGTCAGATGGTTATCAATGGATAGCGCGTGAGCAGCTGGCTCAATACGGACTTCCCACGCCTATTCAGAAAATCCTGGATCGTTATTGAAGAATTCCAGCCAGCGTTTCTGAAGCTGCTGGCTGCTTTCTAAGGCAGGTTTACAACTTAGTCCTTCTGCCGTTTCCTGTAGCAGGTCAAAGCGACGTAATTTCTCAATCGCATCCTTGATATCGAAGTCTATCTGGATATCGAAATTTTCCATAAACCATTGCTCACATATATCATCCAGTGCTTCACTGTCTGCAATCCTGTGCTGACTCAGGAGCGCATAAGCCAGAATCGTTTCCTTGATTTCTTCCTGTCGTGCGAGATCAATTAAATAGGTGATAGCACCTAGATTGTTATCCATATTATGGAAGTATAGATTTTGTGCCAGAGTCATCATGTATTCTGTTTTCTGAATAAAGATCTTGCTTACCTGACGCCAGATCAGCATGATAAATCCAGCAAGAGCAATCACTATCGTCCAGGGAGTGACGGCTGCAGATATTTTACCAATGGTTGCAAATAGACCACCAGCTGTGCCACCACCACCGGTAAGAATCAGCTTGAGCTTATCGAAAGCCTTCATTCTAACGCTGCTTTCCGGGAACAGCATTTCAAGATCAGGGCGCAGGATATCTTTAAATAATTTAAGATGTAATCCGGGCTTTTGCTGCTGATCTTTGTACTGAATCATCAAAAACAGGCGTCGATAGCTGATGAGTGATTCGGTTTTCTTTTTCAGGAATAATTTTTTCCAGTCACGTGTTTGAATGCTTTTACTGGATTTTCCACGATAGAACAGGGTTACCTGCTCAAAGGCATCGAAGTTGATCTCTATTTTTAATCCGTAGGGTGAGATTTTTTCCAGTGCATATTGAATCTGCTGTTCATTCAGTTCATCAAAGTTCGCATTAACCAGTAAGCTGCGAATACTCTCGATAGTGTTTTTAAAGTCGTTATCATTACTCCTGGTATCTAATAATTCGTTGTCAGGATTAATGGGTTGATAGTGTTGTTTAATCTGCTGCAGTTTAACTGAGAATTCGAAAGAAAGGATTTGCTGAAGCTGCTGTATTACTGTTAATCGAGTGGCATCCAGGCCCAGAGTCGATAATTGTTCAATTAACCGATGTGTGCTGACAGGAATGAAATGGTCATATTGAACGATGCGTGAATGTGCAGGCATGTGATGCATTAACGGCTTGGATTCGCTTTATATTACCACCACCGGGTACTACAGGTAAGTCGTTAGTAAATACTAAGGAAGCTCTGAATTAATCAGAGGTCGCTAAACCTGATTAACGTAAAGAAATCTGAGTTTACGAAATGAGCGTGTCTGGCAAGTCAGGCCCATAACCTGGCAGGCTGATTTTAGATCATTAATGATGACCTTTGATGAGGAGGTGATCTTCAGGGTTTGCTTTGCTGAAGTAAGCTTTAACGCCTGTTTAAATTGCAGCAGATGCAATGGGCAGCGTAGTTGGTCAATCTTGACTTGCTGATGATATTCGGGTTCTTTGTGCTCAAACTCTGCCTGTCTTTGTTGTTGCAGGCGTTCGACATTCCGGATGCTGCTACGCAGATTTTCTCGATAGTTTGACTGATCAAAGCTGTTTACAGGAATCAGGCTGGGGAGTTTGAGACTAATTGATGCTTTAGGTGAGCTACACATGATGCTACCAGTCGTTGAGCAAGTAGTATTTTGAGTATCCCTTTCTCAATAGGTTCCGTAGAGATGGTTAATCCTCCTGATGATCCATCTCTCTGGCCAGATGTTCCAGTTCCTGCAGGCGGTTTAATGCCTGTTCATTGGCGCCCGGGCCAGCAGTAGGCAATATTTCTCGTGGCCTGAGCTCTCGTCCATCTTCTGCATGCACTTGAATGTGGCTAATGGGCTTGCCTGTCTCACGATCTCTGAAAACTATAGGCTCATTCCCTTCGCCATATATCCATCTATCGCCCCATTGTGTCAATGCGATGAGTAATGGCATTAATTCTTTTCCCTTATTAGTTAACAGATATTCATGGCGTTTGGCACCTTTTTTGATTGGCACTCGTTCCAAAATGCCATTGTCACAAAGTTTTTTAAGGCGTGAGGTGAGTATGTTACGCGCGATACCCAGATGCCGTTGAAACTCTTCGAAACGGCGAATACCGAAAAAAGCCTCGCGGATAATCAGCATAGACCAGCCTTCTCCGATGACGTCAAGGATATGTGCAATAGACCCATTAAGCGGGTCAAATCGTTCCATTTTCATATGATTTTAGGGAATTATTATAATGGTTAGCAGCTATCGTATAGTTTAATTTTGAAACTGTAAATATTGCATACATTTTCCTGGTTCATTTTTTGTTCAGCATTGGGGGTGCAAACTGCAGCGGAATCATAATCAGGAAATTTCAATGAAAACATCAATAGTAGTTATTCTTGCAACATCGCTAACGATGCCATTGGCTCAGGCTGATTTGTACGTAGAGCTGGGTATGGAGAGTGGTTCGAAAGAATTGGTCTCTACTAGCAGTGGAGATAACCTTTATAGTGGAGGGGGGATTAAGCTGGCAGCAGGCGTGCAAAATTACATTAATAATGATGCCTCTATTCGTTTAACGCTGGGGTATCTGGGGGATTCGGTAACAGCTGAGAATGGAAGTGCCGAGATTGATACGGTTACTTTTGATGCGTTGTATTTGATTAACTCTGGTCCACATACCTTTGGCCTTGGTCCAACATTTCATATGAATCCGAGTTATCACGATGATGTGGCGGGTTATGCAGCAGTAGATATCGAGTTCGATAATGCGGTAGGACTTATGTTTCAATACGGTTATAAAATAGTACCTGGTATCGAAATTGGAGCGAGGGTGACCAATATCGAATATGTGAATAATGCAACTACGCTAGATGCTAGCAGTTTTGGAGTATATTTTTCGAATGGGTTTTAATATTGATGAACGTTTGATCGCAGATAGCCATGTGCTGCAGGAGCTGGACGATATGAGTCTGCTATTGCATAACAATGCAGATGTGCTGTGGTTTATTCTGGTGCCACATACGGATGTGGTAGAGTTTTATCAGCTATCGATGCAACAACAGCAGAATCTTTGTTCGCAGATTAATCGCATAAGCGAATTGATCAACAATAACTTTCAGTTCGATAAACTCAATGTGGCGACTATAGGCAATGTGGTTTCGCAAATGCATATTCATATCGTCGCCAGACGTAAAGAGGACCCTTACTGGCCTGGTGTGGTCTGGGGGCAGCCTGTTCATCATCAACATGATGAGGCATTTATCGAGCGGGTAAGCAATCTGGTGAAAAGCGCCTAGTTGTCTAGTTTTACATTGACATTTCACTGTCAGCGTATACAAATAAGCATTAAATTTACTCCAGAAACTGATCTAATGGATTACCTTATCCCTGATATATCAACCCTTAAACGCTTACGCCCACTGAGTCAGTTTACTGATGAGCAGCTGAATACGCTCGCCAATCAGCTTGAGCTAAAGACGGCGCGTAAAAAGGAGAGGTTGATAGAGCTGGGGTGTGCCGAGGATTACAGTTTGTTTGTGATTGAAGGTGAAGTGACTCTGAAAGCCCGCGATGGAAAGGTTCAGCAGCTTAGCTTCGATAAAACACAGGAACTTAATCCGATAGCCCAGCTGCGCCCCTGTATGTATGACGTCATTGCAGCGAGCCCCCTCAGTTACCTGAAGATAGATAAACGTTTGCTCACTCAGTTTGCTCAACTCATGGAACAGGGTGAAGGCGTAGATGATATCAGTGTACATATGTTTGAAGGGGATGCGGATGCTAACAGTTTAACCATGCACCTATATCAGGATCTGATAGAAGATACGATCATCATACCCAGTCTACCCGAGGTCGCGTATAAGATTCAGCAGGTATTTAACAGTAACGATGCCAATGCCGACAAGGTTGCTCAGGTATTACTCACCGATCCAGTGATGACGGGAAAACTGATCCGCATAGCCAATAGCGCTTTGTACCGGGGTGTGGCTCAAATTGATACGTTACAGGCGGCAGTGGTTCGACTGGGTATGGATACCATCTATAAACTGGTGATGACCTATGCCATGAATGAACTATTTGAGAGTCGTTCTGGATATGTGTCAAAGCGTATGCATCAGTTATCGACACATAGTCGAAAGGTGGCAGCCATTGCTCACGTGTTGGCTGAGAAAAGTAAAAAATTCGATCCTGAGACGGCTATGTTAGCTGGTTTGGTACATGATCTGGGGGTGATAGTTATCCTCAATTACATCGATCTTCACAATGAGGATCTTTCTGACACTCAACGGCTGGAGCAAACCATTGCCACCATGCGCCCACAGATTACCGGTATGTTGATGCAGAAATGGAATTTCACAGAAGAGATTATTCACGTAGCCGAAGAGTGTGAGGACTGGTTTAGAAATCCCGGGGATGAGGCAGACCTGTGTGACCTGGTCATGATTGCCCAATATCACAGTATGATGGGTACGCCTGAGATGACATTATTACCACCAATCAGTGCCTTACCCGCTATGGGTAAGCTGCATATGGGGCCAAGCGAAAGTATCGAGCTGATCAAACTATCGCGCAAAAGAATCGCCGAAATCGAGAAATTATTGCAATAATTCGTCGAATTTACCCTAACTTCGCTGTTTTCCCGGGTCTTCCCTTTCATCACCAGTTTATTTTCTGTATGGTGTGGGCCTCTTTTATTACCACAGACCCAAAACATTATGAATATTGCTGACAACCATGTCGTTACCCTGAATTACACACTGACTGATAACGATGGCGAAATTATTGACCAGGCTAACGATGGCAGTTTTGTTTACCTGCATGGCGCAAGTAACATAATCCCCGGACTGGAAAAAGAACTTACCGGTAAGTCAGTAGGTGACCAGATCACGGTTAAGGTGTCACCCGATGAAGGCTACGGTGAGCGTAATGAAGCGCTGGTAGAAGAAGTGCCACGTGAAATGTTTCCAGAAGGTGATGGTGTTCAGCCTGGTATGGTGTTCCATGCTGAAGGACCAGGTGGGGAACTCATCACTGTCACTGTGCTTGAAGTGGGCGAAGAAACGGTAAAGATTGATGCCAATCACGCACTGGCAGGGATTGAGCTTAACTTTGATGTTGAAGTGATGGGTATCCGTGAAGCAGAAGCCGTTGAGCTGGAACATGGTCATGTGCATGGCCCAGATGGACATCACCACGAACATTAAGATTTTGTCAGTAGCCCGGTATTTCCGGGCTACTGATTTTTCCTCCCAAACCAGCTTTCACACCTCAGCCTGGGTTAATTCAGATATAGCTCAATCGTCGTTCTTGTTGATAATGCCTGCCTGAATCACCTTCGTTAAAAAAGGTTAATCTAAATAATAACGCCATCTTTTTTATGGATAAAAAGTTGGGTGAAACAATGTTTAACAATTCCTTCTAAGTTTTCTGATGCATTCAGGCTGGAAAAAAGATATAAAGCTTCTGTTCGAAGTATTTTTTATATCCTTCGCTCTGAGTTTATTTTAAGAATTCCATAAAAAATTTCAGGGCTTTATGATTATTATTTAAACAGGAGACATCATGTTTGAAAATTTAGACATAACAAAATTGATTGAGGCCTATGTTATACCCTGGGGCATCAATATTGCACTCGCTCTGGTTATCTTTTTGGTAGGTAAGTTTATTGTCGGATTATTGACCAGCATTTTGGGTAGGATCCTGACCAAGTCAAAAATGGATCACATTCTTGTTGAATTCGTTTCATCTATTTTCAAAACCACTTTAATGCTGTTTGTAGTGATTGCTTCACTAGATCGTTTAGGGGTTGATACAACCTCCATGATCGCTTTATTAGGTGCTGCTGGTCTGGCCGTAGGTCTGGCACTGCAAGGTTCTCTGCAGAATTTTGCCGCAGGTGTCATGCTGATAGTATTCAGACCCTTCAAGGCTGGTGATTTTGTAGAAGCAGGCGGGGTGGCTGGCGTGGTAGAAACGATCAGTATCTTCAGTTCAACTTTTCGTACCGGTGATAACCGAGAAGTACTGATTCCGAATGGGTCTATCTACGGTGGCACCATTACCAACTATTCAGCGCGAGAAACACGTCGTGTTGATATGGTATTTGGAATTGGCTATGACGACGATATCAAAAAGGCGAAAGAACTGTTGCACAAAGTTGTGACTTCCGATGAGCGTGTACTGGCTGATCCTGCGCCAGTGATTGCGGTATCCGAACTAGCTGATTCTTCAGTTAACTTCGTGGTTCGCCCCTGGGTTAAAACGGCTGATTACTGGGCGGTATTATGGGATTTAACCGAAAAGGTTAAGCTGGAATTCGATGCCAATGGTGTATCTATTCCTTATCCCCAGATGGATGTGCATCACCCTGACAAGGCAGCATAAGCTAAGCTTTCTCTGGCTAAAGCCTCTACTCATCAAGTTATGGGTGGGGGCTTTTTTTATTTCGGATTTAATCTTTTGCAAGTGCAAGCTCGACTGCAGCCTCAGCATGTATGGCAGTGGTATCAAACAATGGGATTTTGGTATCCGACTGTTTAACCAATAAGGTTATTTCCGTGCAGCCTGCAATAATGCACTCCGCTCCCTTTTTGACCAGGTCATCAATAATATTGAGATATTTCTGACGGGATTTTTTATTAATCTGGCCATGGCACAGTTCGTTAAATATCACGTCATTAACCAGTTTACAGGAGCTATCGTCGGGAATAACAACATCCAGGCCATTGTCATATAGATGTGATTTATAGTAATCCATTTGCATGGTAAAACCTGTGCCCAATAAGCCTACTGTTCTATAATGTTCGTTCATAATCGCCCTGGCTGTGGCATCGGCTATATGCAGAATCGGTATGCGAATATATTGTTTGATGATAGGTACTGATATATGCATCGTGTTGGTAGCAATGACTAAAAAATCTGCTCCAGCCTGTTGTAGCTTTAAAGCCTGATTTGCGAGTAACTCTCCAGCCTGATGCCAGTCCTTTTTATTTTGCAGCTCAGCAATCTCGGCAAAATCAAAACTCGACATAATGATCTTTGCACTATGCAATCCCCCCAGGCGTTGCTGAACGCCTTCATTCAACAGCTGGTAATACAGTGCACTGCTGTGCCAGCTCATGCCGCCTAGTAAGCCTATGGTTTTCATCTGATTGAATCCGTTTTTAGAACAGGTAGAATCTCGTCAAAGGTATGTATCGCCTGAAAATGCTCAACATCTTTTTTAGGCGCTTTAGAGTCTGGTTGATAGATGGCCAGTAGATGTGCGATGCCGTATTGTTCGGCAGACTTTAAGACATTCAAATTATCATCTACCAGAAGCGTACGTTCGCGATCAAACGGGTGGATACGATTCACCTCATCCCAGCAGGCAATATTTTCCTTGGGTAGTGAAAACTCATGCACCGTGATCAGGCGATCGAATTTGTGCGCCAGTCCGGTTTTATCCATCTTGATATTCAGGCTATCGTGATGCGCATTGGTCACCATCACAATGTCTTTTTCGGCGTCTTTCAGGCCATCCAGAAATTCATGACAATAGGGCATCTCCTGAACCCGATGGCGAACCTCGTGTTTAAGCGCGACCACGTCTATGCCCAGTGCTTCAGTCCAGTAAGTGGTGCTATACCATTCCAGCGTGCCCTCCAGAGCCTGGGTTTTTGTATTGATGGATACTTTGGCCTGCTCCGGGTCAAGATTAAACTCCTGTGCATAGCGCTCAGGCAGGTATTCGAGCCAGAAGTAATTATCAAAGTTCAAGTCCAGCAAAGTGCCATCCATATCAAGTAGCACGGTATCTATCTGGCTCCAATCGATCATATTTCGTTAGATAATTTTAGAAGGCGTTATAATCGCATATTTATACCTGAAAATTCGACCTAATTAAGTAAGCCATAACAATGAAGCAAAAACCCAGAATTAAACAAATCACCGAATTAGCTAAATCTCGCTTATTTACTATCGAACAGCTTGATTTAGAGTTTTCAAATGGCGCTGAGGCGCAATTCGAACGAATTGTAGCAAACGCGGGGCGAGCGGTGATGGTGGCAGCCGTCACCAAAGATAATGAAATCCTGCTGGTGCGTGAGTACGCCGCAGGCCTTGATCGATATGAGCTGCAATTACCAAAGGGTATAGTCGAAGACGATGAAAACAGCACGCTGGCCGCGAATCGTGAATTATCTGAAGAGACCGGCTATGCAGCCAGACAGCTCACCCTGCTAAAAACCCTGCGTGTGTCTCCCGGATATTTTAAGCATAAAACTGACCTGGTTATGGCGAAAGATCTCTACGAAAACAAGCTGGAAGAAGGTGATGAGCCAGAGGAACTGGACGTGATCAAGTATCCACTGGCCGAAGCGGATGCCCTGTTATCACGCGAGGATTTTAGCGAAGCACGTAGTATTGCGGGTGTTATGCTGGTGATGAAGGAGTTGGGGATAAGATAGTCTTAGGGTTCACTTCTGCTCAATCTGGTTCGTCCTCGTTCCTGTTTTTCGTGGTTAATTTTATGCTGCAAAAGAATGAACCACGAATTAGGGCACGACTCCAGGGAAGGAGGAGGTAGGGCGAAGCAGGATGCTAGAGCCGAGGACGCCCGTAAGTAGGGCAATGCAGGAGCTATTGCCGAGGACACAGAGATCACTGAGGTTTAAATGTTTAGCAAAAGACTTCAGAAGTCTGCTTAAGTATTCCAGAGCAGAATAGTAATCTGGCTACCTTTCACACACTATGTGGTGAGTGTTTTTTTAATTTATCTCACTCCCATGCTTCGCGTGGGAATGCATACGACTTCGAATTGATTACGAAAGCAAAGGCTACCCTCATCGAGGGGCCCTAAAAGGATTTAGCTGTAGATATTGAAGTCTTACTCGCGCGTGAGGATTTTAACGAATTGAGTAGTATTGCAGGGTTATTGCTGGTTTCACGCATCCTCAAAGGCGAATGACAGCATTTCTTCCTCAGGCAGGCGGTTTGGAGGAGCCATGTCGACATCGGTAGATTTGGCTGGAGTGATAAGCGCAGAGGTTGAATTAAATTGCTTGTTGCCGCTCCAGGCTGCTGAGAAGTTACGCCACCAGGGGTTGCTAGCTGTAATTAGCTGGATTTTGTCAGCACGTGATAATGACTCGATAATTCTCTTTCGCTCCCATGCAGCCCCCATTTCGAAAGTTACCTCAAAATAGACTAATTTCTTACAGTCATACCTTTTCGAAAAGTCATCGAACTCACCTTGTTTATGCTCCTTCATGCGCCGCTTTATATTGGTAGTGACGCCGACATGGAATATGCGATGTCGCTTGTTAGTGAGCATATAAATGTAATAACGTGAATCTTCCATGGATACGGTACTGATTTGGGAAATAATTCACATAATGACATTATGTGTTAATTCATGCAATTTAAATTATGTAATTCTAATCTGTGACATTTACATGTGGAGGTAAATCTGTTAGGGAGCTCCCTTCTCTCGTTCCCAGACATCGTGTGGGCATATAGAAACCTTTTAACCGCAGAAAGTGTAGAGAACACTGTGATTTAAGTGATTACCAAAAGATTTCAGAAGGTTTCTTAAGTATTCAATAGCACGGTAGTGATCTGGCTAACTTCCACCACTCTGTAACCTCCGTACGCTCGGCAACCGCTCCTGAGTTGCCTTACTTCTGGGCGTCCAGGCCTAAGTGGTGAATTGAGCCAGGGTTAAAACTGTAATCAGGAATTTATTCGATTAACCCGGCTTCCTTCTCAAATTTCTTCACCAGAATACCTTCTGAGCCGCAACAACTGGCTGAGCACTTGTTAATCTGCTTCACTTCGTCTGCAGATTTGCCCAGCCAGTCTTCTACAGTGGCGTTTTCAGAGGCGCAATCGCAGCTGATATCAGTATGAGCATAGACATGCTTTAAACCCACCTCACGGGCCTGTTCAGCGGCTGTATCGATGATTTCATGCGGGGTTTGGGGTACATGCGATAACTGATAAGCCGGAAAAAATTTGGTTACATGCCAGGGGCTATCTGCGCCCAGATTATCGCGTATCCATTCGGCAATGGCCTTTAATTCAGCCGGGTCATCGTTTTTACCCGGAATGACATTGGTACGTGTCTCAACATGAATGCCCAGGTCATGCGCTTTTTTAATTGAGGCCAGCACCTGGCGCACATCGCTCACTGGACATACATCTTTGTAAAATTCATCCGACAGGCTTTTGATATCAGAGCACAAAACATCAATGTAAGGGGCAACCTCTTCCAGCGCTTCGTTGGTAACAAAACTGTTAGAGACATAAACTGTATACAGGCCTGCCTCCTTAGCCAGTCTGCCGACATCGATAACATACTCCATCCACACGGCGGGTTCTGAATAGGTGAAGGCAATGCCGTCAGCACCATGCTTTTTGGCCAGTTTAATAATCTCTTCCGGCTTAACCCAGGCATCAGTAGACTCGCCCCGAGCCAGCTTATCCAATGCTTCCACACCCCATGAAATATCCAGGTTATGGCAACCCTTGCAGCGGAAATTACAGCCATAGCTACCGATAGACATGACCCTGGAGCCGGGGCGATAGTGATATACCGGCTTATTCTCAATCGCCTCAACCTCAATCGCTGAGATAATGCCGTATGAAAGGTTATACAAAGTCCCATGACGATTAACATGAGACTGGCAAAAACCACGTTGGCCATGGCGCAAACGGCAGCGCCACAGGCACAGATTGCAAACGGTATCACCGTTATCCAGTGGGGTTTGCAGGCGCGTCTCGATTAACTGGTAATTTTCAGGCATGGAATAAATCCGAGGTTGGGTCTGTCATGTGTCTAACTGACTCTAACATAGAATCAGAAAGCTTGTTTGCGTTGCAACAGATAGATAATAATAGCTATTTATAACCATAAATTAAACATAATATAAACGAGGTCTTATGAAAAAGTTACTGCTAAGTGGTCTGTTTTTATTCAGTTTTTCTCTGAATGTACAGGCACAGGAAATGTTTGAACTGTCCGAAAACTGCTCCGAAGACGTAATGAACATGATCAAATGCAAGGTCGCTGAAGATGTATCAGCAGACGATGCCATCGATTCAATGAAGCTTCGAGCCAACTTCCTGAATTTTAAGCTGGTGGGGCATATGCCGTTGTCAGAACAGGTTAAAGCCAATGGTGGAGAATCCAACCGCATGGAAATCTTCCAGTTCTGCGATGCCAATATCGCCGCCAAAATGGTTAAGTACAGCATGGCATTTGCAGGCTATCTACCCTGCCGAATCTCTCTGGTACTGGACGACAACGATCAGGCCTGGTTGATTACCCTGAATATGGATAAAACCATGGGAGATGCCTCATTACCCAAAGAGTTACAGGGTCTGGGTATGACAGTAAGGAACAATATCTACTCAATCATCACGGCTGGTACAGAAGGCGATCTGTAAGCCGCTCCTAAGAATGTGCGGCAAAGGCCTGGCTAGAGCCGCACAACTCTAGTCAATACTCGCTTCGAGACAGTCAAAATACACAGGTAGCTCAGTGGGTAAAACAGAGGAAGGTTAAATATTCCTCACAAAATCAATTGCTTATATCGATCTCTGGGTTCATGGCAATTTTCATGCGGTAAAAAATCTGAAAAGGTCCACTGACATGTTGCAAGCTATTGGCGGAAACTGCTCAATAATTGCGATTAAGAAGACCTGCCGCCAGAGAAGTATTGCAGAAAGAGCGGGGCACTATATCCGTTACAGCGACCAGAGGTAGTGATTCCATATTCGAAGCTACAAGCTACTGCTAAGTGGTGAACTAATGATAGAAGGACGTATTACTCTGCAGTGGAGCACCGAAAGCTGATCATCAAGGAAGAAAGTCCGAGCGCAACGTTCTATGGGTATAGGCGGTTGATGACTGCCAACAATGCCCAGGTGTGATGTAAAATTTCCTGACAAACCAGCAATCTAAATCGTAAAAAATTTTTACAATTTTGGTGGTGAAAAATTCACTATGTTGAAGTTCCAAAAAAAATTTGGCTTGCCATCTAGGTTATGTTTATGACGGCTTAAATCTTGCCTTATATATTATGTCTTAAACAAAAAGGGGTAGATTCATGAAAAATGTATTAAAAATTATTTTATTACTTGGACTGGTTTACTCTGGCATTTCTAGTGCGGTTATAATTGATTTTGCTGGGGGGACAGCTTTCTTATCAGATGGTACAAGTGTTTCAACAAGCGATACCATGTCTCCTTTATATTATAGTAATGTGGATTACTATATTGAAGATGGGGTTAAATTTGACTTTGTCGGGGGGGATGGAATTGTTGGTCGCTACTATGATTCATTCAGCCATCCAGAAATAGAAAATAGTGTTATCCATGCACACTGGGATGTTTTAGATTCGATGGTTATTTCTATGGTAGATGGCTCGCTGTTTGATTTAAATTATATAGACTTAACCTCTAATACAACTGTAGGAGGAGGGGCAGCAACTGGACTCGAGCGTTCTTATATTGCTACGAATAGTGGCTATTCTGAGCTGCTTCCTTCAAGTGATTGGGGGATTGACTATATATCTACTGGGGCACCTGGTGATGGCATTGAACGGTTGTTGTTAGGTAATGAGTTTGATGGATTGTTGTCAGCTACTTTTACATCTGCTAATGCATACTGTTTTGGTTTGGATAACTTTTATATTAATGAACCACCACCTCCTCCAGTTCCTGAGCCAGCAATAATTTCTCTGTTTGCCTTGGGACTGGCAGGATTAGGATTTTCTCGTAGAAGAAAGATCATGAAGTAATTGCTATTCCTGGTATAACTGTTTTATTTATCAAGCCGCCTCAATTTTGGGGTGGCTTGTATCTTATCTAAAGATGTTCATAACCTTCAGAATCAAATGTCCGGTAAAGTGCTGGTGTTTTTAATGATCATTTTTTTATATTATGATTTTTAAATCTTACTTGACTCGAGCCGCACAACTCTATTTAATACGCGCTTTCCAAAAATCTGCATCGAGCACTCGCTTCGAGACAGTCAAAACGCCCAGGTAGCTCAGTCGGTAGAGCAGGGGACTGAAAATCCCCGTGTCGGTGGTTCGATTCCGCCCCTGGGCACCATT